>NZ_JBVIKO010000029.1:0-123787 GCF_055580905.1 Streptomyces sp. NPDC031497
GAGCGCTAGACAGACTCGTGCTGGTTGGAGCACCCCCGCCCGCCCGATCCTCTCCTCTTCTTTCCCCCCCCCCCCCCCCCCCCCCCCCCCCCCCCTGTCCCCCCCCCCCCCCCCCCCCCCCCCCCCCCCCCACCGCTGTGTCCTCGTCCGCTCGGAGACTCTTGGCCGAGCAGCGGGGCGGGGACGGCGTCTCACCGGTCGAAGTAGCTGAAATCACCCACGGTCCATGCGCTGACGTCCTTGATCGCGACTCGGTACATGCCGCCCGTCTCCGGGATACCGAGGGTGCCCTGCAGGATCCGCGCGAGATGGAAGTGCAGATGCGTGGGATCTCCGCCGCGGCCGGGACGTTCCCCTCGCGGGCCGCCGGTGAAGACGTCGGAGAACGGGCCGAGACGGTCCGATTCCTTCAGGACCTCCGCCACTCGCTCCCTCCACACGGCCTCGGGAGCCAGCCGGCCGGTGATGACGGCGCCGCCGACGACCACGGTCAGCGACATCTGATTGCTTCGCTCGGACTCCACCGCGGCGGAGAGAGCGACAAGCAGTTCATCAGGGTTCGACATGAGAGCAGATCCTATTCAGCTGCCTGTCTCGGGGCTGCCCCGCCGGGGGGTGAACAAGCTTCGCGGACGGCGGGAGGGCGGTTCTTGACCGAGCGGCGAGGGGCCCCCATCCGTCGTGGCGCCGCGCGCGACGACGGATGGGGGAGGGCATCGTCGCAGGTGGCAGGATTCCTCCTCTGCCATGGGGGTGAAATCTACTCTTGCCAGAGTAGACATTGCCTCTCGGCGTGGTTATGCTTCCTGTCATAGAACGCGGTCGAACGAGACCCGGCAGAAACGAACTGGCGGGTAGCTGTACACGAAGTTCGCAGGTCAGTGCGGCTCTCGAGCCTCGAAGCCAAGGTTTCCCAGAACGGCGACGGCGCTGGGAGCCGCACTGGGCGGCTCGCATGTCGAGGAGCTGCCGCAGCAGTACCGCAGTGCCGATTCATCCAGTGGTTGGTTCAGAGAGGAACGGAGGAGCAGACACGCCATCAGGATCGCCCGGCCCGAGAAGCGCTCGGCCCGGGTACCGCAAGACCCCGGAATGGATGGTGGTCCCCGGTCAAGCAGCTGCGATCCCCCCGCTACCCCGCCCTCTGCCGGCCGGGTAGCGGAAACAGAAGGTCGGCACAGCAGTAGGGCCGACAGATGGTGTTGAATTTCCTTCGGGGCCTTGGTGCCGTACGGCACCAAGGCCCCTCGACGCGTTGCTGCACAGCGAGGTGACATGACAGCGGACAACCCTCTTAGTGATTTTCTGGACGACGACGACTACCCCGCCTACACGATGGGCCGGGCAGCCGAGATGCTCGGCACCACCCCGGGCTTCCTTCGAGCCATCGGCGAGGCTCGTCTGATCACTCCGCTCCGCTCGGAGGGTGGGCATCGCCGGTACTCCCGCTACCAACTGCGGATCGCCGCTCGCGCCCGTGAGCTCGTCGACAGGGGCACCCCGATCGAGGCCGCCTGCCGCATCGTCATCCTCGAGGACCAGCTCGAGGAGGCTCAGCGCATCAACGCCGAGTACCGTCGTGCCGCGGACGAGGCGGCCGGCAGCTCCGGTTCCAGCTGATCGCGTGGGCGCGGGCCACCCGGAGGGCCTCGTGGTGGCCACGCGAGAGTACGGGCCGGAAGTCCCGCGGTCGGGGTGACGACAGCGTCGGCTGTCGTGGGAGCGACGGGATGGAGCCGGGCCGGTTCCCGCCCGTCCGGCGCACCCAGCCCTCACCGTGCCCACCTCAAGGTCGGGCATCAGGAGGGCTGTGCACCGGTGCCGCGGTTCGGGTAGGCGAGCCCCACCGCCGCGCTGCGATCACATGGTGCAGCCGACGTTCAGATCACTGCCCCACTTGGCTGTCGTCGCTCCCGGATGGTTCTGCACTCGCGAAGCGCTCCCCGAGCCGGACACGCGGGCCGGCTGAGCCGAGAGCGGAGCGTGTTCACTGTGGCGCTCGGCCCGCGCTGGATCGGATGCCGTGGTGGGTCAGGGGGTGCCCAGCAGGTCGGCGAGCTGTTGGAGTCGCTCGGCGTCGGGGCTGCCTTCGGCGGCGGTGCAGACCATGAGTGCGGGGCCGGGGTTGCCCGGTATCGGGTAGGCGTCCCAGTCCAGGTTCAGTTCACCGGCCTGGGGGTGGTTGAGGCGCATCTGGCCGCGGGTCGGTTCCGCCACGTCGTGGAGGGCCCACAGGGCGGCGAACTCGTCGCTGCGGACGGCGAGTTCACCCACCAGTTCGACGGCACGCGGATGGCCCGGATCGGCGGCGACCTGCGTGCGCAGCATCCCGATCAGCTCCGCGACGGTGGCCGCCCGGTTCGGGCACGCCCGGTCGGCCTCGGGGTGCAGAAACAGTGCCAGCAGGTTCCGCTCCCGCTGGGGCTGCCGGGTGAACTCCCCCAGCAGGGCACCGCCGAGCGGGTTCCAGGCGAGCACGTCCAGGAAACGGCCGACGACCAGAGCGGGCGCGGTCATGCCGTGCAGCAGTCGTAGCGTGGTGTCCGGTACCTCCTCCGGCTCGTACGAACGCGACGGGCGGGCCGGGGTGCGTGCGGCGGCGGCGAGGCTGTGCAGGTGGCGGGTCTCCTCGGCGGAGAAGTCGAGGGCGCGCGCGAGGGCGTCGAGGACCTGTTCGGAGGGGCGTACGTCGCGTCCCTGCTCCATGCGCTGGTAGTAGTCCGAACTCACTCCCGCCAGCAGGGCCAGTTCCTCGCGCCGTAGGCCCGCGACGCGCCGTCTCGGGCCGGGTTCCAGACCGACGTCCTCCGGTCGCAGCCGAGTTCGACGGGTGCGCAGGAACTCCGCGAGTTCGCGTCGGGGATCGTCGCTCATGGCGTGGGAGGAGTCGGTCACCGCGTCAGTATGCCGTCGGTGCGGCCCGCGAGGGTGGGTCTGCCGGACCCAGGAAAAGGAGAACGACCGTGATGTCGCGTGCGGGGTCCAGCATCGGATCGACCACACAGCGGGCCACGGAAGGAACAGCGACATGAAGGCCGTTCAGATCACGGGTTTCGGTACGGCGGACGTCCTGCGGGTCAATGAGGTGGATCGTCCCGTTCCCGGTGCGGGTGAGGTGCTGGTGGCGGTCGAGGCGTCCAGTGTGAACGGGCACGATGTGATCGTCCGGGCGGGGGAGTTGAAGATGGTGTCGGGGCGCCGGTTCCCGATCGGTGTGGGGCTGGACTTCGCGGGCACCGTCGCCGCGACCGGCGCCGGTGCCGAGGGCTACCGGGTCGGGGACCGGGTGTGGGGCATGGTGCATCCCCGGCAGCGGCACGCCGTCGCCGGGGCGGCCGAGTACGTCGTGGTCGCCGCGGGCCGTATCGCGCATGCCCCGGCGGACCTCTCGTCGGTCGAGGCGGCCTCCCTGGTGGTCGCGGGTTCCACGGCGCTGATCGCGCTGCGCGACAGCGTGCACATCAAGGCGGGGGAGCGGGTGCTGGTCCGGGGCGCGGCCGGCGGAGTCGGCACGGCCGCCGTGCAGCTGGCGCACGCCATGGGCGGCCATGTGACCGCGCTGGCCCGCGACCGCCACGCCGAGCTCCTCACCGACCTCGGCGCCGACGAGGTCCTGGACTACGGCTCCACCACCTCGGACCGGATAGGGCCGTTCGACGTCATCGTCGACACCGTCGGCTCGGAACTGCACTGCTACCGGGGCCGGTTGGCCGAGGGCGGCCGGATGGTCACCGTGGGACTGTCCGCGTCGGCCCTGGCCGCGATCGCCGCCTCGAGCGTGCACGGTTCCCGCCGCATCCGCACCTTCAGCGCCAACCCCGAAACCCCCGTGCTGCGCGACGTGGCCGACCTCGCCACGTCAGGGGCGCTGCGCCCGGTGATCGACCGTGTCTATCCGCTTGCGGACATCGCCGCGGCGCACCAGGCGTTCGAGCGCGGCGGCGTCGTGGGCAAGCACGTGGTGACGGTGCCGCGCAGCTCGGTCTGACGGGTTCCGGTCAGCGGGGTGTGGTGCGCAGGTCGATGCCTCGGCCATGGGCGTCGGCGGTCACGATCCGGGTCGCCAACCGTGACAGCAGTCGCCGGTCGGTTTCGGGCAGTGGTGCGACAGACCTCTCGATCTGCTCGGCGAACTGGGCAGCGACCTGTTCGCCGAGATGCCGGCCGGCGTCGGTGATCGATACCTGGAACGAGCGGCGGTCGACGGTGCTGGCGGTGCGGGTGACCAGACCGCGGCGCTGTGCGCGGTCGACCAGGCCGGTGATCGAGGACTTGTCGAGGCCGAGGTGTCGGCCGAGCTGGTTCATGGTCGGCTCCCGGTCCCGCAGTATCCCGAGCATCCGGGTCTGGACGACCGACAGGTCGTGGCGCCCTGCGATCTCGGCCAGGGCGCTCTGTACCAGGAACGACAGCTGGGCCAGGGCGTCGACCAGCCCGAAATCCTCGTCCGGCGGCGACGGCGCGGGCGGGGGCGGCATGTCCTGGGGTGACGTCATACCCCGATTCTACTTGCAAAGGTACGTGGCACCTACTACTTTGATTTGCGTCACGTACTAAATTGTTCGTGGCGCCTACTAAATCCTTCGTTCCGCGTACCAAATCTGAGGAGAGCCTCCATGGACATCCACGCCGCCGTCGTCAGCTCGTTCGGCAACCCGCCCCGCTATGAGCCCTTCGACCTGCCCGCCCCGACCGACGAGGACCAGGCACTCGTCGACGTCCTCGCGGTGGGCCTGCACCCCCGCGTGCGCACCGGCGCGTCGGGCAGCCACTACACCAGCAGCGGCAAGCTGCCGATGGTGCCCGGCGTCGACGGAGTCGGCCGGCGCGCGGACGGCCGCCTGGTGTACTTCGTCGCCGACGACGAACTCGTCGGCCCGATGGCCACCCGGACCGTCATCGACAGCCGCCGCAGCATCCCGCTGCCCGACGGCGCGGACGTCGTGAAGATCGCCGCGGCGATGAACCCGGCCATGTCGTCCTGGGTGGCGCTGCGCCGCCGCGTCCCGATCGAGGCCGGCCAGTCGGTGCTGATCCTCGGCGCCACCGGCAACGCCGGCCAGATGGCCGTCCAGGTCGCCAAGCGCCTCGGTGCGGGCCGGGTCGTCGGCGCCGGCCGCGACCAGGCCCGGCTGGCGGCCCTGCCGGGAATCGGCGCGGACGCGACCGTCGCGCTCACCGACGACGCCGACGCCACCGCCGCGGCCCTGGCCGAGGAAGCCGCCGAGGTCGACCTGGTCATCGACTACCTGTGGGGCAGGCCCGCCGGCGACGCGATCATGGCACTGCTCCAGGCCCGCGCCGACCGCAGCCGCGCCCTGAACTGGATCCAGATCGGCGCCATGGCCGGCCCCACCGTCGAACTGCCCTCGGTCGCGCTGCGCTCGGCGAACTTCCGGCTCCAGGGCAACGGCCAGGGAGCCGTGTCGACGAGGACGTACCTGGAGGAACTGCCGTCCCTCGTCGACGAGATCGAGGCCGGAGGTCTCACGGTCGCCGCCAAGGCAGTACCCCTCGCCGACGTCGAAAGCGCGTGGACCGCGCCCGAGGTCCCGGGCGTGCGCACCGTCCTGGTGCCCTGACGCCGGCGAGACCGCCATGCAGTTCGTACCGGAGTTACCGAAGGAGCGTAGAACCATGTCACACACCACTGACGCCGACGCCGACGCCGACGCCGACGCCGACGCCGACGCCGACGCCGACGTGATCATCTGTGGGACCGGCGCGGCAGGGCTGACCCTGGCCGTCGACCTCGCCCGCCGGAACGTCGCCTCCGGCGGCGAATACCCCGTCCAGCGCATCTACACCGACGACGGGCCCATCGACCAGGTCGGAACGCGGTGTGCGTCGGTCTGGCGGAGCAGGACCACGGCACCGGAAATGTGGCGCTCGTCGAGGGCGGTGGCCTCTCTCACCTGGCGCGCAGGCCTCGGCCGGCGAAGGCGATCAGCCACTCGAAGCTCTCGTCGATGTCGGCGCTCCACTGGAAGCCGTTGTCCGCCTGCAACGTCGCGAAGCCGTGGCAGAGGCTGCGGAGCGTGCGCAGGGCGTGGTCCACGTCGGACTCCGGGAGCTCGTAGCCACGCAGGACCGCCATGAACGCGCCGAGCAGCCGCTGACCCGCGGTGGCGATCGGATCGTCCGGGCCGGACGGTTCCGCGCCGATCGTCGCGGCGTACCGGCCGGGGTGTTCCAGGACGAAGGCGCAGAAGGCGCGGGCCGCGGCCGCCAGGGCGTCGCGGCCCGCGTACCCCTAGACGGCACGTTGACACTGGTGCTGTCCTCTCATCGCGTCATCGCGTCATCGCGCTGGTCAGCGCGGTCCGTGCCAGATCGCGTAGCCAGATGTGTGCGGGGTCGGTGTCATAGCGCTGATGCCATGACAGGTACACCGGGGCCGGTGGCAGTTCGAGGGGGAGCGGGAGCAGGACCAGGCCGAGATCCGCGGCGGCCGAACGCGCCGTGGATTCGGGGGCTGTGACGAGGAGGTCGGAGCCTCGCACGAAGTCGAACGCGGCTCTTTCGGTGGGCGCGGTCGCCACCACACGTCGGGTGAGGTCCAGCCGCGCGAGAGCGTCGTCGAGAACGTTGCCGAGCCTTCCGCGCCGCGAGACGGTGATGTGCTCGGCCGCGGCGTACCGCGCGGCGGTGACGTCCTTGACGCGGGTGAGCGGGTGGCCCCGCCGTACGACGATGACGTACTGGATCTCGGCCACCCGGTCGGCGCGGATCTCGGGTGCGGCCGGGCGGTCCGCGTTCGCGGCGAGGTCGACCTCGCCGCGGCGCAACTCGGGTGTGTCGATGCTCGATTCCGCGATGAAGCGCAGCCGCACACCCGGCGCCTGCTCACGCACGGCAGCGAGAAGCGCGGGGCCGCTGAGGGCGACGAGCGCGTCGTGCCAGCGGAGGGTGCAGGTGCGCTCGAGCGTCGCGAGGTCGAGTTCACGGCTCGGCGCCAGCACGCCCCGGACCTGCTGGAGCAGGTCGTGCACCTGTTCCCGGACGGCGATCGCGTACGGCGTCGGGGTCATCGTGCGCCCTGTGCGCACCAGGATCTGATCCCCCGTCGTGCGGCGGATCCGGCCGAGGCTACGGCTCATCGCGGGGGCGGTGACGTGCAGGCGGTCGGCGGCGCCGGCCACGCTGCCTTCCTCCAGGAGAGCGTCCAGCGCGGCGAGCAGATTCAGATCCAATTGCATGGGAGTCATCCTAGCCGTGCTTTACATGCACTTGAAGTTAACGATGGTCGCTCCTACCTTCGAGATGCGGGCGCCGAAGAACCCGGTTCTCGCCCGGTTGGCCTCGCCTCAATCGCCCTTGCTCAGACGGGAGTACCGCCATGCCCGAGTCGATCCAGAACACCGGTAGTACCGCAGCCGCCGACTCCGCGGCCACCTCCGACGCCGACCTGCTCGCACAGACCGCGATCGCCGTACGCGCTGCGGGCTCGGCGCTGCGGGAGCGCTTCGGCGACGTGGTCCGCTACCAGAGCCGCGAAGAGCTGATGCGCGCGCTCGCCGCGAACGACGACACGGCTCTCGGCATCCTGCGCCCCCGCCTCACAGCCCTGCGCCCGGACGCCCGCTGGGTGGAGGACGAACTGGCGGGCGGTGCTCTGCCGTCCGGCGAATGGTGGGTCGTGGACCCGGCCGAAGGCAACGTCAACCACCTGCACGCCCTGCCGGAGTGGGCGGTGACCGCCACCCTTGTGCGCGAGAACCAGCCGGTGCTCACCGCGGTCCACCTGCCGTTGACCGGCGAGACCTACACCGCGCTCACCGGCGCCGGCGCCCACCTCGACGATCGGCCGCTGCACGTGTCCCGGACCACGGACCTCGGCCTGGGCATCGTGGCCACGAGCCAGGCAAGGCCGGACGAGGACGAGAAGGTCGTACGGCGCGTCGGCTCCTCGATCACCGAGATGCTCCTCGACGCGCTCGTGGTGCGGACATCCGTGCCCGCCACCCTGCACCTGCTGAACGTGGCCGCAGGCCGGATCGACGCCTTCTGGCAGTTCGCCGGGGCCCGCGCGGACCTGCTTCCCGGGGCGTTGCTCGTCGCGGAGGCCGGCGGACGGATCTCCGACGCCGAGGGCCGCCCCTGGACCCCGGAGAGCGAGAGCTTCCTGGCGGCGGCAACCGGCGTGCACGCCGATGCGGTCGCCACGCTCTCCCGCTGACCCCTCACCACTCACCCTTGACCACTCGCGAGAAACAGAAAGACCAGGAGGACCGGTTCAGCATGAGCGACATCACCGTTCTCGGCGGCGGCCGCGTCGGCGGCGGTCTGGCCACCGCCCTCACCCGGGCCGGGCACGAGGTGACCGTGGCGGACCGCTCGCCGGGCGCCGCCGCCGATGCCGTCCGCACGGCACAGATCGTCATCAACGCCACGCCGGGCGCGGGCTCTTTGGAGCGGCTCGTCGCACTGCGCACGGAGCTGCGGGGCAAGATCCTCGTGGACGTCTCCAACGCCACCGTCGACGGACCGGACGGACTGCCCGCCGACCTGCTCTACCCCGGCTCAAGCCTCGCGGAGCAACTCCAGGAGGCGCTCCCCGAGACGCGCGTCGTCAAGACGCTCAACACGATGCTTCACTCGGTGATGACGGCGCCCGCCACGCTCACCCAGACGCCAACCGCGTTCCTCTCCGGCAAGGACCCGGAGGCCAAGCAGATCGTCCGCGGGCTTCTCGTGGACCTGGGCTGGCACCAGGAGTGGATCACGGACCTGGGCGGGATCGAGACCGCGCGGGCTGCCGAGGCCGCGATCCTGTTCGTACCGCACGTGATCCGGTCCAGCGGATTCGCCCCCTTCGCGATCTCGATCGCCCGCTGATCCGCACACGGACAGCAGGGGCTTGTTCGGCGGACGTGATCAGCGTCGGCTTCAGTCGGGCCGTTGGGTGCGGTTTTCGTGAGCCAGCCCGTCCGGGTGGGCCGCCGCACGCGGCCCGAGCCCGAAGGGAAGCACCAGGGCCCGGAGCACCACGGCGTCCGACGGCCGGAGAGGCCGGAGACCGGAACGGTCCGGCGGTCGACGGACCGCCCCGATGTCCTGCCAGCCCCACGACAGGAAGGCGTCGCAGGCCGCAGAGTCGGCCTGATCCACCAACGTCGCCCCGAGCGAGGCGTGATGGTCGGCGAGCAGACGTTTCTGGAGGCGGCGGGCGAGGCCCGGGGCATCCGTGTGAGGGTGCACCAGGGTCTCGGTGATCGCGAAGACGTGTCCGGACGCGGTGAGTTGTTCGACGCTCCGTGGCAGGGGCCCGTCGAACCCCCGCCACCACGTCCCCTCGCGCCGTAGCGGGAATCCGTAGGCACACGCGGCGAAGGCCGTGTTCTCCGCGACCAGCACGGCGAAGCCGGGCTGCCTGATGGCGCCGGTCAGCCGCCGTAGAAACGCCTCCCGGTCCCGGTACTCCTCGCCGGGCCGCGCCCGGGAGGACTCCACGTACAGATCGGCCAGGTCCTCCTTGAGGGTCTCGGCCTGCCAGCGGTTCAGCCGGCGCAGGCGTAGCGCGTCGATGGCGCGCGGTGTGTCTCCGTCGCCTTGTGGCGGCCGATCCCGCCGGGGCGTGGCCGTCACAGCGCACCGCCCGCGGTGACCGGAATCCGGCGCGATCGTGCGCGACCGGTGAGTACCGGGTGAAGCAGGAATCCGGAGCCGGTGATCTCGATGACACGGGCCACGGCCTGCGACGGGTAGCGCAGTCGCAGGGTCATACCGGCGTCCGTGACCAGCCGGAATGCCGTGAGGAAGGCGTTGAGTCCGCTGGCGTCGCAGAAGGTGACCGCCGTGAGGTCGACGTCGATGCTGCGGATGCCGTCGCTCAGGCACTCGGCCAGCGCCTCGCTCACCTGCGGTGCCGTGGCGAGGTCGATCTCTCCCGCGAGGGTGATCAGAGCGCGGGTGTCGCGGTCGTGCCGGTGGACGTTCAGTTGTGGGAGGGGCATGGATCCTCTGTTCGGACGTATGGGGTGCGGGTGCGGGTGGTCGTGCGCGGTGAGGGACGGAAGGAACTCCCGATGCGGCGAACCGGGTTGATGAACCGGTCCTGATATCGGCCTCCGGCGACGGACCGCGCTGTGCGATCGGATGGGCTGAGGGCCGGGAGTGCCGGCCGGTACACGCGTCCGGCCGACGGGGGTGACGCCGGTGGTGGTGAGGATCCGCCTGGCCGAGGCGCCGCTTTCGTCCCGCGGGGCCATGGCCATCGCGGCGTGAGCGGCGGAGGACCCGTCTGCGAAGGGATCACCAGGAACAGGAAGTGGTCCTGGCCGCACTCTCGAGGTGGCGTGACCGTGGCCACCACGCGCCGTCAACGTCCCTGTGCGCTTGGGCGTTGTCCCCATCCGCAGGACCCGCGGTGCCGGGGAGTACCGGCTCCCCCTGGTGTCCGCCAGAGGCCTCAGGGGGAAACACGGGGATTCACTCCACTCGCCTCCGGGTGCGGCGTCCTCGCAGGGTCGCCCGGGAGTGGCTGTGGTGGAAGGCGGCGATGCCGTCGCTGTGCCGCCGGTCGAGCAGGTGGATGAGGAGCACGCCCAGCGCGATCACCGCCATGACGACGGCAAGGGTCATGAAGGTGTCCGCGGTCCTCACGTCCCCGACGGCCGAATGGAGGCCGCGGCAGGTGCGGCGGACCGGTCTCTGCCCGTGGCCATGACTGCCGGGATCCGAGGTCGAGGCAGTGCGGCCGGATCACGGGCCCCGTGTCCGCCCTCGGAGTCCCAGGCCGCCTCCACGGCCCGGTCGGTCTCGGACACCGTCCGCAGACGCGCCGCCTCCTCCATCAACCGGCTCGCGGTCGACGTACCCAGCGGGTCGCTCGCGGCGGCCATCAGCCAGGTGGCCGAGACCTGATCCGTCTGCGGCGGTATCACCAGCAGGTTCCACCGGCCCACGCGGTAGGAGAGCAGCAGCAGTTCGTGCGGGTCCTGCTCGGCCAGGAACCAGCCGACCTTGACCACATGCCCGGCGACGGGCACCTTGCGTGGAACGACCGGCCAGTGGGTGGGATTCACCGTGACCCGGGTGATCCGCCCCCACAGCGGATCCAGCACGGCGGTCAGGGCGGGGAGTTCCGCTCCGAGATCACGGGAGCGGGGCCACCATGCGCCGTCCAGGAGAGCCGGCATGGCGCCGGCGGGAGCCAGCGACAGGCGGAGCGGGGACGACGAGGGAGCGGACGACGGAGGAGCGGACGGCGACAGCCGGTCTTCGAGTGTCGGCGAGAAGGAAATGGTCGCAGTCATGACGCGAACCCTGCCCCGGGCCGACCGCGACCGGCCCGGCCTATTCGATCGCCGAAAACGACACGAGCGTGGTAGCCGGTGCGCGAAATATCCTCGGTAATTCCAGGCTACTCCTCTGACAGGCCGAACGGACCGTCGCGTCGGCGGAGGAACCGCCCCCTGCGCTCCTCCTGCGGACGGGCTGCCTTGGACGGGCCCAGTCCCCAGACGCTGTCCGGCGACCGCGACTGATCACCAGACGGAGACAGACGACGGCCGTTGACGAGGGCGACGTCCTCGCACGGTGGCTCCAGGCGGCGTACCGCTTGGAAAGGGACCTGGTCATACGTCCCACTCCCAGCGCCTCCCGAGCGGAGCATGAAACCCCTGATGCCCGAAATGCGTATCAGGCATAGGGTGAAAGCGGGTCGGCACACTCTCACGTGCGACCGGCCTGGAAGGGCGACCCCGGTGTGTATACGCCGGGGTCGTTGGAGGACGGCCGACGCGCCGTCGGAAGCGGACTGTGGCCACCGTCGGCCCGGTTCGATCAGACCGGTGTTCCGGGCCGGCCCCGCTCACCGGAGTGCCCATGTCCCCTTCGCCCCGGCGTTCTGTGGCGACGGGTAGTTGGCCGACATGCCGCCCATGGCGTAATCGGCTAGTCGGACCGGTCGGCGATGCAAACCTGGGCCGGTCGACAGCGTCGTGCCACGCTGATCGCCGCTGACTGCCGGATGGATCCGAGAGGGCGGGGTGCGTGTTGCGTCGGGGCGCCGTGAGTCGGGACAGGTGGTCGGGCGTTGCAGGCGCCGGCGCCGTTCCGGCCGTCACCGCCCCGCACCGGCTGCGGTTCGACGAGGCCGGGGCACCGGGCCGCCTTGCGAACACTGCGTGGACACGCCGCCCCGTGGGTTCCCCAGGGAGATCGCGCCCCGGAGGGAAGGGAAGCAAGCAGCGATGACGGACGGTGGGCACAACCCGGGCAGGATCGGGGTGGACCGGTCGGAGGGGTTCGGCGAACGTCTGCTGGGTGTGCTGCTGGACCGGGCCCATGAGATGCCGCCGGAGTTGATCGCCCCCCTCGTCGCGGAAGAGGTGGCCAGGGTCGGGGGGCGGGAGGTCTCCATTCTCCTGCAGGACTACGAACAGGTGATGCTGGTGCCGCTGCCGGGCCGGAGGCTGAGGGTCGGCGGCCCCGAGACGGTCGAGGACTCGCCCGCCGGCGAGGCGTTCCTGAGCCGCAGAACGGTGGAGGTGTCACAGGACGGCAGTGTGCGGATGTATCTGCCGCTGCTGGACGGCAGCGACCAGATCGGGGTGATGGCCGTCACCCTGGACAGGGCCGATGACGACGACCGGCGACTGCTCCGCAGACTCGCGGGTCTGGTCGCGGACATGATCGTCACCAAGGACGCCTACACCGACCTGTTCTTCCAGGCCCGCCGGAGCGCCCCGATGAGCGTGGCCGCGGAGATCCAGTGGTCGTTGCTTCCCCCACTGTCGATGACCGTTCCCCAGGTGGAGGTGGCCGGAATCCTGGAGCCCGCCTACGACGTGGCCGGAGACAGCTTCGACTACGCCCTCAATGGCAGCCTCCTGCACGTGGCCATGATCGACGCGATGGGCCACGGGCTGGATGCCGCGACGATGGCGACGGTGGCCATCGGCGCCTACCGCCACACGCGACGGGCCGACACGGATCTGTCCCAGGTGTACGCGTTCATGGACAGGGCCATCGACGCCCAGTTCGGCCCCGACCACTTCGTGACCGCGCAGATGATGGTTCTGGACATCGCCACAGGCCGGCTGCGTTGGGTCAACGCGGGCCACCCGGCTCCCTTCCTGATCCGGGACCGCGCGGTGGTGGACCGGCTGGACAGCCCGACCACGTTGCCGGTCGGCTTCGGCGGCCAGGAGCCGGTGGTCAGCGAGCGGATACTGCACCCCGGGGACCGGCTGCTGTGCTTCACCGACGGCCTGATCGAGGAGCACAAGACTGGCGGGGAACAGTTCGGTGAGGAGCAGCTCGTCGAGTGGACCAACCGGATCCTCCGCGAACGCACCGAGGTACGGGCGGTGGTGCGTGCCCTCTCCCACGCCCTGAAACAGGAACGTGGCGGCACCACGAGCGACGACGCGACCATCTTCCTCATCGAATGGCGAGGCGGCGACGCCGACCATCTCGCCGCCCTCGACTGAGCCCGCGACGAAGGCGCGCCGCGCGCAGGTGGGTGCTGCGGTTCCACGCCTCGCCGGAGCGAAACGGCTGCACGCGCCCGCGCACGCCCGACCGGTGGAGCGCTGCACCGCCGGCTTGGGAGAGTGCTCCCGCGTGGCGCCGGGCGATGCCGGTTTCGCCTCCTGGAGGGACAGCGCCCACGACCATCGTCCAGCGGACCGAGACCCGCGCCGACCCGGACGGCCGCCGGGCCCTGCTCGCCGCCCTGGCCGCGCACCGGGTCCCGGTGGCCCGCACACCCTCTTGCCCACCCTCCCGAACCAGCCCGGCGTCGACCACGACGCACGGCTCCTCCGGACGATCGCCGATCACGTGGCCCGGCACCTGCGGTAGGGGAGCCGGCGGACTCTGCCGGGTCCGGGCCCGGGCCCGTGAACCGAGTGGCGAACTGCTTCCGGCCGCCGTCGCTACGGTGGGTACGTGAGTCGGGATCCGGGACGGCGTCTGCTGTGGTGTGCGTCGGGTGGGCTGGTGGTGAGTGCGCTCGGCTCGGCGCCGGCCGTGGTGGGGGCCGGTTCGGGCTGGCGTCTCGGGGTGGCGTCGGGCCTGGTCGTGGTCCAGGTCTGTGCGTTGTGGCGGGTCGTGCGCAGTCCGGCTGCCGTGCTCGGCCTGACGATGACGACGGGTCTCGCGGTGTGGGCGCTGTTTCCCGCGGTGAGTCTGACCGGCGCGTTGCTCGCCGCGCAGGTCGCGCTGTGCGCGCTGGCGGCGACGCGGCCCAGGCGGATCTCCCTGTGGGGCGTGACGGTGATGTGCGCACCCGCGCCACTGGCGCTCCTGGCCGGCGGCCGGCTCGGTCTGCCGCTCTATCTGCTGGCCGTGGCTCTGGCCTGGACCACCGGGGAGCTGTACCAGACGCGGCGGGCCAGGGCGGCGGCCGAGACGCGGCGGGCGGTGGCGGAGGAGCGTGCCCGCATCGCGCGCGAAGTGCACGACGTGGTCGCGCACACCGTGTCCGTGATGGTGATTCAGGCGAGCGCCGCCGAGGACGGCTTCGCGGCCCGTCCCGAACAGGCCCGGCAGGCGCTGCGGGACATCGACGCCGTGGGACGCTCGGCCCTGACCGAACTGCGGTGGCTGCTGCGGGCGTTCCGGGACGACGAACAAGACGAACGAGTCGCACAGGAGGACGGGGCCGACCAGGGGCAGGTGGGGCTGGCCCGGTTGGACGAGTTGGTGGGCGCGGCGCGCGCGGCCGGGCTGTCGGTCGTCGTACGGCGGGATGGCCCCGAGGATGTTCCCGCCGGTGGCGCGTCCCCGGCCGTGCCGCCGACGGCTGTGGACCTCACGGCCTACCGGATCATCCAGGAGGCGCTCACCAACACCCTGCGCCATGCCGCCGACGCCGACGAGGTGCGGGTGTCGGTACGCCTCGGTGCGGCGGCGGTGGACATCGAGGTGGTCGACAACGGCCGGCCGCGGGCGCGGCCCGCCGTGGTGGCGGGTTCGGGGCACGGTCTCACCGGGATGCGGGAACGCGCGGCGCTGCTCGGCGGCAGCTTCCGGGCCGGTCCGCTCGACGGCGGCGGATGGAGCGTGCGCGCGACACTGCCCACAGAGGGCGCGAGCCCGCCGAAGGAGGGCTCGTCGTGACGATCCGTGTCGTGGTGGCCGACGACCAGGCCCTGGTCCGTACGGGGTTCCGCATGATCATCGATGCCCGGGACGACCTCGAGGTCGTCGGCGAGGCGTCCGACGGAGACCAGGCGGTACGGCTGGTGCGCCGGACGCGGCCCGACGTGGTGCTGATGGACGTACGGATGCCGGTCCTGGACGGCATCGAGGCGACCCGGCAGATCGTGGCCGACGGCGGTACGGCCCGGGTCCTGGTGCTGACCACGTGGGATCTCGACGAACACGTCCTGGCGGCGCTGCGGGCGGGAGCCTGCGGGTTCCTGCTCAAGGACATCCGGCCCACCGACCTGGTCGACGCCATCCGGGGCACGGCACGCGGCGACCTGCCGCTGGCACCGAGCGTCACCCGCCGCATGCTGGACAAGCTGCTGCGCACCGCGCCCCGCGTACGCCCCCCGGAGGGTCTGGAGAGTCTGTCGCAGCGGGAGACCGAAGTGCTCACGCTGGTCGGGCAGGCGTTGTCCAACGCCGAGATCGCCCGGGAACTGGCCCTGTCGGAGGCCACCGTCAAGAACCACGTCTCCGCGGTCCTGCGCAAGCTGGGGCTGAGGGACCGGGTCCAGGCCGTGGTCGCGGCCTACGACTGCGGACTCGTCCGGCCGCGTCGCCCCTGAGCCCGGCCGGCTCCTCACCCCGGTGGGGTCATCCCTGAGGAGGAGCCGGCCGGGCACTCCCCCTTCACGCCTATCGCGAGTCCGTTCTCGGGGCCGATCAGCGACGGCCGCGGCGGCCCTAGCGTCGATGGTGTGACCGACACACTTCCCTACCGCATGTACCTCCTCGCCTACGACGACTCCGCCCGAGGCCCCTTCGACCGCCGCAGGACAGGGTTCCTGGTGCGGACCGCCGTCCTCGTCGAGCTCGCGTCGCGCGGAAGTCTGGAGGAGACCGGCGACCACGTCGTCCGGGTGACCGCATCGGGGCCGCCGACCGGGGACCCGGTACTGGACGAGGTCATGCAAGAGGCCGCCGGCTCCTCACGTGGCTGGAAGCACCTGGTCCGGCGGCACCGCTCGCGGACGCTGAAGGCTGTCGAGGACCGGCTCGCGGCGCGCGGACTCCTCACGGTGGACGAGCGCGGGGGGAGCAGGGGCCGGTTCTCCACCCGGTTCTCCACCCGGTTCTCCACCCGGTTCTCCGCCCGGCGCCTCACGGTGTCGGACCCGGCGGCCGTCAAGGCGCTCACCGACCACGTCTCGGCCGTCCTGCACGGCACCGGCCCGGCCGCCGACGTCACCGTCGCCGACGCCGCTCTGGTGGCGCTGTGCGCGGCGGGCGGCGTCCCCTCGGTCGTCACGCGCCGCGACATCCGTGTCCACCGGGCCCGCGTCGACGCCCTCACCGGCCGCCTCGGCTCGCTCGCGCCCGGTCTGGAGAAGGCCGTCCGCGGACTTCGTACGACCATGGTCGCCGCGCAGGGAGGCATGGGCGGCGGCTGAACCACCACCGGAACAGGACCGCACCGCACTGGGGGAGACAATGAAGGTACGACGACTGACCGCGGCCTTGGCATGCCTGGCCGCGGCCTGGACCGCCGCCTGGACCGTCGTCCCGGCGCAGGCCACGGAGACGGTGCTCCGACCCGCCCCTGTCGTGGAGACTCACGAAGGCGCCCTGCGCGGCAGCGCCGAGGACGGTTACCGCACCTTCGAGGGCATCCCCTACGCGGCTGCCCCGGTCGGTGCTCTGCGCTGGGCCCTGCCCCGGCCCGCGTCCCCGTGGACGGGCGTACGGGACGCGACCCGGCCCG
The DNA here is from genome assembly GCF_055580905.1 of Streptomyces sp. NPDC031497. NCBI lineage: Bacteria > Bacillati > Actinomycetota > Actinomycetes > Kitasatosporales > Streptomycetaceae > Streptomyces > Streptomyces sp. NPDC031497. The sequence goes on from NZ_JBVIKO010000029.1 coordinate 16,865, forward strand.
GCAGCGCGTGCCCGCAGCAGGCCGGCGAGGTGCCCGACGGCAGCACGGACGAGGACTGCCTCCGTCTGAACGTGACCGCGCCCGCCGACACTTCGCCCCGGTCGCCGAAGCCCGTGATCGTCTGGCTGCACGGAGGCGGGTTCACCACCGGTGCGGGCAGTTCCTACGACGCCCACCGGATGGCGGTGCGCGGAGACGTCGTGGTGGTCACCGTCAACTACCGCCTGGGCGCCCTGGGTTTCCTCGGACACAGCGGACTGCCCGGCTCCGGAACCTTCGGACTCGCCGACCAGCAGGCGGCGTTGCGCTGGGTGCGGGCGAACATCGGCGCCTTCGGCGGTGACGCCCGCAACGTCACCCTGGCCGGTGAGTCGGCCGGCGGCTTCAGCGTCTGCGCCCAGCTCGCCTCGCCCTCCGCCGCGGGCCTGTTCGACCGCGCGATCATCCAGAGCGGGCCCTGCACCGGCCGGCCGGAGCGTCCCTTCGCGCCTTCCGCGGCCCCGCTGCCCACCGTGCGGGCGGCCGGGGCACGGTTCGCGGCCGAGGTGGGCTGCAGGACCGCCCACGACACACTGGCCTGCCTGCGGCACGTGAGCGTCTCCCGGCTGCTCGCCGCGCAGGACGTCGATCAACAGCCCGCCTACGGAACACCGCTCCTGCCGTACGACCCCGGCACGGCCCTCGCGCAGGGACGTTTCCACCGCGTACCGGTGCTGATCGGCAACAACCACGACGAGGGCAACGGCTGGGCCGCCGGGATCATCCAGGCCGGCCATCCCGTCACCCCGAAGACCTGGCCCGACACCGTGGCCGCGTTCTTCCCCGACCCGGCTCGGGCGGCGGCGGTCGTCCGCGCCTACCCGGTCACCGGACCGGACGGCGGCCCCGTGTTCGGAGCGGTCATCGGCGACAGCAACTTCGCCTGCCCCACCCTGCGCACCGCCGCCCTGCTTGACGCCCAAGTCCCCGTATGGCGCTACGAGTTCGCGGACGAGCACGCCCCTGCGCTGACCCCGGGCACCCCGCCGTTCCCGCTCGGCGCACCGCACGCGAGCGAACTCCCGTACCTGTTCGACCTGGGAGGCCGTCCCCGGACCATGACCCCGGCCCAGCACCGCCTGGCCGACTTGATGATCGACTACTGGTCCCGCTTCGCGCGAACAGGCGACCCGGACCACGTGTCCTCGCCCGAGGCGGACCCGCGGCCCTGGCAGCCCGGCGCGGTGCAGTCCCTGGCCCCCGACCACACCGGCCCGGCGCACACCGCGGCCCACCACCACTGCGCCTTCTGGAACGCCCAGCCGTGACGGGCGGCGCAGCCCGGGCGCCGGCTTCGGCGACACGGTGGCCGGTGCTACCAGCAGCCCTCGACCGTCGCGGCCAGGCCGTCCAGGCCCTGGGTGGCGGTGGGCGCTGTGCCGTTCTCGACGAACGCGAAGCCCTTCCAGCGGCCGTCCACGCCCTTGGCGACCCCGGCCAGGGCGGAGACATCGCTCGCGGAAGCACATGCCTACCCGCAGGGTTGTCTCCTTCGTCCTTGCCGGCCACGGTCCCGGGTCCGTCCCGTACGGCGACCATGTGACCAGGGGTGCAAGACCGCCCCTGGCGCGTTTCGTCTCGGTTCTGTGACTAGGAACAGGTCGTGATCGGGGCTCGGGCCGCTGTCGTCGGGCAGGGCCGTAATCGGCGACGGAGCAGCAGCCGTCGGCCAAAGGCCCATCTCGGTCGGCGACTTCGAGCGACCGGCTGAGGTGACTCGCCGGCACCCAGCAGAACGGCATCCAGCAGAACGGCACCCGCGGCACCGCGTCCACGACGACCGGCCCGTACCGCACCACGATGTCCACCGGCGACCACGTCGCCGCGGTGCGTGCCGCCGAACAAACCTGTGAGAACCGACCGTGGCTCTCTGCCATTCTGCCTGCCATGTCCGCGCGAAATCGAAGACTGCCCCGGCACCGCGCCTGGCCACTGACCACCACCGACATCAACGAGTGTCTCGGCCCTTGCATGACCCGCGTCACGGCCCTGGAGTTCCTTACCGGGCATGACAGCGGGACCATCGTCCTGGGGGCGGAGTGGGTTGCTCCGAACCCCCGCAACTACGGCCGCGGCATCCACCCGGACATGGTCGGCTTCCGCATAGACGTCCATCCCGTCGATGCCACTGAACGTGCCGCCACCCGCGCCGTTCTACGAGCGCATGCCCTCCCGCAACTCCACGAATGGATCACGCAGGCGATCGCCGCCGACGAGACCTGGCAACTGACACCGCACCGCCACTACTGGCGGCTCACCAACGGTCACCTCACCCACCGCGACGAGGAGTGATCCGAGTCCGGCGGCCCCCTCACGCCGCGGTGCGGCCACGGTCGACCGGGTGCCGCCCTACGGCGGCTACGCGACGACCCGCTCCGGCATCCGACCGACCCCAGCGGCCGCCGCGTCCGCGGGGAAGGAGAGGGCGAACCGTGAGCGTCACATGGTGCTGACCGTGCCCGGCAGTGCGGCGGCCGGGTTGGCCGGGAGTGGGGCCGGGCCGGTCATCAGGAGCTCGATCAGGGCCAGCAGCAGGTCGCGGCTTGCCAGGCGCTGCCTGAGGTCGCCCATGACGATGGGGGTGTGCGGGTCGAGGTCGAGTGCCTCGCGGACCTCGGGTTCGGTGCGGTCCTGGCGTCCGTCGAAGCAGTTGACGCCCACGACGAACGGGATGCCACGGCTCTCGAAGAAGTCGATCGACGCGAAACTGCTCTTCAGCCGCCGGGTGTCGACGAGGACGACGGCACCGAGCGCCCCGTGCACCAGGTCGTTCCACATGAACCAGAAGCGTTCCTGGCCGGGGGTGCCGAAGAGGTACAGCACGAGCTGGGAGTTCACGGTGATCCGGCCGAAGTCCAGGGCCACCGTCGTGGTGGCCTTCTGGTCCACCCCGTCGATGTCGTCCACGTCGACGCCCGCGACCGTCAGATGCTCCTCGGTGTTCAGGGGCACGACCTCGCTCACGGCACCGACCATGGTGGTCTTGCCCACGCCGAATCCGCCCGCGATGAGTATCTTCACCGCCGCCGGAGCCTGGGCCGCGGTGGAGCGCGTCGCGTCTGTCCCGACCTGGTCGTCAGAGTCTGAGTAGGCCATCTTTCACCGCCTGCAGAAGTGTCATGTCCAGTGCCTGGCCGTCCGTGACGGCCAGCGGTGCGCGGGCCGTCACCCTGCCGAGCGTGATCAGGTCGGAGACAAGGATCTTCGTCACCGCCACGGGCAGGTTCAGCCCGGCGGCGACCTCGGCGAGCGCCACCGGGGTGTGGCACTGCTGGAGGATCAGCCGGTGTTCGGGTTGCAGGCCTCGGTTCGAGGGCTCCTCACCGGGCGTGACGACGGTCGCGATCACGGTGATGAGGGTGAGGTCGCTCCGGGCCGAGGTCGTGCGCCCCTGGGTGATCGTGTACGGCCTGACGAAGCTCTGTTCGGCGTCCTCGTCGTCCGGTGCCGCGTCCGCCCAGTGGCTCACCCACGTCCTCCCCCACTCTCGGCGTCGCCGGAGCGGCGGGACGCCGGTCCCTCGGCATCGTCCGGCGCCACACGGACCTCGGTGCCCAGGCGCTGCCCGACCTGCTGTACGAGGGTGTGCATCGCCACCGACATCACCTCGGCGTCCACCTCCTGGTCCGCCACGACCGCCAGGTGCGTGCCCCGGCCGGCGGAGCTGACGAAGAGCCAGAGGTCACGGAGTTCGATGATGACCTGATGGACCGGGCCGCCGCCGAAGACCTCACCGACTCCGCGGGCCAGGCTCTGCTGGCCGGTGGCGATGGCGGCCAGGCGTTCCGCGTCGACCCGGTCGATACTGCTGGACTGGCTGACCACCAGGCCGTCGTCGGACAGCACGATGGCGTTCCTGGTGCCCGGAACCTGGTCGACCAAGCGGTCGAGCAGCCAGTCGAGGTCGGAGTTGGTGGCAGTGGTTCGCAGAGTCATCGTCCGTCTTCCTTGCGGGCCCCGTCGTGGCGCGGTGAGGGTTGGGTGGGCTGTTGATCGGAGTCGGGCCCGAGCCGGGCTATCCGGGACTGGCGCTGGAAGGCGCCGACCGTGGCGCCGGAGCGGCGCGGCGAGATCCGGCGCGGCAAAGGCTCCGTCTCCGTATCCGAGGTCTCGGCGAGCGGCGTCTCAGCGTACACACAGGAAGGATCGCGGAGTTCTGCGGCCAGACTGGCCTGCCGTACCCGGCGGGGCAGCGGGTCCGAACTCGCCGTCGGGGGCGTGGCGGTGGCGCGGGCCGGCGCGTCGGTCCTGGGGCTGGTGACCGTGCGCGTGGACGCCTCCTGGCCGCCGGGCTGCGGCTGCGGGGGGAGGTGCGGCTGAGGCTGCTGCTCCGGCCGTGAACCCCCGGCATCGCCGTCCTGCGCGGAGCGGGGCGCGCCGACGCTCGCGAGTTGCGCCGGGACGGCGCCGTCCGACGGCTCCGTGCGCGGCCTTCCGTCGGAGATCAGCTCTGCCGGCACCAGGACGACCACCCGGGTGCCTCCGAACGACGAGGGCCGCAGCTCCACCTTCAGCCCCAGGTTGGCGGAGAGCCGGGCCACGACGTACAGGCCGAGGCGGGCGTCGTCGGCGCGGGACATCACGTCCATCCGGGGCGGGTCGGCCATCAGGCGGTTGGCCTCGGCGTACTGCTCGGGGTCCATGCCCATGCCGCGGTCCTCGATCTCGACCGCGACCCCGCGGCCCACCCGGGACGCGGACACCTCCACCGGAGTCGGCGGCTTGGAGAACGACACCGCGTTCTCCATGAGTTCGGCCAGTACGTGCACCATGGGACCGACCGCGCGCTCGGACAGCCAGATCTCGTCCTCGGTGTCGATCCGGATGCGCCGGTAGTCCTGCACCTCGCCCTGCGCGGAGCGCAGCAGGTCCAGCAGCAGCACGGGATTGCGCCAGCGCCGCTGGGGCTGACCGCCACCGAGGATGACCAGGTTCTCCTCGTACCGCCGCAGCCGGGCGGCCAGGTGGTCGACGTCGAAGAGCCCCTCCAGGACCTCGGGGTCCTCGTGCTGCCGCTGCATCGTGGAGAGACGTTTCATCTGCATGCCGATCAGCAACTGGGTGCGCCTGGCGATGCGTTGCAGCAGACGCTCGAAGCCCCGGTACTGCTCGACCTGCCGCACGGCGGTCTCCAGGGCACTGCTGCGGGCCTGGTTGAGCGCCTGGCCGAGCATGCCCAGTTCGTCGTTGCCGTAACGGATCTCGGGCAGTTCGGCGTCCGTGTCGACCGTCTCGCCCTGCCGCAGCCGCTCCACCATGTCGGGCAGCCGGGTCTGCAGCTCCAGCGCCGCGGAGCGGAGCCCGAGGATGCGGCGGCGCAGGACTCCGGTGAGCCGCAGCGAGACCAGGAACACCAGCAGGACGGCCGCGGCGCCCACGGTGCTGTCGACGACCAGGTCGGTCATCATGTCGCCGAGTTTGTCGTGGGTGGCGTCGACGAGGTACTCGGAGTAGGCGCCACTGGCCTGCAGCAACTGGGGGGTCAGCGCGCCGTAGCTCCGCTGCCACTCCTTGCCGAGCTGTGCGGACACCGGGGTCCCGCCGTCCGCCCCGGGACTCTCCGCGTTCAGGGCCTTCTGCTCGATCCCGGTCTTCTGCTTCCAGGCCGCACCGGACAGCACACGCTGGTACGTCGTGGCGTACGTGCCGGGCAGCCGCGGTACGACCTTGTCCTCGTAAATGTGCTGCTGGCTGCCGATCACCTCGGCGAGCTGGAAGCGCTGCGCACTGGTGAGGTGACCGCTCGCCGCTCCGGCGGTGAAGATCGCGTTCTCGCGCGAGAGCATCTCCTGACCCCACTGGGCGTCGAGGACCGGCCTGGTGAGGACGTTGACCTCGCCGATGCCGACGTTGGTGAACTCCTCGAACACCTGCATGTCCGAGGCGATGACACCGGTGTAGCTGTCGAGCATCTGCTCCTGGGTGGCGTCCCGCTTGTCCACCGCGTTGCGGTACTCGGGCAGTCGCTCCAGACCCCGGCCGAGCCGCTGGAAACTCTTGGTGAGACCGGACGGCACGGAGCCGGACAGCGCTTCGAGGCTCTGGACGGACCGGTCGGTGAGCTTGCGCTGCTTCGCCAACGTCGACGGATCGGCGTCGGGGTCGGCGAGTGCCGCCGCGCTCAGCTGCCGCTCCGCCTGCAACTGGTAGAAGACGGTGGCGATCGGCTGCCCGAGCTGCTTGCCCGCGTTGTTGCGGTCGTTGATGCTCTTCCAGTTGCCGTAGAGCTGCGCCGAGTTCGTCGCCCACAGGGCGATCATGGCGATGGTGGGAACCAGGGCCAGGATGAGCAGAGTCGTACGCAGCGAAAGCCCGCGCTCCGAAACCGTCTCCTGGTCGCCTCGCCGCCGTTCCGCTTCTTGGCTTGTCTGCTGTTTTGCCGCTTGCGCGTGAAGTGCCACAGAAGTCCCCGGCATGCTAGCGATGGCGGACTGGTCCGAAAAATGGGGTCCGCGCCATGTCAGGGGAAGCCTACTCATCACACAATTGATCTCAATACTTTGATCATTCGAATTAATACCGGCGCTTCGGGTAACAGTGCATGCACGCGGATGTGACGGAACATCAGATACGACCGAGCCCACCGCGGCCGTCGGTGGGCTCGGATCGTCCGTGCGGCCGTGTTCCGTTACTTCCCGAATGCCTGGCGGAACTCGTCGACGGTCTCGTCAGAGGCCCCGTTCGCGCCGCACACCGGGACGACACCGTTCTCGGCGGCCACGATGTAGCGCTCACCCTCCGAGAACGTCAGTGCCTCCGGCCGGCTCGCGTCGCTGTCGAGCACGACCGTCTGCGTGTCGCCGCCCTTCAGCCAGGAGTCGACCCGGAAGGTGACCGTGGCGCCCTTGACGGAGGTGACCGTCCCCACGAAGAGGGTCGGGTACCCGCGCAGGGTGTCGGGGCTGGGTGCCGCGCACTTCTGGGCGCCGAAGCCGCTGTGGGTGGTGAGTGTCAGCGGGCCGGCCGAGGCCGGGTGCCCGTTGTCGTCGTGCGCCATCAATCCTGCGGCGATGCCGCCGCCGAGCAGAAGCAGACCGGCGGCCGCCGCGAGTCCGAGGAGCTGACGGCGGCTCCGCCGCGCGGCGGTCTTCACGGGGACCGTGACGCCGGTCCGGAGCGCGGTGTCGGTGGTCAAGGTGTCCTCCACAAGTCGGTCGATGTCGGGCAGCGGAGCATGGGGGGTCAGCGCCGGGTCCGCGGACTTCAGCCGGGCCAGCAACTCGTCGTCGTTCACTGACCGCTCCTTCCTTCAACCCTCTTGTGTCCGGACGGTTCGTCATGCTTTCGCCTCAGCTGTTGGGCGAGTTTCTTCTTGGCCCGGTTCAGCCGGATGCTCACCGCGTTGGACGTCAGCCCGGTCGCCTCCGCGATCTGCCGGGGCGCCAGCCCCTCCCACGCCCACAACCGCACCACCTCGCGGTCCAGCGCCCCGAGGGCGGCGAGCGCGGCGTGCAGATCGCTGTGGTCGGCGGCCCCGGCCGGCTGCTGCTCCCGCGTCCGGATCAACCGCTCCACCAGCCGGAGACGGCGCCCGTCGGCGCGACGGGCATTCGCCAGGCAGCCCCGCGCCACCCCGTAGCACCACGGGAGCACGTCATCGGGGTCGGGCGGGGAATCCGGCGCCGGGCCAAGACCGGGGACGTCGTCGATGCGGCGCCACAGCACCAGCATCGCCTCCGCCAGGATGTCGTCGACCGTGTCGGCGCTCGTCCGTCGCAGCAGATACCGGTGCAACGGTTCCACCACCACGTGCGCCAGTCCTTCGAAGCGCGCCCGCTGCCTCTGGCGCGCCTCCTCTTCCGTCATGGATTCCACGCCCCGTCCTGTCCGGCACCGGCCGGATCCTTTCAGGCGAGGGCGCACGGACGGGGGCGGCAGGCCCGCCGGACGGGCTTCAGCGCGAAGGTCCTGCCCGGACCGTCAGGCGTCGAGCGTGGCGCGCGCGTCGATCACGGCCTCCAGCAGGGCGTCGACGTGTTCGTTCCGGGTGGTGTAGTTGTTCACCGCCACTCTCAGGTAGGGCTCGCCGTTCGGGTGGCAGACCGTGAGATGGAAGTCGCCGCGTTCCACCACCGCGCGGTGCAGTCGCTCGGTGTACTCGGTGAGGTCCACGCCGTCCCGTCCGGGCACCGCGCGGAAACAGCAGATCGGGAGAACCGGGTCGGCCAGGAGTTCGAGGCCGTCGGTGGCGCGGACCCGGTCGGCCAGGTGCCGGGCCACGTCCAGGTTGCCCAGCAGCAGGTCCGCGTATCCCTCGCGGCCGAGGTGACGCATGGCCAGCCACAGCCCCAGTGACTTCCACGGCCGGGCGCCCTCCGGGCCCAGGAACACGAAATCGGCGCGGGAGTCGTGGTTCCAGTAGTGCGCCTGGTCGGCGAAGCTGGCGGAGAGCCGGCTCGGGTCGCGCACCAGCAGACACCCCAACCCGTACGGCACGAACATCCACTTGTGCGGATCCAGGGTGACCGAGTCTGCCGACGCGAGTCCGGTGAACAGTTCCTGAGTACGCGGAAGGCCCGCGAAGACCGCCGCGGCGGCACCGTCGACGTGGAACCACATGTCGTGATCCGCCGCGACCTGCGCCAGGTCCGCCAGGGGGTCGATCGCGCCGGTGGCCGTCGCCCCCGCCAGGCCGACGACCGCGACCGGCCGGTGCCCCGCCCGCACGTCGGCCGCGATCCGCTCCCGCAGTGCCGGGACGGTGATTCGCCCTGCACGGTCGGTCGGCACGACCCGCAGCGCCGCCCGCCCCATGCCGAGGAAGTCCATCGCCCTGGAGACGGAGTAGTGCAGCTCGGACGAGACGTACACGGTGCCGCCGCCGGTGATCCCGTTCTCCCGCACCGCGTCGCCCAGCACGGCGTCCCGGGCCAGTTTCAACGCGGATATGTTGGCCATCGTCCCGCCCGAGGTGAAGATGCCGCCGGGGACGGTCGCGTTCGGGTAGCCGACGAAGTCCGCCACCCAGGACAGCGTCTCCGTCTCCATGGCCGTGGCGGCCGGCCCCATCCGCCACGCCGCCGGGCTCTGGTTGAGCAGGGACGCGATGCTGTCGCCGAGGACGGCCACCGGCAGCGGCCGCGGGTGGAAGTACCCGAAGTACTGCGGGTGGGCACCGTTGAGGTACCCGCGGTCCAGGACCGTCGAGGTGATCTCCGTCAACAGCTCCGGAAGCGGGGTACCACGCTCCGGAGCCGCTCCCGCGTCCCGCGAGCGCTCGTAGAACGCCTTGTCGTCGCTGGTGACCGGCCGTGTCCACGGAGTGCGCTGGGTGTCGAGGAGAGCGTCGAGGTGGGGGCGTACGGCGGCGACGACGCGGTCCCAGTCCGTCAACGACTCGCGGGAGAACTCGGACATCTCGGCCTTTCGGTCAGGGGGTGGGAGTCGGCGCGGTGGCGAAGTACTCGCCGGCCTCGCCGGTGAGTTGTGACCGGATGCGCCACAGCTCCGGGTAGAGGCGCTCGGTGGCGAGCTTCGCCAGCACGTGGATCGGGGTTCCGGCCACACCCACCGCGTCGACGCCGACCATCCTCTCGACGACCTTCAGGTGGCGCGTGCGCCACAGCATGCAGTCGCTGTCGAGGTCGACGAGGCTCTCCGCGAGCTGGTAGAGGTCCTCGAACTCGGTGAGCCGCGTGTAGACCTCGTGCAGTCCGACGGCCCGGCGCGCCAGGAACGCGGTGAACTCCTCACCCAGCGCCCGGGCCTGTCTCCGGGTGCTCGACCATCCCGGCGAGGAGAACCCCGAGCCGTCCTCCAGCTGGGTCCGGATCCGCTGGTACGCCCACGGCGGGATGTGGTCCAGCGCGTCGAGCTGTCCCATGAGGTTCAGCAGGTAGGAATGGACCCTGCGCAGGTGCCGGACGGCCCGCAGAACGGCATCGGAGCGCGTCGCGGAAACGGCGGACTCCATCTCGTACGCGATGAGCTTGAGCCACAGCTCCGACGACTGCTGCACGACGATGAAGATCATCTCGTCGGGGTCGACGCGCCCCTCCGTGTCCCGCTGCAGGCTGAGTAACTCATCGGTGTGCAGATAGCGTTCGTACGCCGTCGAGGTCCCGTCCCGCCGCACTGACATTCCGGTGACTCTCCGAATCGATTACGGACACGGCCATGCGTGCCGGGTGATGGATCATCAACTACTGGAGCGTCGATCACATTCACGTCGGACGCACGACCGATGTGACCAGCACAAGTGAATACTCCCTTTCCGTTTGTCGAACCGACGTCCGGGACCGGTCGCGCCGCAGTAGGTCCACCGATCGGTGGACCCGAAGTTCAACCAGACACCTCTGTCTGCCAACTGCGGTTGCCAGCAAGGCTCTTGGGCATGAATTCAATCACTGTCCGTATGGCGCGCTGGAGCGCCCGGCACCCCTGGCGGGCCATCGTCGGCTGGCTCGTGTTCGTGGTGCTGTGCCTGGGGATCGGCAGTGCCGTCGGCACGCACAGCGCGACGACGGCCGACTACCGGGTCGGCGAGGCCGGCCGGGCGGAGGCGATGGCCGCCGAGGGGCACCTGGAACGCAGGTCCACCGAGCAGGTGCTGATCTCCTCCCGGTCGGGCCCCCTCGACCGGGCCGCGGCCGAAGCCGCCGCGAAGGACCTGACCGCCCGGATGGAGCGGCTGCCCGAGGTGGCGGGCGTGGCCGACCCGCTGCTGTCCGGGGATCACCGGATCCTCATGGTGGAGGTGGCCCTGAAGGGCGAGGAACGGGACGCGAAGGACAAGGTCGACGCGCTGCTCGCGCAGACCGAGGCCGTGCGGAAGGCGCGTCCTGCGCTGCTGCTGGAGGAGACCGGAAGTCCCTCCATCAGCAAGGGAGTCGACCAGCAGCGCGGCGACGACCTGGCGCTGTCGGAGGAGATCACGCTGCCCATCACCCTGATCACCCTGTTGGCCGTCTTCGGGTCGGTGACCATGGCAGGGGTGCCGCTGCTGCTCGCTCTGTCGTCGATCGCGGCGGCCGTCGGGCTGTCGATGGTGGCCTCGCACCTTTCCCCCGACGCCGGGGTCGGCACGAACGTCATCCTGATGATCGGCCTCGCCGTCGGCGTCGACTACACGCTCTTCTACCTCAAGCGGGAGCGTGAGGAGCGCGCCCGCTCGGGCGGCCGGCTGAGCTCCGAGGCGCTGGTGGAGCTGGCCGCGGCGACCTCGGGCCGGGCGGTCGTGATCTCCGGACTCGCGGTCGTGGCCTCCACCGCGACGCTGTATCTCGCCTCGGACGTCATCTTCTCCTCGCTGGCCACCGGCACCATCGTGGTCGTCCTGGTCGCGGTGGCCAGTTCCCTGACGGCGCTGCCGGCACTGCTGGTCAAGCTCGGACAGCGGGCCGAGCGCAGGTCCCGGCGCCGGGACCTGCGCGGAAAGCCGGCGCGCCGGACACGGGGCGACGGCGGCGGCCGCGTGTGGGCCGCGCTGCTGCGGCCGGCGAGCAGGCACCCGCTGGCCACCCTGTGCGTCTCGGTGTTCGCCCTGCTCGCGCTCGTGACCCCGTTGGCAGGCCTGAAGATCACGGAGATGAGCCGGGACACGCACTCCCGCGACATCCCCGCCATGCGGGTGTACGACCGGCTGAACGAGGCGTTCCCCGAGCAGCGGGTCACGCACCAGGTCGTCGTACGTTCCGACGCCGCGCGCTCCGGCGAGGTCACCGGGGCGCTGCGCGAGCTGGCCAGGCGTGCTGACGCAGACCCGCTGTTCGCCGGCGCCTCGGGCATCCGGACGTCGACCGACCACCGGATCAGCGTGCTCGAACTGAAGGTGCCGTACCTGGGCAACTCCGAGCAGGCGTACGAGTCCCTCGACCACCTGCGGGACGACTACCTGCCCGCGACCGTCGGGCGGATCGACGGGGCGGAGTACGGAGTGAGCGGGGATGTCGCCCGGTACACCGACTATCCCGCTCACCAGAACAGCAAACTCCCGCTGGTCCTCGGCGCGTTGCTGCTCGTGACCTTCGCGATGACCGTGTACGCGTTCCGCTCGGTGGTGCTGGGCCTGATCGGTGTCGTACTGAATCTGCTGTCCGCGGCGGCGGCGCTCGGACTGCTCGTCCTGGTCTTCCAGGGCACCTGGGCCGAAGGGCTGCTGGACTTCCACTCCACGGGTTCGATCGGCTCGCGCGTACCGCTGTTCCTCTTCGTGATCCTCTTCGGGCTCTCGATGGACTACCAGGTGTTCGTGGTGAGCCGGATCAGGGAGGCCGTGCTCGCGGGAGCGTCCACGAGGCAGGCCGTGCTCGACGGAATCCACAGGTCGGCGAGCGTGGTGACCAGCGCCGCGGTGGTGATGACGACCGTGTTCGTGAGTTTCGTCTTCCTGCACATCATCGAGATGAAGCAGATCGGCTTCGTCCTCGCGGTGGCCGTGCTGCTCGATGCCTTCGTCGTCCGGATCATGGTCCTGCCGTCGGCGATGCTGCTGCTCGGCGAGGCGAGCTGGTGGCCCTCGCGGGCGGCGGAGCGAAAGGCGGCGGCTCAAATCGCCGACGGGCACCTGGCGGTCGACGTACGTTGATCGGCATGACCGCTCTCGCCGACCCCTCGGCCGACCCCTTCTGGGCCACTTCGCTGCGGCGGTGGAACGCCGTGTGCTGGGCGCTGTTCGGTGCGATGGCCGTCGGGCTGGTGACGGCCGCTCCGTCCGGCGGGAGCAAGTACAAGGCGCTCGCGCTGCTCGGTTGCGTGGTGCTGTGCTACGCGGTGCTCGACCGCTTTCCGGGGAATCCCGTCGTACGTCCGCAGGTCTACCTCTCGGTGCTGGTACTCGCCCTCGGCGGACTGGCGTACCTCGGGAGCAGTTATGCGGCCCTGTTCATGGTGACGCTGCCGCACTACTGGATGTTCGGGCCCACGCCCAGGGCCTCGATGGGGTTCCTCGGACTGGCCACCGGTGCCACGCTGGCCGGGGCCCTGGTCCGGCAGGGCTGGTCGGCGGAGTTCTTCGGCGAGACGCTGGTGTCCACCCTGATCGTGGTCGCGGTGGGCGTACTGATCGGCCTGTGGGCGCACTCGGTCGTCGCGCAGAGCAGCGAACGGGCCCGGCTGATCGGGGAGTTGGAGCGGACGCAGGCGCAACTGTCCGAGGCTCACCAGCGACAGGGCGCGGCGGACGAACGGGAACGCATCGCACGGGACATCCACGACACGCTCGCGCAGGGCTTCGCATCGATCATCGTGCTCGCGGAGGCGGCACGGGCGGGCATGTCCGACGATCCCGCGCGCAGTGCCCAGCAAGTGCGGTCGATCGAGTCCACTGCTCGGGAGAACCTGGCAGAGGCGCGGGAGCTGGTCGGTTCGGTGCGGCAGCCGGGCCCGGGCGGCGAGGCGGCCGGTTCGGTGACGCAGACGCTGCGCCGCACGCTGGACCGCTTCGCGGAGGACACCGGGCTTGCCGTGGACGCCGACCTGGCGGACCTCGAGTGCGACCAGCAGACCCGGATCGCGTTGCTGCGCTGTACCCAGGAGTCCCTGGCCAACGTGCGCAAACACGCGCGCGCGTCCACGGTCGGCGTGGTGCTGGTCCGGCGTCCGTACGGAGTGGAACTGGAGATCACCGACGACGGGACCGGATTCGTGGTGGAGGAGTCGACGGGCTTCGGGCTCTACGGCATGCGCAAACGACTGGCGGAGCTGGGCGGGAGGCTCACGGTGACGAGTTCGGTGGGAGACGGGACGCGGATCCTGGCGATGATCCCCACGGGGGACGAGGGTGAAGCATGAGTGAGGGGGTTCTGCGTATCGTCGTGGTGGACGATCACACCGTCATGCGGGCCGGAGTGGTCGCCCTGCTCGCCGCCGAGGACAGCATCGAGATCGTCGGCGAGGCGGGCGACGGGCGCGACGGGCTCGGACTCGTCGAGCGGTACGACCCCGACGTCGCCCTCGTCGATCTGCGGATGCCCGTTCTGGACGGGGTGGCGACGACGACCGAGATCGTCGCCCGGTATCCGCGTACCCGGGTGCTGATCCTGACGACGTACGACACGGACACGGAGATCGAGCGCGGTGTGGAGGCCGGTGCCATCGGCTATCTGCTCAAGGACACCACCCGCGAGCAGCTTGTCGACGCCATCCACGCGGCCGCACGCGGCGAGACGGTGCTGGCACCCCGGGTCGCCGAGAAGCTCGTGGCGCGGATGCGGCGCCCCGTCCAGGACCCACTGACCGACCGCGAGACCGATGTCCTCAACGCGGTGGCCGACGGCCTCACCAACGCCGAGATCGGCAGACGCCTGGTGATCGCCGAGGCCACGGTGAAGACGCATCTGCTGCGCCTGTTCGCCAAACTCGATGTGAACGACCGGACGAGGGCGGTGGTGGTGGCCATGGAAAGAGGACTCCTGCGACGGCCTTAGACCTCCGCGAAACTCGTTCGGGTCCACCAGGGTCGACAGCGGTGCGCCTCCGCGCCTTCCGGTGCCATGCCGGACGAGACAACCCCAGGTCGGTGACCTGGGGTTGGTGCGGTGCGGTGCGGGGCTCGGGGAACGGCTACCAGGAGAGGGCGTCCGCCGCGTTGTCCTGCCAGTAGGTGACGGTGGCGGCGCTGTTGAAGAAGACGCCGCCCTTCGGCAGCTTCAGGGTCTTCTCCGTGCTGGTCGCGTTGCCCTTCCTGTCGGCGAAGAACACGCCCAGGGTCTTCTCCTTGGCTCCGCCTTCTCCGTCGGGGGACGACGTCGTGATGCCCGCGTACGCGGACTGGCCGTGTTCGAGCGTCACCACGGCCTGCGGGGTGGTCTCCTCGGCCCACGGCAGGGGGGCCTGGGCGTCGGCGCCGGCCCTCAGGAAGGGGGCGATGTAGGCGTAGCAGGGCTTGGTGCCGGTGTTGGTGGCCTTGAGCAGCAGGTGGTTGATCGGGCGGGACACCTCGGTGACGGTCAGCTTGGTGTTCGCCGTGGTGCAGGTGACGACCGAGGAGGCCTTCTTGGTGGCGGCGGAGGCGGTCTGCGCGGTGGCCTGGAAACCGACGAGCGCGAGGGCGGCGGCGACGACCATGGAGGAGGCGGCCGCGCGGGAGGCGAAACGAGTGGCGATACGCATGAGTGGACTGCTCTCTGAATATTCGGAAGGTGATCTTCCGGTTGTGGGCTGTGCCGGTCGGTTCTGTCCTGGGTGTGCTGCGTGTGGTGTGCGTGGGCGCGCCGCAAGTGCGAGCCGTGAACGCGGGGTTGAACGAGGACGACCGCCGTGTCCGGTGAGGCGCCCTGCTCGGATGACCCAAGCCTGTGCCCTGCGGCGTTCCATCCGCCATTCCCTGCGGGAGTTTCGGGATGCTGGAATGATCGAACCAGCTCTGAACTGCGGAAACGTGGCCTTCCTGGAATGCCTAACGGGATGCGGGAGGGTGCGGGAGCCCGGTCGGGAAATGAGCGGCTCAGTTTCCGGGACGGCAGGCCCTACCCTGATCCCCGTGAGGCAGGCAGGCGCTGGGAAGGACGATCGGCGATGACGCCCCTGAGCACCGGGGACCCGGAGTCCATAGGCGGGTACACCCTTCTCGGTCGGCTCGGGACGGGCGGCATGGGAGTCGTCTATCTGGGAGTCTCCGCCTCGGGGCGGCAGGTCGCGGTCAAGCTCGTCCACGGGCCGTACGCCCAGGAAGAGGAGTTCCGCACCCGCTTCCGGCAGGAGATCGCGGCAGCGCGCAGAGTGAGCGGTGCCTTCACCGCGCCGGTCGTGGACGCCGATCCGGACGCCGACCGGCCGTGGATGGCGACGCTCTACGTACCGGGGCTCAACCTCGCCGAAGCCGTGGAGAAGGACGGCCCGTTGAACCAGCGGGAACTGCGCGCGCTGGGGCTGGGGCTCACCGAGGCGCTGCGCGACATCCACCGGGCGGGCCTGGTGCACCGGGACCTCAAACCGCGCAACGTCCTGATGACCGAGGACGGGCCGCGCGTCATCGACTTCGGCATATCGCGCGCTTCCGACAACCAGAACCTGACCACGACCGGGCGGATGATCGGCACGCCGCCCTTCATGTCGCCGGAGCAACTGGCCGCTCCCCGGGACGTCACCCCGGCCTCGGACGTGTTCTCACTGGGGTCGCTGCTGGTGTTCGCGGCCGTCGGCACGGGACCGTTCGACGCCGACAGCCCGTACATAACGGGCTATCAGGTGGTGCACGGGGCCCCGGACCTCGGCGGGGTGCCCGAGGCGCTCCTGGGTGTTGTCGAGCGCTGCCTGCACAAGGACCCGGCCGCACGCCCGGAACTGACGGACCTGCACCGCATGCTCCAGGCGCTGCCGGAGGCCGACGCCACCGAGTCTCCGAAGACCGGACAGTCACCGAACCCCCGGCGCCACCCCGCTGCCCGGAGCGCGGCCACCGCCACCGCGGGCGCCACGACCGGCACGGCCACCGGCACCGGCACGGCCACCGGCACCAGCACCGGCTCCGGAACCGGCAAGCGACGCCGAGCCCGGATGCTGCTCACCGGTCTCGGCGCGGTGCTGGCCGTCACCGCGCTGTGTGTCGGCGTGGGCGTCTTCGTCTCCGATTCGGACGCCACCGCCACCGCCACGGCCACCGCCCGTGCCGCGTCACTGCCCGCCGGCTGGCGGCCGTGGCGCACGGAGCTGCGGTACGACGTGAAGGGTGTCCCTCTCGACTACAACAGCTCCGGATGCGTGGCGGAGGGAAGCGCCCTCTTCTGCGGCGGTACAGGCGTCACGGTCGCCAAGGTCGACGCGGCCTCCGGCCGCACCCTGTGGCGGACCGGCACCCGCCCTCAGGGGGCGCAGCCGATCGGCGTCCGCGACGGGCTGGTCTACGTGTACGAGGATCCGGACGACAACACCAGGCGCGTGGTGGCCCTCGACGCCGCGACCGGGGACCGGCGGTGGCAACGCGACATCAACAAGTCCGAGGCCGCGGTCCTGTACGACGGCGGGTTGCTGACCCTGTCTCCCGACTACTCGTCGTTCGTGGCCTACGGGCCCTCCGGCAAGGAACTGTGGCGGGCGCCCTCGCTGGACGAGTACTGCACTCCGTCGGTGCTGGGGGGCGTCCCCTACGCCCTGTGCTCGCGGGGTACCGAGCCCGGCCAGGCCCCGGTCGAACTGATGAAGCTCGGATCCGGCAGCCTGACCGAAACCGCCGGACTCCCCAAGAAGGCGGAGGCGCTCGGCGCGGTCGACGGGCAACCTCTGTTCCTCGCCCCGCAGACCGCGAAGGACGTCTACGAAGCCGGATACGAACGGCCGTACAACGCGCTGCTGCGGGTGTCCTCGGAAACCGGGCAGGTCAGACGGATACCGCTGGCTCGTCCACTGACCGGCGCGGCCACCCTGGTGGACGGCATCGTCTACTTCGTCCGGTCCGACGGGTCGGTCACCGCGGTGTCGGCGGACAGCGGCAAGCAACTCTGGCAGAAGGTGACGGACGTGGAGAGTCTGTCCGCGCCCGCCGTGTCGGCGACGTACAAACGGGTCTACTTCTCCAACCGCTTCGGCCGTCTGCTGGCACTGGACAGCCGCACCGGGGCGGAGGTCTGGCGCACCTCCGCACTGGCCGACCCCGGGGACAAGGCGCAGAGCTACCCGCCGCGCGTGCTGCTCGTCAAGGACGCGATCGTGGCGATGGCCGGCGACACGGTCTTCTCCCGGAGCCCGGACGGGCCCACCTGACAGGCCCGCCTGACGGGCCCGCCTGACAGGCCGAGGCAGTCGTCGCGCATCCGCAGGTCTCCCATCGCACCGGCGGGTCGCCGTGCTGCGGTTGCCGAGGTCCTCCGAGGGTCATCGGGTCCGCCGGCGTCTCGTGCGTGGGCCCCGCCCATCGAGGACCCCGGCCGGCTTCCTCCGCGCCACCTTCCTCGGCAGTGCGCCGGAAGGCGAAGCGGAGGGTCGGTCCCGGGATGGCCTCGGCCTTCCGGGGCATCCGGTAGGACATGGCTACTGGATCGGCAACGACACGCGGACGCGGTCAGGTTCGACGTGCGGCGAACAGCAAGGCGATCGCGGCAGCGGCCCGGGCGGGCTTCGTCGCCCGTGGGGTCATCTACGCACTGATCGGCGTTCTCTCCCTGCGGATCGCCTTCTCCGGCGGGGGCAAGCAGGCCGACCGGGGCGGCGCGATCGCCGAGATCGCCCAGAAGCCCTTCGGCACCGTACTGCTGTGGATGCTCGGCGTCGCCCTGGCCGGGATGGCCCTGTGGCGGCTGTCCGAGGCCGCCTTCGGACAGGCGGGTCCCGACGGCGGGAAACCGGGCAAGAGGGCGATGGCCGCGGGCCGTTCCGTCTTCTACGGATTCGTCGCCTACTCCGTCCTCTCCTACGCGGCCGGGGACAAGAGCAGCGGCAGCGGCAGTTCCGACAAGAACTCCCAGGACGTCACGGCGAAGGCCCTGGACTGGCCCGGCGGGCAGTGGATCGTCGGCGTCGCGGGTGCCGCGGTGGCCGCTGCCGGCCTGTGGATCGCCGCCCGGGCCGTCATGCGCAAGTTCGAGAAGCACCTCAGGATGTCGGAGATGTCACCGAAGATGCGTAAAGTCGTCGCCTTCTTCGGCACGTTCGGCGGTACGGCCCGGGGCGTCGTCTTCGCCACCGCGGGCTGCTTCGCCGTCGCCGCGGCCGTCCAGCACAAGCCCGGCAGGGCCAAAGGCATGGACGACACCCTGCGTACGTTCGCCGACACCCCGGCGGGCCCCTGGCTGCTGGCGCTGATAGCCATCGGCCTGATGGCCTTCGGGGTCTTCTCCTGGGCCAACGCGCGCTGGCGCGACCTCTGACCGGCGGTAGAACGCGAGACGCGGCGGTGGGTCCACGGTCACGCCCGGGCCCACCGCGGCCGCCGGTGGGCCCGGGCCTCCGCGGGGGCGCCATGTCCCGCGAACCCCGACAGCCGACAAAGGGTCATCGGACGAATCTGATGCGGCCGGCTTCGGGATGACATCGCCGCTTCGGGGAACCCGGCAACTACCAGCAGGCTTCAGGAAACGCCAGGAGGTAGGCCATGATCGCTGTCGGAATCATTCTGCTCGTCGTCGGGTTCGTCACGGGGATATCCATCTTGTGGACCCTCGGCATCATTCTGGCGGTGGTCGGTGCCGCCTTCTGGATCCTGGGATCCATGGGGCACGCGGTGGCCGGCCGACGCCACTACTGGTAAGGGTCCCCCGGCACCGGACGCCGTACGTCCGACCTCGCTTCTCAGGAGGCGAGGACGGAGATGCCGTCCCCGAGCAGTTTCAGCCCGAGGACGAAGAACAGGACCGCCATCACGGCGACATTGTGCTGAGCCGCCCAGTCCTTCCAGTTGCCGAGCGTGGTCTTGGCGCGCTCTCCCCCGAGCAGGTAGACCGCCAGCGGGGCCAGCAGGCCGAGGGTGGCGATCACGACGAAGATCGCCAGAGAGCCGATCTGCTGCCCCAGCGGCAGGTCGGCCGAGCCGATCGCGGCGCCCGCGGCGATGGTCAGCGGCGCGTTCTTGGCATTGAGCGCCGCCAGGGCCAGTCCGAGTGCGAAGACCTTGACCGGCGTGAGGCCGTCGATCGCACTCATCCACTTCGGCAGCCGGGCCTGTGAGGGATCCCTCGGACGCCGGTGCCACTGCCGGGCGCCGAAGAGGACGAGGAACAGGCCGAGGGCGAGCTTGAGGGCTCCCACCCAGGTGGCCGGGTGGTTGTGGGAGGAGGCACCTGCCGGGGAGGCGATCGCCAGCATGATCGCACCCAGTACCGCGAGTCCCAGAATCCAGCCCACCGTGAAGAGGACGCCGTTGAGACGTCCCCGAGGCGTGGCGAGGATGAGGATGACGGCGATGATGGGGAGCGGGCTGACCGCGACGCCGGCCGCGAATCCCAGTACGTCACCGAGAACTGCGCCCATGGTTGCCTCCGCGTGGGGTCGGGGTGGCGATCCGGCCGAGTTGGGCTTGGCGCGGCGCGACAGGCCGGCGTGCGGTCGGCTGCGCCGCTGCCTGCTCGGTCGTGCGCTTCACGGCCGTGCGCCGCGTTTCACCGCCGTACGGAAGTGGCTGCCCGAGAAGTACGACGGTGTACGGCGCACTCGGCACGTCCCACTGGTTCCATCTTCCTGCGCCCGGCCGGGTCTGTCCTCGGGAGGCTCGCGAGGCGGGGGCCCCAAGGGTTCCGGGCTTGAGGGCCAGGGGTTTTCCCCGGATGCGAGGCAGCGCGTCCGTGGTGAGGATTGAGGTGTGAGGGCGACGGTGTCTCATGTTCGGGCGCCTGGTGCCCCTCGCACCGATCCGTGGCAGGAGAGTTCCACGATGACTGCGACGACAGGTGCGACCCAGTCGGCTCACCCCGAGCGTCCGGGCAGGTCGGACGGGGTCTGCAGCGAGTTCACCGTCTTCACCAAGATCAAGCCGGGCCATGCGGACGAGCTGCGCAAGGATCTCGCCAAGCTCGCCGACGCGGCGGACGACGAGAAGGTCCATGCGGCGGTGCGCCAGATCGGCACCCTGCACGACGCACGGCACGTGATCTTCGACAACGACACCCGGTTCATGTTCGCCAGCGTCTTCGACGGCTCCTGGGACAACTACATCGACGACTTCGCCCAGACGGTGGTCGGGGACCGCTTCGACACGGTCTTCTCGCACAGCGAAGGGTTCCCCGGCGTCAAGGATCCGGGGGCGAAGGACTGGTTCGTCGCCCACCAGGAGGCCGCGGGGGTCTTCGTCAGCGCCTATCCCGACCTGACCGTCCAGCAGATCTACAAGGACCACCGCGTGGACGACGCGTTCCAGGAGGTGCTGGACACCCCCCAGTTCCGGGCGGCGCTGGAGAACCCGGCCAACGCGGAGTTGGTGTCCACGCCCGCCTTCCAGAAGCTGCTGGAAGAAGCCTCGGCCTAGAACCCGCTGTCGCGAGTCGGCCGTTGCGGGGCGGCTGTCCAGGCCAAGATCGATGTGGAGGCGCGAGCGCCCATGAACGCAGTGGACAGCGGCAGCGCGGCAGGCGTGCGCGTCGACATCGACGACGTCCAGAGCGGGGCTCTGCGGCCACGGCCCGTGCCTTACGAGGGGAAGTACATCCTCCTGCGTGTCGATGACCCCCATGCCGGGCGGGCCCTGCTGGGGCGGCTGCTCCCGGTGGTCTCGGGTGGTCTGCCGGGCGCGGACCGGCAGCAGGATGCCTGGGTCGCCGTGGCGTTCACCTACCAGGGGCTGAAAGCGCTGGGGGTGCCCCAGGAGTCGCTGGACAGCTTTCCGCAGGCGTTCCGTGACGGTATGGCCGCGCGCGCGGAGCTGATCGGCGACGTCGGGGAGAGTGCCCCGGCCCACTGGGAGGCACCGTTCGGAACCGGGGAGGTCCATATCGCGTTGAGTGCCCTCTCCTCCGATACGGCGCGGCTGGACGAGGAGCTGGAGCGGGCCCGTGCCGCCTACGAGGACACGCCCGGTGTGCGGGTGATCTGGCAGCAGGAGGTCAAGCAGCTCCCGACCGGGCGCACGACCTTCGGGTTCCGTGACGGCATCAGCCATCCGAACATCGAGGGCGTCGGGCTGCCCGGGTCCAACCCGCAGGAAGCCCCCATCAAGGCCGGGGAGTTCATCCTCGGCTACCCCGACGAGACCGGCAACGTGCCGCCCATGCCCCGTCCCGAGGCGCTCGGGCGCAACGGAACCTACGCGGCCGTGCGCAAGGTCCACACCGACGTGGCGGCCTGGCGCCGGTTCCTGCGCGCGAACAGCTCCACTGCCGAGGAGGAGGCGCTGCTGGCGGCGAAGATGATCGGGCGCTGGCCCAGCGGGGCGCCGCTGACGTTGACGCCGGAGCACGATGATCCGGAGCTGGCGGCCGATCCGCACCGCGTCAACAACTTCCTCTACCGGGAGAACGACGACCGGGGCTACCGGTGCCCCGCCGGTGCGCACATCCGGCGCACCAATCCCCGCGATGCCACCATCGTCGGCGACGCGCGGATGCACCGGCTCATCCGCCGTGGCACCACCTACGGGCCGCCGCTGCCCGAGGGCGTGCTGGAGGACGACGGCGCCGACCGGGGCCTGGTCGGAGTCTTCCTCGGGGCCCATCTGGACCGGCAGTTCGAGTTCATCAAGGCCCAGTGGGTCAACGACGGCAACTTCATCGGCTACCCCGGCGAGCAGGACCCGGTGGCCGGCCACCACGGCGGAACCGGCACCGTCACCATCCCGGAGAAGCCGGTCCGGCGCCGCCTGCACAACCTGCCCAGCTTCGTGGTCACCCGGGGCGGTGAGTACTGCTTCGTGCCGGGTCTGCGGGCCCTGCGCTGGCTCGCCGAACTGGAGGACTGACGGCGATCGCCACCCCCCTGAGGCCCGGTCACCCTGAAGTCCGGTCACCCTGAAGTCCGATCACCCTGAGGTCCGGTCACCCTGAGGTCCGATCACGCCCTCCGAGGAGAGGTCGACGTCATGGCAGCACAGTTCGTCCGCTACACACCCGACGTCGAGGACGCCGACCCGGACTTCGACCGCAACGTGCAGACCGTGATCGAGAAGACCGGGAAGTACATCGCCGAGTCGGTCAAGGCCGGGGGCACCGGGCGGGCCCTTCGTGACGCCCATGCCAAGGGCTACGGGCTGGTCCGGGGCGAGGTGGAGATCCTGGACGGGCTGCCCCCCGAGTACGCCCAGGGCATCTACGCGACCCCGGGCACCCACGACGCCCTCATCCGCTTCTCCAACGGCTCGCCCCACGCCGGAGCCGACGCGCGACTGGGCGCCGCCACCGGACTGGCCTTGAAGATGTTCGACATCCCCGGCCCGACCCTGCTGGACGACGAACCGGACACCGGCACCTTCGACTACGCCAACATCAACGGACCGGTCTTCTTCTGCAACACCGTCGAGCACTACCTGTTCATCCAGGAGCTGTTCCTGAACGCGCCGGCCTACTTCTCCCAGGGCCGCCCCGGCGCGCATCGCTTCTACAGCGAGTTCGTGACCGGAAAGGGAACCCTCGACCAGGACAACTGGGCATGGGACGAGTTCCTGGCCTTCCTGCGCCTGTCGAAGACCCCGCCGGCGAACCTGCTGCTGTCGAGCTACTGGACGATGGGCGCGGTCCGGCACGGGGACTACATCGCCAAGGTGCGCATCACTCCCGACCCGACGTCCGCCGCCGGGGTGGTCCGGCGCACCATCGACCCGGCCTCGGCGGCGGAGGTCTTCCGGCCGGCTCTGCAAGCCGAGTTGCAGGAGGGGCCCTACGCCTTCGACATCCAGGTCCAGCTCTGCACCGACCTGGAGCGCATGCCGGTGGAGGACACCACCGTGGAGTGGCCCGAGCAGCTCTCGCCGTCCTTCACGGTGGCCAAGCTGCGGCTCCCGCGGCAGGACATCTCCGGCCCCGAGAACCTGGAGAAGATGGACGCGCTGTCCTTCACACCCTGGCGGGTCACCGCCGAGCACGCGCCCCTGGGCAACATCATGCGGGCCCGCAAGGAGGTCTACCGGCAATCCTCCATCGAACGCCACCAGCTCAACCAACAGCCCCGCACAGAACCCCGCAGCGCCGACGACGTACTCGGCCGCACCACATAAGCACCGGGTCGAGACGAGCACCGGACCGAGCGGCCCAGTCCCCTCCACGACGGGTCCCCTCCACGACGGGTCCCCTCCACGACGGGCACCCCGACGAACCCGGCAGCGGAGATCCGGTCGCCGTGCCGGCCGCGGGCGGCGGCTGCGGGCGGATGATGGCCGGTATGCGTATCCGTATCGACGCCGTCGACCTGCCCGGCCGCACCCCTCCGGCCCCCGCCGGCAGCGACGGTCCCGCGTACGCCGGCGTCCATGTCGCCGTGCAACGCCGTGACCGTCCGGGCGAACTCCTCGGGCCACAGCCCGCCGACGCCGTGTCCGCGACGTGGACCCTGGAGTGCACGGCGACCGTCACACCCGACGGCATCGAGGTGACGGGCCCGTATGTGCAGCACCGTCTGGGCCGCCGGTTCGTGTACCTGTCCTGGTGCACGGTCGACGACTCGGGCGTCTTCGTCATGTTCCGTCGCGCCAAGCTCATGCTCGACGCGGTCCCCGCCGACGTGCTCGCCGCCGCCGCGCGGCACGGCCTGCTGGTCGGCCGGCTCGGCCTGACCGACGCGGCCGGCGGCCCCCTGTGCGCACGCGTCGAGCCCCCGCACGTCACCTGGACCGCGGGCGAAGGCCGATCGCCTCTCTGATCCGCCCTCAGCCCGGGGAGCCGTCACAGAGGTCGAGGATCTTCGTGAACGGTCTGCGGAGCAGTACGGCCACCGGGGCCGCGTCGTCCCTGGTGTACCGGGCCAGCGCGGCGCGGGCGGCGGCCGTGTCCTCGTGGGGGTCCCGTCCTTCGAGGAGGGCTTTCAGGGCGCGGCCGGTGGCCTCGGCGACCGGGAGGAGGGCTGTCCGGGCCCGGGCGAGGGCCGGAGTGGGTCCGTCGCGCGCGGTGAAGAAGTCGACCTCGGCGGCCAGCGCGAAGAGGTGGGGCGCGGCCCGGGTGGCGCGGCCGATCCGGTCGCTCAGTTCGGCCACCTCGGTCCGGTGGCGCCGGTGCAGCGGATTGAACCGCATGGCCTTCTCCGCGTCGCGGGCCTTCTCCCCGTAGCGGTGCAGCCGGTCCGCCTCCGCCTGCGTGTGCGTCCGGTTCGCGTACGCGGCGTCCGGCGAGCCGATGGCGCGGGTGCTGCGGACGAGGCCCTCCGTCAGG
Source organism: Streptomyces sp. NPDC031497 (assembly GCF_055580905.1). Taxonomy (NCBI): domain Bacteria; kingdom Bacillati; phylum Actinomycetota; class Actinomycetes; order Kitasatosporales; family Streptomycetaceae; genus Streptomyces; species Streptomyces sp. NPDC031497. The sequence goes on from NZ_JBVIKO010000029.1 coordinate 41,560, forward strand.
TCGTCCGCGTACTCCCGCGCCAGCGTCGCCGCCTCCCGGCGGGGGTTCCGCGGCCAGAGCAGCGGACCGAGGACGGCGGTGACCGCGCCGCCCAGCGCGTTCTCCCATAACCGGGCGAAGCCGTAGGACTCCGGTGTCGGGTTGGCGAAGACCAGCAGCGAGGTCACCGCGACCTGCACGTTCAGTGCCGTGCCGGAACTGATGACGGTCCCGCACAGCAGGGCCAGGCCCATCACGACGGCGAGGACGGCCGTGGTCGGCCGGAAGAAGTGGACCACGGTGACGCCCAGGGCCACTCCGGCCATCACGCCGAGAATCCTCAGCAGCAGTGCCGTCAGGGAGGAGGCGGAATCACCGCGCAGGCACAGCAGCGGAACGATGGCGGCGAACACCGGCGGCTGATCGGCACCGGCCCACAGCGCGGCCTGCCAGCAGAGCACCGCGATCACCAGAATGCGGGCCGCCGTCGGCCCCTGCGCCCGGAGCCTGGAGCGCACCCGCGGCCACGGCGAAACGCCCGTCACCTGCCCACCATAGGCACACCCCGAGACCCGCCGCCCGTCGGTGTGCGCCCCGTGAACCGGTGGCTCAGGCCGCTTCGCGTGCCGCCCGGGTGAGCTGGTCGACCTCCTCGGGGTCGAGGGTGAGCCGGGCGGCGCCGACGTTCTCGTCCAGGTGGGTCACCCGGGAGGTGCCGGGGATCGGCAGCATGACCTCCGTGCGGGCCAGCAGCCACGCCAGCGCGACCTGACCGGGGGTGGCCTCGTGCCGCTTGGCGATCGTGTCGACGAGACGGCCCGGCTCGACCAGCTCGCCCGCGGCGACGGGCGCCCACGGGATGAAGCCGATGCCCTCGCGCGTGCAGTGGTCGACCACGTCCTCCGACGTGGGGTCGGTGAGGTTGTAGCGGTTCTGCACGGTGACGATCTCGGCGATCCGCCGGCACTCCTCGATCTCGGCCACCGTGACCTCGGAGAGCCCGATCGCCACGATCTTGCCCTCGTCCTGGAACTTCTTCAGCTCGCCGATCTGGTCCTCCAGCGGCACCTTCGCGTCGATGCGGTGCAGCTGGAACAGGTCGATACGGTCCAGGCCGAGCCGCCGCAGGCTCATCTCGAGCTCCTGCCGGAGGTACTCGGGCCGTCCGACCGGGGCCCACTCGTCCGGGCCCGAGCGGGTGAGGCCCGCCTTGGTGGCGATCAGGACGTCGTCGGGGTACGGGTGGATCGCCTCGCGGATGATCTCCTCGCTGACATAGGGCCCGTACGAGTCGGCGGTGTCGATCAGCTGGACGCCCAGTTCGACGGCGCGGCGGACGACCCGCCGGCACTCCTCGCGGTCGGCCGGCTCGCCCCAGATGCCGGGTCCGGTCAGCCGCATCGCCCCGAAGCCCAGCCGGGCCACCTGCTTGCCGGCTATCTCGAAGGTCCCTGACTCGTGTGCGATCAGCGTGTCTTCGGTCATGACTTCCACGCTACTCCCGCACCGGGAATCCGCCTGGGCGCAGCCGTACCGGTCTGCCGGTGCGCGGCGGCCCGCCCCCGCCCGGGGTACGCACACCTGGTACGCGCACCTGGCGGGGCATGCCCGTCGTGCCGCTGCCGGTCTACCGCATCGCCCCCGGCCGCAGCGGCTGACGGGATGTCAGGAGAGGTTCCGCCACGGGCCGGTGCTGTGTCCGTACGTAGCCGTAGACCACCGAGGCCAGTGTCAGCAGGAGCAGCGGGCCGGACGCCCACGGGTGCCTGGCCATCTCCAACGGCAGCCAGCGGTACGACACCAGGAGCGCGGCGAAGACCGTCGCGCCGTAGGCGGCGAACCGGAGCCCCGACCGGTCCCAGCCGCGGTCGAACGCGCGCAGCGCCGCCTCGACCGTGAGCGTGAACACCACGCCGGCGATGAGGTCCACGCCGTAGTGGTAACCGAATCCGAGCGTCGCGGTGAGGGTGGCGACCAGCCAGAACGCGCCGGCGAAGCGCAGCAGGCGCGGGCCGTTCCGGGAGTGGATGAAGATCGCGACGGCCCAGGCCGTGTGCAGGCTGGGCATGCAGTTCCGCGGGGTGAACCCGTCGAACGGCATGGGGTGCGGGGGGTCGACCGGCGGCGGCGTCCGCGGCCACCAGTCGGCCACCGCCCAGTGGCCGTTGCCGGGGCCGAGGCCGTGGCCGTGGCCGTGGAAGTGACCGCCGGGCGGCGGGTCCGGCCACAGGCTGACCGAGGCCCAGTGCTCGGCGCCGGTGCCGTAGGCGAAGACCGGCCCGACCACCGGGAAGATCATGTAGACGGCCGGCCCGATGAGGCCGATCACCAGGAAGGTGCGCACCAGGTGGTGGCGTGGGAAGCGCCGTTCGACCGCCACGTGGCGCAGTTGGTACAGCGCGACGACGACCGCGGCCACGGCGAGCTGGCCGTAGACGATGTCGAGGAGGTTGAAGCCGACCGGGCCGGCGGCGGTGACGATCCGGCCGACCAGCCACGACGGTTCGGCCAGCGCGTGATCGGCGGTGGCCACGTACTGGTCGAGTACCGTCGGGCGGGTCTTGGAGGTGAGGAGCAGCCAGGTGTCGCCGGTCTTGCGGCCGGTCACCAGCAGCAGGCCCAGCCCGACGCCCTTGAGCAGCAGGACCCGTTCCTGGCCGGTGCGGCGGGTGACCGCGACGACCGCGTGGCCCAGGATCACCCACAGGGCGCCGTTGCCGAAGGGATGGCCGTCGGTCACCGGGGCGTCGAGCGCCCAGCGGACCGCCGCGATGGCGATGTCGATACCGATCGCGGCGGCGAGGGCGACGCACCGCTGCCGCCAGGTGAGCACCGTCATCATCAGCGCCATGCCGGCGTACAGCAGGAAGCCCGATTTGGGGGCGAGGATCACCTCCCGCGCCTGTTCGGTGATCGGCCCTGGCAGGCCGTAGCGTCGTGCGGCGATCTCGAGTGCCAGGAGGAACCCGAGGGCCGCGACACCCGCCACGGCCCAGGGTCTCGCCCCCGGTCGACGCCACAGGGAGAGCGGTGTTCCATAGCTTCTTCGCGAAGGAACCCGCGGTGGTATGGATCTCAATTTCCGGCCGATTTGTTAGACGACGACACCTGTCCGATGAGGGAAGACGGAGGGATCGCCTGCCGGGTTCCGGTCTCGTTCAGGAAAGACCCCCAGATTGTTCACCCGGGGGCCTCTCGTGGCGAGACCTCGGACGTGTCAGCCGGACTGGGACGGGGTCTGCTTGATGCCGTCGACGATGGCGCGGTTCATGACGGCGTTGGTGAACAGCACGGTGCCCGGCACGATGAGGGCGTCGTCGCCGGTCATCCGCTTCACCTGGACCGTGCGCTCGCCCAGGAAGACATCGCTCTTCCTGTCGAAGATCCATTCCTCGCGCTGACCGCTGGTCTCGTCGAGCCGGGCCACCGCGACACCGTGCCGGCCGGCCGCGTCCACCGCGTCGTTCACCACGACGACGCCGGGGATCTTCGCGGCGGCCTTGAAGAGCGCCGGGTAGAGCTTCGCCGGTGGGTAGCTCTCGCCGAGCAGGTCGCCGATGGTGGTGAACGCCTCCTGGTCGGGGGAGTTCCCCTGCCCCTTGGTCTCCTTGTAGATCTTGGCCAGCAGGGCGTCGGGATCGGTGGTCAGCTTGGCCAGGTAGTCGTACGACGGAAAGTTCAGGTTCGCCTTCGGGGTGTTGCCCTGCTCGTCGGGCAGGCTCAGGGTCTCGCCCTCGGGGCTGTCGTTGGTGGCCGGGTCGATCAGCCAGCCCTTGGTGCCGTCGGCGGACCTCCACACCTGGCGGGTGTGCAGCTCATGGCTGGCCAGGGAGGTCCCGGCGTCGGTGGACTTCACGAAGGTGTCGGCCGACCTGGACTCGACGTAGACGTACTGGCCGGGCCTGACGTCCGGGTGGGACGTGTCGGCCGCCGCCAGTGCGATCCGGTCCAGCAGCTGCGGTACGCCGTTGCTGGTCGCGGCGCCGACGGTGGTGGTCAGGGCCGGTCCGGTGGCGACGCCTTCGTCCTGGACGCCGCTGCCGCCACCGGAGACGGCCACCCCCACGACGACCACCCCGGCGAGGGCGGCGGCCAGCGCGGGCAGGGCGATCGCGGGGCGCGGCAGCCGCAGCCGCCGGGTCCGCGCCCGGTCCGCCGGCTGCTCGGCCGTGCGCTGAGCCGCCTGGGTCTCGTGAATCTGGGCCATCATGCGCTCCTTGTGGAACTGGTGACGGCCCGGCGGCAGGTCGCGCGTCGTCCGGTCGAAGAGCCGGTCGCCCTCGTCCCGTTCGGCAGCGTTCTGCCGGGACGTGTTCGCGTTCATCGGTTTCCTTCCTGTGCGGGCCGGATCGCGTGTGCGTGATCGCCTCTTGTCTGTCGGCCGGGGCCGCCGCCTTCCCGATTCCCGGGAGTTGCTCCAAGATTTTTCCGACGCCGTGCCGTTTCGGCGTCAGCGAGCTTGCGGAGCTTCCTGCGGGCGCGGGAGAGCCGGGAGGCGACCGTGCCGACCGGGATGCCGAGCGCCTCCGCCGCGGCCTCGTAGTCCAGGCCCTCCCCGAGGCAGAGCGCGATGACCTCGCGCTCCGGGCGGCGCAGCGACGCGAGCGCGGTCAGCGCCGTCGCGAGGCGCTCCCGGTCGTCGAGCCGGGCCGCCACCTCCTCGGCGTGGTCGGGCACCGACAGCTCGGCCGCGGCGGCCGCCGTCGCCGCCGCCCGGTAGCGCCGGTTGCTCCGGTACTGGTTGCGCGCGGTGTTGGTGGCGATACCCAGCAGCCACGGCCGCAGGGAACCGCCCGTCGGATCGACCTTCTCGCGCAGCCGCCACGCCTCCATGAAGGTCGCGGCCATCACGTCCTCGGCCGTCGACCAGTCGGCGGTCAGCCGGAAGGCATGGTTGTAGACGGCGCGGGCGTAGCCGTCGAAGAGCTCGGCGAACGCGCTCGAGTCCCCGGCCCGTATTCGGGTTCGCATAGGAGTGCTCACCTCATTGAGCTGTGCGGCACCCGGCACCGACTTCCCGTGACCTGCGCCACACTCGCCTCTGGTGCGCCCTCCCGCGCGGCGGAGGCTCATCATGCACGAGGGGCGGCGGGGCCGACAGGCCCGGTTCGCCCTGGACGGCGGTCCCCGGTATTGCCTCCCCGTACCGGCCGCCGTTACCTTGCGGCGGGGCTTGCGGCCAGGCACGCGGTGCGGTGCGTCCGGCGCATCGACGCGCGGCGTACGGAACGGACATCGGGTGACAGGTCGAGGCAAGGGCCGGCAGGAGGCACAGCACGGCCTGCTCACGAACATCGCCGCCGAGGCGGGGGTCTCGCTCAGCACCGTGTCCAAGGTGGTGCACCGGCGCCGCGACGTCGGCGCCGCGACCCGGGACCGGGTCGAGGAACTGCTGGCACGGTACGGGTACGTCCGCCCGTGGGAGCGCGATCCCGAGACGCCCCGGCAGATCATCGTCGTCTTCCGCGACCTGTCCGGCCCGTACACCCTGGAGGTCGCCCGGGGGATCGTGGACGCCGCCGGTGAGCTGGGCATCGACGTGGTGACCGGCACGACGAGCCGGCGGTCGATCTCCGCGTGGCTGGAGGAGTGCGTGGCGCTCGGCGCGGCCGGGCTGGTGATCGTGATCTCGATGCTGGCCGAGGAGGACCAGCGCAGGATCGTCGAACAGCGGCTGCCGGTCGTGCTGATCGACCCGCTCAGCGCGCCCTCCGAGGACATCCCGAGCATCGGCGTGACGAACTGGAGCGGCGCCCGGGACGCCGTCCAGCATCTGCTGGACCTGGGGCACACCCGGATCGGCATGGTCGCCGGCCGCTCGCACTCCCTGGCCGGGGCGGCCCGCGTGCACGGCTACCGGGCCGCGCTGGAGGAGGCCGGGGTCGCCTACGATCCGGCGATCGTCCGCTCCACCGACTTCGACTACGCCGAGGCGCTGACCGCCAGTCTCCAGATCCTGCGGGCCGACGACCCGCCCACGGCCGTCTTCGCGGCCAGCGACGCACAGGCGCTCGGCGTGCTGGAGGCGGCCCGGCAGCAGGGGCTCGCCGTGCCGGGTGACCTGTCGGTGATGTCCTTCGACGACACTCTCGTGGCGGCCATGGCCTGCCCGCCGCTGAGCGCGGTGCGCCAGCCGTTCGAGGAGCTGGGGCGCGAGGCGACCCGGGTGCTCATGGACCTCGCCCAGGGCCGGCCGCCCGCCTCCTCGCGGATCGAGCTGACCACGGAACTCGTGGTGCGCACCTCGACGTCCGTTCGCCACCGCGTCAATACCTCGTAACCCGCGACCGCGCGAAACCCTTTCGCAATGTGCCGGTGACAGTGCCGGGCCGCCTACGAATACTGGCTTCCTCCCCGCACCCCCGTGGCAAAGGAACGCCGGTGAAAAGATCCTGGGCGCGAAAGGCCTTCGCTTCGGCGACGGCCCTCTGCATAGGCGTGGTGGTCGCCCTCGCCTCCGCTACGGCCGCGTCGGCGTATCAGCCGAGCCCCGCGAATCTGTATACGGCGGACAACACCGCCGCCTGCAACAAGAGCCCCTGTGTCCTCTACCCGAAGTCGGCCCAGCTGCCGGACGGCCGGCTCGTGGCCACGTTCGAGAACAGCCAGAGCGCTCCCGTCGGCCAGACCCTGCCCATCTACAAGAGCGACGACTCCGGCACGACATGGGCGAAGCTCGCCGAGGTCAAGGCCCCCGCCTACCTCTCCGCCGACTCCGCGTACGCCAAGTACACGAGCAACTGGACCAACCCGTACCTGTACGTCCTCCCGCAGAGCGTCGGCTCCCTGAGCGCCGGCACGCTGCTGCTCGCCAGCATCGTCTCGGGCGACGACTACTACTACGAGGAGCAGAAGGCCGCCAACTCCAGCTGGACGCCGACCAGTGACGGCGACCGCAAGGACGTGGCGCTGGCCCTGTACGCGAGTACGGACGACGGTGCGACCTGGAGCTTCCAGAACATCATCGCGGCCGGCGGCTGGCAGGGCGGCAGCGCGGGCAGCGTCGGCCGGGTCTCGACCGCCAACACCCACGCCCAGGTCGACCCCGTCTGGGAGCCGCACCTGCTCGCCCACAACGGTCAGCTCATCGCGTACTACTCAGACGAGGACGACTACACCGGCTACAACACCACCACCGGCGCCCCGACCCTCGACCCGGCCAACGACACCGCGACTGACTCCGGCGGCCAGGTCCTCCTGCACCGCACCTGGGACGGCACCAGCGGCTCCGCCTGGAGCAGCCCGGTCGTGGACGTCCCCGGCTCCACGGTGAGCATGGGCAGCGGAAAGACGGAGATCGGCGGGGGCCGTCCGGGCATGACGACCATCGCCCCGACGACCGACGGCAAGTGGCTGCTGACGTACGAGTACTGGGGCGGCGGGACGAACGTCCGCTACCGGATCTCCGACGACCCGACGAAGTTCTTCTCCGCCACGGACGCCGCGATCACCGCACTGCCCGTGCCCTCGGGCGGGGCGACCCTGTCCACCGGCGGCAGCCCGGTCCTGCTGCCCATGCCGGACGGCCGGATCGTCTACAACGCCGCGGGCAGCGGCGACGTCTGGGTCAACGAGTCCGGGCTGTCCACCGGCACCTGGAAGGAGTACAAGACGCCGATCGCCGCCGGATACAGCCGAAACCTCCAGTACGTCGACGGCACGGGACGCGTCCTGATCCTCCAGGCGTCCTGGAGCGGCACCAGCGTCGGCCCCGTGAAGTACGCCGAGGTCGACCTCGGCCGCTCCGACGGCGCCTACTACAGCCTCGTCAACCGGCTGACCGGCCAGGTCCTCACCACCGCGTCCGGCAAGACCCAGGACGCGAACCTCACCGGGAACACCCCCGACCTCGTCCTCGGCGCGGCCGACTCCACCGCCGCCACGCAACGCTGGCACCTGACCGCCAAGGGCGGCAACGTCACCCTGCTCAACAAGGCGGGGGGCCGCTCGGTCGCCATCTGGACCGGCACCGCGACGGCCGGGCAGAAGCTCGCCCAGTGGGTCGACGACGGCGCCACCGACAAACAGTGGACCCAGGTCGCGTCGTCGACCAGCGGCTACTACAAGCTCCGCTCGGTCCTCAACTCCAGCCTCTACATGACCGGTTCGACCGCCGGCGGTGCCGTTACCGTGGCGGCCGCGACCACCGACGGCTCCCAGGACTGGCAACTGGTCCAGGACCCGCTCCCCACGGCCTCGACCTTCACCCTGAAGGGCGCCTACTCCGGCCGCTGCCTCGACGTCCCGAACGGCTCGACGGGCGTCCAGGTCCAGATCTACGACTGCTCGGGCAACGCCAACCAGACCATCACCCAGACCACGGCCGGCGAACTCCGCGTCTCCGGCAAGTGCCTGGCCGCGAACGGCGACGGTACGACCGCGGGAACCACGCTCATCCTGTGGACCTGCAACGGGAAGTCCAGCCAGAAGTGGGCGTTCCGCGTGGACGGCACCATCGTCAACCGCTCCGACGGCCTGGTCATCGACGTGACCAACTGGGGGACGGCCAACGGCTCGAAGGTCGAGCTGTGGACGGGGCTGGGCACCGCGACCCAGCAGTGGAGCCGTAGTTAGGTGCCGAGCCGAAGAAGCGGCGCCACCGCGTCCACCGGTGGCGCCGCCTTCTCGTACCCGCTCGCTACGCCCGGTCGACGCTCACCGGCACCCCGTGCTGCCGCAGCACCGTCGCGTCCCGTTCCTCGCCCACCAGCCGGATCGCGGTCCGTACCGGGGTGTCCAGGCTGGAGGAGCCCGCCTCCAGCAGGATCTCGCCGGGCTCCACGACGCGGTGGCCGGCCAGTCCGCTGAAGGCCAGGCGGTCGGTGTGGACGTGGAAGCGGACCGTCGCCTCCTCGCCGGGTTCGAGGGCCACCTTGGCGAAGGCCAGCAGCGCACGCACCGGGCGGGTCACCTGGGCGACCGGGTCGATCGCGTACAGCTGGACGGTCTCGGCGCCCGCGACCGCCCCCGTGTTCCGCACCCGCGCCCGCACCGTGAACTCCCCCTCCGTGGGCACCTGTTCACGGTCCACGGACAGCTGGTCGACCGCGAACGTCGTGTACGAGAGCCCGTGTCCGAAGGGGAACGCGGGGGTCGGGTCGAGGTTGGACAGGAAGCTCTGCCGGTCGCCGAGCGGCGGGTGGAGGTAGGTGTACGGCTGGCCGCCCGGCGAGACGGGGATCTGCACGGGCAGCTTGCCGCTGAAGTTCGCCTTTCCAGCGAGGAGTTGGGCCACCGCCCGGCCGCCCTCCTCGCCCGGCAGGAACACCTGCACCATGGCCGCGGCGGCGGACGCGAACCGGCCCACGGCATAGGGCCGGCCGCTGCTCACGACCAGGACGACGGGCTTCCCGGTCGCCAGGACCGCCTCGACCAGCTCCTCCTGGACGCCCGGCAGCCGCAGATCCTCCACGTCACAGCCCTCGCCGGAGGTGCCGATGCCGAACATGCCCGCCTTGTCGCCGACGACCAGGACGGTGAGGTCGGCGCCGGCCGCGGCCGCCACGGCGGCGGGCACACCGGAGCGGTCCTCGTCCCGGACCGGGCAGCCCTGGACGAACTCCCAGTCCACGGCGGGAAGTTCCTCGGCCAGCGCGGTGCGGAGCGGGACGGCTTCGACACCGTTGCCGAGGTCGTCGCGGCCGGCGAGGACATGGTTGGGGAAGCTGTAGCAGCCGAACATGGTGCGGACGTCGTCGGCGCAGGGGCCGATCAGCGCGATCCGCCCGCCGGACGGGAGCGGCAGGGTGCCGTCGTTCGAGAGGAGGACGGCACTGGACCGGGCCACGGCCAGGGCGAGCGCACGGCTGGCCGGCTTGTCCAGGTCCAGTTCGCCCGCGCGCAGGGCGGGGGACCGCGGGTCGAAGTCCGCTTCCAGCAGGCCGAGTTCGGCCTTCTGCCGCAGCACCCGGCGCACCGAACGGTCGACCAGCTCCTCGTCGACCGCGCCCTGCTCCACGGCGTGCACGAGCGCGTCGCCGAAGCCGCGCTGGTCGGGGAGTTCGACGTCCATCCCGGCGCGCAGGGCGAGCACCCCGGCATCGGGCAGGTCGGCGGCGACCCGGTGGGCTGTCACCAGGAAGGGCAGCGACCAGTAGTCGGAGACGACGGTGCCCTCGAACCCCCAGGCGTCCCGGAGGACGTCGGTGAGCAGGCGGCGGCTGGCGGCGGGGGCCTCGCCGTCGATCTCGGCGTAGGAGTTCATGACCGACCGCACGCCCGCGGCGACCAGGCGCTCGAACGGCGGCAGCAGGACGTCGTGGAGCTCGCGGGGCCCGGCCTGGACGGGGGCGTGGTTGCGGCCGCCCATGGAGGCGGAGTACCCGGCGAAGTGCTTGAGAGTGGCGTACACGCCCGCGCTCTGCAGGCCGGTGACGTATGCCTCGCCCATCTCCCCGACCAGGTACGGGTCCTCGCCGTAGGTCTCCTCGCAGCGGCCCCAGCGGTAGTCCCGGATCACGTCGACGACCGGGGCGAGCCCCTGGTGGACGCCGGCCTCGGCCATGTCGGCGCCGATGGCCGCACCGACCCGCCGGATCAGCTCCGGGTCGAAGGTGGCCGCCATGGCGAGGGAGGTGGGGTAGATCGTCGCCCCGTAGGCGGTGAACCCGGTCAGGCACTCGTCGTGCGCCATGGCCGGGATGCCGAGCCTGCTCTGCGCCATGACCTGCCGCTGGCGGTCGGCCAGCGCCCGGGAGTGTTCCAGGGCGGGCCTGGGCAGGGTGCCGTACGGGCGGGTGAGCTGGCCCAGGCCGTGCCGGGCGGTCTCGGTGAGGTCGCCGACCCGGTCGAAGATGCTGGTGCCCGGTGCCACCTCGGGGCCGGCCGGTTCGACGTCCTCCCAGGCGCTGCTGAGCTGCGCGACCTTCTCGGCGAGGGTGAGCCGGGCGAGCAGTGCCTCGACCCGTTCGGCGACGGGGAGGGCGGGGTCGGTCCAGGGACGGCCGTCCTCCTCCTGGGGGAGGCCGCCGTGGTCGGGCATGGTGGTCGTCATTCACGACTCCTCGGGGAGTTGCGCGGGCATGCCGACGGGGCCGGGCGCGGGGCCCGGCCGTCGTACGGGGGTCAACTGCTCAGCGCTGTGGGTTACTTGGCTACTTGGAGAAACCGGCGGTGAGGCCGGCGACGAGCTGGCGCCGGGCGAGGATGAACAGCGCGAGCATCGGGAGGGTGGAGAGCACCACCGCGGCCATGGTGGCCGGCACGTCGATGCCGAACTGGCCCTTGTAGAGGGTCAGTGCCAGCGGCAGTACGGCCTTGTCGCCGCTCTGGGTGAGGATCAGCGGGAAGAGGAAGCCGTTCCAGACCTGGAGTCCGTCGTACACCGCGACCGTCATCAGGGCGGGGCGGGCCAGGGGCGCCGCCAGCGACCAGAGCATGCGCCAGTCGCCGGCGCCGTCGACGATCATGGCCTCGAACAGCGAGCGGGGCACGTCACGCAGGAAGCTCACCAGGATCATCACGGTGATCGGCAGCGCGAACGCGGCCGACGGAAGGACGATCGCGAGCAGGCTGTCGTAGAGCCGCATTCTGATGATCAGCAGGTACACGGGGATGATCACGGCCTGCAACGGGATCGCCAGGCCCAGCAGGAACAGCCGGAACGACAGCCGGGACAGACGGCTGCCCGCGCCGCGGACGATCGCGAACGCGGCCATGAGGGCGAAGGCGACCGCGAGCACCACCGTCCCGGCGGTGACGACCACGCTGTTGAGCAGGTAGGTGGTGAAGTCACCGTCCAGCACGGCCCGGTAGTTGTCGAACGTCGGGTGGGCGGGGAGTGCCAGGGGGCTGTCGGTGGTGAAGTCGGCGCGGGCGCGCAGGCTGGTGACGACCAGCCAGTAGACGGGTACGACGACGATCGCCGTCCACACGAGCGTGGCGCTGCCGCTGAGGGCGCGGCGGAGGATGCCGGGCAGGGGGTTGGGCCGTACCGGCCCTGGGGTCGCCGTGCCCCGGGCGGGGAGGTCCTCCGGTGCGGTGGTGGCGCGGGCCTTGGTCACGGTGGTGCTCACATGCCCTCCTGCCGGCTGTCCATCCGGGTGAAGCCGGACAGCCGGGTGGTCAGCAGCGACAGGCCGAGGCCGACGACCACCAGCAGGGTGGCGACGGCACTGGCCCGGCCCATGTCATGGGTCTGGAATCCGGTGATGTACATGGCCAGGGGAAGGACCCGGGTGGCGGTGCCGGGGCCGCCGGTTCCGCCGGACAGCACGAAGATCAGGTCGAAGTAGGTCAGCGACCCGACGAGCATCAGGGTGCTGGAGGTGACCATCGTGTACTTCAGCTGCGGCAGGGTGATGTGCCGGAAGCGGGCCGCCGGTCCCGCGCCGTCGAGGGCGGCGGCCTCGTACAGCGCGGTGGGGATCTGCCGTATCCCGGCCTGGTAGAGCAGCGCGTGGAACGGCACGAACTGCCAGGCGATCACGAAGATCACCGTATACAGCGCGAGGTCCGGTGAGCCGAGCAGCGGCTTCGCCAGCCAGTGCAGACCGGGTGTGGCGCCGATGCCGAAGGACGGGTCGAGCAGCGCCTGCCAGGTCAGGCCGATCGCCACCGCGGACAGCAGCAGCGGCAGGAAGAACAGCACCGCGAACAGTGCCCGCGCCTTCCCCCGCGGCGCCTGGAAGACGCCGAGGGCCAGCGCGATCGGCGTCTGGACCAGCCAGCTCACCGTCATCACCTTGACGGTGAGCCAGAGCGACTGCCAGGTCGCGCCGTCGGTCAGGACGTCGCCCCAGTTGGCGAAGCCGGCCCAGCCGATGGAGCCCAGACCGTCCCAGTCGGCGAGGCTGAGCGCCAGCACGCCGACGAGGGGGACAAGGCCGAACAGGCCGAAGAGGAGGAGGGCGGGGGCGGCCATGAGGAGGCCGGAGCCGGATCCGGTGCCCCCTCTCCGGCGCACGGTGGTCGTGGTGACGGTCACGACCCCGCCTTGCTCATGTTCGTACCGAACTCGGCGGGCGAGATCTGCCGCAGGAACGACTTGTCGGTGTTGGTCAGCAGCGGGTCCGCCTGGTCGGAGGGCAGCGCCTGGTCCCAGGAGAGCTGGAAGCCCGGGGCGTTCTGCACCAGGTCGTAGACGAACGTCAGCCACTGCTTGTCGGACGACGACTTCACGGCGGCCAGCTTCGACTCCAGGCCCTTGACCGGCGGCACACTGCCGGCGGCGAGGTAGGCGTCGACCTGGGAGCCGTCCAGGACGTAGTCCTTGAGGTAGGTCAGGGCGGCCGACCTGTTCTTCGTCGAGGAGTTCAGGGACAGGAAGTTCGAGGGGTTGCCGACGATGCTCTTCGGGTCGCCGGCGCCGCCGGACAGCGACGGGAAGGCGGTGTAGCCGAGGTCGCCCTTCTTCAGGAAGTCCGGTGCGGCCTTGGCTATGTTGGCGTACTCCCAGGTGCCCATCACCTCCATCGCGGCCTTGCCGGTGTAGAGGAGGGCCGTGGAGGCGCCCTGGTCGTAGTTGACGGAGGAGGCGTTGTCGCCGAAGGCACCGGCCTTCGCCAGGTCCTGGAGGTACTGGTTGGCCTTGGTGACCGACGCGTCCTTCCAGCCCTCGGCGTCACCGGAGGCGATCTTCGTGAAGACGTCCGAGCCGCCCTGCCGGTCGAGCAGGTACTCCAGGTACATCAGCGTCGGCCACTTGGAGTTCGCGGCGAGGGACAGCGGGGTCACGCCCTTGCCCTTGAGCTTCTTCACGGCGGCCAGCAGGTCGGCGTACGTCTTCGGCGGCTGGACGCCCGCGTCGGACAGCACCTTCTTGTTGTAGTAGAGGACGACCGGGGCGAGTCCGTTGGCGGGGACGCCGTAGACCTTGCCGTCGAAGGTGGCGCTCTGCATCACGCTCGGGGTGTACCGGTCCGTGCCCGCGTCGGCCTGCGTCAGCGCGTCGACCTTGCCGGCCTCGACGTAGTCGTCGAGCGCTCCGCCGCCCCAGCTGAAGAAGATGTCCGGGGCCTGGTTCGCGCCGAAGGCGACGCGCAGCTTCTGCTTGTAGTCGTCGTTCGCGAAGAGCCGCAGGGTGATCCGCGCGTCCGGGTGGTCCTTGTTGTAGGCGTCGACGGACTCCTTGAGGATCGTCTGGTCGCTGAGCGCCCACATCGTCAGGCCTTTCCCCGACGAGCCCGCAGACGATCCGGACGGTCCCGAAGTCCCGCACGCGGCAAGGGCCATGGCCGCCGCCAGGGTTACGGCGGACGCCACGACGCGACGAACGCGCGGGCTTTCGAGATGTCCGCTGACCGGTGTTCTCCGCATGGTCGTGCCTCTCTTGTATCCCCATACCGTCGGTGAGCGAGGCAGATCGGGGACTCGTACGAAAGGCTTTCGTACGCGGGGTTGCCGACGGCCTGCCTGCTGGCCGGGACACTGACACGGGATTCACGGCAGGGACAAGCGAGGGAAATGCCTCGGTTACGAAAGATTTTCGCGAACCGTGGCAAGTGGCGGAGATACGGCGGCGAGGCGCCCGGGTCAGCCTTCCCGGAGGTCACCCCGGAGGTCACCCCGGAGGCCACGCCCGAGGCCGTCCCCAAGGTCCTCCCCGAACCCGTCCCCGAGGCCACCCGCCGCGGCCGCCATGAGCGATTCCGCGGCGTCCTCGGCGGTGTCCGGAGGCACGACCACCAGGTCCCAGCGTCCGCGGCCGGGGGCGAGCAGGACGACGGTGTGCGGGGCGTTCGCCGCCAGGGCTCTGCGCAGTCGTACGACCTGGTTGGAGACGAGTATCCGGCCGGGCGTCGCGGACCACGCCGCCCCGTTGACGGTGACGCTGGCGATATGGCCCCAGTCGCGCGGCAGCCCGGCCAGCAGACGCGGGAGTTCCACGAGGAGGTCGTAGGAGCGCGGCCACCATGCTCCGTCGATGGACCGGGGCAGGTCGCCGTGGGGTGCCAGGTGCAGGCGGAGGACGGGGTGGGAGGGAAGCGCGGGCTGCAGTGCGGTGCTCATGAGGCTCCTGCCAACTGACGTAAATGGATGCGTGGTTGCCGTCAGGCACGGCGCGCGGCGACCCGGTCCGGCGTCGGCCGGCGCACGTCGTACACCCAGCCGAGGCGTTCCAGGAGGCGGATGACGGCGGCCGACGGGTCGATCTGGCCGCGGTCGGCACCGTGCCGGGCGCTGGTCGGGTCGGCGTGGTGGAGGTTGTGCCGGCTCTCCCCGAAGGAGAGCCGGGCGAGCAGGCCGGTGACCGTGCAGAAGACGGCGGCGAGCAGGATGTCGGCGGGGTGGATCAGCCGGCCCCACAGCAGCCGGCCGGGCAGGCCGAGAGCCACGAACGGCAGGACGACGATCACCGCCGTCACCGCCACGTACAGCCGCTGCCCGCCGTCGCGCGCGGGCGCCGGTCCGTCCGGCGGGAAGGGCGAGACGCCGTCGTGGCCCCGGGGCGGCGATGCGGTGTCCGGCGGGCTCGGAGCGACGGGGGCGGTCGGGGGCACGGGGGCTCTGGGGACGGACGGCATGGTGGGGCTCCTTGACCTGGGCGAAGGCCGCTGGGAAGGAGGCGCGGCCGGGGTCACGGACTGCCCCTGGGGGATGGGTGCTGTGCTGGAGCCGGCCTGTCGGTAGGCACGACGCACCCTCGCTCCCCCCAAAGTACTCCCTCCCGCTCCTCGTGCGGGGGACACCCGGCGGGCGCCGACCGTCGCCCGCCGGCCGGACGCGCCCGGCCCCGCGTCGCGTTGACACCCGTCGTCGCCGGACATTGACTGGCAGGACGACCGAGGGCCAGGCCATGAAGGGCAGGCCGACCGGGGCCCCGGAAGCCTGGAGCAGGCCGTCGAGAAGGTGACGCGAAGGCCGTCTCCAGGCGGTGCCCCCCATCGCAACGGAAGCGGTACACACGACGATGTACGACCAGACACGCGCCCAGCAGCCCGCGGACCGGCCCCCGGGCTCCGGCGAACGCCGCACCACGGGCCCGGAGCCGCTGCTCCCCCCGGAAGAACGGGACGAGATCGTGCGCCGCCTCGGACATGCCGTCAACACCTTCGCGGACACCCCGCGTGAGGCCCTGGAGGAGGCCGAGGGCGCCTTCGACGAAGCCGCCGCCCAGCTCACGAAGGCCCTCGCGGAACTGCGGCAGGTCCTCCGCACGGGCTGGCAGGACCGGGACCCCGAGACGGACTCCACCGAACTCAGGCTCGCGCTGAGGCAGTACCGGGAGCTCACCCAGCGGCTGCTGCGCACCTAGGCGGCGGCCGGGGCGCCCGCCGGTCGCCCGTGGGGCCGCGGGACACGCCGGAGTAGAGTGGGTGATCCAGTCCGAGTCCGTCTCATACCGGGACACCGAACTCCGAGGTCGCCGTGCAGTCCATGCAAACACCCTCGGACGGGTATGCCGCGGTCCGTATCGTCGCCGCCTCGCCCGAGGTCGCGCGGAGGGTGGCGGAGGTGCTGCGCCACTGTTTCGCCGCCGCCGAGCAGCGCAGTTATCCCGCGGGCCCCGACGGAGGAACCCTGCTCGATCTCACCGTGGACACCACCCGCGCGGCAGAACCCGCACGGTCCTGGCTCGAAACCAGCCAGTCCGGGCGACGGCCCGCCGGCGGAGGCGGGACGGCGTCCGGGAACGGCTCCTCAGGCGCCGGTGCGGAGTAGCGTGGAACGACCGCGGGACGGATCACCCGTATCGCGGTCGACCCGCGTGACCGGCCGGTCCTCCCCTCCAGGATGTCCGCCAACGGCCATGTGGTGAGGGCCGGTTGGTCCGCCGCGGAGCTGGATCCACACGAGATCCTGCTGCTGTCCCGCACCGCGGGCCGCTGGGACCTCCTCGCGATCCCCCCGGAACCGGTGCCCTCGCGGGCGCCCGGCCGATGGCCGGCGCGAGGGCGGCGCCCGGCGGCTTTCCGTCCGCCGGCGGTGGCCGCCCGATGGGGCGGGTACTCGGGAGGTGCGGGGGCGGATCGTCGTGTCGGCCATGCGGGCGGGCTCCGACCGGGAGACCATCGGACCCGGGTGTGTCGGTTTCCCTGACGTGCCCGCGGTCTCCGGTGCGAGGCCGCGACGGCTGGAGGGTGCGTGGTGGCGGGTGCGTGGTGCGGGTGCGGTGCCCGGTGCGGGAGACGAGGGGCGGTCATGGCCGGCGGCCGAGCCGGGATTCTGGTGGCAGGTCGTCGCCCAGCTGAGCACGGCCCTGATGGTGCTGGATCCGGCCGGACGGATCGTCGCCCTCAACCCGGCCGCCGAGCGGCTGCTGGGCCGTGCCGTCGGCGAGATGCGCGGACGGGACGCGCACGATCTGCTGCACCGGGACGCGGGCGGCGGCACGCTCCTGCGGGAGCGGTGTCCCCTGCTCCAGGCGCTGGCCGAGGAGGTCCCCGCGCGCGGGGAGGGCGACAGCTATCTGCGCGGTGACGGCCACCTGATCACGATCTCCTGGTCCGCTTCTCCCCTGCGGGACGGCGGCTCCTTCAAGGGCATCGCCCTGATGTTCACCGACGTCACGGGCGACCACGGCGCGGGTCGGGAACGTGCGGCCTATACGAGCGCCCTGGAGGACCTCAACGAGCGGCTGACACTGGTCGCGGAGATCACCGACGTACTGGGCCAGACCCTGGAGACGGACGAGGCCCTGGCCCGGCTCGGCCGCCTGCTGGTTCCCCGCCTGGCCGACTGGGCGGCCATCGACCTCCTGACCCGTTCCGGGCAGGTCCACCGCATGGCGGTGACCGGTCCCGCGGGCCGGGACGGCGCACTGGAGGGCGGGCGCGAGCGGCTACCCGATCCCGCGGAGGGGGACCGCTCACCTCTCGTCCACGTACTGAACAGCGGTGATCCCGTGCTTCAGGACGAGGCCCGCACGGCCGCGCCGCCCGGCTCCCCGCTGGCCGCGGCGTACAGCGGGTTTCTGCGGACGGTGCGCGCGAGGTCCGTCCTCTCGGTGCCGCTGGGGTCCGGACGCCAGATCACCGGCGCCCTGACGCTGGTGCGCACCGACCCGGCGCACCCCTTCGACACCGCCGACCTGGGGGTGGTGACCGACATCGGGCGCCGGGTCGGCCTGGTCATCGACAACGCACGGCGGTTCGGCCGCCAGCGCGCCGTCGCCGAGGCCATGCAGCGCAACCTGCTCGCCCCCCTGCCCCAGCCCGGCCGCCTGCGGCTGGCCGCCCGCTACCAGCCCGCCCCGGCCGGCTCCCAGGTCGGCGGCGACTGGTACGACGCGTTCGAGTTGAAGGACGGCACGCTCGCGCTGGTCATCGGCGACGTCGTGGGCCACGACCTGACCGCGGCGGCCGGGATGGCCCAACTGCACGGCATCCTGCGCTCACTGGCCTGGGACCACACCGGGCCGCCCGGCGCCGTCGTCGACCGTCTCGACGACGCCATGCCCGCCATCACCACCGTCTCCATGGCCACCCTCGTCCTCGCCCGGGTCGAAGGCCACCCGCACACCGGGCCGTGGACACTGCGGTGGACCAGCGCCGGCCATCCGCCGCCACTCCTCCTGACCCCGGACGGACAGGCGCGCTACCTCGAAGCCGGACAGGGAATCCTCCTCGGCGCCTTCCTGGGCACCGAGACGAGCCGACCCGACGCCACGCAGCCCCTGCCACCGGGCTCCACCCTGCTGCTCTACACCGACGGGCTGGTCGAGGTCCCCGGCAGCGACCTCAGCACCGGCCTGGCCGGGCTGCGCCGCCACGCCCTCGCGCTGGCCCACGCGCCGCTGGACACGCTGTGCGACCAACTGCTCGCCCGCATGCCGCCCGGCAGCACCGACGACGTGGCCCTCCTCGCCCTGCGCCTGCCGGCTCTGTGACAGGTCATGCGCAGGTAAAATGCTAGGATCCGGCCACTCGCCCGGGGGGGTGTCCGAACGTCATAGTGCCGCACGTCCATGACCTGCGGCTCGACGGCGTGCGCGCAGGTCTCTCCGGTCTCGCTCACCCTTCCTGGAGAGGTCCCGCATGGGCAGACGCGCGCTCGTACGAGGCGCCACCGCCGCCGCTGTCTCCTGCACGCTCGCCCTCGGGCTCGGCCCGCTCATGGCCGGCAGCGCGCAGGGGGAGACGGTCACCGGAGAGGTGGTCGTGCCGGCCACCACGGCCATGGTCCCCCGGACGGGCCTGCTGAGCGCGGGGCCCTCGGGATTCCTCCGGTACGAGGAGGGGCGGGGCCAGCTGTGGACGACGTACGACGGTGTCGACACGGTCGTCGACGCGTCGGGCACGGACGCGTACGGCGTCACGAGTGCCGGCGCGGGCTCGGACGTCGTCGCCCGCTACGACACCTCCGCCAGGACCGTGACACTGCGGAACATGACGTCCGGTCAGGTCAGTACCGTCGAGCTGCCCGACGGGTACGCGTACTTCAGCACGCTCGGGTCGACGGTCGTCACGACGGCGGGGACGCCGGGCACCGACTCCGTGTGGCATCTGCTGGACGCGCGGGACGACGGTTCCGTCTCCGACCGCACGGTGGAAGGCGTCCCCTCCGGCGTCTACCTGACGTCCGCCGCCGGGCTGGGCGACGCGCACGGGCAGGTCGTGCAGTACCGCAAGGGCGACGACGACGTCACCGGCTGGCTCGACATCGAGCAGGGGCGCTTCACCGCCCTGCCGTACACCGTGCGGGCGTGGTACTACCTGGTCGCGCTCAGCCCCACCCACCTGGTGTGGTACGAGGACGGCACCCTGCACGTCGCCTCCCGCCAGAACCCGGCCGCCGCCGTGCGGACCGTGCGGGTCGGCGAGATCTCGCAGGTGCTGGGCCTGGTCGGCGACAACGTCATCGTGTCCCGGTACGACTCCTCCCTGGGCCAGAACGACACCTACCGCGCGGTCTCGCGGGTCGAGGCCGTCCCGCTGGACGGCTCCGCGCCCCGCACGCTGCTGGCCAGGACGTCACGGCAGGCCGTGCCGACTCCGGACGGCGGGCTCCTGGTCGCGGGCGGCGCCGACACGGATCACTGGGGTGTCTCCCTCATCGAGGCGGCCGCGGGCGGCGGGGTCACCGTGCGCCGGATCGCGGACGCGTACCCGCGGAAGACCGCCCACGCGGTCTCCCAACTGACCCTCACCCAGGGGCGGTTGACCACCATCGAGCAGGACCCCGTGGGTGACTGGTCGTATCTCCACACCCGGGAGACCGGCGTGGCCGACTCCCCCACGGCGGGGGCCCGCACCACCCGCGGCCGTATCGTGCTGGAGAGCTACTCGGGCAGCCGCCCGCGTCTCCTCGACACCGGCGACGGCCGGACGGTCATCTCCGGCTACGGCACGAGCGCCGCCCAGCAGCCCCAGCTCCTCGGCGCCGACCGGTCGCTGCCCGGCACCCGGATCGACAGCTCCCGCAGCTACCAGACAGCGACCGCCGCGAACGGCCGTTTCGCCGCGCTGACCAGGCCGTACGACAGCAAGGGAGTGGCGGAGACCCGGGTCGTCGACCTCGACTCCGGGCGCACGGTGTACACGACGACGGACAGCGTGCGGGCGATCTGGGGCACCACCGTGTGGGTTATGTCCGGCAACGACACCGTGGTCCCCTACGACCTGCTGACCGGGAAGCAGGGCGAGCCGGTGTGGTTCGGGCGCGGCTGCCTCCTGAACGACTTCCAGGCGGTCGGCCGGTGGCTGCTGTGGAACTGCGTGCTCGGCTCGGAGGGCCAGGGCGTCTACGACACCGTCACGAAGCGGAACCTGACGCTCGCGGGCTCCGACTGGGAACAGGCGCAGCTCGGCGACGGCTTCGTCGCGACCGTCGCGGCCGGGCAGTTGAAGGTGATCGACGTCCGCGGTGGGACGGCCGTGTCGCACACCGCCGGGACGTTCGAGGGGAACGCCTGGGACGTCGACCCCTACACCGGCGTGATCGCCCAGCTCCGCTCCGACAACGCCATCCGCCTGACCTCCAGCGAGGTTCCCGTCTCCGCCCTCGTGCAGCGCGACGCCACCGTCGCCGCCTCGGTGGACGTCAAGGGCGGCGCCGCGCAGTGGAGCCCGAAGTGGTGGCTGAACAAGCCCGCGGCCTCCTGGAAGCTGGTGGTCGACAACAAGGCCGGTACGGCCGTCCGCACCCTCTCCGGCGGTCCGGCACGCGGAGTGGTGACCCCGGCCTGGAACGGCAAGGACGGCTCCGGCCGCCTTGTGCCCAACGGCGCCTACACCTGGAAGCTGACCGTCACCCCCGCGGACGGGCAGGGGGCGGCGCTGACGAGGACGGGCACGGTCAAGGTCACCGGAGCCGCCCCGGCCCGCCGCGACTTCGTCGGGACCGACGGCTTCGGCGAACTGATGACGCTGACCGGCTCGGGCGGGCTGGCGTACCAGTACGGGACGGGGAAGGGGACGTTCACCGGGAAGCGGACGGGCTCCGGGTGGCCGGCCACGGTGAAGGCGGTGCCCTTCGGCGACCTGAGCGGAGACCGCTGCAACGACGTGCTCGTGCGGTTCAGCAGCGGTGCGCTGCGCGCCTACCGGCCCGCGTGCGGGGCGGCGGTGACGCCTTCCACCGCGTACACCTCGCTGGGCAGCGGCTGGCAGCAGTACGACGTGCTGACCGCGCCCGGTGACGTGAGTGGTGACGGCCGACCGGACCTGATCGCCCGCAACACCTCCACCGGCACCGTCTATCTGTACAAGGGCACCAGCGCCGGGAAACTCTCCGCCCGCGTCAAGCTCTACGCCGACTGGAAGACGTACAAGAAGATCGTGGGCGCCGGTGATCTGAACGGCGACGGCATCGGTGATCTCCTCGCGCAGGACAAGGCGAACAACCTGTACCGCTACGACGGCACCGGCAAGGGCACCTTCAAGGCACGCGTGAAGCTGTTCGCCAACTGGGGCGGCTCGTACAACGCGATCGTCGGGGTCGGGGACATCACGGGTGACGGCAGGGCCGACCTCGTCTCCCGCGACACCTCCGGCACCGTCTGGCGCAACAACGGCAACGGCAAGGGCTCCTTCGGCGGCCGTACGAAGATCGCCACCGGCTGGCAGGGGTACAAGGGCGTCTTCTGAACCGACCCTCGCCATCCCGCGGGCCCGGACGACATCACGCGTCCGGGCCCGTTCCGTGCGGCGAACCGACGGCCGCCCGTGGCCGGTCGCCAGGGGGAGCCCGAGGAGGTCCCGCCGACAGGCGCGGCCGGTCCGGCCGGTCTGGCCGCAGCGGACGTCGGGACGTGGCCGATGCCGGGCACCGGGTGCTCGGGCACGGCTCGCCCGCGATCCGGCGACCGCGGTGTCAGCCGATGGCGTACGCCCGGTACACCGTCTCCACCGAGCGGTCCCCGGCCGAGTCGGTCACCTCGGAGCGCAGGGCGACGGCGCCGGAGGCCGGGTTGTGGACGGATGCCTGCCAGGTCGAGCCGGAGTGCTTGACGGTCGCCGCCTTCCAGGTCTTGCCGCCGTCGGCGGACGACCAGACCCGGACGGACTTGGCGGTCACCTTGGTGAACTTCAGGTCGGTGCCCTGGGAGCCGCGTGCGGCGCTCACGCCGACCGTCGTGGTGCTGTCGGGCGCGGCCTGGTTGCGCGTGTTCAGCCCGGTGGGCAGGAAGCGGGTCAGGAACACGGGCGCGACCGTCGCCTTGGCCGGGTCGGCCTTGAAGTACCAGTCGAGGGTGGCGCGCGAGGACAGCATGCCGGCGGGGAAGGTGATGCCCGGGCGGTAGCGGTGGGCGTCGACGGTCAGGCGGTACCAGCCGGCCGAGCGGGCCCCGGCCGAGAACACGGCGTCCCCGGTGCCCCAGTTGGTCAGGGTCTGCTTCTTGACGGTGGTGCTTCCCCTGGACAGGACCACCGTCTCCTTCGTCGTGTCGGCGCTGTTGACGCCGACGTCGGGGTCGCCGATCAGGGCGTCCGGATGGAAGGTGACGGACTTGTCCCCGATCAGCGGCAGGTCGTGCAACGGACCCCACACCGCCCGGCCGAAGGACTGGGTGACACTCTGCCCCGCCGTCAGCGTCCTGACCTTCGGGAATCCGCCGCTGACGCCTTCGCCGTCGCTCGCGGAGACGTAGTCGCGGGGCTGCCAGGTGCCGGGAGTCACATGGACGGTGGCGCTGTACGGTGCGTCGTCGTCGCGGACCTCGGCCTTCAGGTCGGTCGTGCAGTCGTCGACCTTCGGCACCGCCTGGATTGCGGTGCCGGTCTGACGACCCATCTGCGTACCGCTGCGTACCGAGAAGTGCACCGTCGCCAGCTTCGACCGCGTGAACGACCCACCGGGCGCGGCCGGGATGCCCGTGGTGTTCTTCACGGCGACGTAGCTGTCGTCGCCCGACCACTGTGCCAGGTACCCGAACTGGAGCAGCTTGGAGGAGTTCGGGATGGCGTAGAGGGCGCCCTCGTCGTTCCAGCCACCCGCGCTGAAGGCGGAGGGCGTGTTCCCGACGGTGGCGGCGCACACCTGTGCGCTGATCCGCGGCGGGCCGGTCACGTCGGCGGGCGTGTCCAGTGACACCTTGACGGCCTTGCCCTTGCGCGCGTCGAGCGTCACCGACTTGCTGCCTGACACCTGGACGACCTGCGCGCCGATGGTGTCGGTGCCCAGACCGTCCTTGGCGCTCTCGTAGATGTCGGTCATCGCGAGGTAACGCCCGGACGGCAGGCTGATCCGCTTGCCGGACTTGACGCTGTACGTATGACCGGACGGCACGGCGACGACGGTGACCGTCGTCGAGACCTTGCCGCCGTGCCGGCCCGATGTGGTGACGGCCAGTGAGGCCGACGCCGCCTGTGCGGAGACGGCGGAAGCGGTCAACGGCACCAGCGCGGCCACACCGACGAAAGCGAGCGATCTCCGTAGCATCCCCGTCGTCTCCCCCTCCAGCCCCGAAGTCGGCCAATCGTAGCCATGTCAGGGACATGGAAGATCAAGGTGTGGGGATACGCCTGATCAAGCTGTGGCAAAGCCGGGGCCTGGCGGGATCGGGCTCTCACTCGGTGGTGTGAACTTCTTCCCGTCATACCCGTAGCGGCTTTGAGTGCGGCGGTTTTGGGGTGTTGTGTCCCGCCTAGACTCCGCGCACATGTCCCTATGGCTGCTCAACCACTTCAGCACCTTCACGCTGGCCGTCTGCACCGTCGGGGGGACCGTCGCCCTGGCTGTCGCCGGCAGTGTGGTGCTGCGCCGCAGGTACCCGTCGCTGGCCCGCGGAGAGCACAACGACATGGTCGGTGTGACGCTGGGGATGTTCGGCGCCATCTACGGCATCATCCTCGCGTTCGTGATCGTCACCCTGTGGACGCAGTTGGAGGACACCCAGACCATCGTCGCCACCGAGGCCACCGACGTGGCGCTCATCACGCGCGACGCCGGTTCGTTCCCGGCGTCGGTGCGGGCCCGTCTCGACGCCGCCATGAGCGGCTACGTCCACGCGGTCGTCGAGGACCAGTGGCCCCGGATGCGCGCGGGGCACCCCAGTTACGGGGCCACGGAGTCCCATCTCCAGGACGCTTTCCGGGTGTTCCAGACGTACGGCCCGAAGAACGAGCAGGAACAGGTCTTCTACGAGCAGGCCGTCGGTCATCTCGACGACGTGGCCTCCCAGCGGCGGGCCCGCATCACCATGGCACGCCAGGAACTTCCGCCGCTGCTCCAGGCCTTGGCCGTCGGCGGCGCGCTGGTCCTGGTGCCGCTCACGTTCCTCTACGGCATGCGCAAACTGCGGGTCCAGATCCTGTTCGTCGCCTCGGTCGCCGGACTCGTCGGCTTCAGCCTGCTCCTGGTCTTCGTCCTGGACCGTCCCTTCGCCGGCGACCTCAGCGTCAGCCCCGCGCCGTACCGGGAAGGGGCCCTTGCCCAATACTGGCTCCGGTGAGGCGGCGACGCCGCTGCCCCCCGACGCCGGAACGGACAAGGAGTACGGTCAGTGACCAGCGACAACCGCATAGGACCGCCCGCTTTCGGAAACGAACGCGACACGCTGCGGGCGTTTCTCGACTACCACCGGGCCACCCTCGCCATGAAGTGCGAAGGGCTCACCGACGAGGAGCTGCGGCGGCAGTCGATGCCGCCGTCCACGCTCTCGCTGCTCGGCCTGGTTCGGCACCTGGCGGAGGTGGAACGCACCTGGTTCCGGCGGGTGTTCGAGGACAACGACGCGCCCATGGTCTGGTCCGACAAGGTCGACTTCCAGGCGGCGTACGACGCGAGCAGGTCGACCCGTCAGGAGGCGTTCACGGCCTGGCAGGCCGAGGTGGAGACCTCGCGCCGGATCGAACGCGAGGCCGCATCCCTGGACCGGGCCGGATACCAGCCGAGGTGGCAGCAGGAGGTGTCGCTGCGCATGGTGATGACCCACGTCCTCCTGGAGTACGGCCGCCACAACGGCCACGCCGACTTCCTGCGGGAGGGCATCGACGGGACCGTAGGAGCCTGAACCGGTGTCACGGGGTCACTCCTCGACGACCAGGCCCTTCGCTTCGAGGACCGCGGTGAGGTTGCTGACCTCGATGACGCTCTTTCCTGATCGGTAGGCGGCGATGTACGCGGCCTCGGCGTCGACGCGTTCCTGGGAGAGGCGGACCGCGTCGGCCAGGTCCTCGCGGCGGACCACCACGACACCGTCGGCGTCACCGCGCACCACGTCGCCCGGGCGGATCAGCTCGCCGCCGACCAGGACGGGCTCCGCCATCGGGCCGACGGTCTCCTTGACCGTGCCCTTGATGGAGACGCCGAGGGAGAACACCGGGAAGCCGAGGTCGCGCAGTTCCCGGGTGTCGCGGACACCGGTGTCGGTGATCAGCCCGCCGAGGCCCTTGGCCACGCAGGCGTTGGCCAGTACGTCGCCGAAGGAGCCCGCCTCCGCGTACTCACCGGCGGACACGACGATGACGTCGCCGGGCCGGGCGTGCGCGATGGCCACCTGGAGCATGATGTTGTCCCGGGGCGCGCAGCGCACGGTGAAGGCGGGGCCGCACAGGGACATGGTGTCCGACACCGGCTTGATCTTCGAGCTCAGGGCGCCGAGCCGGCCCTGCGCCTCGTGGACGGTGGCCGAGGAGTAGGTGCCGAGTCGCTCGACCAGGTCCGGATCGGGGCGGTCGAACTTCGTGTTCACACGCAGCATGGGTCTCTCTCCGAGAAGCGGTACGAGGAGCGGTACAAGGGGCGGAACAAGGGGCAACGGTCAGGTCAGGGCGGCGCAGGCGGCGGAGAGGCGTTCGCAGGCCTCCGTCAGGACCGCGCTCGACGTCGCGAAGGAGATGCGGAAGTAGCCGGGGGCTCCGTAGGCCGCCCCGTGGATCACCGCCACCTGCTGCGACTCCAGGAGGTGGGCGGCGAACTCCTCGTCCGTGCCGATGCGTTCACCGGCCGGGGTGTGCCGGCCCAGCAGTCCCGCGCAGTTCACCAGGACGTAGAAGCCGCCGCTCGGTGGCGTGCAGGTCAGGCCCGGGATGTCGGTCAGCATCTTCACCGTCTCGTCCCGGCGGGCCCGGTAGACGGCGACACAGTCGTCGATGAAGCCCTGGTCGCCGGTGAGCGCGGCCGTGGCGGCCGCCTGGCTGATCGAGGAGGGGCAGGAGGAGATCTGGGACTGGAGCTTGTTGACGGCGCCGACCAGGCCGGCCGGTCCGGCGCCGTAGCCGATCCGCCAGCCCGTCATGGCGTACGTCTTGGAGACGCCGTTGGTGAGGAACACCCGCTCGGCGAGGCGGGGTTCGACCGCGGCGAGGGTGGTGGGAAGTTCGCCGGAGCCCTCGTCGCCGTACCAGATCTCGTCGTAGATCTCGTCGGTGAGGACGAGGACACGCGGGTGGGCCAGCAACACGTCGGCCAGGGCGCGGAGTTCGGCCGGGGTGTAGGCCGCGCCCGTCGGGTTGTTCGGGGCGTTGAGGATCAGCCAGCGGGTGGCGTCCGTGATCGCGGACTCCAGGCGGTCCGGCGTCAGCTTGAAGCCGTCGCTCTCCGGGCACGGGACGACGACCGGGGTGCCGTCGTTGGCGAGGACCATGTCCGGGTACGACACCCAGTACGGGGCGGGGACGATGACCTCGTCGCCCGTGTTCAGGGTGGCCATCAGGGCCAGGAAGATGATCTGCTTCGCGCCGCCGCCGACGGTGATCCGGTCGGGGGCGTAGGTCAGCCCGTGGCGGCGCGTGAGCTTGTCGGCTATGGCGGCGCGGAGTTGGGGGGTGCCGTTGACCGGCGTGTACTTGGTCTCGCCCCGGCCGATCGCCTCGATCGCCGCCGCCTTGACGTGGTCGGGGGTGTCGAAGTCCGGTTCGCCGACCGTGAGGTCGAGGATGCGGTGGCCCTGCGCCTTGAGTTCGCGGACGCGTTGGGCGGCCGCCGTGCTGGGGGAGGGCTTGATGCGGTCGACCCGCTGGGCCAGGGCCGTGACTGTCGTGTCCGCCATGTCAGTCGGCCCGCCGTTCGAAGTTGAGGCCGCCCGGCACCTGGAAGGTCGGCAGGATCTCCACGTGGCCGATGTTCACATGGCGCGGTGAGTCGATGGCGAAGTCGATGGCGTCGGCGATGTCCTCCGGCTTGAGGGACTCGTAGCCGTCGTAGTAGACGCGCTGGGCCTCTTCCATGTCGCCGAGCAGCCGGCCGAAGATCTCCGTCTCCACCCGGCCCGGACAGATCTCGGTGACGCGGATGCGGTGGCCGTAACCATCGACGCGGAGCTGCCGGGAGAGCGTGTGCACGGCCGCCTTGGTGGCGTGGTAGATCGTGTTGCCGCCGAAGTTGTAGACGGCCGCGATCGAGCTGATGTTGACGATGTGCCCGAGGTCGCGTTCCACCATCCCCGGCATGAGCAGGCGGACCAGGTGCAGTATCGCCTGGATGTTGACCGCCACCTGCTCGTCGACGGCGAACTCGTCGGCGGTGAGGATGTTCCCGGAGCGGGAGACACCGGCGTTGTTGACGAGGACGTCGACCTCGATGCCCCGCAGGGCCCCGGTCAGGGCGGCGGTGTCGGTGATGTCGACGGCGTGCGGCACGCAGCCGGTGCGCCGGGCCAGGTCGGCGAGGCGGTCGGCGTTGCGGGCCACGGCGTGGACCTCGAGCCCCTGCTTCACCAGGCGCTCGACGACCACGGCCCCGATTCCGGTGGAGGCACCGGTCACGAGCGCGGTCTTGTAGTCGGAGAAGGGCATGTGAACTACTCCCAGAGGTGCGGGGTGGGGGGTGGAGTGGGGTGGCGTGGGCGGGCTGACTACGCGTCGCGCAGGGGCTGGTGCGCCCGGTCCTGGACCCTGGACACCGCGACGAGCGTGCCCAGTGCGGTGACGACGGCGTAGAAGGCCGGCATGTTGACGTTGCCGGTCTCGGCGATGAGCCACGTCATCAGCAGGGGTGCGGTGCCGCCGAAGAGGGCGGAGGAGATGTTGTAGCCGAGGCCGTAGGCGGAGTAGCGCACCCGGGTCGGGAAGAGCTCGACCAGCAGGATGTGGATGACGCCGGTGTGGCCCGCGAAGACGACGGCCATGACGCACGCGCCGAGCACGGCGAGCGGGACGTTGCCGGTGCCGATGAGCAGGTAACAGGGGATCGCGACGACCGCCATGGCGATCGCGGCGCCCGCGAGGACCTTCTTGCGCCCGACCCGGTCGGAGAGCCGGCCCATGTAGGGGATGGCGACCGAGATGGCGACCAGGCTGCTCGCGGTGACGAGCAGACCCTGCACCTTGCTGAAGTGGAGTTCGCTGCTCATGAAGGTCGGCATGTAGCTGAACAGGACGTAGTAGCCGGAGCCGTTCATCAGCGGGATGAAGAGCGCGAGGAGCATCGCGCGGCGGTGCTCGGCGGAGGAGAACGCCTCCTTCAGCGGGTTCCTCGCCAGGCCGCCGCTCTCCTGGAGGCGGGTGAAGTTCGGGGTGTCGCTGATCCGCCTGCGGATGTAGATGCCGGTGACGCCGAGCGGGATGGCCAGCAGGAACGGGATCCGCCAGCCCCAGGACTCCATCCGATCCGCGCCGAGGCCGCTGGTCAGCGCGGCCGCGATGAGCGTGCCGGTGAGCAGGGAGAGGAAGGAGGCGATCTGGGCGTAGCTGGTGTAGAGGCCGCGCCTGCCCTCCGGCGCGTGCTCGGCGAGGAAGCTCATCGCGCCGGATGCCTCGCCGCCGACCGAGAAGCCCTGGGCGACCCGGAGCAGGATCAGCAGCGCGGGTGCGGCGATACCGATGGCCGCGTAGGTCGGCAGCAGGCCGATGGCCGCCGTCGCCGCGCTGATCAGCATGATCACGAAGACGAGCATCCGCTGCCGGCCGATGCGGTCGCCGAGGTGGCCGCAGATGACACCGCCGAGCGGGCGGAAGAAGAAGGAGACGGCGTAGCCGAGGAAGACCAGCTGGACGGCGTTGGCCGAGTCGGGGAAGAAGACGGCACCGAGGGTGCCCGCCATGAAACCGAAGATGCCGTTGTCGTAGAGCTCGGCGAAGATGCCGACGCAGCCGGCGAGGGTGACTTTGCGAGCGGTTCTCGGATCGACCGTGTTGGGGGTCGGTTGTGCGGCCACGGTGGCCATGGCGGTCTCCTTCAATGACGTTCGTGCGCTTTCGGGGACGGGGTGTCACTGACGTGCGGGGCCGTGCATGGGGGAGTCAGGGGATGCGGTGGGCGTCGAACACCGTGCGGACGCGGGTCTTCAGGGCCTCGATACCGGCGCGCTGTAAGCGGTACGCGGCCACCGCCTCGGCGACCGTGCGGCGCCGGAAGCGGACGGCCTGGCCGGGGCGGGCCTGGCCGAGCGCGTCCAGGCCGGTCGAGGTGACGACCGCGAGGACGGGATAGCCGGCGGTGACACCGCGGCCCCGGTGCAGGACGAGGAGTTCGTCGCCCGCGGGCACCTCGATCGCGCCGACGGGGACGCCACGGGAGAGCACCTCGCCGGTCGCGGTCCTGCGCGGCACGTCGCCGGACAGGCGCAGGCCGATGTGGTTGCTCCGCGGGGTGACGGTGAACTCCGAGCGGAACAGCCGGTCCGCCGAGTCGCCGAACTCCGCCAGGTCGGGGCCGTCGGTGACGTCGATCGTCCATGCCGTCGTCCCGGCGAGACGCGGTACGGACGCGTGCACACGGAACAGCGGGATGCCGTAGACCGGGTGGCCGATCGGGGCCCGAAGGGCCGTCCGTACGGCGATCTGGTCGCCGTCCCGCAGGGCGTGGCCGAAGCCGAGGATCGTGTCGGGGGCACAACTGCCCAGCAGGTACGGCGACTCCACCGAACCGTGGACGGCGAGGTAGGCGCGGACGCCGACCCTGATGCCGGTGACGCGGATCGTCTCGCCCGCGCGGACGACCACGGGTTCCCAGCGGGGGCGCGGGACGTCGTCGACGGTGAGGTCGGCGGGGGCGCCGGTCACGGCGACGAGTATGTCGGCGGAGGGCGTGCAGCTGAAGTCCGTCGCGGTGGTCTCCAGCAGCGGCGCGCTCTCGTCGTTGCCGGTCAGGACGTTGGCGACGCGGGCGGCGTACTGGTCGGGAGCGCCGTTGACGGGGAGGCCGTCGCGGGAGCGGCCCGGGCGGCCGAGGTCCTGGAGGGTCGTGAGTCCGGCGCGGTGGACGGTGAGGGTGTCAGCCATGGGCCACCGCCTCGGCCGAGAGCATCGCGCCGTCGTGGTCGCGCCACTGCTCCGCGGTGATCGGCACGAACCGGAAGGTGTCGCCCGGCCGGTACGGCGTCAGCGGCTCGGCGTCGAGGTCGAGGACGCGCAGCGGGGTACGGCCGAGGATGGGCCAGCCGCCGGGGGACCGCAGCGGGCAGATCACGGCCTGCCGGCCGGCCACCGCGACCGAGCCGGGCGGCACGCTGGTCCGCGGCGAGGCCAGCCGCGGCACCGGCGCCGGGAACGCGGGACCGTCCATCATCGGCGCCCCCACGGGTGCGCCCAGACAGCGCACGGTCAGGTCCTGGGCGGTGTGCAGCTCCACCACCTCCCGCTCGGTCAGGCCGAGTCGGTCCGCGACGACGGGGAGATCGGGGCCGTGCTCGCCGCCGTAGACGACCGGGACGGTGAAGCGCCGGGGGGACGGCGACGGGGGTGTGCCGTCGGTGAGCCGGGCTGCCGCCTGCCGCAGGGCGCGGCGGACCGTGTCGTGGTCCGTGGTGGCGCAGTCGAACTCGACGAGGAGGGAGTCGTAGGCCGGGACGATGCCGTACACGCCGGCCACCGCCGCCGCCTCGACCGCGTCGGCGAGGGCGTGCACGAGCCGCCAGGCCCCCGCGCCCTGGGCCTTCACCACGACGGCCGAGTCACCGCAGTCCGCGATGCGGATGTCGCCGTTCATCAGGTGCTCTTCCCGTCGAGTACGGCGGCCAGCGGGGCGATCCCGACCTCCGCCGTCAGGAGTTCCTCGCGGATGAGGTGGGCGAGGGAGAGGGCGCCGGGCGTGTCGCCGTGCAGCAGGACGGTGTCGCAGTCGACGGGGATGTCACGGCCGCCGACGCTGCGGATGACGCCCTCGGTCACCATCCGGACCGTGCGTTCGGCGATCTCCCGTTCGTCGTGGATGACCGCTCCGGGTTCGCTCCGTGGGACGAGGGTGCCGTCGTCCTGGTAGGCGCGGTCGGCGATGCCGACGACGGCGACGCGCAGGCCGCGGGCGCGGGCGGCGTCGGCGAGTTCGCCGTCCTGCGCCAGGACGATCAGTGAGGGGTCGAGGGAGGCGATCGCCTCGGTCACGGCGACCGCGTAGTCCCGCCGGGTGGCGACGAGGTTGCCGAGCCGGCCGTGCGGGGCCACGTGCCCCACCCGGGTGCCGTGCGCGGCGGCGAACGCCTGGAGCGCGCCGACCTGGTAGAGGACGTCGGTGCGGACCTCGTCCGGGGTCAGGTCCATCGCGCGGCGGCCGAAGCCGACGCGGTCGGGAAAGCTGGGGTGGGCGCCGACGGCGACGCCGCGGTCCACGCAGCGGCGGACGGTGGCGTCCATGATCCGCGGGTCGCCGGCGTGGAAGCCGCAGGCGATGTTGGCCGAGGTCAGGACGGAGAGGAGGGCCTCGTCGTCCCCCATGGTCCAGGGGCCGTACCCCTCGCCGAGGTCGGCCACGAGATCGACCGTGAGTGTCATGTCGTCCTCCGCCAGGAATGGGAAGCCGGTAAGCCGGTAAGCCCGGGAAGCCGGGAAGCCGGGAAGCCGGGAAAAAGGGGGGAGCCGGGGAAATGAATCCGAAACGCGGTTAACGTGGCTGTTGCAATTTCTTCGGCAGGTCGCCGTCGACCGGGAATTTCGCGTTTCGGTGACCGTAGTACCGGGGGATCGGCGCTTCAAATACCCGTTGTGTGTGGCGTGATAAGGGCGGGGTATGACACCGCTCGCTCTCGGGCCGCCCGGACCGCCCGTACGATGAGCCCTCCTCTCAGGCTGGAGGTCGCCGATGGACACCAGGCGTCTGTACTCGTTCGTCAAGATCGTCGACGCCGGGAGCATCACGCGCGCCGCCGACATCCTGCACATCGCGCAGCCCGCGCTGAGCCAGCAGGTCTCGATGCTGGAGACGCAGTTCAAGCAGCAGTTGCTGATCCGCAGCAAGCGCGGGGTGGCACCGACCGAGGCCGGACGCGCCCTCTACCGCCATGCCCAGCTGATCCTGCGCCAGCTCGAACACGCGCAGGCGGCGGTCGACGTGTCCGGGCGGGCGCCGGCCGGGAGCGTCTCGGTGGGCCTGGCCCCGTACAGCACCGGCGCCGCGCTGGCCCTGCCGCTGCTGCGGGCCGTGCGCGAGCGCTACCCGGACATCCTGCTGCACATCAACGAGAACTTCGGCGGTGTCATCAGCGAGGCGATCATGACCGGCCGGATGGACATGGCGTTCATCTACGACGCCGGTCCGGTACGCGGTGTCCAGTTCGAGCCGATGCGGACCGAGGACCTGTACCTGGTCGCCGCGCCGGGCACCGGTTCGGCGACCGACCGGGACGAGGTCTCCATCGCCGAGCTGGCCGGGGTGGGCCTGCTGCTCCCCAGCCGTATCCACACCATCCGGCACGTCGTGGACGCCGCCTTCCGCCATGTCTCCCTCGAACCGAGGGTCGTCGGCGAGATCGAGTCGGTCCTGACCCTGACCAGTGCCGTCGGCGCCGGTCTCGGCGCCACCGTGCTGCCCTGGTCGGCGGCGCAGGCCATACTCGACGTACGGAGTCTGGTGGTACGGCGGATCGTCGACCCCACGATCGAGGTCAAGCTCTCCCTGTGCACGTCCGATCACCAGCCCCTGTCGGAACCCGCCCTCGCCGTACACGATCTCTTTCACGAGCTGATCAACGAATTCGGCGGGAATCCCGAAGCCCGATGACGTCACACGAATCCGGTATTGGTTGCGTCGGCTGAGCGCTGACTAACGTTTTCACCGTCGTAACGCAGAAGCAGCGTGGGAGTGGTGGATGAAAGAGCGCGTGCTCAGTACTCGTGGCACTCTGCCCGGCGGCGGGCTGCACCGGCTGGCGTCCCGTCCGGACACGGACGTCGTGCGCTGGACGGGCACGGGCCGGCCGGAGCCGGCCGAACTGGCCTCGCTCGCCGCGGCCGAGGGAGGCGTGAGTGCCGTTCTCGCCCTCGGCAATGACCGGGTCGACGCCGGACTGCTGGACGCGGCCGGCCCTTCCCTGAAGGTGGTCAGCCTGGCCAGCATGGGGTTCGAGGGCGTGGACCAGCGGGCCGCGGCCGAGCGCG
Source organism: Streptomyces sp. NPDC031497 (assembly GCF_055580905.1). Classification (NCBI taxonomy): domain Bacteria; kingdom Bacillati; phylum Actinomycetota; class Actinomycetes; order Kitasatosporales; family Streptomycetaceae; genus Streptomyces; species Streptomyces sp. NPDC031497. The sequence continues at coordinate 75,117 of NZ_JBVIKO010000029.1, forward strand.
GGGTCGTGGTGACCCACACCCCGGGGGTGCTGGCGGAGACGACCGCCGACCTGGCGTTCGCGCTGATCCTGGCCGCCCGCCGCCGGCTGGGTGTGGCCCGTGACGCGCTGCACTCCGGGGCCTGGGACCTGTTCCGGATGGATGACTACCTCGGCCTGGACGTGCACGGTGCCACCCTGGGCCTGGTCGGCTACGGGCAGATCGGCCGGGCGGTGGCGAGGCGCGCCACCGGCTTCGGCATGCGCGTACTGCACCACGACCGGTCCGGCTCGGCCGCCGACGGCCTCTCCACCCCGGTCGCGCTGCCGCAGCTCCTCGCCCAGTCCGACATCGTCTCGCTGCACGTCCCGCTCACCGACGCCACCCGCCACCTGATCGGCGCCGCGGAACTGCGGGTCATGAAGCCGACCGCCACGCTGGTCAACACCTCCCGGGGCGGGGTCGTGGACGAGGCCGCCCTGCTGCGCGCCCTCGACGAGGGCCGCCTGCACTCGGCCGGGCTCGACGTGTACGAGCGTGAGCCGCGCGGCGCGGACGTGGCCGATCTGACCGCCCGGCCGAACCTGTTCGCCCTGCCGCACGTCGGCTCGGCCACCGAGGCGACCCGCGCGGCGATGGTGGACCTCGCTGTGGACAACGTCCTGGACGTCCTCGACGGACGCCCGGCCCGCACGCCGCTGCCGGGCACGAAGGCGGAGCCGGCATGACACCCAGCCCCCTGTTCGACATCGCCGGGCGCGTCGCGCTGGTCACCGGCTCCAGCCGGGGCATCGGGCGGGCCCTGGCCCAGGGGCTGCTGGAGGCCGGCTGCACGGTCGTCCTCAACGGCCGTGACGGGACGGCCCTCGCCCGCACCCGCGACGAACTCGCCGGGAAATCCCCCGTGTTCGCCTACCCCTTCGACGTGACCGACTCCGCCGCCGTGGCCGCGAACGTCGCCGCGATCGAGGACGAGGTGGGCCCGATCGACATCCTCGTCAACAACACCGGGGCCCAACACCGCGCGCCGCTGGTCGACTTCACCGACGACGACTGGCACCGCCTGCTCGGCACCAACCTCACCAGCGCCTTCCTCATGGGCCGGGAGGTCGCCCGCCGGATGGTCCCGCGCGGGCACGGGAAGATCGTCAACATCCTCTCGGTGCAGAGCGAGACGGTACGGCCCGGCATCGCCCCCTACTCCGCCACCAAGGGCGGGCTGAAGCTGCTGACCAAGGGCATGTGCGCGGACCTCGGCCCCTCGGGCATCCAGGTCAACGGCCTGGGCCCGGGGTACTTCGAGACCGAACTCACCGCGGCACTGGTCGCGGACGAGGAGTTCAGCGCATGGGTACGGGGGCGCACCCCGGCCGGCCGGTGGGGCAGGGTCTCCGACCTGATCGGCGCCCTGATCTTCCTGGCGTCGCCCGCGTCGGACTTCGTCAACGGGCAGGTGCTGTACGTCGACGGCGGCATGCTGTCGGTCCTGTGACCCGAGGGAAGGAGCATCACATGCACGCATGCGTGGTCCACAAGGCGGGCGATCTCCGGGTCGAGGAGTGGGACCCGGGCCTGCCCGGCCCCGGGCAGGTGCTCGTGGCCGCGTCCCTGGGCGGCATCTGCGGCTCGGACCTGCACTACTACCACCGCGGCTCGGTCGGCGACTTCCAGGTCCGCGAACCCCTGGTGCTCGGCCACGAGGTCGTCGGCCGGGTCGCCGCGCTCGGCCCCGGTACCGAGGGCGGCCCCGCGGTCGGCACCCCGGTGGCGGTCCACCCGGCCACCCCGTGCGGGACCTGCCCGGAGTGCGCGGGTGACCGGCGCAACGTGTGCGGTCACGCCCGCTATCTCGGCAGCGCCGCCCGGATGCCGCACGTCCAGGGCGGTTTCGCCCAGCGGTTCGTCGTCCCCGCCGACCAGGTACGGGCGCTGCCGGCCGGGCTCGACCCGCGTCGCGCCGTACTCGCCGAGCCGCTCTCCGTCGCCCTGCACGCGGTGCGCCGCGCCGGGGAGGTGGCCGGCAGGCGGGTGCTGGTCACCGGCGCCGGTCCGATCGGTTCCCTGGTGGTCGCCGCGCTGCGGCACGCGGGCGCCGCCGAGGTGATCGTCAGCGACCTGCTGGACGCCCCGCTGGACATCGCCAGGAGCGTCGGCGCGACGGCCACCGTCCGGGCGGACCGCCCCGACGACCCGGCCTGGCCCGACGACGTCGACGTGGCCGTGGAGGCGTCCGGCTCCGGGGCGGGCCTGGGCACCTGTGTCCAGCGGATCCGCCGGGGCGGCACCGTCGTCCTCCTCGGACTGCTCCCGCCCGGCGAGACCGGCTTCCTCGGCAACGTCGTCGTCACCCGCGAGATCACCCTCCGGGGCGCCTTCCGTTTCGACCACGAGTTCGACGACGCGCTCGCGCTCCTGGCCTCGGGCCTGGACGTCGGCCCCGTCGTCAGCCACACCCTGCCCCTGAGCCGCGCGGTCGAGGCGTTCGACCTGGCCGGTGACCGTACGAGGGCGTCCAAGGTCCTGCTGGACCTGGGCGGCGGATGATCCCGGTCGGGGCGCGGACTCCGGTTCCTCAGCGGGCGGTTCCGGACAGGGCGGCGACGAGTTCCTCGGCGAGAGGGCCCGAGGAAGCCGGGTTCTGACCGGTGTAGAGGTTGCGGTCCGAGACCGTGTACGGCTCCCAGGCGGGGCCCTTCGAATACTCGGTGGGCAGCTTTCTCAGTTCGTCCTCCAGCAGCCACTTGGCTCTGTCGGCGAAACCGACGCCGGCTTCCTCCTCGTTGCAGAAACCCGTCAGACGGTAATTCGCGAAAGGCGTGTCGCCGTTCGCGTCCCGGGTCGCGAGGATGGCGGCCGGGGCGTGGCAGACGATGCCGAGGGGACGGCCGGACGCGAGGGCGTCGCGCAGCAGTTCCCCGGATTCGGGATCGACCGCGAGGTCCTCCATCGGGCCGTGTCCGCCGGGGTAGTAGACCGCGTCGTAGTCCTCGAGGCGCACGTCCTGGAGGGAGAGGGGATGCCGCAGTTCATCCGCCGACTCGATGACGGCCTCCTCCCGGAGGGAGTTCTCCTCGCCGCCCGCCATGCGGGCCTCCAGGCTCATCGTGTCCACAACGGGCACCACGGCATGCGGAGTTGCCACGGTGACTTCGTGTCCGGCGTCGGTGAACACGCTGTAGGGCGCCACGAACTCCTCGGCCCAGTAGCCGGTCGGATGCCGGTGCCCGTCCTTCAGGGTCCAGTAACTGGCGCCGGTCAGCACGCACAGGATCTTGGCCATGAGAAACTCCGAAACTCCCGTGGGCGATCAGGCATATGTAACAAGTCTGAGCAGCCCTCTTGGTGGCTGCAACTGGTGGCCTGAGGGAACGGAATTGCCACTCGCCCCATAGGCACAACCTCTCCGTTTGACCGCCGTGGATACCGGACTAGGCTGATTTGACGCCTGATATCGGCCTTCCTGTTCTCACCGTGCACGTCGAGGAAGGGGAAGCACATGACCGCGCATATGACCGCGCACATGACCGCCTCTGGGACCTTGAAATCAGGTGAGGGCAGACTGGCCCTCGCGGTGGCCGTGCTCGCCGCCCTGACCGTGGTGCCGGCGCACGCGGCGGACGGCGTCGGCAGGGCCCCGGAGGGCCAGAAACCGACCGTGGTCCTCGTGCACGGAGCGTTCGCCGACGGGTCCAGCTGGAACGGCGTGGTGCAGCGCCTCCAGGCGGACGGCTACCAGGTCATCGCCCCGCCCAACACACTGCGCGGCATACCCCAGGACTCCACGTATCTGAACAGCCTGTTGAAGACGGTCAAGGGGCCGATCGTCCTGGTCGGACACTCCTACGGCGGCGAGGTGATCTCGCAGGCGGCCGCCGGGCTCGACAACGTCAAGGCGCTCGTCTACATCAACGCGATCATGCCGGACAAGGGCGAGTCGTTCTCCAGTCTCTCCGCCAAGTTCCCGGCCGTCCCGCTCACCAGCGCGCTCCAGCAGGTGCCGTTCCGCAACGGCGACGGCACCACCGGCACTGACGTGTACGTCCAGCCCGGCAAGCTGCACGCCGTCTTCGCCCAGGACCTCCCGCAGCAGCAGACGGCCGTCCTGGCGGCGACGCAGCGCCCGATCGCACAGTCCGCGTTCACCGACAAGGTCACCGAGGCGGCCTGGCGGGACAAGCCAGTCTACGTGCTCGTCGGCAGCCAGGACCGGGCGATCAACCCGAGCCTCGAGAGGTACGAGGCCAAGCGCGCGCACGCGCGCAAGACCGTGGAGATCGACTCCTCGCACGTCTCCCTGATCTCCCACCCCCAGGAGGTCACGGACCTCATCGTGAGCGCGGCCCAGAACTCCGGACAGCAGTAGGCGGGCGGTAAGCGGCAGGGGCGCCGCGGCCCGGCCGGCAATCCTTACGGGTCACGGACGTCCAGGCGGTATGCCGGATACGTCCGGTTGTCGCGGGCTCGGCCGACCTAACGTCTCAGTCATTCCGAACTTCCGTCCCACACACGGAGAATGACGATGACGCCTGCCCGCACCGTCCGTATCGCCGCCTCGATCGGCACCGCCGCGCTCGCCGTGGCCACCGCGTTCGCCGTCCCGGCCGCCGCCGCCTCGCACCAGACCGCGCGTGTCCACTCCACGGTCTTCGTGCAGACCAACAGCCCGGCCGGGAACGCGATCGTCGCCTACGACCGCGACGCCGACGGCACCCTCACCGCCGCGGGCCGCTATCCCACCGGCGGCCTGGGCGGCAGCCTGGCCGGCTCGGTGGTGGACCACCTCGCCTCGCAGGGCTCGCTCGCCTACGACCGTGCGCACCGGCTCCTCTACGCCGTGAACGCGGGCAGTGACACCGTCACCGTGTTCGCCGTGCACGGCGACCGGCTGACGCGTACCCAGCAGGTGGCCTCCGGCGGCTCCTTCCCGGTCGGCATCGCCGTCCACGGCGACCGGGTCTATGTCCTCAACGCCCTGGACGGAGGCTCCGTGCAGGGGTTCGTCCGGGTCGGCGACCACCTGACCACCGTGCACTCCTGGCAGCGCGGCCTGGGCCTGGACCCCACGGCCACGCCCCAGTTCACCCACACCCCGGGCCAGATCGCGTTCACGCCCGACGGCACCCGGCTGGTCGTCACCACCAAGGCCGCGGCCAACAGCATCGACGTCTTTCCCCTGGACCGCTCGGGCGCCCCGGCCCGCAAGCCGGTGGTGAACTCCGAGCCCGGGACCGTGCCCTTCGGCTTCGCCTTCGACGCCGCCGGCCGGCTCCAGGTCACCCAGGCCGGCACCAACGCCGTGGCGACCTACGCCGTGGGCCGCGACGGGAAGGTCACCCCGGTGGGCTCCCCCGCCGCCACCGGGCAGGCCGCGACCTGCTGGATCGTCAGGGACGGGCGTCACCTGTACGCCTCCAACGCCGGCAGCGGCAGCCTGTCCGGCTTCCGCACCGACGGCCGGCACGGCCTCGTCCCGCTCGGCGACACCGCCACCGACGGCGGCACCGTCGACGCCGCCGTCTCCTCGGACGGCCGCTACCTCTACGCGCAGACCGGCGCCAAGGGCATCGTGGACGAGTTCCGGGTCGGCCACGACGGCTCACTGACCGCGATCGGCTCGGTCACCGTCCCGGACGCGGTCGGCGGCGAGGGCATCGTCGCCCTGTAGCCGCCGGCCGCGGCTCCGGCGGCACTCCGGGTCTTCAGCTCCGCGGGCCCAGCAGGCGGATCGCGTCGGCGGCCACCGTCGCGTCGGCGTCGTTGGTCAGCTCGACCGACGTGCCGAGACCGGCCGCCAGCCGGTACTCGCCGAGGGAGACCCAGGTGCCGCCGCGCGGGTCGGGGGCTCCCGCCGTCCGCTGGTCGATCCGGACGGTGGTGGTCGTGCCGTCCGCCTGCACGACGGTGTACGGGGCGTTGCTCGCGCGGGTGGCCGCCGGTGGATACGACGCCTGGATCTCGTACGCGCCGTCCTGCGGTACGGCCGGACGCCAGCGCACCTTCCGTGTTCCCGAACCTGCCGGTGCCGTCCGGTAGTTGCCCGACCAGAAGCCCGGGTCCGCCGTCGCCGTCGGCCAGCTGCCGGAGACCACCTCGAAGCCCAGCCGGTCGTTGTCCACGACCACCTCCGCGCGGACGTCGGCGGAGCCCGGCGCCTCGATCAGGCTGAGCGCGTCGAGGCCGAGCAGGGTCCCGCCGCCCCTGCCGGTCCCCGTCACCGCACACCGCACGGTGTGCCGCCCGGCGCGCAGCCGGGCCGAGCCAAGGTGGGCCAGGTCGAAGCCGGCCGCCGTCTGCGCCGTGGTGTCGATCGCGTGGGCGGGCAGGACGGTGCCGTCGTCCACCGTGACGGTGACGAGGCCGCCGTCCGCCGAGCGGTAGTGGCGCAGGAGCAGTTCGTACTCGCCGGTGTGCGGCACCCGGATCGTGAACTCGACCGCGTCTCCGACCTGTTCGGGGGTCAGGACCAGGCGCTCGCCGGCGCGCGCCAGCGGGTCGCCGACGGTGGTCACCGCGCCGCCGCTCGTGACCTCGTGGTGCGTGCCGGCCAGGGCGACGACGGTCTCCCGGTAGTGGGGGCCGTGGCGCAGGCTGTCACGGCCGCGGGTCAGCCAGTCGAGCGAGAAACGGCAGACGTTGACCCGGAGCGGGACGCTCGCCGAGTCGCCGTCGCAGCCGTAGAGCAGGATCACGGTGCCGTCGGAGAGGTGGGCGAGGTCGGAGTAGAAGGAACGGTTCTCGTTGATGACGCGCGAGTAGCGGTACGAGTAGCCCTCGTCGTAGCTGACCGACACCGTCATGTTGCGTCTGACGGGGGAGTCGGGGCGGCTGAACAGCACCCGGTCGGTGTCGTGGCCGCCGGGGCCGCCGGTGTGGCGCAACAGGCTCGCGTCCACCGCGTTGAGCGAGCCGGTGCCCCCGTCGAGGGCCGGCTGCGACCAGGTCAGGCCGTCGTCCTCGCTGACGGAGACGATCCGCTGGCCCTCGCCGCCCGCCGCGGCACGGCCGTTCACCAGCACGCTGCCGTCCGCGCGCTGCACCATCCGTGCCTCGTTGATGGGGTAGGCGACCTGTACGGGCACCTCGCCGGTCGCCTGCCAGGTGGCGCCGTGGTCGTCGCTGTAGATCGGTGCGACGCCGTAGTACCGCTCGGCCACGGTGTTGCCGACGATCACCCTGCGGTGCAGGCAGTTGAGCAGCAGCCGGCCGGATCTCAGCTGGAGCCCGTGGCCCGGCCCGGGGCCGTGCAGCGCCCAGGTGTACGGGAACCCGTCGAACAGTCCGGCCAGGTGCCGTACTTCGCCCCAGGTCCGGCCGCTGTCCTGGCTGGAGATCAGGTAGAGGTCGCCCGAGTCGCCCGAGCAGGAGGTGTTCTGCGGCAGCCGGAGCGAGAGCATGTAGAAGAGGAAGACCTCCCGGGTCCGCCGGTCCACGACCAGCGCCGGGTTGCCCCAGGACTCGCCGTCGACGGAGGTGACCAGGGTGCGGCTCTCCTCCCAGGTCCGGCCGCCGTCGGTGCTGCGGCGCAGCAGCAGGTCCCGCGGCCCGGCGTCGCAGACCTCGTGCCGGCCCTCGGTGACGGCCAGGACGGTGTCGTCGGGCAGCACGGCCAGCGCGTGCACGTGGTAGTTCACGAGCGGTCCCTCGGCGGAGTCCCAGAGGGTCTGCTCCTCGAAGAAGGTGCCGGGCCGGCCGGACGCGGACGACCGGTCGGCGGCGTGGGCCGGGGACGCCAGGGCCGTGGGGCCGAAAGCGGCGGCCGCCGAGACACCGGCGACGCCCAGGGCGAAGGACCTGCGGTTCATGGCGGTGCGCTGCGGTCCGTTGTCGGACAAGGTGGGCCACCCCTTTCGGGCGGAACGGAGGAGGCGGTACGGCGGAGCGGATGCCGGCACGTACCGCTTCAGGAACGAGGAGCGTGCGGATCAGGCGCGTATGAGATGGGCGTCGAGGGGCGCGAGCAGGTCGAGCAGGGCGTGTCGTTCCTCGTCGGAGCACGGGGTGAAGGGCGCCGCGACGTGCGGCGGACACAGCCCTCGTGCGGCCAGGACGGCCTTCACCGCCGGCACACCGGGTCGTACGGTGTGCAGCGCCAGCACCCGGTCGAGCAGCTGTTGCGCGCGGCTCGCGGCATCGTCCCGGCCGTCGCGGTGGGCCCGGAACAGCTCGACGGCGGCGGCGGGCGCCAGATTGGCCACTCCGGGGACCACCCCGTCGGCTCCGAGGCGCAGTGCGTCGAGCGCCTGCCGCTCCGCGCCCTGGCTGATCCCGAAGTCCTCGCGCCGGCGGGCCGCGGCGAGGGCGTGGCCGAACAGCGCGAGGTCGCCGGAACTGTCCTTGATGCCCACGAGGTGCGCGAGGCCGGTCAGTTCGTCCAGCAGGGCGGGTGTCAGCGGATTGCTGTAGCGGGGGGCGTTGTAGGCGACGACGGGAACGCCGAGGCCGGCCAGGGCCGCGTAGTGGGCGACGATCTCGTCGTGCCGGTGGTGGAAGTAGATCGGCGGGCTGAGCACCAGCGCGTCCGGTGCGGCGGGCAGCACGGCCTCCGCCCGCGCCAGCGCCTCGGCGGTGCCGGGTGCGGTGACGTTCACCAACACCGGGCCGCCGTCGACCAGTTCGCGCCAGCGCTTGGCGACCCCCACGGTGAACTCGCCCAGTTCCGCCGTGGGGAGCAGCGGGCCCTCGCCGTTACTGCCGAAGAGCATGAGGCCGCGGGCGCCGGCCGCGGCCAGGGCGCCCAGCAGGACGTCGGCGGCGGGGGCGGAGGGCCGCCCTGGCCGGTCCATCGGGGTGACCAGCGGGACGATGACACCGGACAGCAGCGTGCGGCCGTCGGGCTGCCGCTTCTCGCCGTCGGCCAGGCGCTCCGCTGTGAGTGCCGTGATCGGCCGTCTTTTCGCTGCGGCGCCGTCGTGGCTGATCGCGCCCCGCGGCGGAGCCGCACATTGATCCAGCCCCGCGCCCCTTTGGGGCGCTTCACTCAGGTCGACCTGTCTGTCCCTGTCTGCTTTCCTTTCCTGGTCACCCATCAGTACCCCCTGACCTCGGGCCAGGAGAGTTCGACCCCGGCGTGGGTGAGTTCGGTCTGGAAGCGGGTCAGCAACTCGGGGTCCTCGTAGACCTGCTCGGCCTCCAGGTGGTGGTCGAGGCAGTGCGCCGCCAGGGATCCGGCCGCCTCGCCGATGTTCCACTCGACGGGGTGCAGCCGGTAACAGCCGTTGGTGATGTGGGTGGTGCCGATGTTCTTGCACACCGGGAGCAGGTTGCGCAGCCGTACGGGGAGCAGGGCGCCCAGCGGGATCCGGAAGGGACTGCTGGCGACGTCGATGTAGGTGTCGCCGCCGGTGGAGGGGTGCAGGTCGATCCGGTACATCCCGATGCCGACGGAGTCCGGGTAGGGCACCGCGCCCCGCTCGCCCCGGACGGCCAGGGACAGGTCCTGTTCGACGATGCGGCGCCGGGCGACGATCCGCCGCGACTCCCGGATGTACGGCGCCTTCGCCAGCCCGTCGGCCGTACCGAACACGTCGCCGCGCAGCCGCAACCCTGGCCAGCCGGTGCCCCCGTCGGGGCGGGGCGCCTCGGTCTGCAGCCAGTAGAGCATGCTCATGCTCAGCTCACGGGCGCCCGCCAGATGCCGGTCCCGTTCCTTGTCGTCCACCCCGATCAGCGGCCCGGGCAGGTAGTCGATCATGGGCCAGTTGACGATGGTCACATCGCTCGCGGCGAAGCCCGGCCGGTACAGCTTGCGGGAGACCACCCGGCGGAACTCCCACAGCTCCTTGTCCCCCGCGTCCTTGCTCTGGTCGGCGACCACCGGCCCCGAGTCGGCGTTCGGGGTGAAGCCGCGCGGTACGGTCTCCAGCGTCCTCGGGTCGGGCGCGCTCAGGCTCAGCAGCCGGTTCGGCCACTGCGGGGGGTGGTAGGCGGCCCAGCCGTCGTAACCGGCCGGGCGGTCGACGGTGTGGTCCTCGCCGGCCCGGTGGTCGACGGCGAACACCCAGGAGAACGCCTGCATGTTGGCCGGCTGCGCCTCCTCCGGCGCGCTCGGCTCCCCGGTGTCCCGGCGCGACTCGAAGCCCGTCACGTGTTCGGCGCCGGTCAGCGGCAGCAGGTCGCCTAGTTCCGTCGCGTCCAGGACGTACGGCGCCGAGACCTCGACCAGGGTGCCGTCCGGGCCCTCGACGACCACGGACCGCACCCGGTCGCCGGCCACGGACGCGGCCACCGGCCGGTGCCCGTAGAGGATCCGCAGCCGGCCGGCCGCCACGTACGGCGCGACCATGGCCTCCAGCACGGCGGCGGCGACCCTCGGCTCGTGGCAGAGCGCGCTCACCCGTCCCTCGCCCGGGTTGAGATACCGGCGCCGCCGGGCCTCCTCGGTCAGCGGGTACCACGTCCGGTAGTGGTCGCGGATCGCCTCGCGCAGCGCGCGGTAGGTGCGGGTGGCACCGAACTGCTCGATCCAGGTGTGCTCGTCGGGCGGTACGCCCTGGCTGGTGAGCTGGCCGCCGATCCAGTCGGTCTCCTCGGTGAGCAGCACCGACCGTCCCCGGTCGAGGGCGGCCAGCGCGGCGGCCACGCCACCGAGGCCTCCGCCCACGACGAGGATGTCCGTGGCCGCCCCTGTCTCCGCGCTCATGTGCCGCTCCCTTCCCGTGCGTGACGTCCTCCGACCGGCCCGAACATGAAGCTCCGGGGGCCGCCCGTCACCTCCACGCGCACCGGCGGACCACCGCCCGGCGGAGTGACGAGCAGGTCGCCGACGCCCTCGGCGGTCCCGCTCACGCGGTCGCCGGTCAGCAGGTATCCGCGTACGACGACTCCGGGCGCCAGGTCCAGCAGGGTCCGTCCGTCGAGGCCGACGGTGAGCCGGTCGGCCGCCCGGATGTCGAGGCGGCCCTCGCCTAGCGGCAGGTTGCACAGTTCGGCCGGTTCGCCCGGGTGCGCGAACCGCCAGCCGTCGGGGCGCGCGTCGGCCAGTTCCCCGAAGGCGAGGTACGCCAGCAGCCCGCCCCAGGCCATCAGGCCGTCCGACCGCTTCTGAAGACCGGTCAGGTTCTCGCCCGCCACGGCCGGATAGTTCTCCCTGACATGGCCGTACTCCCGCCATTCGTCGAGAAACAGCCGCAGCAGGGCCCCGACCACCGGCCGGCTCAACTCGGTGAGGTCGTAACGCCGTAGCCCACGTACGGCGAGATAGGCCATCGGCGCCCAGATCCGGCCGCGCCAGTAGGTGGCGGCGAAGCCCGGGTCGTCGCGGGCCACGCTGGGCAACGGGCGTGCGCCGCCCAGCACTTCGGGCCGCAGCAGGTCGGTGGCCATGGCCGTCGCACGGTCGGCGTCCGGCAACCCGCCGAGCAGCGCGTACAGCATGGTCGGCGAGACATGCGGATCGTGCGCCCCCGCCGCCGTGAGATTGCGGTAGCCGCCGCGTTCCTCGTCCCACAGCAGCCGGTCGGCGACCGCCCTGGCCGTGGCGGCCTCGGCGCGCAGCCGACCGGCCGTCGTGCCCTGCCCCAGGACGTCGGCGATGTCCGCCAGGGCCTCGGCGTCGGCGATGTGCAGGGCGTTCAGGCCGACGTCGGCGAGGTCCATGGTGTGGGTCGCCGGGTCGTACCGGGCCTCGTCGTACATCGGCGAATCGTCCAGGCCCGACTCCCGTCTGGCCCGGTCCAGAGTCGCCGACGCGGGGTCGTCCGCGATCGGGTCGGACCCCCAGGCGAGCAGCCCGTGCGGCCCGCGCCGGGCCCGGGGCCACCAGTCGTGCCAGGCCAGCAGCGCCGGGAAGGTGTCGGTGAGGAGCGTCGTGTCGCGGGTCCCGGGCGACAGGCCGCCCGCCAGATAGGCCTGGTGGACGGTGAGTGCGCCGACCGGTGGCTGTGAACGGTCGTCGGTGCGGCCCCGCTCGTCCGAGACCCGGTTCGGGATCATCCCGGCCTCGTCCGCGTACGGAAGGATCTGCCCGAAGATGCCGCGCGCGTAGTCCCGGTCGACGGCGGAGGCGGCGAGGCCGGTGAAGAACGTGTCCCAGGCGTGCAGGGCCCAGGTGCCGTAGAAGCCCTTGCGCTCGGCGCAGACGAAGTCCCGCGAGGTGGGGGTGAGGACGCGGCCGAGGTCCGGGGCGTAGATGGTGTTCCAGGTGACGGCCCTGGTCAGGGCGGATGCGGCTTCGCCCAGCCAGCCGGTGGAGCGGAGCGAGGTGCGCTGCGCTGTGCGGGCCGCGATGCGTCGTCGTTCGGCTGCGGCGCCATCGTGGCTGGTCGCGCCCCGCGGCGGAGCCGCACATTGATGCAGTCCCGCGCCCCTTTGGGGCGCCAGTGTGGCCGGCGTGATTCGCAACTCCACGTTGTCGCTTGCCTCGGTGTCGAATGCCAGCGTCAGTGCGTCCGCCGCGCCCTCGATCCTGCGGGCCGGCGCTGAGGTGGTGACCGTCCAACGGGTCCCGCCCACGCGGACGATGGTGGTCACGTCCGTCGGCTCCTCGATGGCGTCCAGGCCCTCCACCGACAGCACGATCACGCCCGTGCTCTCGGCCCGCGCGTCCAGCACGTCCCCCGGGCCGCCCGCGAAGGTCAGGTGCAGGCGGTGGCCCGCCGCGCGTACCGTCACCTCGGTGTAGCTGCCGTCCACGGTGTGCGGGCCCAGGCGGTCGAGGCCGTCGCGCCAGGTGAAGCCGTCGAGGACCGGGCCGTCGGGGCCGAGGACGCCGAACCGCACCCGCGGGCCGTCCGGCAGCCTGCTCATCCCCGTGTGCGTACGGACGTCCCAGGTGTTCCAGCCGGTCGGCGCCGGGGTCACAGCGCTCATACGCCCGCCTTGTCGTCGGCGGTGCCCTCACCGGGCACCGAGTCGTCCAGGTCCAGGGCCGCGTCCAGCAGGGCCCGGGTGTACGCGTGCCGCGGCGCGGTCAGCACCTCGCCGGTCCGGCCCTCCTCCACGATCACGCCCCGGTGCATCACCGCCACCCGGTCAGCGATCTGGTGCACCACCCCCAGGTCATGGGAGATGAACAGCATCGCGAGCCGGTGCCTGCCCCGCAGGTCCACTAGCAGCCGCAGGATCTGGGCCTGCACCGACACGTCGAGCGCCGACACCGCCTCGTCGCAGACCAGCAGCCGGGGCCGTACCGCGAGCGCTCTGGCGATGCTGACCCGCTGGCACTGGCCGCCCGACAGGTCCCCCGCGCGTCGCCCCGCCACCTCGGGGTCGAGCCCCATGTCGGCGAGGAGCCGGTGCAGCGCCTCGGTGCGGTCGCCCTCGGGCGCGGTGACCGGATGGGTGTTCCAGACCTCGGCGATGACCGCGGCGACCGTCATCCGCGGGTTCAGGGAGGAACGCGGGTCCTGGAACACCATCTGCACCGCGCGCTGCAACTCGGGCGGTCTGCGCCCCGCGCGGCCGAGCGGGCGGCCGTCGAAGGCGATCGTCCCGGCGCCGGGCCGCAGCAGTCCGGCCACGCACCGGGCCACGGTCGTCTTGCCGGAGCCCGACTCACCGACCAGGCCGAGGGTCTCCTCGGGTGCGACCGACAGGCTCACCCCGTCGACGGCGACCGGACCGCCCCGGCGGACCGGCCCCCGCCCGCCGTACCAGACGCGCAGATCACGGACATCGAGGAGGGGGACCTCGCTCGTGCTCACGAACCCAGCACCTCCTCCGCGAAGTGGCAGGCGCTCCGGCGGCCCGGTGCCACCTCCCGCACCTCCGGTACCTCGGCGCGGCAGCGGTCGCGGGCGAGCGGGCAGCGCGGATGGAACGCGCAGCCGGCCGGCCGGTTCGCCGGTGTCGCCGGGGCGCCCGGCAGCGGGTCGGCGAGCGCGGTGCGGGTCCTGACGGCGGGCACGCTGCGCACCAGGGCGGCGGTGTAGGGGTGGGCGGGGCGTCGCAGCGCGTCGCGGGCGGGGCCGCGTTCGCAGACCCGCCCCGCGTACATGACCACGACCTGTTCGGCCACGTGCGACACGACCCGCAGGTCGTGGCTGACCAGGAGCATCGACAGGCCGTCGGCGGTCTGGATGTCGGCGAGCAGCCGCAGGATCCGGGACTGCACGGTGACGTCGAGCGCGGTGGTGGGCTCGTCGGCGAGCAGGAGGGTGGGCCGGCCGGCCAACGCCATGGCGATCATGGCGCGTTGGCGCAGGCCGCCGGAGAGTTCGTGCGGATAGGCACGCATCCGGCGTTCCGGCTCCGGCACGCCGGCCCGGTCGAGGAGTTCGACGACCCGGCGGGTCACCTCGGCGCGTGGCAGCCGGTCACGGCGGGGGATCTCGCCGACCTGGCGGCCGATCCGCTGGGTCGGGTTGAGCGCGGCCAGCGGGTCCTGGAAGATCATCGCGATCTCCCGGCCGCGTACCGCCCGGCGCCGGGCCGGGTCGGCGGCGATCAGGTCCTCGCCGTGCCACAGCAGCCGGCCCGCCAGGGTGGCGCCCTCGGGCGGCAGGCCCAGGATCGCGAGGGCGGTCATCGTCTTTCCGCTGCCCGACTCGCCGATCAGTCCCACGGTGGTGGCGCGGGGCACGTCGAAGGAGACACCGTCCACCGCGTTGACCCGGGTGCCGTGCGGGCCGGGCAGTTCCACCACCAGGTCGTCGACGCGCAGCAGCGGCCCGTCGGTCACGGGCGGGGCCGGTGCGGTGGCCCCGTGTTCGTGTGCGGTTCCGGCGGGGGTCACGAGCCGTCGGTCCGTACGGTGGCGAAGTCCGGCAGGCCGCTGGCGTCGGGGACGAAGCCCTTCAGGTCGCTGTTCCAGGCGTAGGCGATGCTCACCGACATCGGGTACATCCCGACGGCGTCCCGCCAGATGATCCGGCCGGCCTGGCCGTAGAGGTCGGTGCGCTTGGCCTTGTCGGCCGTCGCGCCCGCCGACGCCAGCAGTCCGTCCAGCTGCTTGTTGCAGTAGCCCATCCGGTTCGCGGCGCAGGTGTAGAGGCGCCCGAGGTTGCTGGCCGCGTCGTAGCTGGGCGTGGCCAGCTGCTGGAAGTTGATGTCCCACTTGAGGGCGATCAGGTCCTCGGTGAAGGTGGCCTGCTCCTTCTCCAGCGGGTCCGCCTGTACGCCGACCTTCTGCAGGTCGGAGACGACGGCCTGAATGAAGGGCCGGAACTCGTCGTTGGCGAACTGGAGCCGCAGCTTCTTGGAGAAGTCGAAGCCCGCGGCGGTGAGCGCGGCCTTGGCGGCGGCCGGGTCGTAGGCCACCGGCGACTGCGGTACGTGGCCGAGGACGACGCCGGTCACGGGCGCGTCGGCCGGTTTTCCGGTCTCCGGATAGAGCTTGGCGATGATGGTCTTGAAGTCGACCGCCTGCCAGATCGCCCTGCGTACCTTCGCGTCCTTGAGGGCGGGCGTGGCGGAGTTGAACCACATGGTGAACTCGGCGCTGCTCGGCACCGTCCGCACGGTCAGGTCGTTGTCGCCCTTCAGCGAGGCCAGCTGGTCGTCCGGGATGCCCCAGACGACGTCCACCTCGCCGGTGCGCAGCGCGGTCAGGCGCGCCGACAGGTCGGGGACGTTCCGTACGGTGACCTGGTGGAGCGCGGGCTTGGTGCCCCCGTACTTCTTGTTGGGCACCAGGACCAGCGACTGGCCCGGGGTGAACCCGGAGACCGTGAACGGGCCCGAGCCGACGGGGTGGTTGAAGAAGGCGGTGTCCTCCTTGCCGATGCCGGAGGGGAGGACGTAGAAGGTGCCGAGCTTGCCCGGGACGGACGCGTCGGGTGCCGGGCTCTTGAGGACCACCTCGGTGGGCGAGACCTTGGTCATCGTGTAGCCGGGGAAGTTGCCGGCGTTGGGGCCGTTCAGGGTGATCATCCGCTGGAAGGACGCCACCACGTCGTCGGCGTCGAGTGCGGAGCCGTCGGAGAAGGTCACGCCGGAGCGCAGCGTGAACGTCCACTGCGTGACGTCCTTGTTGGGCTTCCAGGAGCTGGCGAGGTCGCCCTTGAGGGTGCCGTCCGCGGTCGGCTTCACCAGTCGGCTGAAGATCTCCTGCGCCGCCAACTGGGTTCCGGTGGAGGCGCCTTGGGCGCCGTGCGGGTCCAGGCTCTCGATCGGGTAGGTGCCCGCGACCGTCACGTCGCCCGAGGCCCCGCCCCCGTTGTCATCGCCGCCGGAGGTCGTCGAACAGGCGGCGAGGAGGGCCGCGCCCGCCGTGCAGGTGGTGGCGAGCCGGATCAGCCGGCTCCGCCCGTACGCACGCGTCTTGGTCATGGAGGTGCTCCTGTCTGGGAACGAGAGCGGTGCGCGGAGTTCGGGAAGGTCAGTCGGAGCGGCGCCGCCCGTAGCGGGCGGTGAGCTGGTCGCCGAGGATGCCGATGTTGATGATCAGGAGGGACAGGGCGATGCCGGGCAGGGTGGAGATCCACCACTGCGTTTCCAGGTACTCCTTGCCGTTGGCGATGGTCTGCCCCCAGGACACGGTCGACAGGGGCAGCCCGATGCCGAGGAAGCTGAGCCCCGCCTCCGCCAGCACCACCAGCGCGAACTCGAGGGTGGCGAGGGCCACGATCGGCCCCGCCGTGAACGGGAGGACGTGCCGGGCGAGGATCTTGCGGCCCGGTACTCCCAGCACCCGTGCGGCGTCGACCCAGGGCCGTTCCCTGAGGGAGAGCGCGACACCGCGGGTGACTCGGGCGAAGGTGATCCAGCCGGTCGCCGAGAGCGCGAGGACGACCAGCAGGACGCTGCGCTCGAAGGCGCCCGCGATCACGATCGCCAGCAGGATCGCGGGGAACGCCAGCAGGATGTCGAAGATCCGGGCGAGTACGGCGTCCACGGCACCGCGGAAGTATCCGGCGACGGCACCGAGGAGGACCCCGACGAGACAGGAGAGGGCGACCGTGGACACGCCGATGAGCACCGACGTCCTGGCCCCGTAGACGATCTGGGCCAGCAGGTCACGGCCGAGCCCGTCGGTGCCCAGCCAGGCCGTGCCCCCGGTGGAGGTCCGGGAGCCGGGGGAGAGCAGCCGGTCGTCCAGGGAGGTGTGCACCGGGTCGTAGTGGATCAGCGGCGGGCCCACGACGGCGACCAGCAGGTAGCAGCCCACGACCACGGCGGGGATCCGGGAGAGCAGCCCGCGGCGCCGCGCCCGCGGGGTTGCCGCCATCAGCGTTTCGGGGGCGGTGGCGAGGTCGGCCATCAGACGGCTCCCGTCCGGATCCGCGGGTCCAGCTGGGCGATGAGCAGGTCGGCCACCAGGTTGAGGACGACGACGATGCCGGCGACCAGGAGGGTGGCGCCCTGGACGACGGCGTAGTCGCGGTTGGCCACCGCGTCCACCACCAGCGAGCCGAGGCCGGGCCAGGCGAAGACGTTCTCGACGATCACGGCGCCGCCGACCAGCGCCCCGACCTGGACGCCCACCACGGTCACCACCGGGATCAGCGAGTTGCGCAGGGCGTGCCCGAGCAGTACCTGACGCCTGGTCAGTCCCTTGGAGAGCGCGGTCTGGATGTAGCCCTCGCGCATCGTCTCCGCGAGGCTGGTCCGGGTCAGCCGGGCGATGATCGCGATGAACGGGAACGAGAGGGTGACGGCCGGCAGCACCAGATGCTGGGGCGTGCCGGCCCCGGAACTGGGCAGCACGCGCAGGCCCAGGGCGAAGACCAGCACCAGCATGATGCCGATCCAGAACGTGGGGAACGACTGGAGGGCGATCGTGCAGGCCGACACCACCCGGTCCACCACGCCGCCCGGCCGTCCGCCGGCCAGCATGCCCAGCGTCAGCCCCACGAGCACCGCGATCACGGTGGCCGTCAGCGTGAGGTCGATCGTGGCGGGCAGCCGGTCGAGGACCGCGTCCATGGCGGGCCTGCCGAGCCGGTGCGACTCGCCGAAGTCAAGGCGGGAGACGTCACCGAGATAACTCAGGTACTGCGCGCCGAGCGGCCGGTCCAGTCCGAGCGAGGCGCGCAGGCTGTCGATCTGGCTCTGGTCGGCGTCCGGGCCGAGCAGCACGGTCGCGGGGTCGCCGGGTGCGGCCCGGACGATGAGGAAGATCAGCGAGGCGGCGCCCCACATCACGAAGACGCCGATGAGCAACCGGTGCACGATCATCCGGATCATCCGCCGGCCCTCCCGCCGGACTCGGGGTGGCTGCCGTCGGGCCCCGGGAGCGGGACGGGACCGGTGCCGACGGGGCGGGCGCGGGCGGGACCGCCGTCGGCCGGAGCCGGACCGCTGGCGTGGGCTGGGCTGTTGTCGGTCGGAGCCGGACCGCTGGTGTGGGCCGGGCTGTTGTCGGTCGGGGCCGGGTCGCTCGTACGGGCCGGGCCGCGGCCGCCCGCGCGGGCCGGGCCGATCGAGTCGCCCGGTACGAACGCGCAGGGCACGGTCAGCCGGCGTGGCTCGCAGGTCTCCTGGTCGAGCAGCTCGATCAGCAGCCGCACGGCCTCGCCCGCCATCTCGGCGCGGGGCAGGGAGAATCGGGTCCAGTTCCGCAACTCCGGTGTCCAGGACGGCGGATCGCCCAGCAGGGCCAGCGAGCAGTCCTGAGGGAACCGGACCCGCTCGGTGCCGGCCATCGTCGCGAGCGCCTCGGTGAGCCGGTTGTCCTCGGTCGGCTCGACCAGCAGCGCGGTGATCCCGAGCCCGTCGATCCACCCCTCAAGGTGTTCGACCGTCAGGTCCGCGGGATCGGCCAGACTCCGGATCAGCTCCTCGTCCAGGGCGATGCCGGCCTCGGCCAGCCCCTGCCGGTATCCCTCCTCGCGGTCCCGGGTGGGCTCGCTGTCCTCCAGGGCCCGCAGGTACAGGATCCGCCGGTGGCCGAGGACCGCCAGTTCGGCGACGAGCGCCGCGGTCGCGGAGACGTAGTCGGCGGCCACGTAGGAGAGTTCACCGTCGTCCACCTCGCGGCGGCCGACGAAGACGAACGGGAAGTCCTCCCGGACCAGCGCGGACAGCTCCTCGCGCCGGACGTTCCGGCCGAGCAGGACACAACCGTCCGCCATCTTCAGCCGGTTGGCCCCGCCGACGTAGATCGACCGCTCGGCCGCCGAGGGACCGGACTCACCTCCGTCGGAACAGAAAAGCAACAGGTCGTATCCCTGCCGTGCCGTCTCCGCCTCCACGCCGAGCAGGAACGGGTAGTAGAAATCGCGCTGGTCGGTCGGGAACACCGATTCGAACGTGTACAGCCCGAGCAGCTGATTCCGGCCGCCTTTCAGACTGCGTGCGGCGACATTGGCCGCATAGCCCAGTTCCTCGGCCGCCGCCAGTACGGCCCGGCGGGTCGATTCCGCGATCTGCGCACTGGCCGCACCGCCGCTGATCACCAGTGACACCGTTGCCTGGGAGACGCCGGCATGCCGCGCGATGTCCCGTTGGGTGGAGCGTCTACGTCGTTCGGGAGGGACCATGAGCACCCCCGGTTAATACGTATTAGCAAGTGCCGAAAGACGCTACTCGGACGCCGCGAAACGCGTCAAGACACGTGAACTCCCTTTGTCGGGACGGTTTCCCGCGTATTTCGATCAAGCCGGGTGACAGGATTCGCCATCCCCTTGCACGGGCGAGCCATGGCAGCCGGCCGCGGCATTCAGGAACATCGGGAACACGACCGTCCTCCGTTGTGCCGAGGTCCGCCGGAAAGCCGTGCCGGCGTCCCGGCGGGAAAGGGAATCCGATGACCGTCCGCGCCGCCGTGGAAGACGATCTCGCCGCCCGCTTCGACCGGGACGGTTACGCCGTGCTGCCCGGCGCCCTGACGGCGGCGGAGGTGGCGGAGCTGCGCGCGGAGACCCTGCGGATCTGCCGTGGCGAACGGGGTGCCGTCGAGGGGGCGCCGGCGCCGGTGGCGGGCGAGAGCGACGACGACACCGTGCGCCGGTTTCTGTGCGTGCACTATCCGCACAAGCTGTCGGCGCTCATGCTCGACACCATGCGCCATCCCGCCGTCGTCGGGCCGCTGACCGAAGTGATCGGACCCGACATCAAGTCGATGCAGTCGATGCTGTTCGTCAAGTCCGAGGGCAGGCCGGGCCAGGCGTGGCACCAGGACGAGATGTTCATCCCCACCCGGGACCGGTCCCTGACCGCCGCCTGGCTCGCCCTGGACGACGCCACCGTCGACAACGGCTGCCTCTGGGTCCTGCCGGGCTCGCACCGGCCCGGCGTCATCTACCCCAACCGCGAGCACGACGACGCCCGTTACGACTGCACGGTCCAGTCCTACGGCTTCCCCTACGACGAGACGGACGCCGTGCCCGTCGAGATCACCGCCGGATCGGTGCTGCTCTTCAACGGCTACCTGCTGCACAAGTCGCTCCCCAACACCGGCCGGCGAGGCTTCCGGCGGGCCCTGGTCAACCACTACATGAGCGCCTCGTCCCTGCTCCCCTGGGCACCCCCCGAGGCCGAACTGCCCATGGCCCAGGCCGACTTCCGGGACATCGTGCTGGTCGCGGGCCGAGACCCGTACGCCTACAAGGGCACCGCCGACATCCGCACACCCCGGGTACGCCGCGACCGGTCCGGAGGCTGCGACCGGTGAGGCGATGACGGAGGACGCCGAGTTCGTCCCACTCCCGGCCCCCGCGCTCCTCGCCCGGCTCGGTCCCGCCGTCGCCGACTACCCGCCCGGCTCGGTCTTCGGGCCCCGGGACGCGGGGTCGTACGAGTTCGTCTGGCTGCTGCACGGCAGTGCCCGCTGGGTCTGCGGCGGTCTGACCGTGCCCCTGACGCCGAGCGCGCTGCTGCTCGTACGCCCCGGAATGCGCGACACCTTCCACTGGGACCCCGGCCGCCCCACCCGGCACGGCTACACGCACTTCCTGCTGCCCGCCGCCGTGCGGGGCGCGGACCTCCCGGACGACAGCGGCTGGCCGGTCGTCCGGGACCTGACGGGGCGCGGCGATCCGATGGCCGCGCTCTGCCAGTACCTCCTGACGCTCGGCGCGAGCCGCCCGCCGGCCTGGGAGCGGCACGCCGAGGAGACGCTGCGGCTGCTGCTCCTCACCTTCGTGCACGGCCCCGAGACCGGCGCGGGCACGCTCCCGGAACCGCTGGTCGCCATGATGGCCGAGGTCCGCGCCCACTGGTCGGACGGCGTCGCCCGGCCGCTCGCCCTTCAGCGGCTGGCACGGGCGGCCGGGGTCTCGGAGAGCACCCTGTGCCGGATCTGCCGGCGGCGACTCGGCGTCAGCCCCGTGGAGGCGCTGGAACGGCTGCGCCTGGGACGGGCCGAGCCGCTGCTGTGGCTCAGCAACCTCTCTCTGCGCGCCATAGCGGTCCAGTGCGGCTTCGCCGACGCCTACCACTTCTCGCGCCGGTTCCGCGCGGTCTACGGCATGCCTCCGAGCGCCTTCCGCACGGTCCCGCCCGAGTCGGCGCCGCCGTCCCCGGTCACCAGCGGCGCGCTGTCCGCGCTCCAGGCCCTGGTGCCGCCCTCACACCCCGGACGGTGACCGTCCGACCGTCAGCCGGGCCGGCTGGTACGGCACGTAGGCCGCCCCGTCCAGCCCGAGTGCGGTGGCCGACCGCTGGAGTGCGGTCGGGGTCGCGGCGTCGTCCCAACTGCCGGTGTCGACGCGGTGTTCGAGGGCGTGCAGGGCGGCCACCGTCTCGGCGGTGGTGAACGCGCAGTGGCCCTGCCGCTCGACGTACGCCTGCCGCAGCAGCGCGCCGTCGCCGGCGGCGCGCACCCGGGCGGCGAAGCGGTTCTCCTGCTGGACGGGCACCAGGTTGTCGGCGGTGGTGTGCATGTCGAGCAACGGCACCTCAAGGCCCTGGCCCGCGGCGGACGTCCGCTGTGCGGTGCGGACGGCGCCGGGATCGGCGGTGGTCGTGGCGTGCTCGGTCAGGGTGCGCAGGTCGGCGTCCAGGTCGAGGCCGGCCTCCCGGTACAGGGCCCGGACCTGGGGCGCCTGTTCGGAACCGGCGAGCAGCCGGGCGTAGTCCACGCCCTGGTTCCAGGAGTTGCTGCCGCCGACGGACTGCTCGATGGCGTACCGGCCGCCCTCGACGAACGCCAGGATGCCCTGCGCGAACCAGTCGTACTGCTGTGCCTCCTGGCCCGCCCAGTCGGTCGCGGCTGGCCGGTCCTTTCCGGGCGACCAGGCGGGCAGGTTGAGGAAGGCGGCGGCCAGCGCGATCCGGGCGCGGCCCTGCGGGGTGCCCTGGGCGGCGGTGACCGCGCCGGTGAGCAGGGTGGCGGTGGCGGCCGCGTCGGCGGCGGTGTCGAACCGTACGAGTTTCACGTCCTGTCCGGGCAGGAGCAGGCGGGCGATCGTGTACTCGGCGTCCAGCTGGTAGTTGTCCAGGTCGGTGGCGCCCGCGACCAGGCCGCACTGGCCGAGCGCGCCGTCGATACGGCCGCCGCCGTCCCGGGCCAGCTGGGCGTTGACGAGCCCGCCCATGGACTGGCCGACGGACAGCGTGCGGCGGGGCGTGCCGATCTCCGCCGTGACCGCGTCCAGGGTCGCGAACTGGTCGCGTTCGGCGCTGTTCAGAGCCCACATCGAGCCGTTCGGGTCGTACGACGACCCGGCCAGCGCATACCCCTGCGCGAGCAGCTCGGTGCGCACGGCGGGGGTGGGGGCGTCCTGGGCGACGGTGGGGCCGAAGCCGTGGCTGAACAGCAGCAGGGTGCCGTTCCAGTGCTCGGGTACGTCCGCGATCCAGGTGGCGCCGTCGGAGAGGGTGCCGGTGAGATGGCCGGCGGCCGCGGTGTCCGCTTCGGCGGCGGGCGCGGGCAGGGCGGTGAGGACCGAGGACGCGAGTGTGACCAGGGCGGCGAGGGCGACGCGCAGCCGGGTGCGGGAGGCGCGGGTGCGGGTGGCGGCAGGCATGGGGCGGCTCCTTGTACGTGTACGTGGGGGAGTACGGGGCGCGGTACTCAGTGCACTGAACGAAGGCGTCCAGGAATGTAGGGCTGATTTCCTGCTGCCGTCAATAGAGTGCCCAACATTGCCGTCGCCGTGTCGGCTGCCCCTCGCCGCCGGCCAGGTTCTCGAACGCGTGCGTCTTCTCGTCCGGTTCGGGAAAGCGGGCGACGCGCAACGCGACGTCGAACGCGACGTCTCCGCGGAACAGGGCCAACGCCGTGAATGGGGCCCCTCGCGACAACCCTTGCCATGTCTTCGCTGTGTCTTCGCCATGCCTTCGCCGTGTCCCCGCCAGTGCACCACAACCGCGCCGGACCGCATCGCGGACACGGGCAACGGTGACAGCGGAGAGCGGCCCAGAACACCGTCACGGCGATAGCGCCCGCGAAGTGATCGGGGCGTCCCGCGCCTTCGGCCGGCCCCCCGGTCCGGCCCCGCCGGAATCCCACCACCCCGGCGATCCACACCGCACCTTCACCGGCACCCTCTTGACCAGCGACAACCACCACCTCGCCGCCACGTCCCGCCGCACCGCGCCCCGCTCACCCCAACAGCCTTGTTGTCCTTACGTCTTGACGCACCCGGCCACTCCGCGTTTGCTTCCCTCACGTCATCGGTTGCGCATGATGCTCCCCCCCACTCGGAAGGCGCCTGATGTGAGCGCTCCTGTCCTCTGCGGCACCCCCGTGCCCCGTATCGCCCTGGCCCTGGTCGCCTCCACGTCCGCTCTCACGCTCACCGCGTGCGGTGTCGTCGACAGCATCGGCGGGAGCGGCGACTCCGCGTCCGCGGCGAAGGGCGACGACATCACGGTGGGGCTGCTCCTGCCCGACAAGGACACGGCCCGGTTCGAGACCTTCGACCACCCCATCTTCAGCAAGGAGGTCGCCTCCCTCACCCACGGCAAGGGCAAGGTCGTCTACGCCAACGCCGAGGCCGACCCGGGCACCCAGAGCCGGCAGTTCCGGCGGATGGTCGACCAGAAGGCCGACATCATCCTGGTGGACGCGGTCGACGCCAAGGCCATCGCACCGGACGTCCGGAAGGCGAAGGACGCCGGCATCCCCGTCATCGCCTACGACCGCCTCGCCCAGGGCCCGATCGACGCGTACGTCTCCCACGACAACGAACTCGTCGGCGAGGTGCAGGGCCGCGCCCTCCTGGAGGCGCTCGGCAGCAAGGCGGCGACCAGCGAGATCGTCATGATGAACGGCGACCCCGCGGACCCGAACACCGCCAGTTTCAAGGAGGGTGCCCTCGACGAGCTCCGGAACAAGGTCCGGATCGCGAAGGAGTACGACACCGACAAGTGGTCGCCGGCGGTCGCCGGGGCGAACATGAAGAAGGCGATCCAGGCCGTCGGCCTCAAGAACATCGCCGCCGTCTACTCGGCCAACGACGGCATGGCCGGCGCCGTCATCGACGCGATGAAGGAAGCGGGGGCCACCACGATCCCGCCGGTGACCGGCCAGGACGCGAACCTGGACGCGGTACAGCGGGTCGTCTCGGGCGAGCAGTACATGACCGTCTACAAGTCGTTCCTGGACGAGGCCACCCAGGCGGCCGAAATGGCGGTGTACAAGGCGCAGGGCCGTGACATCCAGTACGACGCGCTGACCCAGGACACGGTCGACAGCCCGACCCGGCGGAAGATCCCCGCGACGCTCGTGCCGGTGGTCTCCCTCACGAGGGACAACATCAAGGACACGGTGGTCGCGGACGGCGTCTACACCGTCGACCAGATCTGCACCCCGAAGTACGCGGCGGACTGCGCGGCGATCGGTCTGGAGTAGCGGACCGGCCCGCACACCCGCCATCGGCCCCGGACTCTCAGGCCGTGATCCGCGCTACGCGGCGATGACGGCGACCCCGGTCCTGCCCCCGTCGACATCCACCACGGTCCCGTGCACGAAGGCCGCCTCGTCGCCGGCCAGCCAGACCACGGCCTGGGCGATGGCGTCGGGGGTTCCGACCTGGCCGGCCGGGGTGCCCTTCATCATGACCTCGCCCGGATGGGGCTCCGCGCCCGCCGGGGCCGGGGGCAGGATCACGCCCGGCGAGACGGCGTTCACCCGCACGCCCTGGGGGCCGAACTCCGCCGCCCAGGCCCGGGTGAGGGTCTCCATGGCCCCCTTGGTAGAGCTGTAGAGCGCGCCGACGGGGACGGCGAGCCGGGCGATCCACGAGCCGAGGTTGATGATCGCCCCGCCGCCGGCCTCGGCCATCGCCGGGGCGACGGCGGCGGTGAGGAAGAACGGCGCCTTCACGTTCACCCCGTAGACCCTGTCGAAGGTCTCCTCGTCGGTGCCGGTGGTACCCGGGGACGGATAGATGCCGGCGTTGTTCACCAGGATGTCGATCCGCCCGCCCAGGGTCTCCCGGGCCCGGGCGGCCAGGCTCCGGGACGCCTCCGGGCTGCCGTCGAGGTCCGCCGCCACGAAGTCGGCCAGGCCGCCGGACGCGCGGATCCCCGTCACGACCTGTGCGCCCCGTTCCGCGTTGCGCCCGGACACGATGACATGTGCCCCCTCGGCGGCGAAGGCCTCGGCGATCGCCTGCCCGATGTTGCTGGTCGACCCCGTGACCAGGGCCGTCTTGTTCCGCAGCCGTTCACTCATGACGCAGTCTCCCTCAGTCCGTCTGCTGTGCCGAGCGGTGTGCGGTCCACTGTGCGTCGGATAAAATGGACCAGCAAGTCCAGAAAGTCGACCGCGCGGACGGGCTTTGACGGAGTCGGAGGAGGAGTCGCATGCCGGAAACGCTGACCGCGAAGGGGCGCGCCACCCGGGCCCGGATCGTCGAGGGGGCCGCCGAGGTGCTGCGCGCGCAGGGTGTCGCCGCCACCACGCTCGACGACATCCGCGGCCGCACCGGCACCAGCAAGAGCCAGCTCTTCCACTACTTCCCCGACGGCAAGGACGCCCTGCTGCTCGCGGTGGCCCAGTTCGAGGCGGACCGCGTCCTGGCGGACCAGCAGCCGCACCTGGGGCGGCTGGACTCCTGGGAGTCCTGGCGGCAGTGGCGGGACGCGGTGGTGGAACGCTATGAACTCCAGGGCGACCAGTGCCCCCTGGGCTCCCTGTTCCTCCAGGTCGGCCGGTCCAGCCCCGGCGCACGGGCGATCGTCACGGAGCTGATGCGCCAGTGGCAGCGGCAGCTCGCCCGCGGTATGCGCGCCCTCCAGGCGAACGGTCTGGTGTCACCGGACCTCGACGTCGACCGGACGTCCGCCGCACTGCTCGCGGGCATCCAGGGCGGTGTCTCGATCATGATGTCCACCGGTGACTCGACCCACCTCAGGGCGGCCCTGGACACCGGCATCGAGCACCTCCGGGTCAGCGGGCCGGCGTAGGTGGCCGCCACCGCCACCGTGGCCTGATGCGACCGGCGCCCCGTGATTCCGGTCCCGCGGTGTGCGGCGGTGCCCGGGGGTGATTGTCTGGCCCCGGCAACCCCGTCCCGACCCGGCCCCGGCCGGCAGGAGGATCCCGCAGTCATGAGCAGTGTCTACGCGTACGAGTACAAGGTCGTCACCTTCCGGGAGTCGCTGATCGGCGACGCGCTGGACAGCGACAAGCTGGAGAAGGTCCTCAACAAGCACGCCGAGGACGGCTGGGGCCTCAAGGCCATCACCTCCGCCGACGTCAAGGGCCGGATAGGTCCCGGAGCCGTCGAGGGCCTGCTGCTGACCTTCGAGCGCCCGCGCGCCTGACCGAGGCGGAGCACAGCGGAACGCCCCCCGGCCCGCAGTGGGTCGGGGGGCGTTCCTCGTCTGAACGGGTTACTTCACCGGTTCCGGCTCCGGCGCGCTCTCCTGCTCCGCCTCGCCCGCCGGGTCGACCGGGGTCCGGACGGAGTCGAGCAGCAGCTGGGCCACGTCCACGACCTGGATGGACTCCTTGGCCTTGCCCTCGTTCTTCTTGCCGTTGACCGAGTCGGTGAGCATCACGAGGCAGAAGGGGCAGGCCGTCGAGACGATGTCGGGGTTGACCGACAGCGCCTCGTCGACGCGCTCGTTGTTGATGCGCTTGCCGATGCGCTCTTCCATCCACATCCGGGCGCCGCCGGCGCCGCAGCAGAAGCCGCGCTCCTTGTGGCGGTGCATCTCCTCGTTGCGCAGGCCCGGGACGTTGGCGATGATCTCGCGCGGGGGCGTGTAGATCTTGTTGTGGCGGCCCAGGTAGCAGGGGTCGTGGTAGGTGATGATGCCCTCGACCGGGGTGACCGGGACCAGCTTGCCCTCGTCCACCAGGTGCTGGAGCAGCTGGGTGTGGTGGATGACCTCGTAGTCACCGCCGAGCTGCGGGTACTCGTTGCCGATGGTGTTGAGGCAGTGCGGGCAGGTCGCGACGATCTTCTTGGCCGACTTCGGCTTGCGGGACTCCTCGGTCACCTTGCCGTCGTCGTCCAGCTCCTCGCCGAACGCCGTGTTCAGCGCCATGACGTTCTCCATGCCGAGCTCCTGGAACAGGGGCTCGTTGCCCAGGCGGCGGGCGGAGTCGCCGGTGCACTTCTCGTCGCCGCCCATGATCGCGAACTTGACGCCCGCGATGTGCAGCAGCTCGGCGAAGGCCTTGGTGGTCTTCTTGGCGCGGTCCTCCAGGGAGCCGGCGCAGCCGACCCAGTAGAGGTACTCGACCTCGGTGAGGTCCTCGATGTCCTTGCCGACGACCGGGACCTCGAAGTCGACCTCCTTGAGCCACTCCAGGCGCTGCTTCTTGGCCAGGCCCCAGGGGTTGCCCTTCTTCTCCAGGTTCTTGAGCATCGTGCCCGCCTCGGAGGGGAAGGCGCTCTCGATCATGACCTGGTAGCGGCGCATGTCGACGATGTGGTCGACGTGCTCGATGTCCACCGGGCACTGCTCGACGCAGGCGCCGCAGGTGGTGCAGGACCACAGGACGTCCGGGTCGATGACGCCGTTCTCTTCCGCGGTGCCGATCAGCGGGCGCTCCGCCTCGGCGAGGGCGGCGGCGGGCACACCGGCCAGCTGCTCCTCGCTCGCCTTCTCCTCGCCCTCCATGGTCTTGCCGCCGCCCGCGAGCAGGTAGGGCGCCTTGGCGTGGGCGTGGTCGCGCAGCGACATGATCAGCAGCTTGGGGGAGAGCGGCTTGCCGGTGTTCCAGGCCGGGCACTGCGACTGGCAGCGGCCGCACTCGGTGCAGGTGGAGAAGTCCAGCAGGCCCTTCCAGGAGAACTGCTCGACCTGGGAGACACCGAAGACGTCGTCGTCACCGGGGTCGGTGAAGTCGATCGGCTTGCCGCCGGAGGTCATCGGCAGCAGGGCGCCCAGGGAGGTCTCACCGGTGGCGTTGCGCTTGAACCAGATGTTCGGGAAGGCCAGGAAGCGGTGCCAGGCGACGCCCATGTCGGTCTTGAGGGCGACCACGATCATCCAGATGAAGGAGGTCGCGATCTTCAGGCCGGCGAAGAAGTAAGTGAGGTTCTGGAGGGTGGAGACGTCCATGCCCCGCAGCCAGGAGACCACCGGGTAGGAGATGAAGAAGGAGGCCTCGTAGGAGTCCACGTGGTGCTGGGCGCCCTCCAGGGCGTGCAGCATGAAGATGCAGACGCCGACGGTCAGGATGACCGCCTCGACGAAGTACGCCTGGCCGAAGTTGGAGCCGGCGAAGCGGGACTTGCGGCCCGGCCGGTTCGGCTTGCTCAGCTGGCGGATGACGATCAGCACCAGGATGCCGAGGACCGTCATGGTGCCGATGAACTCGACGAAGACGTTGTACGGCGGCCACTCGCCGATGACCGGCAGCAGCCAGTCGGCCTGGAACAGCTGGCCGATGGCGTTGACGATCGTCAGCAGCAGCGAGAAGAAGCCGACCGCGACGAACCAGTGCGCCACGCCGACGATGCCCCAGCGGTTCATCCGGGTGTGGCCGAGGAACTCCCTGACCACCGTGACGGTCCGCTGCACGGGCTCGTCGGTACGGGTGCCGGCGGGCACGTTCTGGCCGAGCCGCATGAAGGTGTAGATCTGCACGACGGCGCGGGCGAACAACGCCACGCCGACCACGATCAGAACCAGCGACACGATGATCGCGGCGAGTTGCATGGGGGCTCCTCGGGCCTGCGAGGGGTCTCTTCGGGTCTCTTCGCGAGAGAGGGTTCCCGAAATTACTAAGCGGTAACTTATGCAGTCGGTCTGAGACTACCCGCATCTTTACTCGCACTGTAGTCAGGTGCGGGGTGATCTGAATCGCTGAGGTGTGCCTGACCTGCCGCTGCCTTGCGGCGGCAAAGTGATCGTGTTATTCGTGTTATTCGTACGGAATTGTTACATTCAGGTCTAATTTAGACCTGTGCTCTACGGGATCGCCGCCGCCACCACCGCCCTGCTGTTCGCCGCCGTCCTCGCCGCGCTGATCCGGCCGCTCGCGCTGCGGCTGGGGCTCGTCGACCGCCGGCGGGCGCGGCCTGTCCCGGTGCTGGGCGGGTTCGCCGTCGTGGGCGCCACCTGTCTGGTCGCCGGCGCCGGCGACTGGACCGGGGTCGCCCCGCTCGGTACCGGGGTCGGGGAACTGCTGATCGCCGGGGGAGCCGTGTCGCTGCTCGGGCTGGTCGCCGACGTGTGGCGGCTGAAGACCCGGTTCCTGCTGATCGGTACGGCGGTGGCGGCCGCGTGTGTGGTGCCGTACGGGGAGTTCGGTGTGGCCGAAGGGCTGCTCGGGGTCGGATGGATCGCCTTTGTCGCCGTCGCCTTCAAGGGGCTCGACCACGCGGACGGGCTGGCCGGGACCGTGGGAGTGGTCACCGCCTTCGGGGCGGGGGCCTGTGCCACCGCCGAGGTCATGGACGGGCTGGCCGTGCTGCTGAGCGTGCTCGCGGCCGCGCTCACCGGGTTCCTGATGCACAACTGGCATCCCGCGCGGATCGCGCTGGGCGCCACCGGCGCGCTGTTCACGGGGTTCGTGCTGGCCGCGGCCGCGCTGATCACCCGGACCGGGCACGACCCGGTCGCCAGCGCGGGCGTGCTGTTCGCGCTCACCGCCGTCGCCAGCGCCGACGTGCTGCTCGTCGTGCTGTCACGGCTCCTTGCCGGGCGGCCGGTGCTGCGGCAGGGGCCCGACCATCTCGCGCACCGGCTGCGGCGGCTGGGGCTCACTCCGCCGGGCGCGACCGTCGTCCTGGGCGTCGCGGCCTTCGCGGGGGTGCTCGTCGGGGTGCTCGTGCATGGCGGCTGGATCGGGCGGACAGGCGCCACCTGCGTCGCGTGCGTCACCGTCAGCGTCGTGCTGCTACTCCTTCGGGTGCCGGTTTATGGACCCCGTCGTCTGGAATCGACGCAGGTCAGCGGCCACTTGCGTGTAAGGAACGGATAAGAGTTGAGTCGTTGCGGCTCAGGTCTGTTGACCCACAGCGAGGCTTGATGCACACTTGAGCCTGTTCCACTCAAGTCAGCTGGAGGAAATCACCATGGCACGTGCGGTCGGCATCGACCTGGGCACGACTAACTCTGTCGTCAGCGTTCTTGAAGGCGGCGAGCCCACCGTCATCACCAACGCCGAGGGTGCCCGGACCACGCCGTCCGTCGTCGCCTTCGCCAAGAACGGCGAGGTTCTGGTCGGCGAGGTCGCCAAGCGCCAGGCGGTCACCAACGTGGACCGCACCATCCGGTCCGTGAAGCGTCACATGGGCACCGACTGGAAGATTCAGCTGGACGGGAAGGACTTCAACCCCCAGCAGATCTCCGCGTTCATCCTGCAGAAGCTGAAGCGGGACGCGGAGGCCTACCTGGGCGAGAAGGTGACCGACGCGGTCATCACCGTCCCGGCCTACTTCAACGACTCCGAGCGCCAGGCGACGAAGGAGGCCGGCGAGATCGCGGGCCTGAACGTCCTGCGTATCGTCAACGAGCCCACCGCGGCCGCGCTCGCCTACGGCCTCGACAAGGACGACCAGACGATCCTCGTCTTCGACCTCGGTGGCGGCACCTTCGACGTGTCCCTCCTGGAGATCGGCGACGGCGTCGTCGAGGTGAAGGCCACCAACGGCGACAACCACCTCGGTGGTGACGACTGGGACCAGCGCGTCGTCGACTACCTGGTCAAGCAGTTCGCGGCCGGTCACGGCGTGGACCTCGGCAAGGACAAGATGGCCCTCCAGCGCCTCCGCGAGGCCGCCGAGAAGGCCAAGATCGAGCTGTCCTCGTCCACCGAGACGTCGATCAACCTGCCCTACATCACGGCGTCCGCCGAGGGCCCCCTGCACCTGGACGAGAAGCTCACCCGCGCCCAGTTCCAGCAGCTGACGGCGGACCTCCTGGAGCGCTGCAAGACGCCGTTCCACAACGTCATCAAGGACGCCGGCATCCAGCTCGGCGAGATCGACCACGTCGTCCTCGTCGGCGGCTCCACCCGTATGCCCGCCGTCGCCGAGCTCGTCAAGGAGCTGACCGGCGGCAAGGACGCCAACAAGGGCGTCAACCCGGACGAGGTCGTCGCCATCGGCGCCGCCCTCCAGGCCGGTGTCCTCAAGGGTGAGGTCAAGGACGTCCTGCTCCTCGACGTGACCCCGCTGTCCCTCGGTATCGAGACCAAGGGCGGCATCATGACCAAGCTCATCGAGCGGAACACGACGATCCCGACCAAGCGGTCCGAGATCTTCACCACCGCCGAGGACAACCAGCCCTCCGTCCAGATCCAGGTCTACCAGGGCGAGCGCGAGATCGCGGCGTACAACAAGAAGCTCGGCATGTTCGAGCTGACCGGTCTGCCGCCGGCCCCGCGCGGTGTCCCGCAGATCGAGGTCGCCTTCGACATCGACGCCAACGGCATCATGCACGTGACCGCGAAGGACCTGGGCACGGGCAAGGAGCAGAAGATGACCGTCACCGGCGGCTCCTCGCTGCCGAAGGACGAGGTCGACCGGATGCGCCAGGAGGCCGAGCAGTACGCGGAGGAGGACCACCGCCGCCGCGAGGCCGCCGAGACCCGCAACCAGGGCGAGCAGCTCGTGTACCAGACCGAGAAGTTCCTCAAGGACAACGAGGACAAGGTCCCGGGCGAGATCAAGACCGAGGTCGAGGAGTCCATCGCCGAGCTGAAGGAGACGCTCAAGGGCGAGGACACCGCCGAGATCCGCACCGCCACCGAGAAGGTCGCGGCCGTCTCCCAGAAGCTCGGCCAGGCCATGTACGCCGACGCCCAGGCCTCGCAGGCCGCCCCCGGCGGTCCCGCCGGTGAGGCTGCCGGTGACGCCGACGACGTGGTGGACGCCGAGATCGTCGACGACGAGCGCAAGGACGGTGCCGCGTGACGGAGGAGACCCCGGGCTTCGAGGAGAAGCCCGACGTCCCCTCCGGCGCCACCTCCGACGACGCCGAGCCGAAGGCCGCTCCCGCACAGGGGGCGGCCCCGGCCGGGGACTCAAGCGCACAGCTGGCCGGTCTGACGGCGCAGCTGGACCAGGTGCGCACCGCGCTCACCGAGCGCACCGCGGACCTCCAGCGGCTCCAGGCCGAATACCAGAACTACCGCCGCCGAGTGGAGCGCGACCGGATCACGGTCCGGGAGATCGCCATCGCGAACCTCCTGACCGAACTCCTGCCGGTGCTCGACGACATCGGCCGGGCCCGGGAACACGGCGAACTGGTCGGCGGTTTCAAGTCGGTGGCCGAGTCGCTGGAGACCGTCGCGGCGAAGATGGGACTCCAGCAGTTCGGCAAGGAGGGCGAGCCCTTCGACCCGACGATCCACGAGGCACTGATGCACTCGTACGCGCCCGACGTCACCGAGACGATGTGCGTGGCGATTCTGCAGCCCGGGTATCGCATCGGCGAACGCACCATCCGCCCCGCGCGGGTGGCGGTCGCCGAACCGCAGCCGGGGGCGACGCCGGTGAAGGCCGAGGGGACCGAAGAGGCCCCCGCGGCCGGCGACGAGAAGGACAACGGCCCTGAGGAGGGCTGAAGTCGTAGAGATTGAGCGGAACACCGGAAAGGGGGCGCGTCGAGGATGAGCACCAAGGACTTCATCGAGAAGGACTACTACAAGGTCCTCGGCGTCCCCAAGGACGCCACCGAGGCCGAGATCAAGAAGGCGTACCGGAAGCTCGCCCGCGAGTTCCACCCGGACGCCAACAAGGGCAACGCCAAGGCCGAGGAGCGCTTCAAGGAGATCTCCGAGGCGAACGACGTGCTCGGCGACGCCAAGAAGCGCAAGGAGTACGACGAGGCACGCGCCCTCTTCGGCAACGGTGGCTTCCGCCCCGGGCCGGGCGCGGGCGGCGGCAACTTCAACTTCGACCTGGGTGATCTCTTCGGGGGCAACCCGCAGCAACAGGGCGGGGGCGGCTTCGGCGGCGGTTTCGGCGACGTCCTGGGGGGCTTGTTCAATCGGGGCGGCGGCGCGGGCACGCGCACCCAGCCCCGGCGCGGCCAGGACATCGAGTCCGAGGTCACGCTCAGCTTCACGGAGGCCATCGAGGGGGCCACGGTCCCGCTGCGGATGTCCTCGCAGGCTCCCTGCAAGGCCTGTTCGGGCACCGGCGACAAGAACGGCACACCGCGCGTGTGCCCGACCTGCGTCGGCACCGGCCAGGTGGCGCGAGGATCCGGAGGCGGCTTCTCGCTCACCGACCCCTGCCCGGACTGCAAGGGCCGCGGCCTGATCGCGGAGCACCCCTGCCTCGACTGCAAGGGCAGCGGCCGCGCCAAGTCGTCCCGGACCATGCAGGTCCGCATCCCCGCCGGGGTGACCGACGGCCAGCGGATCCGGCTGCGCGGCAAGGGCGCACCGGGCGAGCGCGGCGGTCCGGCGGGCGACCTGTACGTCATGGTCCACGTCGACACCCACCCGGTGTTCGGCCGCAAGGAGGACAACCTCACGGTGACCGTCCCGGTGACCTTCACCGAGGCGGCGCTCGGCGGCGAGGTCAGGGTGCCCACCCTGGGCGGACCGCCGGTCACCCTGAAGCTGCCCCCCGGGACGCCCAACGGCCGCACCATGCGCGCCCGTGGCAAGGGCGCGGTCCGCAAGGACGGCACCCGTGGCGACCTTCTGGTCACCGTCGAGGTGAGTGTCCCGAAGGACCTGTCGGGGAATGCTCGTGACGCGCTGGAGGCGTATCGCGAGGCGACCGCGGGCGAGGACCCGCGGGCCGAGCTGTTCGAGGCCGCGAAGGGAGCATGACAGAGATGGACGGCCGTCGACGCAACCCGTACGAGCTGACCGAGGAGACCCCGGTCTACGTCATCTCGGTGGCGGCCCAGCTCTCCGGACTGCACCCGCAGACGCTGCGCCAGTACGACCGCCTGGGCCTGGTCTCCCCGGACCGCACGGCCGGACGGGGTCGGCGCTACTCGGCCCGCGACATCGAACTGCTCCGCCAGGTGCAGGCGTTGTCGCAGGACGAGGGCATCAACCTGGCCGGCATCAAGCGCATCATCGAACTGGAGAACCAGGTCGCCGCGCTCCAGGCCCGCGTGGCCGAGATGGAAGCGGCCCTGGACGGCGCGGCGGCCACGATGCGGCAGCGCGAAGCGGCGGTGCACGCCTCGTACCGCCGTGACCTGGTCCCGTACCAGGAAGTCCAGCAGACCAGCGCGCTGGTGGTGTGGCGGCCGAAGAAGGCCAAGGACTAGCGGCTTTGTGCGGAAGGGGCCCGGAGGAGATCCTCCGGGCCCCTTCTCGTGGTCACGGCTCCAGGATGGCCCGGTCCGCCCCGGGCGCCGACTCCGTGCCGTCGGCGTACAGCGCGGTCACCCAGTAGTAGTGGGTGGTGCCGGCGGCGGCCGTGGTGTCGTCGTAGGAGCGGTCCGTGGTGGCCGCCAGCTTCTCGTACGTCCGCGTGGCCGGGTTCCAGCGGTAGACCTGGTAGCCCGTCGCCGAGTCGACGGCGTTCCACGACAGGCCGACACCCGAGTCGGTCGGGTCCGTCGTCAGGGTGAGCGGGGAGCCCTCCGGGGTCGCCACCGACGGGGTCAGGTCCAGTTCGTCGACGGTGACCGCGGACACGGGCCCCAGCCATCTGCTGGAGTTGCCCGCGTTGTCGATCGCGTCCACCCAGTAGCAGGCGTGGTCGCCGTCCGGCAGCCGTACGTCCCGGTAGTGGGAGGTGCCCGCTGGCAGCCACGCCCACTCCGAGCCGGAGCAGACCTGCTCGTCGCCCTCCTCGCCGAGCACCACGCCCCGGTAGACCGCGTACCGCTTCAGGTCGGGCTCGGTGTTGTCGTCCCAGTCCAGCTCGATGCCGTACTCCGTGGCCGTCGCCGTCAGCCCGGTCACCTGGGCGGGCGGCTTGTCCGAGACCAGCGTGGTGACGGTCGCGGCGTCGGAGAGCGGGGAGACGTTGGGCCACTGCACGTTCTGCACCGCGTAGTGGTACGTCGTGCCCTCCTCGGCCGAGAAGTCGCCGCAGCTGTACCGGCGGGACCCGTCGGAGAGGGTGGTGAAGCTGGTCGTGCAGGTCACCCACCGCGCCGTCGAGGTGTCCACGGGCAGCGTGGTCGAGCGGTAGACGCGGAACTCGTCGTACGGGGCGTCCTCCGGCTTCACCGTCCACTGGAGGGTCGCGCTGCCGATGCCCGCGGTCGCCGTGAGCTCGCGGGGTGCGGCCAGCGGGCGGGTCACCCCCTGGAGGTCGGTGAACGGCGACGCGTGGCCCGAGCCGTCCACGGCCGCGATCCGGTACCTGGCGGTCTCGCCCCGGGCGAGCGTGTCGTCGGTGAGGCTCACGGTGTACTTGAGCTCCCAGGACTTGGTGACGACGCTGTAGAAGTCGGTCCGCTCCACCCGGTACTTCACCGCGGCGTGCACCCCCGACCAGTTCAGTTCGGCGCCCGTGTCGGTGGCGGACGCGGTGAACCGGGCAGGTGGCTGCAGCACGGTGCTGGTGACCAGGGCGTCGGTGGTGCCGGTCGACTCGTTGCCCGCCCTGTCGTAGGCGCGGATCTCGTAGTAGTAGAGGGCGCCGGTCGCGGGCGGGGCGTCGGTCAGGGATGTCGCCGTGGTCGTTCCCACCTTCGTCCAGCTGGTGCTGGACCGCAGGCGCCGGTAGACCCGGTAGCCGGCGAGGTCCATCTCCTGGTTCTTCGTCCAGTTCAGCTTCGTCGCGTTGGCGTCGCCGTCGTAGGACACCAGCGGATCCAGCGGGGTGAGGGGCTTGACCTTGTCGACGGTGGCCGAGGTGCGGGGTGTGTACGTGAACTTGGCCTTGGCGGCGCCGGTCCAGTTGACGTAGTCGATCCGCAGGGTGTGCCGGCCCTTGGGGAGGGTCACGTTGACGGTCTTGCTGACCGTCTTGGACGTGTTCTTCCAGAGGTCGACCTTGCGGCTGCCGTCGACGTACACCCGGATCCCGTCGAGTCCGGAGGCGGCGAGGGCGAAGGGGCCGCCGGAGCCGAAGTCGCGGGTGACGCTCCAGCGGACGCCGAAGTTGTCCTTCGGCAGGCCGGACGCCGGGGCACCGCTCCAGCTCTCGCTGATCGCGGAGTCGCAGTCCGTCTTCTTCGGGGTGCCCTTGAACGTGGTGTTCGCGAAGAACTGCCGTTTGTAGACGGGGGAGGCGCAGGTCGTCGCGGCCGAGGCGGTGGGGGCGGCGACGGTGGCGAGGACGCCGGCCGTGGTGGCGAGCACCACGGCCGTCGCCGTCAGGGTGGTCTTCATCTTGAGATCAGGCTCCGCTAGGCAGGGACACGCTGGAGTCCACGTTGCTGAAGGTCTCCGAGCCGTCGTGGGCGACCACCGAGAGCAGGTAGTACACGGTGGTCCCGTGCGGCACGGTGGGGTCGGTGTAGCTGGTGGCGGTGGGTGCCAGCGGGGTGTCCGTCACCCGGACGTAGGTGCCCGTCGCGCGGTCCCAGCGGTACACGTTGATGCCGGCGGCCTCCGTGGCCACCGAGTCGGCGCAGTCGATGTACATGCCGCCCTCGTCGCCGAGGGTCGTGTAGGCGTTCAGGGAGCAGGGCGCGGTGTCCTCGGGGACGGTC
Source organism: Streptomyces sp. NPDC031497 (assembly GCF_055580905.1). NCBI lineage: Bacteria > Bacillati > Actinomycetota > Actinomycetes > Kitasatosporales > Streptomycetaceae > Streptomyces > Streptomyces sp. NPDC031497. The sequence goes on from NZ_JBVIKO010000029.1 coordinate 111,858, forward strand.
GTCGGCCGCAGGTCGAGTTCGGTGGCGGTGACCCGGGAGACGGGTTCGTCCCAGTAGGCGCCTGTGAAGCGGGGGTAGTTGCCGTAGATGTCCTCGGGGATGACGACGTACATGTGCGACCCGCCGTCGGCCGCCTCCGGGCCGGCCACGAACTCGGAGGTGCCGGCGGGCACCGTGCCCAGGTAGTCGGGCGTGCAGCAGGATTGGTACTCCCAGACCTGGTACTCCTTCAGGTCCGCCGCCGTACTGTCGTCCCAGTCCAGCCTGAAGCCGTACTCCAGGGGCTCCGCGGTCAGGTTGGTCACCGGAGGCGGTGCGATCTCGTCCCCGGGGCGGGTGACGGTCATCTCGGCGGAGCCGGTGGACCAGCGGCCCGCGGTGTTCCTCCGGACCATCACGTAGTGGTACGTGGTGCCCTGGTCGCCGTCGTAGTCGACACAGCTGCGGACCGTGTTGCCCGCCGCGTCCTTCCCGGTCTTGCGGCTGCGGCAGTCGGTGAGGTTCTCGTAGCCGGTCTCCACCGGGGAGGTGGTGGAGCGGTAGACGTCGTAGTCGGCGGTGTCGCCGCCCGCCGCCTCGGTCCAGGTGAACACCACGCCGTAGCTCGGCACGGTCGTCGTCACGTTCTGCGGCGGGACGATGGACCGGGTGCTGCGTACGACGTTGGAGGAGCGGGCGTTCCGCGCCGCGTCGAGCGCGCTCACTTTGTAGTCGTAGGCGTCGCCGTAGGCCGCCGAGGTGTCCGCGTAGTTCGTGGCAGTGGTGTCGGCGAGTTTGGTGTACTCGGTGTCCAAGGCGCCCTTGCGGTAGATCCGGTAGTTCACCGCGTCCGCGGGGGCCGTCCAGGAGAGGTTGCTGGAGGCCTCCACGGCGGTGGCGGTGAGAACCGGGGCGGCGGGGGCGGTCATGTCCTGCGACACGATGAGCTGGTCGGCGGAGCCGGCTGACTCGTTGCCCGCCTTGTCGTAGGCGCGTACCTCGTAGTAGTACGACTGCCCGGTCGGCGGTGTCTCGTCCCAGGTCCGGCGGGTGCCGGCCGTGGTGGTGGCCACCCTGGTCCAGCTGCCGGAGCCCTGGAGCCGCCGGTAGAGCCGGTAGCCGGCGAGGTCCATCTCCTTGTTGGCGGCCCAGGCGACCAGGGTGTTCGTGCCCTCCCCGTCCGGCTGGTAGACGGCGGACACGCCGCTCGGCCCGAGCGGCTTGACCTTGTCGACGGTGGCCGAGGTGCGGGGTGTGTACGTGAACGTGGCCTTGGCGGCGCCGGTCCAGTTGACGTAGTCGATCCGCAGGGTGTGCCGGCCCTTGGGGAGGGTCACGTTGACGGTCTTGCTGACCGTCTTGGTCGTGTTCTTCCAGAGGTCGACCTTGCGGCTGCCGTCGACGTACACCCGGATCCCGTCGAGTCCGGAGGCGGCGAGGGCGAAGGGGCCGCCGGAGCCGAAGTCGCGGGTGACGCTCCAGCGGACGCCGAAGTTGTCCTTCGGCAGGCCGGACGCCGGGGCACCGCTCCAGGTCTCGCTGATCGCGGAGTCGCAGTCCGTCTTCTTCGGGGTGCCCTTGAACGTGGTGTTCGCGAAGAACTGCCGTTTGTAGACGGGGGAGGCGCAGGTCGTCGCGGCCGCGGAGGCGGACACGGTGGCGCCGCCGAGCAGGGCTCCGGCGGTGGCGAGCACCACGGCGCCGGCCGCGGTGCGTCTGGCTGGGTTCATTCGATCCTCTGGTCGTATCCGGGTGACGGGCCGAGCCGTCCCGATGTCGACTCATGAGGAAAGGAGTTGGTTGTACTGATCTTTGCCTTCCCGTGAACTCCCTTTGGATGGAGGGTCCGTAAAGGGTGTTTGCAGGCGATTCCGCATACCCTTCACACAGACAGCGGAGCGTAGTGTTGCGCACTCGTTAAGTGGTTCCGCTTGACGCCGGGTGCGGCGTACGCGTTGTCTTTTCAGACATCTGGGTCGCAAGCAGTCCCATGTCCGGAACGCACCTGAAGTGAGCCCCCGAATGCGTCGTATAGCCATGTTTGTGGCCGCGTCCACGATGTCCCTCTCGCTCGCCGGCTGCGGCGTGCTCAACGCGACGGGATCGTCGACCACCGCGAGCCCCACCAAGGGCAACGACATCACGGTGGGTGTGCTGATGCCGGACAAGATCAACACCCGGTACACCAACTTCGACTACCCGATCATGAAGTCGAAGATCGCCGAGCTCACCAACAAGCAGGGCCGGGTCGACTACCAGAACGCCGATTCGTCCGCCCCCACGCAGGCGAAGCAGATGCAGAAGATGATCGACGACAAGGTCGACGTGATCATCCTGGACTCGGTCGACTCGCACGCCATCGCCGGCACGGTGAAGAATGCCGAGGGGGCGGGCATTCCGGTCATCGCCTACGACCGCCTCGCCGAGGGCCCGATCGCCGCCTACGTCTCCTTCGACAACGAGCTGGTCGGTGAGGTGCAGGCCCGTACGCTCCTGGAGGGCCTCGGGCCGAACGCCGACACCTCCGACAAGGTCATCATGATCAACGGCTCGCCGACGGACCCGAACGCCAAGCAGTTCAAGACGGGCGCCCTGTCCGAGCTGAGCGGCAAGGTGTCGATCCCGGCCGACGCCATGTTCGACACCAAGGACTGGGACCCGCCGACTGCCGGCAAGGAGACGACCAAGGCGATCAACGCGATCGGCAAGGGCAACGTCGCCGCCGTCTACTCCGCGAACGACGCGATGGCGGGCGAGATCATCAAGTCCCTCAAGGCGGCCGGCATCACCAACCTGCCGCCGGTCACCGGCCAGGACGCGGACCTCGACGCCATCCAGCGGATCCTCGCCGGCGAGCAGTACATGACCGTCTACAAGCCCTACCCGGACGAGGCCGAGGCCGCCGCCGAGATGGCCGTCTACAAGGTGCAGGGCAAGGACATCCAGTTCGACGCGCTCACCCAGGACCAGGTCGACAGCCCGACCAACAAGGACATCCCGGCCCAGCTGGTGCAGGTCAACGCCGTGACGAAGAGCAAGATCAAGGACACCGTCGTCGCGGACGGCATCTACAAGATCTCGCAGATCTGCACCGCCGAGTACAAGACGGCGTGCGACGAGGCCGGCCTCAAGTAGGCCCACCCGCCCGCTGTCGTGGGCCCCGCGCCACCCTCCGCCGGCGCGGGGCTGACGCCGGCCACCAACTGCCGTGAGGCTGGCGTCATCCGCCCGCTGCCGAGGGGCTGGCGTCATTCGTCCGCTGCCGCGGGGGTCGGCGCCTTCCGTTCGTCGCCGCGAGGCTGGGGTCATTCGTTCGTCGCCGCGGGGCTGGCGTCATTCGTCCGCTGCCGCGGGGGTCGGCGTCTGGCGCCCGGCGCCGTGGGCGTGGCCCCCGGACGCCACCGGTGCGACGGCGGCCGCCGCCGCTGCGGCCGCCGCGACCGCTACGCGACCCGAGTGAACTCCACCGTCACCTCCGGAGTCCCTCCAGGAACCCCTCGGTAGATCCCCTTGTGGGGCGTGACGTCGTCGTAGTCCCGCCCTCTCCCCACCACCACGTGGTCCTCCCCGGCCCGCACCCGGTTCGTCGGGTCGTACCCGCACCACTCGCCGGCCCAGTACTCGATCCACGCATGGCTCTGCCCGGCGACCGGCCGGTTCAGTTCCGCCTCCCGCTCCGGGTGCAGATACCCCGAGACATACCGGGCCGGCAGCCCCAGCCCCCGCAGCAGGGCGATCGTCAGATGCGTGATGTCCTGGCACACCCCGGCCCGCTGGGCCCATGCCTCGGCCGGTGACGTGTTCACACTGGTCGCCCCCGGGAGGTAGGCCACCCGGTCGGCCACCATCCCGGAGACGGCCACCGCGGCCTCGTGCGGCCCCAGCCCGGCCGCGGCCTCCCGCGCCTTCTTCACCAGCTTCTTCGGCACCGTCGTCCGGGACGTCCCGGACACGAACTCCAACAGGCGTGACCCGCCCGCCCGTTCGGCCACCTCCGCCCAGGCCGGCGGCTCCGGCAACGGCCCCGGCGCCGAGGTCTCCACCAGGCTCGACGCCGTGATGGTCAGATCCTCGTGCGGCTCCAGGAGATCGAAGCCGGTGACCTGGGTGCCCCAGTAGTCCCAGTACGACCAGACGGCGGTCACCGGAGTGACGGTGACCCGCGCGTCCAGCGTGGTCTGCCCCGGCAGGGTCAGCGGGGTCATCCGGACCTCGTTGTGCGAGGAGTCCGCGGGCCGGGCGTACGCGACGCGGGTGACGTGCCGGATGCGCAGGCGACGAGCCATCTCAGGCTCCTTCCTGGGCCCACTCGACGGGCCCCTGGTACGGGAAGAACCGTTCCGCCACCGCGTCGGCGGACGCCATGCAGGCCTGCTGCAGATCCCGCAGCAGCACCGGCAGCTGGTCCTCCAGGGTGTGCGTGTCCAGGTACTCCAGCCGGGTCCGCAGCCGCCCGACCGGCGACCGCGCCGGATCCTGCCGTGGCCGGCCGAGCGCGGCCAGACACTCCTCCGCCGTGGTCAGCGCGTGCAGCACCGAGCGCGGGAAGTCCCGGTCGAGCAGCAGGAAGCCGGCCACTCTCGGGGTGTCCCCGAACCCGCTGTGCACCCGCGCGTAGGCCTCGTCGGCGCCGCTCGCGCTGAGCAGCGTCGGCCAGTCCGGCGCGTGCGCCGCGTCCAGCACGCGCACCGACAGCAGCCGTACGGTCATGTCCACCCGCTCCAGGCTCCGGCCGAGGACGACGAACCGCCAGCTGTCGTCGCGGCTCATGGTGGAGTCGGCGAGGCCGAAGAAGAGGGCGGCCCGGCGCCGTACCAGCTCCAGGTAGGAGTAGGGGCCGGTGCGGCGGGCCGCCAGGCGCTGCCCGGCGAGGGCGTGCCAGGTGGAGTTGAGGCACTCCCACATCTCGGAGGAGATAGCCTCACGGGCGCTGCGCGCGTTCCGGCGGGCGGCGCCCAGCGCCCCCTCGATCGCCCCCGTCGAGCGGGCGTCGAAGGCGAGCTGGTCCAGGACCTGCTGCATGTCCACGGGCTCCGGGCCGGCGTCGACGCCGAGGATCGCGTACAGCGACCGGCAGGCCGTGTCCTCGTCGCGCCAGGGGTCCTCCAGCATCCGGTGCAGGTAGGCGTCGAGGATGCGGCCGGTGGCGTCGGCGCGCTCGACGTACCGTCCGGTCCAGGTCAGTGCCTCCGCGATACGGGAGAGGATCACGTCGTTCACTGCTGGTGCGCTCCTTCCGGTACGTCGGGACGGATGCCGTCGGGGCCCAGGAGGCGCGGGGCGATCTCCGGGACGGTGCCGGCCGGGGCCGGTGCGGGCCGCTCGGCGGGGCCCTCGGCGAGCACCCAGGTGTCCTTGGAGCCGCCGCCCTGGCTGGAGTTGACGATCAGGTTGCCCTCCTGGAGGGCGACCCGGGTCAGTCCGCCGGGCAGCACCCAGATGTCGTCGCCGTCGTTCACGGCGAACGGGCGCAGGTCAATGTGGCGGGGTGCCATCCGTTCACCCGAGAGGGTGGGCGAGGTGGAGAGGGCGACCGGACGCTGCGCGATGAAGCCGCGCGGGTCGGCGACAACGGCTTTGCGGGTGCGTTCCAGGGTCGCGGCGTCGGCCTTCGGCCCGATCACGATGCCCTGTCCGCCGGCACCGTCCACGGGCTTCACCACCAGCTGGTCGAGCTGGTCCAGGACCGCCTCCAACTGGCCCGGTTCATCAGGCCGGTAGGACTCCACATTGGGGAGAACCGGTTCCTCGCCGAGGTAGTAGCGGATGAGATCCGGGACGTAGGTGTAGAGGAGTTTGTCGTCCGCGATGCCGTTGCCCACGGCGTTCGCGAGTGTGACGTGACCGGCGACGGCGGCGTTCATGATGCCGGGGCAGCCGATCACCGAGTCGGGGCGGAAGTGGAGCGGGTCGAGGAAGTCGTCGTCGAGGCGCCGGTATACGACGTGCACGGGCACCTCGCCACGCGTCGTCCGCATCCACACCCGGTTGTTGCGGCACACCAGGTCGTGGCCCTCGACCAGCTGCACGCCCATCAGCCGGGCCAGCAGGGCGTGTTCGAAGTAGGCCGCGTTGCCGGGGCCCGGGGTGAGCACCACGACCCGGGGATCGCTCGCCGCCCCGTCGGGCGCGGCGGCGCGCAGCGCGGCGAGCAGCCGCCCGGCGTAGCCGTCCACCGGCAGCACATGCTGCTCGGCGAAGAGCGAGGGGAAGATCCGGGTCATCGCCCGCCGGTTCTCGATGACGTACGACACCCCGCTCGGCACCCGCACGTTGTCCTCGAGCACCCGGAACTCCCCGGCCTCGTCCCGCACCAGGTCGATTCCGGCCACGTGGATGCGCACCCCGCCGGGCGGTTCCACCGCGTGCGCCGCCCGGTGGAAGTGGGGCGAGGACAGCAGCAGCCGCCAGGGCACCACACCGTCCTCGAAGGCCCGGGCGGGCCCGTAGGCGTCCGCGAGATACGCCTCCAGGGCTCTGACCCGCTGGGCCACGCCTCTTCGTACGAGATCCCATTCCAGGGCGTCGAGGATCCTGGGCACCAGGTCCAGCGGCCAGGGCCGCTCCTCGCCCGCGAAGGCGTAGGTCACGCCACGGTCGGTGAAGGCGCGGGCCATCTGGTCGGCCCGGAAGCGCAGTTCACCGGGCTCGATCGGCTGGAGTGCCGCCAGTACCGGCTCGTAGGCGGTCCTGACCTCACCCGGCCGCACAAACATCTCGTCCCACGCGTCGGCCAACGCGTACGCGTCAAATATGTCCGCCATGAAGGGACGTTAGAGCGGGCACGTAACGCGGTGATCACCGGCGGATTTCGGGGATTCGCCAGGTCCTCCGCGTGACGTGCCCGCGAGCGGCCCTCCCCGCAACGCACCTCCCCCGTGGGCGCGTTGCGGGGACCCCGGCACCGATCAGGGGAGGCCGGTCCGGGGCCCCTCCGGGTGTCCGGCGAACACCCGTGGGAAGCGGTGTCCACGATGCCCCGGAGGTCTCTCCACCACCACCGTCATCTTGTTGCAGTGCGGGCTGCGGAGGCCGGGAGATAGCAGCGCGTATCCGTCCATTACGACACCCGGTGCGAGGGGAGCCGTGTTGCGGACCCGGTCCGGACCGCTCATAGTTGCGCTGCGGAAGAGGCAGCAAACCGGGGGTGGAATGGGCGATGGCCGGGCACGGGACGGAGAAGCATCCACACGGTGCCGACCGACTGTGCGCCGCCGGGGATCGCGTGTATTCCCGTGCCGTGCGCCGGGGCCGGGTTGCGCGCACGGACGCCGACGCGGTGCCCTGTCTGCTGGAACTGGCACTGCTGCACCCGGACCCCGACGACATGGACTGGCTGGTGCCGACCGCCCCGCAGGAGGTCATGACGCGGCTGCTGCGCGGGGTCTACGACGAGGTCACCGACAGCCAGCGGCGGATGGGCTCGGCGGTCGAGGCCTTCGAGTGGTACGCCGGTCTGGGCCGGCAGCTGCAGGCCGTGTCGGCCTCCGCCGAGGGCACGGCGGCGATCCGGGTCCTGGACGGGCTGTCACGGATCCAGGCGGCGATGGACGAGGCGACGGAGGCGTGCACCAGCGAGGTGCTGACCGTGCAGCCGGGCGGTATCCGCCGTGAGTCGGAGCTGACCGAGGGACTGCACCGGGCGGTCGCCCTGCGCGGCCGGGGCGTGCGCATGCGGGACCTGTACACGCATGTCGCCCGGCACGGCCAGGGCCTGCTCAACTACCTGGAGCTGATGGGCGACGCGGTGGAGGCCCGGACGCTCGACGAGGTCATCGACCGCCTCATCCTCTTCGACCGCACGGTGGCGTTCATTCCCGCGAACACCGACCGCACGATGGCCCTGGAGCTGCGCCACCCCGCCCTGGTCGAGTACTTCGTCACCGTCTTCGAACGGCTGTGGCGCCTCGCGATCCCGCTCACCGCCCCGCTCCCCGACACCGGCATCGAGGGCATCTCGCACCGGGAACAGTCCATCGCGGCGCTGCTCGCGGAGGGCCACCAGGACGCGGTCATCGCCGAGCGTCTGGGCATCAGCGTCCGTACCTGCCGCGCCCACATCGCCCGCCTCTCGGAGACGCTGGGCGCGGCCAGCCGTACCCAACTGGGCGTGCGGATAGCGCAGGTGGGGCTGGACCGGCCGCCGGGCGAGGCGAGCGGGGCGTCGGCCGTGATCAGCCTTCCTGATCAAGGATCCCCGAGCGTCCGATGAGATAGCCGAGCTGGGCCCGGCTGTCGCTGCCGAGGGTGGTGGCGAGCTTGGCGATGTGGACGCGGGCGGTGCGGATGTTCATGCCGAGGCGTTCGGCTATGGCGGCGTCGGTGTGGCCCTCGACGAGGAGGGCGGCGATGGCCTGCTGGCGGGGGGTGATGCCGTTGACGGTGGGGCGGCGCTCCAGGTCCGGGTAGATCGGGGTGGCCAGCCGCCACAGGCGGTCGAAGGCGGTGACGAAGTACGCGATCAGTGCGGGATGACGCACTTCGAGGGCCAGGCTGCCGTCGTCGGAGGCGGGCAGGAAGGCGACGGTGCGGTCGATGACGAACAGCCGGTCCGGCAGCTCGTCCAGGCCGCGCACCTCGATGTCGCCCCGCAGCCGCTCGAACCCGCCGAACACCGCCGGCACATGGCGCAGGGTGTGCTGGTAGAGGGCGCGGATACGGGCCCCACGGTCGAGGACCGCCTGGTCCCGGTCGCGCGCGGCCGCGGCGGCGGACCGGCCGCGGGCGCCGGTGAGACCGGCGTGCGACTGGATGCCGAGCACTTCCCGGCTCGCCTCGGCCATGGCGTCGCTGATGGCCTGGTTGACCGGCCGGGTGCCGCTGTGCAGCCGGAGCGTGGGGGTGTCGGTGCCGGTCACCTCGGGTACCGCGCCTTCGACGAGCGCCTCGAACCGCGCCACCAGCTGTTCCTCGCGCCGACGAGCGTCGGCGACCCGGGCGGCGGAGGCGCGCAGCAGCCGGTGCAGGACCGCCGTTGGGGGCACGGGCTCCAGCCGGTCCGGGGCGACGAGGGCCGGGTGGAGCAGGCCGAAGTCGGTGAGACAGGGCGCGTCGACGGCGTCCTCGGCTCGGATGTGTCCTACGCGCAGGGCACGCGCGTACAGCTTCGTACCGGCGGGGCACAGTTCTTCGACGCCGTGCTCGCAGTGGGTCACCGGGCGTCCTCCGGCGGCTCCAGGATCCCCGAGCGTTCGATGAGGTAGCCGAGTTGGGCGCGGCTGTCGCTGCCGAGGGTGGCGGCGAGCTTGGCGATGTGGTCGCGGGCGGTACGGATGTTCATGCCGAGGCGTTCGGCGATGACGGCGTCGGTGCGGCCTTCCACGAGGAGGGCGGCGATGGCCTGCTGGCGGGGGGTGATGCCGTTGACGGTGGGGCGTTGCTCGGCGTTGGGGAACATCGGGGTGGCCAGGCGCCAGAGACGGTCGAAGGTGGTGACGAGGTAGCGGATCAGAGCGGGGTGCCGGACTTCGAGGGCGAGCGTGCCGTTCCGGTCGGCGGGGAGGAAGGCGATCGTGCGGTCGATGACGATCAGCCGGTCGGGCAGTTCGTCCAGACCGCGCACCATGGTGTCACCGTTCAGTATCTCGTTGTAGGCGACGACGCCCGGCAGATGGGCCAAGGAGTGCTGCATGAGCGTGCGGATACGGCCTCCGCGGTCCAGGAACCGCTGGTCCCGTTCGAAGGAGATCTCGCTGGCGGCGTCACCGCGCGGGCCCACACGACCGGTGTGCGGCTGGACGCAGAGGAGTTCCCGGTGCGCCTCGGTCATGGCGTCGGTGATGGCGTCATTGATCCGTGCGGTGCCACTGTGCAGGAGCAGCAGCGGGATGTCGGTGCTGGTGTCCGAGACCGGGCGGCCCAGCCGCAGCAGTGGCTCCCATGTGTCCACCAGGAGGTTCTCGCGGCGGTGGGCGTCCGCGATGCCGGCGCGGGTGGCGCGCAGCAGCCGGTTCAGGGCGATGGCGGGCGCCACGGGCTCCAGTCGGCCGAGGTCGTCCAGGGCCGGGTGCAGCAGACCGAGGTCGACGAGGCAGGGCGCTTCGGCGGCGTCCCGGGTGGATATGTGTCCCTCGGCCAGGGCACGTTCGTACAACTCGGTCCCCGCGGCGCACAGGCTCTCGATGCCGTGCTCGGTGTGCGGGGTCGGTGTCACCGGACGCCGCCCTCCCCGGGGAGTTTCTGGTCCAGGATCCCGGACTGGGCGATGAGGTAGCCGAGTTGGGCGCGGCTGCCGCTGCCGAGCACCTGGGCCAGCTTGGCGATGTGGGCGCGGCAGGTGCGGACGTTCATGCCCAGGCGGCGAGCGATGGCCTCGTCGACATGGCCCTCGACGAGCAGCTTCGCGATGGAGTGCTGGATGTCGGTGATGCCGTCGGGAGCGGTTTCGTAGGGGGCGCCGGCGCTCAGCGGGACCGCTCGGGTCCACATGAACTCGAACACCTTGACCAGGTAGCGGACCAGGCCCGGATGGCGCAGTTCCAGAGCGACCTGCTGGTCGTCCCGGATGGGGATGAAGGCGACCGTCTCGTCACAGATGATCAGGCGCTCCACCAGCTCGTCTATGGAGCGGTACTCCACCTTGCCGTCGGCGAGCTGTGCCGCGTACGCCAGCTTCTCCTGGCTGTAGCGGGCGGTGTGCTGGTACAGGGTGCGGATCCGTACGCCCCGCTCTATGAGCGGCTTGTCGCGTTCCAGGCCGCGCAGCATGCTGCGTTCGGGCATCCGGTCGCTCGGCTGGACGGTGAGCATCTCCGTATGGCACTGGGCCGTGGCCAGGTTGAGCGCGGCGTTGATGCGCTCGCCGCCCTCCAGCACAGTGATCGACCCGCCGCCCGACTCCGACTGACCGCCGATGGACAGGAAGGGCTCGAAGGTGCCGGCGATGTCGGTGGCCAGCTGACGGCGTGTGCTGATCTCACGCTCGATGGGATTGAGACGCTGCGCCAGTGCGATCGCCGGCGGCACCGGACGCAGCCAGTTCGGGTCGTCGGGATCGGGGTGCAGCAGGGCGGAATCCATCAGGCAGGGAGCCGGTTCCGCGTCCGCGCGAGCGATCCGTCCCGCGCGGAGCGCGGCCGCATACAGGCGACTACCCTCCGTGCACAACTCGTTCAAGGCGTGGGGATGTGTCGCATTTGAGTGACTTGTTACCAAAACTCCACCCCCCAGGGTCCTGAACATGCAGGAACATGATGCACCGATTGTGTGGCCACGACGTGCCCGAATGAGCCATCGTCGTACCTGACGGGGGAAAAGGGGACCTTCAAGTGAGGACGAAGCCGAAGATGCGTAACAAACTGCTTCGCTCGGTGCTTGTTGCCGCCTTCTCCGCCGTCGCAGCCCTCGGAGTGCTCAGTGGCTTTTCGGCCACCGGGAAGAGTGAGGTTCATGCGAACAGCAGCTGGCCGGCGGTGGCCGCGACCTCCGAGACTGCTGGCACTACTGATTCCGTGACCGATGGAGCCGGGAGCTGAAGTGACCACCCCACCCGACGACCGATCCTTCCGACGCGAGATGGCCACCGCCTACCGCTCCGGCTGGCACTTCATCGATCTGGTCACCGCCATCCCCCACAGTGGTGACTCGCTGATGGTGACCGTCTTCGGTGAGCCGGTCGTCGTGACGCGGGACGAGGAAGAGGACGTACGGGCCTACCGGTGTCTGCGCAAGCCCCGGGGTGCGCCGCAGCCCGTGCGGTGTGCCGTCCGGTACGGAATGATTTTTGTGAATCTGGACCAACGGGACCACCGGCTGGCTGAGCCGGAGGTACCGGACGTGAGGACCATCTCGGCCACCCCCCGCAGTGCCTGACGCGATTCCCCCGTCGTAAAAGATCGCTCAGGTGCTTCCCCCCGCAGCGGGGGGGGGGGGGGGGGGGGGGGGGGGGGGGGGGGGGGGGGGGGGGGGGGGGGGGGGGGGGGGGGGGGGGGGGGGGGGGGGGGGGGGGGGGG
>NZ_JBVIKO010000030.1:0-119786 GCF_055580905.1 Streptomyces sp. NPDC031497
TACTACGCGGCCGAGCGCGGCCTGGTCGACGACGTCATCGACCCGGCCCAGACCCGCGAGGTGCTCGCCAAGTCGCTGGCGATGCTGCACACCAAGCACGCCGACCTGCCGTCGCGTAAGCACGGCAACCCCCCGCAGTAATCCTGCGGAAACCTCTCTCACGGAGACTGAATCCATGAACGTCCCTGACATTCGCGTGGAGAAGGGCAACGCTGACCCGGAGGAAGTCGCCGCCATAACGGCGGTCCTCCTGGCCCGCGCGGCCGCCCGGCCGACCGCCGACACCGAGCAGACCCACCGAGGCCGCGCGAAGGCGGGCTGGCGCCGCCTGGAACGCGAAAACGGCTTCCGCGCCCCGCACAGCTGGCACTGAGCCCTCGGCACGACGTCGCACCACGGCCCCGCTTCTCCCTTCGGGAGGGCGGGGCCGTGGCATGCACAGGTCCAGGTGGGCGCGGCTCACCAGCAGGACCCGCCTGGAGCCGCCCAGCGCCGCTTCTACGCGCATCCCGGCCGCCTCGCCCCCGGCCCTCCCAGAGGCTCATATCGGGCCGCAGGAGCCGCAGGGAGCGGCGGGCGAGCCGGGTCCCGCTCTCGTCGCCGGTGGCGCCGCAGGCGCAGGCCCGGCACCCGTAGCCGTGTCAACTCGGCCATGTCCATGCGGTGTTCCTGCTCCCGCCGCTTCCCGCCCAGCCAGGTCTGGGCCGCAGGGCGGGCCACGGTCGTAACGCCGCTGCCTCAGCACTCATCCCGCAGTCCCCCTCCGTTCCGGCCAGTGTGCCGGCGGGGTATGACAAACCAGCGGGGTATGACAAAGGGGCCCCTTCCGACCGGAAAGAGCCCCTCGTGCGGCTGACCGCTAGCGCAGGCGGGCCATGAGCGCGTGCTCGACCAGGGTGATCAGGGCCGACTTGGCGTCCGCGCGGTGGCGGGCGTCCGTCGTGATGATCGGGGTGTCGGGGCCGATCTGGAGCGCCTCGCGGACCTCTTCCGGGTTGTACGGCTGGTTGCCGTCGAAGCCGTTGAGGGCGATGACGAAGGGGAGACCCGAGTTCTCGAAGTAGTCGACCGCGGGGAAGCAGTCGGCGAGCCGGCGGGTGTCCACGAGGACGATGGCGCCGATCGCGCCTCGCACCAGGTCGTCCCACATGAACCAGAAGCGGTCCTGGCCGGGCGTGCCGAACAGGTACAGGATCAGGTCCTGGTCCAGGGTGATGCGGCCGAAGTCCATGGCGACCGTGGTGGTCGTCTTGTCCCCGGTGTGGGTGAGGTCGTCGATGCCGGCAGACGCGGACGTCATCACGGCCTCTGTGCGCAGCGGGTTGATCTCCGAGACGGCACCGACGAACGTGGTCTTGCCCACGCCGAAGCCGCCCGCCACCACGATCTTCGCGGACGTGGTGGAGCGGGAAGGCCCTCCGCTAGAGCTTGCGAAGTCCACTGAGCACCCTTTCGAGCAGTGTCACGTCTGGCTGGCCACCGGCGTTCTCGTCGCCGCCGGGCTGATGGATGGCGACCAGGCCCGCCTCCGCCAAGTCGGCGACGAGGATCCTGGCCACGCCGAGAGGGATCGACAGGAGGGCCGAGACTTCGGCCACCGACTTGATCTCCCGGCAGAGGTTGCAGATCCGCTGATGCTCGGGCAGCTGGCCCTGCATCTGGTGCGGCTGCGCGGTGGTGTGCACCAGTGCCTCGATGGCGAGCTGGTACCGCGGGCGGGTCCGGCCACCGGTCATGGCGTACGGACGCACCAAGGGGTTGTGCGACCCCGAGGCCGGCGACGGCTCGGGACGGCGCTGCGGCTGTACCGGCTGGATGCGCGGCGCCGGCGGCTGGTCGTACGGCGACGGGCCGGGGCCCTGCGGTGCGTACGGCTGCCGGTGGCTCGGCGTGGAGGGGAAGTTGTACCGGTTCGCGGAACCGTCGCCCTGGCCCTGCGCAGGACCGTACGACCAGTTGCCGTTATTCGAACCGTTTGGGGGTGTTGCCACTTTCTCTCCTCCTCCGACCGTGCCGGGCACCCATCACTGTGGAGCCGCGTCCCGAAACCTTACGGCCCCGGGACGCGAAAACGCACCGTCTGCTTGTTAGTTGAGAAGGCTTCCCTGGAGTTCCGCACGCAGATCCGGGGTAAGAACCGTGCCCGCTCGGTCCACCAAAAGGGCCATCTCGTACCCAACCAGGCCGATATCGGCCTCGGGGTGGGCCAGGACGGCCAACGAGGACCCATCGGAAATGGACATGATGAACAGGAACCCCCGCTCCATCTCCACAACCGTCTGGTTCACGCTGCCGCCCTCGAAAATCCGGGACGCGCCTGCCGTCAGAGACGTCAGGCCGGAGGCGACGGCCGCGAGCTGGTCGGCGCGGTCACGGGGGAAGCCTTCGGACATCGCCAGAAGGAGTCCGTCGGCGGAGACCACCACCGTGTGGGACACCCCCGGGGTGTTGTCCACGAAGTTGGTGATCAACCAGTTCAGGTTCTGTGCCGCCTGGCTCATCGGGCTCACACTAACGCTCCTGGTTGTAGGTGCTGTCAGGACCACTGTGCTGATTCCGAGTGGCCTGGCCGTTCGTTTCACTGCCTGCGTTGCGTCCGCGCTGGACGCCCCTGCGCAGGTTGCTCAGCCTGCCCCGGACGTCCTCCGGAGCGCGGGAGACCTGTGGGCCGCCCTGAGGGGTGTTCTCCGCGGCTCCCTCGACCAGGTTGGCCTTGGGCACCCGCCTCGGCAGGCCGGAGGAGGTGACTCCGCCCGCCTTGGGCTTACGCAGCGCCGAGGCCTGCTGCCAGCGCTCGTCGTTCGCCGAACGCCAGCTGCTGTCGCCGTTGGACTCCGGAGCCGAGGCCGCCGAAGCCGCCGGAGCTGCGGCCGGAGCCTGCTGCGCGGGACCGGCGCCGTTCGGGCTGCCGGATCCCCGGCGGGGCAGCCCCGCGTTGGTCAGCTGGTGGCCGGCCGAGGGGGCCGCTCCCGGACGGTCGAAGCCTACGCGGTTCCGCTCGTCCACGTCACCGGCCTGCGTCGACTCCGCTTCCGGAGCGTACTGGGCCGGGTAACCGTTCTGGTAACTGTCCTGCTGCTGCCCCTGCTGCGGCCAGTCGTCCTGGTAGGGCTGTTCCCCGAACCCCTGGAACGAGTCGGAGGCGGCGGCGGGCGCGGCCTGGGGCTCTTCCTGGACCGGTTCCGGATACGCGGGCTCCGGGTAGCCGCCGTTGGTGGTGAAGGCGTCCGGCGAGAACGTGTCGTTCTGCGGCAGGCCGCCGTTCGGCGCGTAGTACTGCTCGTCGTACGCGCTCTGCGACCGCTCCTGGTACTGCTGCCCGGCGTCGAAGCCCGTGGGCTGCTCCTGGAAGCCCGTACCGCTGGTGTCGTAGCCCTGCTGGCCCCGGTCGAACTCGTCGGCGTAGGCCGGGATCTCCGTGGTCTCCTGCGGGCTCTGGGGGAGCTGTGGAGCCTCTCCGGGCTGCGCCTGGGCCTCCAGGGCCGCACGGCGCTCCTCGCGCATCAGGGAGCGGCCGACGGGGTCCAGCTCACGGATGTCGTCGGGGACCTCCGTGTAGCGGCTGTCGTCGAAGCCGAGCTCGGCCGCCGTGCGCATCGGCTGGAGCGGCTGCTGCTGGCTGAAGTTCTCGACCTGGAACTGCTGCTCCGGGATGATCTGCGAGACGGTGAACTCGTCGCGGTCCAGCTGCTGTTCGCCGCCACCACCGTGGGTGATGGCGTCCGGCAGCATGACCAGCGAGGTGGTGCCGGCCTGCTCGCCGGAGGGGCGCAGCTGGACCCGGATGCCGTGCCGGTCGGAGAGTCGGCCGACCACGAAGAGGCCCATGCGCTGGGAGATCGCGGCGTCCACGGTCGGCGGGTTGGCCAGCTTGTGGTTGATGTCCGCGAAGTCCTCGGCGGTGAGGCCGATGCCCTTGTCGTGGATCTCGATCATGATGCGGCCGTCGGGGAGACGGGTCGCGGTGACGCGCACCTTGGTCTGCGGGGAGGAGAACGTGGTGGCGTTCTCCAGGAGCTCGGCCAGCAGGTGCACGAGGTCGGTGACCGCGCGGCCGTGGATCTCGGCCTCCGGGACGCCGGAGAGCTCGACGCGCTCGTACTGCTCCACCTCGGAGGAGGCGGCGCGCAGCACGTCCACCAGCGGGACCGGCTGGTCCCAGCGGCGGCCGGGCTCCTCGCCGGCGAGGACCAGGAGGTTCTCGCCGTTGCGGCGCATACGGGTCGCGAGGTGGTCCAGACGGAAGAGGTTCTCCAGCTGGTCCGGGTCGGCCTCGTTGTTCTCCAGGTCGGTGATCAGGGTCAGCTGGCCCTCGATCAGCGACTGGTTGCGGCGCGACAGGTTGGTGAAGATCGCGTTGATGTTCCCCCGCAGCAGGGCCTGCTCGGCGGCGAGCCGGACGGCCTCGCGGTGGACCTGGTCGAAGGCGCGGGCGACTTCGCCGATCTCGTCGGTCGAGGTGATCGGGATCGGCGCCACCCGGGTGTCGACCCGGCCGGGGTCGGTGCGGGAGAGCTGGTCGACCAGCATCGGCAGGCGCTGCTCGGCGATGCCGAAGGCGGCGTTGCGCAGCTGGCGCATCGAGCGGGACATCTGGCGGGCCACCATGCCGGCCAGGATGAACGCCGCGAGCAGCGCGACCACGACCGCGGCACCGGTGATGAACGCGGAGGTCTTCGCGTCGTCGGCGATGCCGGAGGCCTCGCTCACCGCCTTGTCGGCCATGTCCGACTCGATCGTGCGGTAGGCGTTGTACTTGAGCGTGTTGACCGCCCACCAGTTGTCGGCGGTGATGCCCCCGGCCGCCAGCGTCTGGCGGGTGCTCGGGTCGGTGTCCTGCAGCGTCGCCAGCGCCGAGACCATCGCGTTGTCCTTGGACGGCGGGGCCACGTAGTTCGGGTCCTTGGCCTTCGCCTGCTGGACCAGCGCCGCGCCGTCGGTCTTGATCTTCTGCTGGAGACCGGCCAGCTTCTGCGCGTCCGCCTCGGTGCCACCGCCGAGGTACTCCTCGACGGCGATGCCTTCGAGATAGGCGTACGACGAGAGGGCGACCCGCTGGGTGGCCAGGTTGCCGGCGTCCGGGCCGGGCTTGATCAGCAGGTGCATGCCGATCGACCGCTCCAGCGACAGGGCCGCCTTGGTGAGCGAGATGGCGTAGACCGTACGGCCGTAGGAGGTGATGTTTCCGGTGCCCAGACCGAGTTCGTTGGCGAACTCCATCAGCGGGTGGGCGACCTGGGTGTATCCCTCTTCCGTCTTCACACCGCCGAGATTGGTGGTGTACGCGGCGGCGCGCAGGTCCGTGAGGGCGGGCTCCGCCTCGCGGAACAGCTTCAGGCGGCGCTCAAGGCCGGACTTCTGCGGCATGTTCTGCGCGGCCGCGTCGAAGGCGTCGGCGGCCTTGTCGGTCTCGGCGCGCGCGTCCTTGACGGTCTTCTTGTCGGCCGCGTTCTGCAGCGAGCCCTTGAGCAGGGGCGCCGCGGTGGTGTCACGCTCGTTGTACAGGGCGTCGGCGTAGCTGAGGGAGGCGCGGACCAGGCGCGCGGTGTTCTCCGCGTCCCGGGCCTCGTTCCAGGTGTCGATGGAGCTCTTCACCTGGAAGCCGCCCATGACCAGACCGACGACCACGGGTATGAGCAGGATCGCGTTCAGCCTGGTCGGCACTCGCCAGTTGCGCGGGGAGAAACGGCCGCCGCTCTTCGCGGGCGCGGCCGGTGGTTCCGCGGCTGGCACAGGGGTGGGCGCCGCAGCGCGCGGCGGCGGGGTGAAGTTGCCCCGTGCCGACGGCTCGGGACCGTTCTTGCTTCGCCTCACTCGACCAACAACCTCTCGGCGGCGGGCACCTATCGTTGTGCCGCAGTCTCTCAGAGCCCGGTGTGTCATCGACCACTACGGAGTACGTCTTTGACTATTGGGCAGTTCAGGCATTCCAGCACGGGGGCCTGCGCACTTCCAAACAGCGGAAAGCGGTGGAGTGCGGTCTTGTAAGGCCCAGATAAAACGGTCATAAAGAGCGAGCCCCGCCAAAAGGCGGGGCTGTTGTGAGCGCAGCGGCACCGCGTGACCGCGACGCGTGGCGATATCACCGGATTCCTCTGCCGAAACGTTATGAACACCGGAGCCGACCGTGTCAAAGGCCACAGTCGGCTCCGGTTTCCGTACGACAACTGCCGTACACGACGAACGACTTGGCTGCTACCGCAGCCGTGCCATGAGAGCGTGCTCCACCAGAGTGATCAGCGCGCTCTTGGCGTCGGCACGGTGCCGGGCGTCCGTGGTGATGATCGGCGCGTCCGGGCCGATCTGCAGCGCCTCGCGGACCTCTTCGGGAGTGTAGGGCTGGTGCCCGTCGAAGCCGTTGAGCGCTATGACGAACGGCAGACCGCTGTTCTCGAAATAGTCCACCGCCGGAAAACAGTCGGCGAGCCGGCGGGTGTCCACCAGGACGACGGCGCCGATGGCGCCCCTGACCAGGTCGTCCCACATGAACCAGAAGCGGTCCTGGCCCGGCGTGCCGAACAGGTACAGGATCAGGTCCTGGTCGAGCGTGATACGTCCGAAGTCCATGGCCACCGTGGTGGTGGTCTTGTCCCCGGTGTGGGTCAGGTCGTCGATGCCCGCCGAGGCGGACGTCATCACGGCCTCCGTGCGCAGCGGGTTGATCTCGGAGACCGCTCCCACGAACGTGGTCTTGCCGACGCCGAAGCCGCCCGCCACCACGATCTTCGCGGAGGTGGTGGCCCGACCTCCGTCAGAGCTTGCGAAGTCCACTGAGCACCCTTTCGAGCAGCGTCACGTCAGGTGCGCCACCGTTGTTCTCGTCGCCGCCCGGCTGGTGGATGGCGACCAGGCCGGCCTCGGCGAGGTCGGCCACCAGGATCCGGGCCACACCGAGCGGCATGGCGAGCAGCGCCGAGACCTCGGCCACCGACTTCACCTCACGGCACAGGTGGCAGATGCGCTGGTGCTCCGGGAGCAGCCCCATGAGCGCTGCCGGGTCGGCCGTCGTGCTGATCAGCGCCTCGATGGCGAGCTGATAGCGCGGCCGTGTCCGGCCGCCGGTCATCGCGTAAGGACGTACCAGCGGCTGGTCGCCCTCGTCCCCGTACGGCTCCGCGTACGGATCATGAGAGGCGGTGGGCGGGGTCATCGTTCCTCCGGGCGGGACAGCAAGTCGGTCAGTCGTGCCGTCGGACGTGGCCGGTGGGGGGATTGTGGCGGCCGGACGGTGATTTGGTGAGGTGGGTTGGATCCGGGCTGTCAGTGGAGCAGACTGCCTTGCAGTTCGGCGCGCAGGTCGGGCGTGAGCACCGCGCCCGCGCGGTCGACCAGGAGCGCCATCTCGTAGCCGACGAGGCCGATGTCGCACTCGGGGTGGGCCAGGACCGCGAGGGACGACCCGTCCGAGACGGACATCAGGAAAAGAAAGCCGCGTTCCATCTCGACGACCGTCTGTGCGACGTCGCCGCCCTCGAAGATCCGGGATGCCCCGGCCGTCAGCGAGGTGAGTCCGGACGCGACGGCCGCCAGCTGGTCGGCACGGTCACGCGGGAAGCCTTCGGACATCGCCAGAAGGAGACCGTCGGCGGATACGACGACGGTGTGGGACACACCTGGGGTGTTGTCCACGAAGTTGGTGATCAACCAGTTGAGGTTCTGTGCCGCCTGGCTCATCGGACTCAACTAACGCTCCTGCTGGTGAGTGGGGCTCGGGAAGCTGCCGGTCTGCGGGCCGGTACCGGCCTGCCGTCCCTGCGCGATACCCCGACGGAGATTGGTCAGCCGGCCGCGGACGTCATCAGGCGCACGCGAGACCTGCGGACCGGTGTGGTGCTGTTGCTGCTGAGCCGTGCCCGGGACGAGGTTCGCCCTGGGTACCCGGCGCGGCAGACCGGAGGTGGTGACACCGCCCGCCGCCGGCTGCCGTACACGCTCCGCCTGCCGGACGAGGTCGTCGTTCGGGGAGGTGCGCCAGGCTGCCTGGGCGGGACGCTGGGGGGCCGCGGCGGCCGGGGCCGGCGGCTGGGCAGGAACGGGCGGGACCGGCGCCGAGCCGTTTCCGTGGCCGTTGCTCTGCGGGTGCTGCTGCTCCTGCTGGCCGCCGTGGAACCAGTTGGTCTCCAGCGTGTCGTACAGCGGGGTACGACCGTCACCGGGACCGCTGGCCGGGGGCAGCGCCTCGGGCTCCTGACGGGCCGGCGGCGCGGGCGGGACCGGCGGACGCTGCGGCGCGCCGAAGTCCATGCCGCGGCCGTTGGTCCCCGGCCGCTCGAACTGGCCCGTGCCGTTCTGGCCATTGCCGTTCTGCCCGTTGCCGTACTGGCCGTTGCCGTACTGGCTGTTGGCCGCGTAGCCGTTCTGGCGGCCGGGCAGGGAGTGCTGGCCGGTGGAGCCGTTGTCGTAGGACGGCGTGGCGAACTGGCCGGTGGAGCCGTTGTCGTAGTTCTGCGGGGCGGCGAACTGCCCGGTGTTCTGGGAGCCGCCCTGCGGCCCGGTCGACCCGCCGAAGACATCGGAGCGGACGAACTGCCCCGAGTCCTGCTGGCCGTTGACGTTGGGACGCGGGAAGGAACCCGTGTCCTGCGGTCCGTTCGCGCCGGGGCGCGGGAAGGAACCGGTGTCCTGCTGGCCGTTGACGTTGGGACGCGGGAAGGAACCCGTGTCCTGCGGTCCGTTCATGCCGGGGCGGGGGAACGAGCCGGTGTCCTGCGGTCCGTTCATGCCCGGGCGGGGGAACGAGCCGGTGTTCTGCGAGCCGTTCGGCTGGTTGAAGTCCGGCCGCGGGAACTCGCCGGTGGACGACGGCCCCTGCGGGATCGCCGGCATCTGCGAGGTGGCGCCCATGCCCTGCCGGTCGTCGATGCGGGGCATCGGCGCGGTGTGGGCCGGGTCCTGCTCGTCGTGGCCGCGCGGGGTGTCCAGCGAGGCACGGGAGAGCGGCGGCTGGGCGTTGTCGTCGCTCCAGCTGGGCCTGCCCTGCGGCGGGTTGCCGCCGGGCAGCTCGGCCCGCGGGCCACCGCGCGGCGGCAGCTGGGGCTGACGGCCCTGGTCGGAGGGGGAGGCGGAGCGCTGCGGCGGGACCGGGGCCCGGTTGCCGAAGGCGTCCTGCCCCCCGAAGGAGTCCTGCCGGTTGCCGAACGCGTCCTGGTCGCCGAAGGCACCGCCGCCGCCGTTGGGCCGGCCCTGCGGGGGAGCCGCCGGACCCTGCTGGCCGCGCGCGCCGCCCGGCGCACCGGGACGGCCGCCGTTCGGGCCCGCGCCGGGCAGCGCGGCCCGAGGACCCTGGCCCGCGCCGACCTGGCCGCGCGGAGCCGCACCGGCGCCGAGCAGTCCGCCGCCGGAGGGGCCGCCGGCACCGAGGGCGCCACCGCGCGCACCGGCGGCACCGCCGCCGAGGGCCGCGGCGGGGGCACCCGCGCCGAGCGAACCGCCGACACCGCCCTGGCCGCCGCGCCGGGCCGCGGCCGCACCGGCCGCTGCCTGTGCGGCGGCCGGACCGCCGGACGACGCCGGGGCGCCGGGCTTGCCGGGAGCGGGCTTCTTGCCGCCCTGGGCGACGTCGACGGGGAGCATGACCAGCGCGGTCGTACCGCCGGAGTCGGACGGGCGCAGCTGGATGCGGATGCCGTGCCGCTGGGACAGACGACCGACCACGAAGAGGCCCATGCGGCGGGAGACGGAGACGTCCACGGTGGGCGGCGAGGCGAGCCGCTCGTTGATCGCCGCGAGGTCCTCGGGGGAGAGGCCGATACCGGTGTCGTGGATCTCGATCAGGACGCGGCCGTCGGGCAGCGCGTGACCGGTGACCTTGACCTTGGTCTGCGGCGACGAGAACGAGGTGGCGTTCTCGAGGAGCTCGGCGAGCAGGTGCACGAGGTCGTTGACCACGCGGCCGGCGACCTCGGTCGTCGGCACGGCGGCCAGTTCGATGCGCTCGTACTGCTCCACCTCGGACGCGGCGGCGCGGAGCACGTCGACCAGCGGGACCGGGCGGGTCCAGCGACGGCCGGGCTCTTCACCGGCGAGAACCAGGAGGTTCTCACCGTTACGGCGCATACGGGTCGCGAGGTGGTCGAGCTTGAAGAGGGAGGAGAGCTGGTCCGGGTCGGCCTCGCGGGACTCCAGTTCGGAGATGAGCGAGAGCTGACGCTGGATGAGGCCCTGGGAGCGGCGCGAGAGGTTGGTGAACATCGCGTTGACGTTGCCCCGCAGCAGGGCCTGCTCGGCGGCGAGGCGGACCGCCTCGCGGTGCACGTCGTCGAAGGCCGCGGCCACCTGGCCGATCTCGTCCCGGGAGTGCACACCGACCGACTCCACGGACGTGTCGACGTCCTGCGGGTCGGACTCGGACAGCTGCTTGACCAGCTCGGGCAGCCGGTCCTGGGCGACCTTGGTGGCGGTCTCCTGGAGGCGGCGCAGCGAGCGGATCATGGAGCGGGCCACGATGAAGGCGCCGACCAGCGACACACCGAGGACGAGCAGGATCAGCGCACCGGAGAGGATGGCCTCCTGCTCGGAGGAGGACCGCAGCTCGCGGGCCTTCTGCTCCATGTCCTCGAGCAGCGAGTGCTCGATCTTCTCCATCTGCTCGATCTTGGTCGAGCTGTCGTCCACCCAGTCCTTGTACGACCGCTTGCTCAGCTCGTTGAGACCGTTCTGGGCACCGAGCGCACGCTTGGCGTAGGTGTCGGCGGCCTCGATCGTGGGGTTCTTCCCCTCGATCGGCTCCAGCAGGGTCGCGGCGTTGCCGGCGTAGATCTTCCGGAAGATCGTCAGTTCGGAGGTCTCGCTCTCCTGGGCGGACTCGCCGTACAGGCGGTCGTTCTCGGAGAGGTCGCCGGCGGTGGTGTTGTTGGCGGGCAGGGCCGCGGCGATGACGGCGCGCTGCACGGACGCGTACTCCTTGGCGGTGGAGAACGCCGCCAGGGCGCGGGTGCGCTGGATCATCTCCGGGTTGCTGGAGGCCTGCGCCATGTCCTGGGAGAGGTCGATCAGCTGGGTGATCAGCCGGTGGTAGGACTCGACCGTCTGGGTCGAGTTCTCCTTCTGCTGATAGGCGTCCTTGCGGATCTTCGCCAGGTCGTCCAGCTGGCCGGCCAGGCCGACGAGGCTGTCGCGTACGCCCTGGAGCTGACCGTTCTTGCTCGCGGTGTCGATTTCCTCGGAGGCGTTGAGGAAGTTGTCGCGGGCGCGGTCGGTCTGCGCCTCCTGGTCCCTGATCGCGAGGCTGCTGGTCGACTGACCGTGCGCCAGCGGACCGGCCGTGTCGTCGCGCTCGTCCTGGAGCGCGACGGCCAGCTCGGTCGCCTGCTTGGTCATGTCCGTCAGCAGCTTGATGTTGTCGAGCTCCTGGATGGAGTCGAGCGACTGGTTGATGCGCACCGCGCCCAGCGTCGTCGCCGCCACCACGGGGAGCGCGAGCAGCGACACCAGGCGCGTGGAGATGCGCCAGTTGCGCAGGGCTATGCGCGAGCCGGGGTTCGACGGGCCCTTGGCGGGCTTGACCGCGGGTGTCGGCGCGGCTGTCGGCTGGGGGCCCGAAGATCCCGAGGACGCCGAAGACGCCGACACGGCGGGGCGCCCGGAGCGCTCACCGCCGTCACCGCCGACCTGGGCCGGGCCCGGGTTCTGGGCGTGCTGGGGCGAGGAACCGCGGTCGGTCCCGCCGTGCGCCTCCGGCTCCGCCGAAGCGCTGCCATCCCTCTTGAAACGTCCCTGCACTAGCGTCGCAACCTCTGGACCAGGCGCCCCTCCGCTGAACGGAGAGACACGGTGTCGGCGTTGATAGGGGGGAGCGCCCTGAATGCGCGCCCCCTGTTGGTCGTGAGTGTGACCGGCGCTGGATCCCCCTGTCTCGCCGCCACCCGGCGCTGCGTTGCGCCCCCTGCGCGCCGGCTCGATCCCGCGGCGGTCCGTGGAATTCCAGCACAGTGCCGGATCTCCAACAAGGGCCGTGAGCCGAGCTGTGACCTCCGTGACAGCGTGTGAGTGACACGTTACGAGATGTCGAAGCTGATCGCGTACATAACGGACGTATCCCTGCCAGTCACAGGCCCGGGGGGCGTGTCCCAGTCGCCATGATCAGGAGCGGAATGACATCTTCAGTTCGCCAATGTCCGTTTCATTGCGGTGACTTGTCAGCCCGAAATGACCGTTTCGCCTTCGGGTTCGTGAGCAAACTCACACGTGGATCACAGGTAGTTGGCGGCTTCCGCCGGGAATTCGATGTTTAGCCTGGCGCTTTACAAGAGGGATGTCTCTGCCAACCCACACACGACGGGGTCCACTACAACCGTGAAGACGACCATGATGTTCCGCAACATAGCCAACCCCCGGCGCACCACCCTCGCCCACCTCAAGGACGCCGAGGAACTGCAGACCCCCGAACTCCCCGAGCACTCCCTCGACCTCCCCGCCCAGACCGCCAACCCGCGGCGCACCATCCTCATGGAGATCCCGGCCACGACCTCGGTCGCCGAGTAGCCGCGTAGCCGCGCAGCCGCGCAGCCGTCAGTACGGGTCACGGCCGCCGTTCACTCACTCACCCGGTCACCGGGTTGTTTTCACGGCGGCCACCCCTTGCCGCGTTAGCCTGGAGCGTCAGACTCCAGCCGGCTCAGTGAGGGGCGCAAGGATCCCGTGCGCATCGCCAGGTTCTCCATCGACGGGAACGTCGCTTTCGGCGCCGTCGAGGGCGACAAGCAGGACGAACTCGTCCTCGACATCATCAAGGGCATTCCGTTCACGGACTTCGAGCTCTCCGGCACGAAGGTCCCGCTGAACAAGGTACGGCTGCTCCCGCCGGTGCTCCCGAACAAGGTCGTCGCCTACGGCCGCAACTACGCGGAGCACGCGCGGGAGCTGGGCAACGAGGTCCCGGACGCCCCCTTCGCCTTCTTCAAGCCGTCCACCTCGGTGATCGGCTCCGGCGACGACATCCAGTACCCCTCGTTCTCCCAGGACCTCCACCACGAGGCCGAACTGGCCGTGGTCATCGGCCGCATGTGCCGCGAGGTCCCGCGCGAGCGCGTCCAGGACGTCATCCTCGGCTACACCTGCGCCAACGACGTCACCGCCCGCGACGTCCAGAAGCGCGAGAAGCAGTGGGCCCGGGCCAAGGGCTTCGACACCTCGTGCCCGCTCGGCCCCTGGGTGGAGACCGACCTGGACCTCGCCACCGCGTCCGACCTGACGATCCAGCTCACGGTCAACGGCGAACAGCGCCAGCTAGGCCGGACGAGCGAGATGATCCATCCCATCGCGGACCTGATCGTCAACATCACCGAGGCCATGACGCTGCTCCCCGGCGACGTGATCCTCACCGGCACCCCGGCAGGGGTAGGCCCCCTCAACGTCGGCGACGAGGTCGCCGTCACCATCGAAGGCATCGGCACTCTCACCAACAAGGTTGTCAAGCGTGGCTAGCGCACCCGGCTCCCCCGTCCGCGTCCGTTTCTGTCCCTCGCCCACCGGTAACCCCCATGTGGGCCTGGTCCGCACCGCCCTGTTCAACTGGGCCTTCGCCCGGCACCACCAGGGCACGCTGGTCTTCCGCATCGAGGACACCGACGCGGCCCGCGACTCCGAGGAGTCGTACAACCAGCTGCTCGACGCGATGCGCTGGCTGGGCTTCGACTGGGACGAGGGCCCCGAGGTCGGCGGCCCGCACGCGCCGTACCGCCAGTCGCAGCGCATGGACCTGTACAAGGACGTCGCCCAGAAGCTGCTCGACGCCGGCCACGCCTACCACTGCTACTGCTCCCAGGAGGAGCTGGACACCCGCCGTGAGGCCGCCCGCGCGGCCGGCCGGCCGTCCGGCTACGACGGCCACTGCCGCGACCTCACCGCCGAGCAGGTCGAGGAGTACAAGGCCCAGGGCCGCGCCCCGATCGTCCGCTTCCGGATGCCCGACGAGACGATCACCTTCACGGACCTGGTCCGCGGCGAGCTGACCTTCACCCCGGAGAACGTCCCGGACTACGGCATCGTCCGCGCGAACGGCGCACCGCTGTACACGCTCGTCAACCCGGTCGACGACGCCCTGATGGAGATCACCCACGTCCTGCGCGGCGAGGACCTGCTCTCCTCCACCCCGCGCCAGATCGGCCTCTACAAGGCGCTGACCGAACTCGGCATCGCCCAGCAGATCCCGGCCTTCGGCCACCTCCCCTACGTCATGGGGGAGGGCAACAAGAAGCTCTCCAAGCGCGACCCGGAGTCCTCGCTCAACCTCTACCGCGAGCGCGGCTTCCTCCCCGAGGGCCTGCTGAACTACCTCTCGCTGCTCGGCTGGTCGTTCTCCGCGGACCAGGACATCTTCTCGATCGAGGAGATGGTGGCCGCCTTCGAGATCTCCGACGTGAACCCCAACCCGGCCCGCTTCGACCTCAAGAAGTGCGAGGCGATCAACGCCGACCACATCCGCCTGCTGGATGTGAAGGACTTCACGGAGCGCTGCGCCCCCTGGCTGAAGGCCCCCTTCGCCCCCTGGGACCCGGCGGACTTCGACGAGTCCAAGTGGCACGCGATCGCCCCGCACGCCCAGACCCGCCTGAAGGTCCTGTCGGAGATCACCGACAACGTCGACTTCCTGTTCCTGCCCGAGCCGGTCTCCGACGAGGCGTCGTGGACGAAGGCGATGAAGGAGGGCAGCGACGCCCTGCTGGCCACGGCCCGGGAGAAGCTGGAGTCGGCCGACTGGACCTCTCCGGAGTCCCTGAAGGAGGCCGTCCTGGCCGCCGGTGAGGCCCACGGCCTCAAGCTCGGCAAGGCCCAGGCCCCGGTCCGGGTGGCCGTCACCGGCCGCACGGTCGGCCTGCCGCTCTTCGAGTCCCTGGAGATCCTGGGCAAGGAGAAGACCCTGGCGAGGATCGACGCGGCGCTGGCGAAGCTGAGCGCGTAGGCACGCGCGCGTGAGGGGCGGCCCCGGTTCATCGCGGGGCCGTCCCTTCGTCGTACCGGGCGGGTGCCACTCTCTCTGCTGAGCACGAGGGCGGTGAAGTGTTCATGGCGGGTTTGTGTGATCTTCACAAGGTTTCGGCAATCTCGCCTCATGTCACCCTGGAGAACTGCACAGCGACTGCTTGTTCCTGCTGGCCTCGCATCCGTGATGCTTGTCGCCGCGGGCATGCTGACCCCGGCGTCCGCCGCTACCAACTGGACGTTCACGAACGAGTACGAAGGCACCTGCCTCACCGCATCCGGTACGACTGCCAGCGTCTGGTCGGACACCTGTAACGACTCGCTGTCCAGCCGCAACTGGTACTGGGGGAGCGAGGCGTTCACCGACCTCACCGGCAACACGTTCCACCGTTTGGTCAGCAGGGCCAACGGCGACTGCCTCACCACGGACCAGAAGACCGCGACGAACGTGGTGTGGACGAGCCCCTGCGGCGGCAGTACCGGGCAGTGGTGGGACTACGGGGAGGCGCTGACGAACTACAACAGCGACATGCTCCGCACTTCCTCCAACGGTGATGCCGTGTACAGCAGCCCGTACAGCGTCGTGGACCAGTACGGCATCGAGCCCGGCCGCTTCACCTGGTGGGGTATCCACGCCTGACCTCTTTCGCCGAGGTGCCCGTCCGGCGCGCGTTATCGTCGGGTCATGACTGTTCGTGCCGTGGTCTGGGACGTGGACGACACTCTCTTCGACTACACGAGCGCCGACCGCGAGGGCATGCGGGCGCATCTGGCGGCGGAGGGGCTGCTCGCGCGCTGGGAGAGCGCGGAGGCGGCGCTGGTGCGGTGGCGGGAGATCACCGAACAGCAGTGGGCGCGGTTTGCGGCGGGCGGCCTCTCCTTCGAGGACCAGCGGCGCGAACGGGTACGGGTGTTCCTGGAGACGGAGCTCACCGACGCCGAGGCCGACGACTGGTTTCGCCGGTACCGGACGCACTACGAGGCCGTCTGGGTCCTCTTCCCTGACGTCCTGCCCGCCCTGGACGCGCTCGCGGACAGCCACCGACACGCCGTGCTCTCCAACTCGAGTCTCCACGTCCAGGACCACAAACTGCGCACGCTCGGTGTCCACGACCGCTTCGAGGCGATCCTCTGCGCCGCCGAACTGGGCGTCTCCAAGCCTGCGGCCGGCGCTTTCCTCGCCGCCTGCGAGGCGCTGGAACTCGCCCCGCACCAGGTCGCGTACGTCGGCGACCACCCGGAGATCGACGGACGCGGTGCCGCGGACGCCGGACTGCTGTCCGTCTGGCTGGACCGGCACGGGGCCGGGAGCGCGCCGGCCGGCGGCCACCGGATCGGCTCCCTCGCCGAACTGCCCGCGATCCTCCGCGCCGATACCCGTTTTGGAGCCCCGTCCACCTTCAGGTAATGTTCTTCCTGCGCCGCCGGGGAGCGGGCCGAAAGGCCGGAACCGAAGGCGCGAAGCTAGAACAAGATCCCCTCAGGGGCTTGCGTTCCAGTGGCCTATGGTGTAATTGGCAGCACGACTGATTCTGGTTCAGTTAGTCTTGGTTCGAGTCCAGGTAGGCCAGCTCGCAGAGCTCATCTGCACGCGCGGATCACATCCGCAAGCCCCCGTTGTGTAGCGGCCTAGCACGCTGCCCTCTCAAGGCAGTAGCGCCGGTTCGAATCCGGTCGGGGGTACGGTGATCGAAGGATCGCTAGGGCCCCCGTTGTGTAGCGGCCTAGCACGCCGCCCTCTCAAGGCGGTAGCGCCGGTTCGAATCCGGTCGGGGGTACGAACTGGTCTAAACCGTCATTGGTCTATGGTGTAATTGGCAGCACGACTGATTCTGGTTCAGTTAGTCTTGGTTCGAGTCCAGGTAGACCAGCTCGGATCTGCGGAAACGCAAGATCCACGCCCCCGTTGTGTAGCGGCCTAGCACGCCGCCCTCTCAAGGCGGTAGCGCCGGTTCGAATCCGGTCGGGGGTACAGGGAAAGCAGAGCGAGGCCCCTCACTTCGGTGGGGGGCCTTCGTCGTGCCGCCGTATGTCGTGCGGCTCACTCGAAGCCGTAGCGGCGGGCCGTCTCCTCCTCCTGGGCCAGTCGGTGCAGCGCCTGGAGCATCGGCTCCACCAGGACCGCGCTGGCCACCGCGACCTCCACCTTCTCCTCCTCCGACGCGTGCGTCTCCAGGAAGTCCAGGTCGGTGATCGCCGCCTGGTGCATCAACTTCGCGTGCGAGACGAGCAGTTCGGCGTCCCAGTCGTAACCGAGCCGGCGGAACGCGGCCACCGCGACCACCAGCCGACGGTACGCGGGGGAGATGGTCGTGAGCTGCTTGGCGTTCTCCCAGCCGAGGACGTCCAGCAGAGTGCCGACCTCCCGGTGCGCGCTCCGCACGAACTCGTCCTCGTCGTCCGGTTCCGGGACCTGTGGCAGCGCCCACAGCGCCGCGCCCACCCTGATCGTGCGGCCCAGCGAGTCGTCGTCGACATGCCCGAGCACCTCGCGGACCGTCGCGACGGGGATCCGGCCGACCTGGATCATCGCGCGGACCAGACGGAGCCGGCGCAGATGCTCCTCGTCGTACTCCGCGGTGGTGGTGTTGACCTGGCGGCCCGGCGGCAACAGGCCTTCGCGCAGGTAGTACTTGATCGTCGCGGCGGACACGCCGCTGCGCTCGCTCAGCTGGGCAAGCCGCATGTCTTGCGCCCTTCCTTGGTAAGTGCCACTATCCAAGCATCCAAGAGAAGGATAGTGCTGCTATCCGATGAGGATCCGGGGGTGTCGTCATGTTCGCCAAACCGATTCCGGGCCGTACGACCGCGGCTCGTGAGGGTGACGCGGTGGTCCTGCTGATCGGCATGCGCGTCAATCACTTCTGGGCGGTCCACCAGTGGCTGCCGGTCGGGCTGTCGATGTTCCGCATGCTGCGGGAGCTCGAACGGGACCCCGGCCGCGGGCTGCTGGGGCGCGTCCTGCTGACGGCCTCACCGCGGACGTACTACGTCGTCCAGTACTGGGAGTCGAAGGAGAAGCTGTACGCGTACGCGAGCTCGCCGGAGACGCTGCATCACAGGATGTGGAGCATCGTCAACCGCAAGGAGCGCGCGGGGAAGGTCCGCGGCCATGTGGGCCTGTGGCACGAGACATACGTGGCGCCCGAGGGCGGGTACGAGTCGATCTACTTCGACATGCCGGAGTTCGGCCTGGGCGCGGCGAGCGGAGTGCTGCCGCTGGAGCGCCGGGGGCGCTACGGGAAGGACCGGTTCGCTTACCGGAGCGCCCCGTAGGGGCGCGGGGAACTGCGCGATCCGCCACGAGGCGTCGCCGACGGCTGACGGCTTGTGGTGGCACATTCTGCGCCGTGGGGGCTGCGGTCACTGGGCGAGCGTGGGCAGCACGTGGCTGGTCGCGCAGTTCCCCGCGTCTCTAGGGAGTTGCACTTCCGTCGGAAGAGGCCTGCCGCGGCGTTGAGGCGGGCCCCTTCCGGTAGGGAGCGTCAGCCGGTGCGGCGCAGTGCCTCGGAGAGGCGGCCCGCCGCGTCGATCACGGCCTGGGCGTGCATGCGCCCGGGGTGACGGGTCAGGCGCTCGATGGGGCCGGAGACGGAGACGGCCGCCACCACCCGGTTGGAAGGCCCCCGCACCGGCGCCGACACCGACGCGACCCCCGGCTCGCGCTCGCCGATGGACTGCGCCCATCCGCGGCGGCGGACACCCGACAGGGCCGTCGCCGTGAAGCGCGCGCCCTGGAGGCCGCGGTGCAGCCGCTCCGGCTCCTCCCAGGCCATCAGGATCTGCGCGGAGGAACCCGCCTTCATCGTCAGCGTCGAGCCGACCGGGACCGTGTCCCGAAGACCGGACAGGCGTTCCGCCGCGGCCACGCAGATCCGCATGTCACCCTGGCGGCGATAGAGCTGCGCGCTCTCGCCGGTGATGTCCCGGAGGTGCGTGAGCACCGGGCCCGCCGTCGCGAGCAGGCGGTCCTCGCCGGCCGCCGCGGCCAGTTCCGCGAGTCGCGGACCGAGAATGAAACGGCCCTGCATGTCGCGTGCCACCATGCGGTGGTGTTCCAGAGCCACGGCCAGCCGGTGAGCCGTGGGTCGTGCCAGTCCGGTGGCCCCGACCAGACCCGCGAGGGTGGCCGGACCGGACTCCAGAGCGCTCAGGACAAGGGCCGCCTTGTCCAGAACGCCGACGCCGCTACTGTTGTCCATGCAACGATACTCACGTCTCACTCTGTGAAACGCAAGTTCAATTTTCGGTGGAACGCGCCACTCTGGAGAGACACAGTGGCCCGCGGACCGACGGGCCCGGCGGCGGACGCCCGGAACCACGACTTCAGGGGCCCGGAGAACGGGCAGCCGCTACCTCAAGATCTCTAGTTGGGCCGGTGCACGTCTGCCGGCCGGAGGGAAAGCGATGGGTAGGACACTCGCGGAGAAGGTCTGGGACGACCACGTCGTCCGGCGCGCCGAGGGCGAGCCCGACCTCCTCTTCATCGATCTGCACCTGCTGCACGAGGTGACCAGCCCGCAGGCCTTCGACGGTCTGCGCCAGAACGGCCGCCAGGTGCGCCGCCTCGACCTCACCATCGCGACCGAGGACCACAACACCCCCACCCTCGACATCGACAAGCCCATCGCGGACCCGGTCTCGCGCGTCCAGCTGGAGACACTGCGCAAGAACTGCGCCGACTTCGGCGTCCGGCTGCACCCGCTGGGCGACGTCGAGCAGGGTGTCGTGCACGTCGTCGGCCCGCAGCTGGGTCTGACGCAGCCCGGCACGACCGTCGTCTGCGGCGACTCGCACACCTCCACGCACGGCGCCTTCGGCGCGCTCGCGTTCGGTATCGGCACCTCCCAGGTGGAGCATGTGCTGGCCACCCAGACGCTGCCGCTGGCCCGCCCGAAGACCATGGCCATCACGGTCGACGGCGAACTGCCCGAGGGCGTCACCGCCAAGGACCTGATCCTGGCGATCATCGCCAAGATCGGTACCGGCGGCGGCCAGGGCTACATCCTGGAATACCGCGGCTCCGCCATCGAGAAGCTCTCGATGGAGGCCCGCATGACCATCTGCAACATGTCCATCGAGGCCGGCGCCCGCGCGGGCATGATCGCCCCCGACGAGACCACCTTCGCGTACATCAAGGGCCGCGCCCACGCCCCCGAGGGCGCCGACTGGGACGCGGCGGTCGAGTACTGGAAGACCCTGAGGACGGACGAGGACGCGGTCTTCGACGCCGAGGTGCACATCGACGCCGCCGCCCTCTCGCCGTTCGTCACCTGGGGCACCAACCCCGGCCAGGGCGCACCGCTTTCGGCGGACGTCCCCGACCCGGCTTCGTACGAAGACGCTTCGGAGCGCCTCGCCGCCGAAAAGGCTCTGGAGTACATGGGGTTGGAGGCCGGTCAGTCGCTGCGGTCCATCAAGGTGGACACCGTCTTCGTAGGCTCCTGCACCAACGGCCGCATCGAGGACCTGCGCGCCGCCGCCGCGATCGTCGAGGGCCGCAAAGTCGCCGACGGTGTACGGATGCTGGTCGTCCCCGGCTCCGCGCGAGTCGGTCTGCAGGCCGTCTCCGAGGGCCTGGACGTCGTCTTCAAGGACGCCGGCGCCGAATGGCGGCACGCGGGCTGCTCAATGTGCCTGGGCATGAACCCGGACCAGCTGGCCCCGGGGGAGCGCTCCGCGTCCACCTCCAACCGCAACTTCGAGGGCCGGCAGGGCAAGGGCGGCCGTACCCACCTGGTGTCGCCGCAGGTCGCGGCCGCCACGGCCGTCCTGGGCCACCTGGCCTCGCCCGCCGACCTGTCCGACGCCGACGTTCGTACGCCCGCTGGAGTCTGATCAGCCATGGAAGCTTTCACCACGCACACCGGCCGGGCCGTCCCGCTGCGCCGCTCCAACGTCGACACCGACCAGATCATCCCTGCTCACTGGCTCAAGAAGGTCACCAGGGACGGTTTCGAGGACGGGCTGTTCGAGGCCTGGCGCAAAGATCCCGAGTTCGTGCTCAACCGGCCCGAGCGGCAGGGGGCGTCCGTCCTGGTCGCCGGCCCCGACTTCGGCACCGGCTCCTCCCGTGAGCACGCCGTCTGGGCCCTGCAGAACTACGGCTTCAAGACCGTGATCTCCTCCCGCTTCGCCGACATCTTCCGGGGCAACTCGTTGAAGAACGGCCTGCTCACGGTGGTCCTGGACCAGAAGATCGTGGAGGCGCTCCAGGAGCTCACCGAGAACGACCCGCAGGCCGAGATCACCGTCGACCTGGAGAACCGCGAGGTGCGCGCCGAGGGCGTCACCGCCTCCTTCGAGCTGGACGAGAACTCCCGCTGGCGGCTGCTGAACGGGCTGGACGACATCTCCATCACCCTCCAGAACGAGGCCGACATCGCCACGTACGAGGCCAAGCGGCCGACGTACAAGCCGCGGACGCTCCAGGCCTGATCCGGAGCCCGCTTCCGGCCTGATCGACCACATCTGAATACGGCTGGTTTCAGCCACCGCCACGCCTCGCCTGTACCCCCGATCGCCACGATTGGGGGTACAGCCATGTCTGCACCCGAACGGACGCTTGCGTTGTCGCAGGTCTTGCCAACTTCCCACGTTAGGAAGGATGTTGTAGGGGTAAGTGAGTGCTGTATCCGCGGCTTCCGCAAGTGCCCGGAAGGCCATTTGAGGCGGCAGTTGCCCCCTGCGCAGGCGACAACTCGCCCCAGATGGCACAATCTGTGCATGGAACACGACGGCCAACTCCAGCTCTATGCGGCGGTCGCGGGCCAACTGAAGGAAGCGCACACAAGAGTGCGCGCACTGCAAGTCCCGGAGGGCGTACGGATGGCGCTGACCCGGAAGCTGCTGGTCATTACGGCCGCGGCCAAGCACGACCTCGCCGACGCGGCAAGGCGGCTGGAACGGTTCAACACGGACCTCGACGCGGGTCGATTCCCCGAAGAGGAACGCTGACTGGACCGTCCTGGACGACCGAATCCGTTGCGGCACAAGGGTGATAAGCCCGTTTCGTGTTTGATTTGCGGTATATATCTGCCTAACGTGCGAAAAAGCTTGAACACTTTCGTTCTGGCGATGTCTCCGAAGGGGAAGACGTGAACAAGGCGCAGCTCGTAGAAGCGATTGCCGACAAGATGGGCGGCCGCCAGCAGGCGGCCGAGGCCGTCGACGCGGTCCTGGACGCCATCGTCCGCGCGACCGTCGCGGGTGACCGGGTCTCGGTCACGGGCTTCGGGTCCTTCGAGAAGGTGGACCGCCCGGCGCGTTACGCCCGCAACCCCCAGACGGGCGAGCGGGTTCGGGTCAAGAAGACCTCCGTGCCGCGCTTCCGTGCCGGCCAGGGCTTCAAGGACCTGGTGAGCGGCTCGAAGAAGCTCCCGCGCGGCGGTGAGGTCGCGGTCAAGAAGGCGCCCAAGGGCAGCCTGACCGGCGGTGCTTCGGCGACGGTCAAGAAGGCGGCGGCGAAGAAGAGCACGGCCAAGAAGGTGACCGCGAAGAAGGTCACCGCGAAGAAGACGACGGCCGCCGCGAAGAAGACGACGGCCGCCGCCAAGAAGACCACGGCGAAGAAGGCGACCGCGAAGACCACGGCCACGGCCAAGAAGGCGGCGGCGAAGAAGGCTCCGGCCAAGAAGGTCACCGCCAAGAAGGCGCCGGCCAAGAAGTCGACGGCTCGCAAGGCCACCGCCAAGAAGACGGCCGCGCGCTAGGGCAGGGCTCGCTTCACTGCGGGGTTGGGATACTCACGCGACGGGCCGGACTCCCCTGGGGAGTCCGGCCCGCGGTGTTTTTGGCGTACCAAGAGTTCGGGTGCGGCGCCGTTGGGGCCGGTCGCGCCCCGCGGCGGTAGCCGCACATCGACACGGCCCGCGCCCCTGGTGACTCGCCTCAGAGTGTCTGCAAGGTCACCAGGATGATCCGGAGGTCTGCTCCGGCGCCCTCCGTCTCGATTCTCACCCGCTGACCCGGACGCAGCAGCCGCAAGCCCCCGGCTGCGAAAGCCGCCCCGTCGAAGGGCACCGGAGTCCCGTCGTCCAGTAGCACCTGGCCGCTGCGGGTCTCGGGATCGTACGTGTATGCGGTCGCCTGCATGAGCGCAGCCTACTGGCCCGGGATCAGCAGCCGCGCCGCCACCGCCGCCGTGCGCGGGCCCACGCCCAGGGCCAGGGCCGTGCGCAGGTCCGCGCCGGTGTCCACGTCCTGGCGTACCGACTCCACGCCGGCCAGCGGCAGTTCCACGGCACCCGAGGCGGTGTGGCGGGCGCGGGAATCCGGGCCGAATGCGGGCGCCAATTCATTTCCGGGGGTCGCGGCCAGCAGGGTCGTGCCGATAGCCGCCGCGTCCGCCAGGAAAGCGCGCGGGAATTCCGTGGCCGCGTCGAGCACCCGGGACAATTCCAGCGGACGCAACGCCGGCAGATCGGCGTTCAGGGCCGCCACCGCGCTTTCCGGACGCGACGCGCGGACGACCGCCGCGCCGTGCCGCAGAGCGGCGTTCAGGCCGCCTCCCGGCGTGTCCGGGACGATCCGCGCGCCCAGCGCCGAGAGCTCGCGCCCGGCCAGCGTGTCGTCCGTGACGACCGCCACATCCTTCACCGCCTGGCAGGCCAGCGCCGCGGCCACCGTGTCCTGGGCGAAGGCGAGGGCCAGTCCCGGACGCACACCGTCCGTCGCGGTGTCCGCGAGCCTGCTCTTGGCTCGCGCCAGGGGCTTGAGGGGTATCACCAAGGTCCACTGCACCGACGTACCGTCCCTCCCTCGTTGCCTCATTGTCACCCGGGCCCCGGGGCAGGCGCGGCAGCGAGGCGTACGGTGTTCCTCGACAGACCGGCGGACCGGGGCGACACTTCTCCCGGCCCCCGGTCCGGGAGAAGAAGTCCCGGATACCGGGAAGAAGTCCTAGAGGAAGGTGTGCGCGTGCCCCGCCGGAGAATCGGCTTCTGGTACCGCTTCGCTGCGGTGCTCTGCAAACCGCCGCTGGTGGTCCTGATCAAGCGGGACTGGCGTGGAATGGAGAACATTCCGGCCGAGGGCGGATTTATCACCGCGGTGAACCACAATTCCCACATCGACCCCTTCGCCTACGCGCACTATCAGTACAACACGGGGCGCGTTCCGAGATTCCTGGCGAAGAGCGGGCTTTTCAAGAAGGGATTCGTCGGCGCCGCCATGCGGGGCACCGGCCAGATCCCCGTCTACCGCGAGTCCACCGACGCCCTCAGCGCCTTCCGGGCCGCGATCGACGCCGTGGAACGCGGCGAGTGCGTGGCCTTCTACCCCGAGGGAACGATCACCCGCGACCCGGACCAGTGGCCCATGACCGCCAAGACCGGCGCCGCGCGGGTCGCCCTGCAGACCAAGTGCCCGGTGATCCCGGTCGCCCAGTGGGGCGCCAACGAACTGCTGCCGCCGTACGCGAAGAAGCTCAACCTGCTGCCCCGCAAGACCCACCACGTCCTCGCCGGTCCGCCGGTCGACCTCTCGCGCTTCTACGACAAGGACATGACGCAGGACGTCCTGAAGGAGGCGACCGAGGTCATCATGGCCGCCATCACCCGCCAGCTGGAGGAGATCCGCGGCGAGAAGGCCCCGGAGACCCCCTACGATCCACGCCAGGTGCGGATCGAGCAGCGGCGCCGGACGCGTGCGCAGAGCGGTCTGGAAGAGGAGAGCGGCAAGTGAGCATGCCTGCCAAGGCGGCGGTCTTCAGCGCGGGTTCGTGGGGTACGGCCTTCGGGATGGTGCTCGCCGACGCCGGGTGCGAGGTCACCCTGTGGGCGCGGCGGGCGGAGGTGGCCGAGGCGATCAACTCCGGCCGTACCAACCCCGACTACCTGCCCGGCGTGGAACTCCCCGAGAACCTGCGGGCCACGACCGACCCCGCCGAGGCCGCGGCCGGCGCCGACTTCACCGTCCTGTCGGCGCCGTCCCAGTCCATGCGCGCCAACCTCGCGGACTGGGCGCCGCTGCTCGCGCCCGGCACCATCCTGGTGTCCCTCATGAAGGGCATCGAACTCGGCACCACCATGCGGATGAGCGAGGTCATCGCGGACGTCGCCAAGGTCGGCCAGGACCGTATCGCGGTCGTCACCGGCCCCAACCTGGCCCGGGAGATCGCGGCCCGGATGCCGGCCCTCGCCGTGGTCGCCTGCACCGACGAGACCGTCGCCCAGCGCCTCCAGGTCGCCTGCCACACGCCGTACTTCCGGCCGTACACCAACACCGACGTCATCGGCTGCGAACTCGGCGGCGCGGTCAAGAACGTCATCGGGCTCGCGGTCGGCATCGCCGACGGCATGGGCCTCGGCGACAACGCCAAGGGCTCGCTGATCACCCGTGGCCTCGCCGAGACCACCCGCCTCGGTGTCGCGCTCGGCGCCGACCCGCTGACCTTCGCCGGCCTCGCCGGTCTCGGCGACCTGGTGGCGACCTGTTCCTCGCCGCTGTCCCGCAACCACACCTTCGGCACCAACCTCGGCAAGGGCATGACCCTGGAGGAGACCATCGCGGTCACCCGGCAGACCGCCGAGGGCGTCAAGTCCTGCGAGTCCGTGGCGGATCTGGCCCGCCGGCACGGCGTGGAGATGCCGATCACCGAGACGGTGGTCGACATCGTGCACGAGGGCAAGCCGCCCGTGGTCGCCCTCAAGGAGCTGATGTCGCGCAGCGCGAAGCCCGAGCGACGCTGAGCGAACGCACCCCGCGGACGCTGTATCGGGGCCCTACCACCGGGTACTCTCAACCCGATATGAGCACCGAGAACCTCCCCCAGAGCCCTGAGCAGCCCGCTCGCAAGCCGCGTGTGGCCGTCGTGTTCGGCGGTCGCAGCTCCGAGCACGGGATCTCCATGGTCACCGCCGGAGCCGTCCTGAGCTCCATCGACCGGACGAAGTACGACGTCCTGCCGATCGGCATCACCAGGGAAGGCCGCTGGGTGCTCACCGCCGACGCACCGGAACGCATGGCGATCACCGACCGCCGTACGCCGGAGGTCGGGGACCTCGCCGAGTCCACCGACGGCGGCGTGCTGCTCCCCGTCGACCCGGCCAACCGCGAGGTCGTCTACAGCGAGCCCGGCTCCGTGCCCAAGGCGCTCGGCGAGGTCGACGTCGTCTTCCCGATGCTGCACGGCCCCTACGGCGAGGACGGCACCCTCCAGGGCCTCCTGGAGCTCTCCGGCGTCCCGTACGTCGGCTCCGGCGTGCTCGCCTCGGCCGTCGGCCAGGACAAGGAGTACATGAAGCGGGTGTTCACCTCGTTCGGGCTCAAGGTCGGCCCCTACCTGGTGATCCGGCCTCGCGAGTGGAAGCAGGACGAGGCCGCCGCCCGCAAGAGGATCGTCGACTTCGCGGGCGAGCACGGCTGGCCGCTGTTCGTGAAGCCCGCGCGGGCCGGTTCGTCGATCGGCATCACCAAGGTCGACGACCTCTCCGGCCTGGACGAGGCGATCGCCACCGCCCAGACCCACGACCCGAAGATCCTGGTCGAGGCGGCGCTGCGCGGCCGTGAGATCGAGGTCGGCGTCCTGGAGTTCGAGGACGGCCCGCGTGCCTCGGTGCCGGCCGAGATCCCGCCGGCCGGCACGCACGCGTACTACGACTTCGAGGCCAAGTACATCGACTCCACCCCCGGCATCGTCCCGGCCCCGCTGACCCCCGAGGAGACCGCCGAGATCCAGGCGCTCGCGGTGGATGCCTTCGAGGCCGCGTCCTGCGAGGGCCTGGTCCGCGCGGACTTCTTCCTCACGGAGGACGGCGACTTCGTGATCAACGAGATCAACACGATGCCCGGCTTCACGCCGATCTCGATGTATCCCCAGATGTGGCAGGCGACGGGCGTCAGCTACCCGGACCTCATCGACCGCCTGATCCAGGCAGCGCTGAACCGTTCGACCGGCCTGCGCTGAAGCGCCCCGAAAGGGGCGCGGGGCCGTGTCTGACATGCGGCTCCGCCGCGTGGGCGCGACCAGCCACGACGCACCGGCACCCGACACGCGACGGCTCCATGTACGGCGCCTAGTCGGCAACCCCCTCCGGAATCGCCTTCTTGATGGCAGGCGCCAAGCTCACCAACGGCGCCATGCCATCCCCGGTCCGCCCCGCAGGGATCGTCACCTCGACATACGCCTTCCGCAACGTCGTGGTGAACCGGAACGATTTGTCGGCCTCCTGCTCCAGCAGCCACCCGACCCCGTTGACCTCGACCCCGTCTGCTTCGGGGTCGGCCATCTTCGCAGGCCGCTCGATACCACAGCGCAGTATGATCGCGGGGTCCCCCCAGCCCGCCGTCAGCGCGGAGGCGGGCTCGGGGTCCCGCCGGGCGAGCTTGTCCACCTTCTTCGGCAACCCCTCGTCGAGGTTCCGGCACAGCTTGGCAACCGCCGCGCCCGGACGGGGAACCGCCGCCGACGGGGCGTCGTCTGCCGAGGAGCAGGCCGCCGCCGCGGTCATCAGCACGGCGAGCGCGGGCAGACCGAATGGCCGGTGACGGAAAATGTTCACCGGCCAAGCCTAGACGGGGGCTACAGATGGACGACCGGGCAGGTCAGAGTACGCGTGATGCCCTCCACTTGCTGGACTCTCGCGACCACGAGCCGACCGAGTTCATCGACCGTCTCCGCTTGTGCGCGCACGATGACGTCGTACGGTCCTGTCACGTCCTCGGCCTGGATGACTCCAGGGATCTTGCTGATGAACTCGGCGACGGTCGACGCTTTGCCGACCTCCGTCTGGATCAGGATGTACGCCTGTACCACGGAACCTCCAGGGCGGCCACGAGGATCATGTGGGGAAAAGGAACGCCACGGTATCGCGTCGCCGCTCACCGCGGGGAGACCTGCGCGGACAGGGGCTTGCGCGCCAGGGTGCAGGCACGACAGAAGTTGACGGTCACCTCGACCGTATCCAGGACGATGATGACGCGCGAGCGGGCACGGCAAGGCAGAGAAGGGGCGTAAGGGCAATGAAGGGCACTGTTGGTGAGCTGGGGGAGTTCGGGCTCATCAGGGAGCTCACCTCCCGTCTCACCACCACTCCGGCGGTCCGGGTCGGCCCCGGCGACGACGCCGCGGTGGTCGCCGCGCCCGACCGCAGGGTCGTGGCCAGCACCGACATCCTGCTGGAGGGCCGGCACTTCCGCCGCGACTGGTCCACGGCCTACGACGTGGGCCGCAAGGCGGCCGCACAGAACCTCGCGGACATCGCCGCCATGGGCGCCGTGCCGACCGCGCTGCTGCTCGGCCTGGTCGTCCCCGCCGAACTGCCGGTGACCTGGCCCAGCGAGCTGATGGACGGCATCCGCGACGAGTGCCAGGTGGCCGGCGCCTCGGTGGTCGGCGGCGACGTGGTCCGCGGCGACACGATCATGGTGTCCATCACCGCGCTCGGCGATCTGCGCAACCAGGAGCCGGTCACCCGGGCCGGCGCCCAGCCCGGCGACCTGGTCGCCGTGACCGGCTGGCTGGGCTGGTCAGCGGCCGGCTACGCGGTGCTCTCCCGGGGCTTCCGCTCGCCGCGCGCCTTCGTGGAGGCGCACCGCCGCCCCGAGCCGCCCTACCACGCGGGCCCGGCCGCCGCCGGCCTCGGCGCGACCGCGATGTGCGACGTGAGCGACGGGCTCATCGCCGACCTCGGGCACATCGCCGAGGCCAGCAAGGTCCGCATCGACATCCGCTCCGGCGCGATCGACGTCCCCTCCCAGATGAACGACATCGGACAGGCCGTCGGCGTCGACCCGATCCAGTGGGTGCTGACCGGCGGCGAGGACCACGCGATCGTGGCCACCTTCCCGCCGGACGTGAAGCTGCCCGCCCGCTGGAAGGTCATCGGTGAGGTCCTCAACCCGTCCGCGCTGCCGCAGGTGACCGTCGACGGGGCGCCCTGGACCAGCAAGGGCGGCTGGGACCACTTCGGGGACATCGAGTCATGAGCCTCCCGCGCGTGCTGACGGTCGCGGGCTCCGACTCCGGTGGCGGGGCCGGGATCCAGGCCGACCTGAAGACGATGCTGGCACTGGGTGTGCACGGCATGAGCGTGATCACGGCGGTGACCGCGCAGAACTCCGTGGGCGTGCAGGGCGCCTGGGAGCTGCCGGTGGCGGCGGTGCGGGCCCAGTACCGGAGCGTGGTCGACGACATCGGTGTGGACGCGGTGAAGACCGGGATGCTCGCCTCGGCCGAACTCGTCGAGACGGTGGCGGAGTTGATCGCCGGCACCGACGCGCCCGTGGTCGTCGACCCGGTGGGCGTCTCCAAGCACGGCGACTCCCTGCTCGCCGCCTCCGCCCTGGACTCGGTCCGCACCAAGCTCCTCCCGCTGGCCACCGTGGCCACCCCCAACCTCGACGAGGTGGCCCAACTCACCGGCGTACACGTCGAGTCGGAGACGGAGCTGCGCCGGGCCGCGGCGGCCGTGCTGTCGTACGGACCGAAGTGGGTGCTGATCAAGGGCGGGCATCTGCCCGGCGAGGCCGTGGACCTGCTCACGGACGGCACCGACGAGTTCCGGCTGCGCGCCCCCCGGCACGACAACCGGCACACGCACGGCACGGGCTGCACCCTCGCGTCCGCGATCGCGTCGCAGCTCGCGAAGGGGCGGTCCGTGCCGGAGGCGGTGGCGGCGGCCAAGGAGTACGTCACCGGGGCGATCGCCGCCGGGTTCGCACTCGGCGCCGGGATCGGGCCGGTGGACCACGGCTGGGCCCTGGGCCGGGGCCCTCAGTAGGGGTACTCCCGCAGCTTGATGCCGGTGGCCGCCTTCTCCGTCATCCTCTTGAAGAAGCGGGCCAGCGGGCGTGAGCCGAGGACCCGGTACATGCGGTCCCGGTTGCGGATGTGCCGCTCGGTCGGCGGGGCGAAGAACGGGCCCGCGTTCCCGGA
This sequence comes from Streptomyces sp. NPDC031497, assembly GCF_055580905.1. Lineage (NCBI taxonomy): Bacteria > Bacillati > Actinomycetota > Actinomycetes > Kitasatosporales > Streptomycetaceae > Streptomyces > Streptomyces sp. NPDC031497. Next base: position 29,801 of record NZ_JBVIKO010000030.1, read on the forward strand.
GATCTTCTGGCAACCCTTGGCGAAGTCCCGGATCCGGGACTCGTACTCGGCGAACGCCGTGCGGTGGTCGCCGCCCGCGAGGGCGAGTTCACCGGCGAGGACATAGGCGCCGACGACCGCCACACCCGTCCCCATCCCGCCCATGGTCGCCCCGTACCCGGCGTCCCCGAGCAGCGCCACCCGTCCCTCGACCAGGCGGTCGACGTGGATCTGGGCGATCGCGTCGAAGTACAGGTCGTCGGCCTCATCGAGGGCCTTGAGCAGGGCCGGGCCCTCCCAGCCGAAGCCGGCGAAACGGTCCGCGACGATCCGCTTCTGCGCCGCGACGTCCCGCCGGTCGTACGACAGCTCCTCCGACCCGAAGACCAGCAGCGCACCCGCGCGGTCCGGGTCGCCGTCGTAGTTGCCGATGACGGCCGCGCGGCCGGGCTCGCTGTGGACCCGGCCGGTGCGGTCCAGGCCGAGGTGGTTGGGGACGTCGAAGCCGGCCACGTAGTGGTCGAAGAACCGCAGGTAGCGGGACTCGTCGCCGAAGACGAGCCGGCGGGTGTGGGAGTGCAGGCCGTCCGCGCCGACGACCAGGTCGAAGCGGCGGGGAGCGCCCCGCTCGAAGGTGACGTCGACACCGTCGGCGTCCTGGGCGAGGGAGGCGATCGAGTCGCCGAAGACGTACTCGACGTCGTCCTCGGTGCGCTCGTACATCAGCTGTGCGAGGTCGCCGCGGAGGATCTCCACGTCCCCGCTCATCAGCTCGGCGGGCAGGTCCACGCGCGGGCTGCCGTCGGCGGCCACGACGGTCTGGCGGCCCATGTGGGTCTGACGGGCGTGGACCTCGTCCCAGATGCCCATGGAGGTCAGGACGGTGCGGTGGACATGGCCGCGGAAGTCGACCGCGAAGCCGCCGCCGCGCAGTTCCGGGGCCTTCTCGACGACGGTGACGCGGGCGCCGAGCCGGACGAGGTTCAGGGCGAGGGCGGGGCCGGCGACGCTGGCGCCGGAGATCAGGACGCTGAGGTGGCCGAGGTGCTTCCAGGCGGGGTTCTTCGGCGTGGGGTTCTTCGGTGTGCGGTTCTGGGTCATGCGATGAGCTTCGGCGGGGGCGCTGACCGTCCTCCTACCGTTCGCTGACCGCGGCTGACCGCTGCCGTAGGCCCTGGTCGAAGGCCTGGTCGTAGGCTTCGGCCGACAGCTTCGTGCGTACCTCCCGCTCGACGCTTACGACGTCCGGGTCGGCCTCGGCGCGGGCGCCCCGCAGGGCCGTCGCCGCGCCGAGCAGTACGGCGGCCCGCTCGGCCGAGTCAGCGACCGACGCCAACGCCTCCGCCGCGTCGGCGAGTTCGAGGGTGCCCGGGCCGTCGACGGCGAGTTCGGCGGCCTGCCGGAACCAGTCGTGGGCCGCCTCGGTGTCCCCTTCGGTGGCGGCCGTGCGGCCGAGCCCGATGAGGATCCGGACCGTCTCGCCGACGCTGAACCAGTTGGCGGCACACTCCCTGAGGGCGTTCTCGTAGTGCACGCGCGCGCGTGCCGTGTCCCCGGAGAGCCGGGCGGCGTCGCCGAGACCGCGCCGGGCGCCCGCCACCTTGTCGGGGAGCCCGGCACCACGGGCGAGGGTCAGCGCCTGCTCGAAGTGGGCCTCGGCGCCCGCCGTGTCGCCCTGGTGCAGCAGCACGGTGCCCCGGGCGCGCAGCAGGTCGGCGGTCTCCTCGGGCGCCGCCAGCTCGCGCATGTACGCCAGCCCCTCGTCGAGCAGCTCCAGGGCGCGGCGCGAGTCCCCGCGCGCGTGGGCGGACATGCCGAGCGGGTCGAGGCAGTTGGCCATCCCCCAGCGGTCACCCGTCGCCCGGAATCCGTCCAGCCCGCGGACGAAGCGCTCCTCCGCCTCCCGTGGCCGGCCCGCGAGCAGGTCCCGGAAACCCAGGCCCACATCGAGCAGCGCACGCGCCCAGGGGTCGTCGCCGGCCAGGGCGAGGGCCCGCTCGTCGGTCGCCGGCCGGGGGCCGGCCGCGATCGACCACAGCATGAGGACGTACGGCAGCCGCAAGGGGCCTTCGCACCCGGCCATCAGAGCGTCCACGCGCGCGACGAGCCCTTCGTCGCCGCCCGCCGCACCGCCGGCCGCGTGGTCGCCGTCGCCCAGGATCACGTTGATCGCGCACAGCACGTATTCCTCCGTCAGCCCCGGCGGCGGCGCGTCCCCCACGGCGGCCAGCAGTTCGCGTGCCGACGTCACCTGTTCGCCGTGCAGCCCGCGCAGCCGCCAGAAACAGGACAGGACGGCCATCAGGCGCAGGGCGTCCTCCGGGCCGTGGCGCACCAGATGGCGCAGGGCCGCGTCCAGGTTGCCGTGCTCGGCGGACAGCCGTTCCAGCCAGGGCAGCTGCCCGCCGCCCCGGAGCTGCGGCTCGGCCTCCTCGGCCAGCCGCAGGAAGTACCCGGCGTGCGCGTCCCGCAGGCCACCCGGGTCGGGCAGGCCCTCGGCGGCGAACGCGCGGATCGTCTCCAGCATCCGGTAGCGGCCCTCGGACACCTCCAGGAACGACTTCTCCACCAGCGAGGCCAGCAGGTCCTCCGGATACGGCAGCCCGCACACCGCCTCCACGGCCGCCAGCGTCGCGCCCCCGGAGAACACCGTCAGCCGGCCCGCCAGCTCCCGCTCCTCCTCGTCCAGCAGATCCCAGCTCCACTCGACGACCGCGCGCAGGGTGCGGTGCCGGGGCGCCTTGGAGCGGTCGCCGCGCGAGAGAAGCCGGAAGCGGTCGTCCAGGCGGTCGGCGAGTTCGTCGGGGGTCAGGGTGCGCAGCCGGGCCGCCGCCAGTTCGATGGCCAGCGGCAGCCCGTCCAGGGCGGCGCAGATGTGCGGCACGCGCGCGTGGCCGTCGAAACCGGGGCGCACCGCGCGGGCCCGGTCCAGGAAGAGCCGCTCCGCCGGCTCCGGCGGCAGCGGGGGCACCGGGACCAGGACCTCGCCGGTGATGTTCAGGGACTCCCGGCTGGTGGCGAGGATCCGCACGCCCGGACAGGAGGCGAGGAGCAGGGCGGCGATCCTGGCGGCCGCCTCGACCAGGTGCTCGCAGTTGTCGAGGACGAGCAGCAACTCGCGCTCCTCCAGGGCGGCCAGCAGTCGGTCGGTGGTGTCGGCGGCGGGGCTGCGCAGACCCTCGCGGACACCGAGCCCGGTGAGGACGGCGTACGGGATCTGGGAGCCGTCGCCCAGCGGCGCCAGCTCGACGAAACAGACGCCGTCGCCCCCGCGCGCGCCCTTTCCCGTGCGGGCGGCCTGGATCCTGGTCGCCGCCTCGACCGCCAGCCGCGTCTTGCCCGCACCGCCGGGGCCGGTGAGCGTGACCAGGCGGGAGCCGGCCAGGAGGTCGGCGATCCGGGCGAGCTCGGGCTCGCGGCCGACGAACCGGGTGAGCTGGCCCGGCAGCCCGGGCCGCTCGGGCTCCGCTCCCCTGAGCAGTTCCAGGTGCAGCGCGGACAGCTCCGGCGAGGGATCGGCGCCCAACTGGTCGGCGAGGGCACGACGGGCCTCCTCGAACACCGTGAGCGCCTCGGCGGGCCGCCCGCTCGCGTGCAGGGCCCGCATCAGCTGCCCGTACAGCCGCTCGCTCAGCGGACGGGCGGCCAGCAGCGCCCGCACCTCCGCCACCAGCCCGGAACCCTCGCCGAGCGCCAGATCCGCCTCGATCCGGTCCTGTACGGCGGCCAGCCGCAGCTCCTCGAGCCGTGCGGCCTCGGCGTGCGCGTCCGGGAGGTCGGGCAGCGCGGCGCCGCGCCACAGGGTGAGCGCCTCCCGGAGCCGGGCCGCCGCGTTCCGGTGGTCGCCGGCGGCGAGGGCGGCGCGGCCGGCCGCGGACCGGGTTTCGAACTGGTGCACGTCCACGGTGTCGGGGGCGACGGCGACCCGGTAACCGGCGGCGGTGGCATCGATACCGGCGTGCGGTGCCAGCCGCCTGCGCAGCCGGGAGACCTGGGACTGAAGGGCGTTGGCGGCTCCGACGGGCGGCTCGGCGCCGTACAGGCCCTCGGCGAGGCGCTGCGCGGAGACCGGGCGGCCGGCGTCCAGAAGCAGCAGGGTGAGCAGTGCGCGGGGGCGGGGGCCGCCGGGGTCGATGGGGGTGCCGTCGTCGGTGCGGATGTCCAGGGGGCCGAGGATGCCGAAACGCATCCGCCCAGCTTGGCAGGGCCCGGTTTGCCGGGGTTCCGATTTTCGGGCACGGAGGCTGATCGGGCGTTGGCGGCAGATCGGGCACGGAGGCTGATCGGGCAGGCTTCCGGTCCTCCCCCCCCGGGTCCGGCTCACCGGGTCCGGCTTTCGGGCACGGCAAAAAGCCGGTCCACCCTCAGGTGGACCGGCTCAGTGCGGCGAACCGGCTGTGGCCGCGCGCTAGCAGCAGTGCGTCAGCGCGAGACCTTGCCGGCCTTGATGCACGAGGTGCAGGCGTTCACGCGCTTCGGCGTCCCGCCGACCACGGTACGCACACGCTGGATGTTCGGGTTCCAGCGACGGGACGTACGGCGGTGCGAGTGCGAGATGTTGTTGCCGAAGCCCGGCCCCTTGCCGCAGACGTCGCAGTTGGCAGCCACGGGTCACTCCAAAGACTTCAGATGCACTTACGGTTGAATCCCGGCGTGCCGGGATCGAGATTCAGGGGATCTGAGATCTTGAGTGGCATTGCCAGGGGTAATGGCCCGATCAGATCGGGCAACCGGAGCAGCATACAACGGCCGCGTCGGTTAGACGAAACTAGCATGGCAGCTCAGGGGCCGGCTCCCGGCCCACTTCCGGTGGACACCCTCCCGGGGTCTACGCTGCGACCACGTCGGGCCAGCTCAAGGAGGCGCAGGTGGCGCAGGTGCCGCAGACATTCTTCGATGCTCTCGCGGTACGCACCTGGTGCGGTCTCGCGCTCGGGGCGATCGGCCGGGCGCGCGAGGAGATCGACGCGATCAACGTCTACCCGGTGGCCGACGGCGACACGGGTACGAACCTCTACCTGACGGTGGAGTCGGCCACCGGGGCCGTGGAGGCCGTCTTCGCCGGTTACGAGCTGGGCGAAGAGATCCCCACCCTGGCCGACGCGGTCCGCGCGATGGCGCACGGGGCCCTGATAGGCGCGCGCGGCAACTCCGGCACGATCCTGGCGCAGCTGCTGCGCGGCATGGCCCAGGTCCTCACCGAGGGTGAGGCGGCTCACATCGACGGCGAGGGGCTGCGGCTCGCCCTGCGGCACGCCGCCGACGCCGCCCGCCAGGCCGTGGCCCACCCCGTCGAGGGCACGGTGCTGTCGGTCGCGTCGGCAGCGGCCGACGCCGCCGACGCGACCGAGGGCGACTGCGGGACGATCGCACGGGCCGCCTACGAGGGCGCGTGCAAGGCGCTCGCGGAGACCCCGGGACAGCTGGCCGCCCTGGAGCGGGCCGGGGTGGTGGACGCCGGCGGACGGGGCCTGGTCACGGTGCTCGGAGCGCTGGTGGAGGCGTTCACGGGGGAGACCCCGACGCCCTTCGACGCACACGCGTACGGGGCGGTACCGGTCGTCCACGCGCGCGTGGACACCGTTTCCGACGCCCGGGCCGACGCCTGCGCCGAGTCGGCCGGGGGCCCCGCCTTCGAGGTCATCTACCTCCTGGAGGCCGGGGGCCCCGCCGTGGACCGGCTGCGGACCCGGCTCGACGCGCTCGGCGACTCCCTGGTCGTGGTCGGCGGCGACGGCCTGTGGAACGTCCATGTGCACGTCGACGACGCCGGCGCCGCCGTGGAGGCGGGCGTCGAGGCGGGGCGGCCGTACCGGATCCGGATCACGCACTTCGGCGCGGGCGACGTGCACACCGGCGGGGAGCCACCGCGCGAGCGGGTACAGCGCGCCGTGGTGGCCGTGGTGCCGGGGGAGGGGCTGGTCGGGCTGTACACCGAGTCCGGCGCGACCACCGTGCTCGCACGCCCCGGGGAGCCGCCCGCCAGTGGGGAACTGGTGGACGCCGTACGACGTGCCCACGCGCGCGAGGTGGTGCTGCTGCCCAACGACGCCGACCTTCGGCACACGGCGGCCGCGGCGGCCGAGCAGGTCCGCGCGGAGGGCATCCGGGTCGCCCTCATCCCGACCCGCTCGGCGGTCCAGGGCATCGCCGCGCTCGCGGTGCACCAGCCGGAACGCCGCTTCGACGAGGACGTCGTCCAGATGACCTCGGCGGCCGGCGCCACCCGCTACGCCGAGGTCGTGGTCGCGGAACGGCAGTCCTGGACCATGGCCGGCATCTGCCAGGCCGGCGACGTGCTGGGCCTGGTCGACGGAGACGTGGCGGTGATCGGCTCGGACGTGACGGCCACCGCCGAGACCGTCCTCGACCGCATGCTCCAGGCCGGCGGCGAACTGGTCACCCTCGTCCTCGGCGACGAGGCGCCCGAGGGCGTCGCCGAACGCCTGGAGGCACGGGTGCGCGAGGCGTACCTCGCCGTCGACACGGTGGTCTACAACGGCGGCCGGCAGGGGGCCCCGCTCCTCATCGGCGTCGAGTGAGCCCCCACCGCACGCCCCTTCACCCCTCCGTGGGCTCCAGCAGCTGCCGTGCCTCCGCCCGCCGGGCCCGGACCGTGTCGTCGTCCGGGTCGGCGCCCTCGTAGGCGTCCAGCACCGCACGCGCGCGTGCCGCCGCGTCCGCCGGCCGGCTCAGGTCGGCCTCCAGCCAGCCCGCCGCGAGCTCGGCGCCGGTACGGCTGTGCAGCCCGTCCTCGCCCAGCTCGGCGAAGACGGCGATCGCCGCCGTCATCTCCATCAGCGCCGCCTCGAACGCGTCCTGGATCGCCGCGTCCTCCGCGTCCTCGGGCACCGACCGGGCCAGCAGATCACCGAACTGCCTGCGGGTGTGCCCGAGTTCACCGGTGAGCCGCTCCCGGGCCGCCGGGTCGGCGGGCGTGGGGAGCGCCGCCAGCGCCGTCTCGCACTCCGCCACCGCGGCCGCCATCAGCCTCCGCGCGCCCTCCGCGCCCGCCTCCGTACGCAGCGCCAGCCAGGCGCGCGCCCGCAGCGAGCGGACCAGGAAGTGCACATTGCCCATCTCCCGCCACAACTCGCCCGCGCGCGTGTACGCCTGGTCCGCCTCGGCGGCCAGCCCCGCGTTGCCCAGCGACTCGGCGGCCAGGTGCGCCAGGGTGGCGTGGTCGTGCTGCTCGGGCCAGTGCCGGGCGATCTCGGCCGCCTGGAGCCGCCGTTCGGCCGCCGCGTGGTGTTCGCCGAGCTCGCTCAGACAGTCCCCGAGCCACCACTGGGTCTGGACGACCGCGCCGTCGCCGTGCGTCTCGGCGCTCAGGTCGGCCAGCGCCGACTCCAGCACCTCGGCGGCCTCCGCGAACCGCCCCTGCCGCAGCAGGAAGCCGCCCAGCTGGTGCCGTGCCCAGGCGCCCAGGGTGCCGCTCTCCCCGGCCTCGTCGGCCCAGTGCGCGGCCTCCAAAGCGTGCTCGGCGGCCTCCTCGGCCCCGCCCCGGCCGCCGAGCACCTCGGCGAGCTGGAGATGCAGCTGGGCCCGCCCGACCGGCTCCACATACGGCCCGCCGTGCTCCAGGGCCGCACGCAGCGCCCGCTCCGCCTCGGCCATGTCGCCCTGCTCATGGGCGAGCGCGGCCACCCGCACCTCGTACTCCACCGCGAACCACGGCAACTCCGCGCCGACGAACTGCGCCGACGCCTGCCGGAACAGCTCGCCCGCCCGCTCCCCGTCGCCGGCGTGCTCGGCCAGTTCGGCGAGCATCGCCCGCCCCTCGGCCGCCCGGGACACCAGCCGGAGGTCGGACCCGCCGCGCCCGCCGACGAGCGCCAGCACTTCCCGTACGGCCTGCTCGGCGTCGGCGGCTCCCTCGGACCGCTCGTGCACCCACCGCATCAGGATCCGCGCCCGGCTCATCAGCACGGACGCCGTCTGCCGCACGCCGGTGGCGTCGTCGGCGTACAGCGCGAGGATCCGGTCGTACGGCTCGCCGATCGCCGCCGTCGCCTCGTCCAGCTCCCCGGAGAGCGCCCGGACGTAGGCCGCACGCGCGCGTGCCGCGATCGCCTCGCCCTCGTCGCCGGCCTCCGCGTACAGCTCCGCCGCCCGCTCGAACAGCTCGACGCCCTCCGGGCCGCGGCCCATCGCCGTGTGGTCGGCGATCTCCGCGCGGACATAGGTGTCCACCTCGGTGCTCTCGGCGGCCTCCGCGACCGCCGCCCAGGCCTCCAGGGCGTGCGGCTGGAGCGTGTCCGACAGCCGACGCGCCTCGGTGAGCAGCGCGGGCAGCGACGCCCGCTCCGGCGCGGGCGCCCGCACCACCGGCGCGAGCGGTCCGGCGGGCGCCGTCCGCACCACCCGTACGCCCAGCGGCAGCCGGTCCACCAGCGGTCGCTGGGCCATGCGCTCGCGCAGCTGGTCGCCGACATAGGAGGTGCCGTTGCGGGCGTCGAACCGCGCGGCCAGCTCCAGGGCCTCCGCGCGCGCGTGGACGGCGAGTTCCCCGGCGCTCCACGACCGCCCGGCGGGGCCCGGCACCCGCTGGTCACCGAGGCCCAGCTCGGTGAGCCGCTCCATCAGCAGCGTCACCACCGCCATGAAGTCCATCCGGCTGCGCGGCTGCCCGGTGTCCGTGAAGTAGGCGGGACGTTCCGCCAGCAACTCGAGACCGCGCGCCTCGGTGCCGGTCAGCGCGCAGAACTCCACATGGTCCGCGTACGCGCCCCGCATGCTCTCCATCGGGCGGACCAGCCGGAAACCGCGCAGATGGTGGGCGCGCGCCTCGTCGACCCGGCCAAGGCGCAGCAGCGGCACCAAAGAGGAGGCGAGGACCGTGTGCGGCTCGTGGGCGCAGCTGTACTCGCCCTCCAGGACCGGCCGCCACAGCTCCAGGGCCTCCGCGTCCCTGCCGTTGCGCAGCTGCCAGCCGCCCTGCCCGTGCAGTTCGCACGCGTGGCAGTCGGCCATCCGGTCCCGGTCCGCCGCCAGCCAGGCCGTGTACGCCCGCTCCGCGCGCGGGAAGTCACCGATGTGCCCGGCGACACTGAACTCGGCGCTGCGCACCGCCCGCTCGGAGTGCCCGGCGAGCCGGTAGCGGTGCTCCATCTCGCCCAGCCACTTCTCGATCGAGGCGAGCGGGATGTGCGGCTGGTCGAGCATGCCGGCCGACATCCACTTGAAGACCCAGTGCAGCGAATGCGTCTCGTACTCGTCGAAGTCCCCGGGCCGCTCGTCCCACAGGCGCAGCAACCGCGCGAACGGGACGAACATCTTGTCCTTCTCGGAGCTGTAGTTGTAGACCTTCAGCTGGTGCCCGAGCGCCTCGATCACGGCGAGCGGGATGTTCAGCTTCTCGGCCTCCACCAGCAGCTGTTCCGCGCGCGCGTTGCGGGCGGGCCCCTCCGGCTCCTCGGAGTTCTCGGCCATCGCGTGGCGCAGCGAGTCGAAGTCCGCGATCCCGCCGGTTTCGTCCATCAGCGGTCACCCTCCCCATGAGTGGCCCATTCCAGGAGGCCGATGAACGAGCGGTTGATCAGCGCCGAGTCGGCGGGCCGCAGCGGGCGCTGGGCCATCAGCAGCGCCTGCCCGTAGAGCGATTCGCTCGCGGTGCCGATCAGCTCCGGATCCGTCAGGGAACTGATCCGCCGGATCAGCGGGTTGAGGTGGTTGAGCACCAGCCGCGCCCGGGGCGCGCTGCCGCGCAGCGAGCCCAGGATGCCCGCCCACAGGTCGTCGGCCTGCTCCTCGGCCTCCGCGCGGGCCTGCTCGTGCCGGGCCGCCCGGTCGTCCAGGTGCAGCGCGGGTACGGACAGCGGGTGGAAGGCGCGCAGGACGACATCACAGCCCAGCGGGTCCAGTTTCGCCCGCGCGGCCGCGAGGAAGCCCGCCAGCGCCAGCTCCTCCGCGGGATCCACCGTGTCCAGATGCGCGGTCACGGTGTCGGCGTCCAGCTCCGCGACCACCGTCCCGGGCCGCACCGACGGCAGCGCCTCGACCAGCTCGCTGTCGTACGTGTAACCGCCGTTGATCACCCCGACGCCCTGTGCGGAGGCGATCGGCGCGACCTGCCGGTACTCCTCGACGGTCCGCGTGAAGTGCACCACCGGGTGCCGCTGCGCGAACTCCTCAAGGGACAGCTGCCCGTCCGTGGTCTCGAAGGGGAGCCACGGCAGCATGGTGCGCAGCATCTCCTGGTCGTGCCGGGCCAGCGACTTCACACCCAGGTGGTGCACGGACAGGAACGCCGAGAGCCGTTCCGGATCGCCGGCCGCCAGCCCGGTCAGCCAGGACCGAATCCTTTCGCCGAGCGCTTCCCGTACGGCGGCCAGCGTCTCGTCCTCGTACAGCGACTCGCGCGAGGCGGTCGGCCGCAGACTGTCCGTGTCCAGGACACAGCGCACGAAGAAGGCCCAGTCCGGCAGCAGCTGTTCGGCCCGCTCGGTGAGCAGCATGCCCTTGAGGTGCACGCGATGGGTGGCCCGCTGGGCGGGACTGACCGCCGACGGCAGCACGTACGCCACCCCCCGGATCCCGGCCAGCGGCACGTCCAGCGCGATCGAGTCCAGCGGTGCGAACCCGAACAGCTCCTGACAGTGCCGGGCCAGCGCCACCCGGCGGGTGCTGGGGGAGGGGTACGGCCGGTCCCAGGGCGCGGGCAGGTCGGTGACCGCCTCGTCGCCCACCCGGACGTCGTAGGGCAGCAGCGAACCGAAGTCCCGCGCCAGCGCGAGCACCCGCCGCTCGTCCAGCCACTCCGCCGCACCCGCCCGCGCCACCAGATGCACGGTGGTGCCGGGCTCGGGACGGGCCTCGGGCGCCAACGTCCGCACGGTGTACGAGCCGTCGTCGCGGGCCGTCCACTCCACGGGCGGCGCGTCCGGAGTGCGGGCACTGCGGCTGACCACCCGGATCCGCTCGGCGACCACGAAACAGGCCAGCAGCCCGATGCCGAACTGGCCCAGGAAGTCGGAACGGGCCTCCTGCAGCCCGTCCGACCGCTTGGAGCTGCGCCCGATGGTCGCGAGCAGACTGTGCACGTCCGACTCGGTGAGCCCGACGCCGCTGTCCTCGATGCGAAGAGCACTGCCGTCGGCGTACAGCCGCACCCGGGCCGGGGCGTCGGGCTGTTCGGCCCGTCTCGCGGTGATGGCGTCCACCGCGTTCTGCAGCAGTTCGCGCAGGTAGACCTTGGGGCTGGAGTACAGATGGTGGGAGAGCAGGTCCACCAGACCACGCAGGTCGACCTGGAACGTATGAGGTGACTGTGATGCCTGGGATGACTGTGAGGTCTGGGAGTCCATCGTCGCTACGCCGGAGGGGGGAAGACGAGGTCGGCGCGGGGTCGGGCGGTCCCTGGTGGGGTGGTGACCGCGGAAGGATGGCCGGAGCGCGCCATCCTATGACTCAAAACGGCCGCCTGACCAGGGGTTTCCCGAGACATATACGGCATTGTCAGTGGCGTGGTGTGCAATGGATCTCGTGCCCGCACTGGAAGAACCACTGAAGAAGGTGCTCGGCCCAGCCACCGCCAAGGTGATGGCCGAGCATCTCGGCCTGCACACGGTCGGCGATCTCCTGCACCACTACCCCCGCAGATACGAGGAGCGCGGCCAGCTCACCCACCTCGCCGACCTGCCCATGGACGAACACGTCACGGTGGTCGCCATGGTCGCCGACGCCCGGCTGCACACGTTCGCCTCCGCCAAGGCGCCCCGCGGCAAGGGCCAGCGACTGGAGGTCACGATCACCGACGGCAGCGGCCGGCTCCAACTGGTCTTCTTCGGCAACGGCGTGCACAAGCCCCACAAGGAACTCCTGCCGGGGACGCGCGCGATGTTCGCCGGCAAGGCCTCGGTCTTCAACCGCCGCCTCCAACTGGCCCACCCGGCCTACGAACTGCTCCGCGGCGACGACCCGGCCGAGTCGGTGGAGACCTGGGCCGGAAGCCTCATTCCGCTCTACCCGGCCACCGCCAAGCTGGAGTCCTGGAAGATCGGCAAGGCGATCCAGACGGTCCTGCCGAGCGTTCAGGAGGCCCTGGACCCCCTTCCGCCTGCCCTGTGTGAGGGCCGCGGTCTGGTCTCCCTCCCCGAGGCCCTCCTCAAGATCCACCGCCCGCACACCAAGGCGGACATCGAGGACGCCCGCGCCCGCCTCAAGTGGGACGAGGCCTTCGTCCTCCAGGTCGCCCTGGCCCGCCGCCGCCACACCGACGCCCTGCTCCCCGCGGTGGCCCGCAGGCCCAGCCCCGACGGCCTCCTCACGGCCTTCGACGACCGTCTGCCGTTCACCCTCACGGACGGCCAGCAGAAGGTCTCGAAGGAGATCTTCGACGACCTGGCGACGGAACATCCGATGCACCGCCTCCTGCAGGGCGAGGTCGGCAGCGGAAAGACCCTCGTCGCCCTGCGCGCCATGCTCGCGGTGGTCGACGCGGGCGGCCAGGCGGCCATGCTCGCCCCCACCGAGGTCCTCGCCCAGCAGCACCACCGCTCGATCACCGAGATGATGGGGGAGCTGGCGGAAGGCGGCATGCTGGGCGGCGCCGAGCACGCCACCAAGGTCGTCCTGCTCACCGGCTCGATGGGCACGGCCGCCCGCCGCCAGGCGATGCTCGACCTCGTCACCGGCGACGCCGGCCTGGTGATCGGCACGCACGCCCTGATCGAGGACAAGGTCCAGTTCCACGACCTGGGCCTGGTCGTCGTCGACGAACAGCACCGCTTCGGCGTGGAACAGCGGGACGCCCTGCGCGGCAAGGGCAAGCAGCCGCCCCACCTCCTCGTCATGACGGCGACCCCCATTCCCCGCACGGTCGCGATGACGGTCTTCGGCGACCTGGAGACCTCGGTCCTGGACCAGCTCCCGGCCGGCCGCTCCCCGATCGCCACGCATGTCGTCCCCGCCGCCGACAAACCCCACTTCCTGGCCCGCGCCTGGGAACGGGTCCGCGAGGAAGTCGGGAACGGCCACCAGGCGTACGTCGTCTGCCCCCGCATCGGAGACGAGGAGGACGACCCGAAGAAGGCGAAGAAAACAGCCGAGGACGAAGCCGAGAAGCGCCCCCCGCTGGCCGTCCTGGACGTCGCCGACCACCTTGCCAAGGGCCCGCTGAACGGCCTGCGGGTGGAGGTCCTGCACGGCAGGATGCACCCTGACGACAAGGACGCGGTGATGCGTCGCTTCGCCGCCGGCGACACGGACGTCCTGGTCGCCACCACGGTCATCGAGGTCGGCGTGAACGTCCCCAACGCAACCGCCATGGTGATCATGGACGCCGACCGCTTCGGCGTCTCCCAGCTCCACCAGCTGCGCGGCCGAGTGGGCCGAGGCTCCGCCGCCGGCCTCTGCCTCCTGGTCACGGAGATGCCCGAGGCGAGCCCGGCCCGCCAGCGCCTGACGGCGGTCGCCTCGACCCTGGACGGCTTCGAGCTGTCGAGGATCGACCTGGAGCAGCGCAGAGAGGGCGATGTCCTCGGCCAGGCCCAGTCCGGAGCCCGCTCCAGCCTCCGCGTCCTGGCGGTCATCGAGGACGAGGAGATCATCGCCGAGGCGCGGGAGGAGGCGACGGCGCTGGTGGCGAGGGACCCGGAGCTTGCCGACCTCCCCGGCCTGCGAACGGCCCTGGACGCCCTCCTGGACGAGGAGAGAGAGCAGTACCTGGAGAAGGGCTAGGGATGACTGACCCAGGGGCGCGGGGCTGTGTCGATATGCGGCTACCGCCGCGCGGGCGCGAGCAACCACGACGAACCGCCTGCCAAACTGAATCCGTACCCACCCCGGACCGAGGATTCAAGATGACCCGCGTGATCGCAGGCCAAGCCGGCGGACGGCGCCTCTCCGTGCCGCCCGGCACCGGAACCCGGCCCACTTCGGACCGCGCACGCGAAGGCCTCTTCTCCACCTGGCAGTCCCTCCTCGGCGGCCCCCTGGACGGCGAACGCGTCCTCGACCTCTACGCCGGTTCAGGAGCCGTAGGCCTGGAGGCCCTCTCCCGGGGCGCGGCCCACACCCTCCTCGTCGAAGCCGACTCCAGAGCCGCCCGCGTCGTACGGGAGAACGTCAAGAACCTGGGCCTGCCGGGCGCCGAGGTGAGGGCGGGCAAAGCGGAACAGATCGTCCACTCGCCGGCGCCCGCGCAGCCGTACGACCTCGTCTTCCTCGACCCCCCGTACGCCGTCACGGACGACGATCTTCGGGAGATTCTCCTCACACTCCACTCGGGGGGCTGGCTAGCGCCCGAGGCGCTCGTCACCGTGGAGCGCAGCACCAGAGGCGGTGACTTCCACTGGCCGGCCGGCTTCGAGGCCCTCCGGTCCCGTCGTTACGGCGAGGGAACGTTTTGGTACGGTCGCGCCGCCTCTACGTGCGAAGACGCACGATGACCGGACCGGAGAGCGAGGGATCACAAGTGCGCCGCGCCGTCTGTCCCGGGTCGTTCGACCCGATCACCAACGGACACCTCGACATCATTGCCCGTGCGTCCCGTCTCTACGACGAGGTCTACGTCGCGGTAATGATCAACAAGTCCAAGAAGGGCCTGTTCGAGATCGACGAGCGGATCGACCTGATCCGCCAGGTCACCGCCGACTACGGAAACGTCCGCGTCGAGGCGTTCCACGGCCTCCTCGTGGACTTCTGCAAGCAGCGCGACATCCCGGCCATCGTCAAGGGCCTGCGGGCCGTCAGCGACTTCGACTACGAGCTGCAGATGGCCCAGATGAACATCGGCCTGTCGGGCGTGGAGACACTCTTCGTGCCGACCAACCCCACCTACAGCTTCCTCTCGTCCTCCCTGGTCAAGGAGGTCGCCCAGTGGGGCGGAGACGTGTCCCACCTGGTTCCGGAGGCCGTCTTCGAGGCCCTCAACAAGCGTATTCACCCGGTCTGATGGGGCTACAGTCGTCCCGTCCGTCTCCAACACAGCTGTAGAGAGTGGCGAGCGCAGGGTGGACGTACAGAAGAAGCTCGACGAGATCGTGGCCACGGTCTCCGGCGCCCGGGCCATGCCCATGTCGGCGTCGTGCGTGGTCAACCGTGCCGACCTGCTCGCGCTGCTCGAAGACCTGCGCCAGGCCCTGCCCGGCTCCCTCGCCCAGGCCCAGGAGCTGATCGGCGACCGCGAGCAGATGGTCGAGCAGGCGCGCATGGAGGCCGAGCGGATCATCGAGACCGCGCACGCCGAGCGCGGCTCCCTGATCTCCGACACCGAGGTGGCCCGCCGCTCCCAGGCGGAGGCCGACCGGATCCTCGGCGAGGCCCGCCGCGAGGCCGAGGAGGTCCGCGCCGACGCCGACGACTACGTCGACTCCAAGCTCGCCAACTTCGAGGTCGTCCTCACCAAGACCCTCGGCTCGGTCGGCCGCGGCCGCGAGAAGCTCCTCGGCACCGGCCCGGGCCTGGACGAGCAGGGCTACGAGGACGAGGACGCCCCGGAGCGCAGCCACGACCCCGAGACCCTGCGCCGGGACGCCGACGCCTACGTCGACGTCAAGCTCGGCGCCTTCGAGGCGGTCCTCGCCAAGACCCTGGAGGCCGTCGGCAAGGGCCGTGCCAAGCTGCACGGCCGGATCGCCTCCGACGCCCTCGGCGCCCTGGCCGACGACAACACGACCTTCCAGCACTCCAGCGACGCCGACTACCTCGCCGACCTCGCGGCCCTCGCCGACCAGGACGCCCAGGCGGCGCAGGCGGCACAGGCCGAGCAGCAGCCCGCCGCCGCCCAGCAGCAGCCGCAGTACGACCAGCAGCCGGTGCAGCAGCCCGTGGCGCAGGATCCGTACGGCTACCCGCAGCAGCAGGACCCGTACGGCGGCTACCCCCAGCAGCAGCCCGCTTACGCCCAGCACGACCCTTACGGCTACCAGCAGGCCGACCCCTACGCCTACCAGGGCTACGACACCGGTCAGCAGCCCGTGTACGACCCCCAGCAGCAGCAGCCGGCGGCCCAGCACCAGTCGCAGCAGTCGTACGCCCTCGACGAGACCAGCCTCTTCGACACCGGCATGATCACGCCGGAGCAGCTGAGGGCGTACGAGCAGGGCCGGGGCCTCTAGGAACCGGCCGAATTCCAGCGGATTGGGCCGACAGCGAAAGGTCCAGTATCCTGGCTCTTCGGTCGCGTCTGCGTACGTGATCTACGCTGCCCGGAGGAATTTTCCGGACGGCGTCCCTCTGAACTCGAAGATCGAAAGCAGGAATGGCTCCTCACGCACGCCTAGACCACCGCAACCCGTTCGTGTTCGACACGCACGAGCTGGGGCGGCGTCCTGGCGCGCTGCAGCGCCTGACCCGCACGATCGACGCTCCCGAGGACTTCGGTATCAAGGGGGTCATCGGAGTGCCGCAAGGCGTCCCGGTGGAGTTGGACCTCCGGCTCGAGTCGGTCATGGAAGGGGTGCTCGTCACAGGCACCGCCCGTGCACAGGCCGAGGGGGAGTGCGTAAGGTGTCTGGAGCCGGTCGAGCAGGAGCTCGAAGCGGACTTCCAGGAACTGTTCTCGTACCCTGACGCCGACGACCGGGGCCGCGTGATCGCGGAACCGGGCGACGACGCCGAGGACGACGAGGACAGGTACTTCATCGAGGACGGCTTGTTCGACCTCGAACCAGTGCTGCGTGATGCGGTGGTGCTCGCACTGCCGATGCAGCCGGTGTGCCAGGACGACTGCGCAGGGCTGTGCTCCGAGTGCGGAGCCCGCCTCGCGGACGACCCGGACCACCACCACGACGCCGTCGACATCCGTTGGGCGGCTTTGCAGGGACTCGCCGGTTCCACGAAGGACGGCGAGAAGGACGAGATGAGCGGCGCTGACGCGGAAGCGGGCGTCGACGAGAAGCAGGAGAAGTAGCCGTGGCTGTTCCGAAGCGGAAGATGTCGCGCAGCAACACGCGCCACCGCCGGTCGCAGTGGAAGGCTGCGGTCCCCACCCTGGTTGCGTGCGAGCGCTGCCACGAGCCCAAGCTGCAGCACATCGCGTGCCCGTCTTGCGGCACCTACAACAAGCGCCAGGTCCTCGAAGTCTGAGCGGCCAGGTGAGAGGCACTGTGTCCAGTCCCAAGAAGGCGGATGACGCCAAGGCGGACCCAACCGCCAAGAAGAAAACGGACAACACGGCCTCGTCCCACACGCTTCTGGAAGGGCGGCTCGGCTACCAGCTCGAGTCCGCCCTTCTGGTGCGTGCGCTGACCCACCGTTCCTACGCGTACGAGAACGGCGGCCTGCCGACGAACGAGCGGCTGGAGTTCCTCGGTGACTCCGTCCTCGGCCTCGTCGTCACGGACACGCTGTACAAGACCCACCCGGACCTGCCCGAGGGCCAGCTGGCCAAGCTCCGGGCAGCGGTGGTGAATTCTCGTGCGCTCGCGGAGGTGGGCCGCGGTCTCGACCTGGGTTCCTTCATCCGGCTCGGCCGTGGTGAAGAGGGCACGGGCGGCCGGGACAAGGCGTCCATCCTCGCCGACACCCTGGAAGCGGTGATCGGCGCGGTCTATCTCGACCAGGGCCTCGATTCGGCGTCCGAGCTGGTGCACCGGCTCTTCGACCCGCTGATCGAGAAGTCCTCGAACCTCGGAGCCGGCCTGGACTGGAAGACCAGTCTCCAGGAGCTCACCGCGACGGAGGGCCTCGGCGTGCCCGAGTACCTGGTCACGGAGACCGGCCCCGATCACGAGAAGACCTTCACTGCTGCCGCCCGCGTCGGAGGCGTCTCGTACGGCACCGGCACCGGCCGCAGCAAGAAGGAGGCGGAACAGCAGGCCGCCGAGTCCGCCTGGCGCGCCATCCGCGCCGCGGCGGACGAGCGAGCCAAGGCGGCCAAGCTGGCAGCGGCAGTCGAACAGGCCGCCGCGGCCGAGGAGGACGACGGCTCGTCGTCCGCCGCCTCCGCCTGAAGAACAGCGCGATGATCCGAGCGCCCGGCCCCTTCCCAGGGCCGGGCGCTCGCATCGTCCAGGGTCCCGCACGGGAGGCGCGATGCCCGAATTGCCCGAGGTCGAGGTCGTACGGCGTGGCCTGGAGCGGTGGGTCGCCCACCGTGTCGTGGCCGAGACCGAAGTGCTGCACCCGCGCGCCGTACGACGGCACGTCGCCGGCGCCGACGACTTCACGCACCGGCTCAAGGGCCACCGCGTCGGCACCCCGAGCCGGCGCGGCAAGTACCTGTGGCTGCCCCTGGAGGACACCAACCAGTCGATCCTCGCCCACCTCGGTATGAGCGGTCAGCTGCTGGTGCAGCCGCACGAGGCACCGGACGAGAAGCACCTCAGAATCCGTGTCAGGTTCGCCGACGGCCTTGGCACCGAACTCCGCTTCGTCGACCAACGCACCTTCGGCGGACTGTCGTTGCACGACAACACCCTCGACGGGCTGCCGGACGTCATCGCGCACATCGCCCGCGATCCCCTCGACCCCCTCTTCGACGACGAGGCCTTCCACCAGGCGCTGCGCCGGAAGCGGTCGACCATCAAAAGGGCGCTGCTCGACCAGTCGTTGATCAGCGGAGTCGGCAACATCTACGCGGACGAGGCCCTCTGGCGGGCCCGTCTCCACTACGAGCGGCCGACCGCCGGCTTCACCCGCCCGCGCACCGCCGAACTCCTCGGCCATGTACGGGACGTGATGAACGCGGCCCTGGCCGTCGGCGGCACCAGCTTCGACAGCCTCTACGTCAACGTCAACGGCGAGTCGGGGTACTTCGACCGCTCGCTGGACGCCTACGGCAGGGAGGGGCTGCCCTGCCGGCGGTGCGGTACGCCGATGCGCAGGCGGCCCTGGATGAACCGGTCCAGCTACTTCTGCCCCACGTGTCAGCGGGCGCCGCGCGTCTCGTCGTAACGTGCGCGGGCGGCCAGCACCTCGTCCATCCGGCTCTCCACGAAGTGGACGACGGACAGCAGCCGTTCGGCGACCTCGCGGCCCAGCGGGGTGAGTTCGTAGTCGACCCGCGGCGGGTTGGTCGGCTGGGCCTCGCGGTGCACCAGGCCGTCGCGCTCCAACGCCTGGAGGGTCTGCGAGAGCATCTTCTCGCTGACGCCGTCCACGCGCCGGCGCAGCTCGTTGAACCGGAACGACCCCTCGTGCAGCGCGCTCAGCGTCAGCCCGCCCCAGCGGCCCATGACATGTTCCAGCGTGGTGCGCGAGGGGCAGGCCCGGGCGAAGGCGTCGTACGGAGGAGGTGTCTCCTCGGGACGGTCCTGCGTGCTGATGGTCATGTGTCAAGCGTAAGCGAGCACAGCGCTAACCAACAGGGTGCGCTAACTGTCAGTTAGCGCACCCTGGGGCGGCCGGTACGGCTCAGTAGCCGAAGTCCTGCGTCCACCAGGGGCCGCCCGAACCGAAGTGCACCCCGACCCCGAGGGTCTTGAAGTCGCAGTTCAGGATGTTGGCGCGGTGGCCCTCGCTGTTCATCCAGGCGTCCATGACGGCCTGGGCGGTGGCCTGGCCCCGGGCTATGTTCTCGCCGCCCAGGTTGGCTATGCCGGCGGCTGCGGCCCGGTCCCACGGCGTCTTGCCGTCCGGGTCGGTGTGGTCGAAGAAGTCCCGCGCGGCCATGTCCTCGCTGAACGCCTCGGCCAGCTTGGTCAGCGAGGAGTTCACGGACAGCGCGCTGCAGCCGACCTTGGCCCGCTCCTCGTTCACCAGCTTGAGCACCTCGGCCTGGGCGGCGGCCGCCTCGGACACGGTGATCGGCGCGGCGGTCTTCACCGGCGCCTTGGTGGCCGTCCTGGTCGGATCGGGCGTCGCCTTCTTGGACGGCGTGGCGCTGGGCGTCGGCTTCCCGGACGCCGTCTTCGACGGCGTGGGCGAGGCGGAGGAGGAGGCCGGGGCGGAGGCGGACGCGGAGGCCGTCTGTGTGGGCGAGCCGGAGCGCTGGGTGTCCCGGCTGGTGGAGGAGCCGGTGTCCCGGCTCTCGGCGCTGCCGGAGGTGCCGCCCTGCTCGGCGGCCGTGTTGCTGGGCGCCCCGTCGGCCTGCACCCGGTCGCCGCCGGTGGTGCTGGTGTTCCCGCCGAGCTTGTAGTTCTCCAGGCCCGGCATCACACCGGTGGCCACCGCGACCGCACCGATCGCGACCGCGGCGGAGACCCCCAGCAGCCCGGTGGCCACGGGCCGCCCCGACTTCTTCCGGCGCCGGTGCCCGCCACCCGAGGAGGAGTCGCCGGCCCGGGTGAACTCCTCGGCCGGGAAGTCGGCGGTGTTCATGAAGCGGGCGTAGTCGTCCTCGGTCGCGAACAGGTAGGCCGAGCTGCGCGCGTTGGTGTCGGCGTACTCCTCCTCGCGCAGGTAGGCCGCCGTGCCCGTGCCGTAGCGGAGGCCCGCGTACGAGTCCTGGGGGTCGTGGCCGCCCGTGTACGAGCCGTCGTGCTCCGTGACCCCCGTGGCGTGGCCCGTGGCGGCGCGGCCGGCGGCGTGGCGTCGGTGGCGTCCCATGTCCTTGCCTTCTTCCCTCGTCCTCGCGGTCCGGTCGATCAGGGGCCGATGTGGCCAATGACTCCTTCTGGTCAACCAGACTCATCCGATCGAGTGAGTTTCAGATGAGATTCATTGGGTGGGGACGGTACCGCATGGCGGTGAAGGCGGAAGTGTTCCGAGGGACATTGGCCGGTTAGGTTGCACCCATGAGCGAGGATGTACGACTGGTCGCCTGGGTCCGTGGACGCGTGCAGGGCGTGGGATTCCGCTGGTTCACGCGGGCCAAGGCACTGGAGATCGGCGGCCTGAGTGGTTTTGCTCTCAATCTGGGCGACGGCCGCGTCCAGGTGGTCGCCGAGGGCTCCCGGACGGGCTGCGAAGGACTGCTCGCCTGGCTCCAGGGCGATGACACGCCCGGGCGGGTCGAGGGTGTCACCGAGATCTGGGACACACCCCGTGGCGGCTACGAGGGCTTCGCCATCCGCTGACCCCGCTCCGCGAAGCCCCGCAGGTGGAAGCGGAGTGAATTGCCATTGGCATGTGCCCGGAGCAGAAATGGCCTGGTGGTTGCCAAGAATCGCTTGTCGTGGCAGGCTCCGCAGATAAAGATGATCGCCACGTCCTGAGGGCCCCGCAGGAGACGCAGCGCCGCCGGTCCTGAGCCGCCCGCGCCCGGGTTCGCCCGCCAATACAGGGCGTGATCGTGTTGACCGTCAAACTTTTTGGTGAGACGCTGAAAGCCCCGCGCACCTTAGCTGTTTGGCATGGAGCAACAAGCGAGTAACACTCGGATGTGTCAAGCACCGCGGGTGCGATCCCTCACGACCCACACCGCTTCGGTCGGTCACTCAGTGTGGAGGACCATCCATCATGGCAAAGGCGCTTCTCGGTTACGTCGGCGGCTCTGACCCGCGACTCCTCGCCGAGATGCGACGGCTCCAGCAGCGCGTCCAGGACCTCGAATCCGAGCTGGTACGGATTCAGGCCGAGAACGACGAGCTGACGGCTGCCGCTTCTCCCGACAGGATCATGGAGAGCATCGACGCAAACCAGGCGGAGCCTGCGCTCACCTGATCGCTGCATCGCTCCACAACAGCACATGCGGCGGTTGGGCAGCCCTTTAACCGCTAAGTTGTCAAGATCTGCAAGGGACGCCCCGGCGTCCCTTCTTTTCTTCGCTGTCCCCCTTGGCCGCCCCCGCACGCCTGCGCCCGGCCCCTTTCAGCCCCGCGCATCCTTTCACCCTCTTTAACGTCTGGTGTGCCCTGCATGTTCATGCGCGAAACCGCGAGGTTGCGAGGGGTCGTGGAGTGCGGTAGCGGCGCCGGGTAAAGTCCGACGGCGTGCATCTCAAGGCCCTGACCCTTCGCGGGTTCAAGTCGTTCGCCTCGGCGACCACGCTCCGGTTCGAGCCGGGGATCACGTGTGTCGTCGGTCCGAACGGCTCGGGCAAGTCCAACGTCGTGGACGCGCTCACCTGGGTCATGGGTGAGCACAGCGCCAAGTCGCTGCGCGGCGGCAAGATGGAGGACGTCATCTTCGCCGGCACCACCGGCCGCCCGCCGCTGGGCCGCGCCGAGGTGTCCCTGACCATCGACAACTCCGACGGCGCGCTGCCCATCGAGTACGCCGAGGTCACCATCACGCGGATCATGTTCCGCAACGGCGGCAGCGAGTACCAGATCAACGGCGACACGTGTCGCCTCCTCGACATCCAGGAACTGCTCTCCGACTCCGGCATCGGCCGCGAGATGCACGTCATCGTCGGCCAGGGCCAGCTGGACTCCGTTCTGCACGCCGACCCGATGGGCCGCCGGGCCTTCATCGAAGAGGCGGCCGGCGTCCTCAAGCACCGCAAGCGCAAGGAGAAGGCCCTCCGCAAGCTGGACGCGATGCAGGCCAACCTCGCGCGCGTGCAGGACCTCACCGACGAACTCCGCCGCCAGCTCAAGCCCCTCGGCCGCCAGGCCGCGGTCGCCCGCCGGGCCGCCGTCATCCAGGCGGACCTCCGCGACGCGCGGCTGCGCCTGCTCGCCGACGACCTCGTACGACTGCGCCAGGCACTGCAGACCGAGATCGCCGACGAGGCCGCCCTCAAGGAGCGCAAGGAAGCCGCCGAGCAGGAGCTGAAGAAGGCCCTCCAGCGCGAGGCGCTCCTGGAGGACGAGGTACGCCGGCTCACCCCGCGCCTCCAGCGTGCCCAGCAGACCTGGTACGAGCTGTCCCAGCTGGCCGAGCGGGTGCGCGGCACCGTCTCGCTGGCCGACGCCCGGGTGAAGAGCGCCACCTCCACGCCGCCCGAGGAACGGCGCGGCCGCGACCCCGAGGACATGGAGCGCGAGGCCCACCGCATCCGTGAGCAGGAGGCCGAGCTGGAGGCGGCCCTGGAGGCGGCCCAGCACGCCCTCGACGACACCGTCGCGCACCGCGCCGAACTGGAACGCGAACTGGCCCAGGAGGAGCGGCGCCTGAAGGACGTGGCCCGCTCCATCGCCGACCGCCGGGAGAGCCTGGCCCGGCTGAACGGGCAGGTCAACGCGGCCCGTTCGCGGGCCGGCTCGGCCCAGGCGGAGATCGACCGGCTGGCCGCCGCCCGCGACGAGGCCCAGGAACGGGCGGTGTCAGCGCAGGAGGAGTACGAGGCGCTCAAGGCGGAGGTCGACGGCCTCGACGCCGGTGACGAGGAACTGGCCGAACAGCACGAGCAGGCCAGGCTGCGGCTCGCCGAGGCGGAGGCGGCCCTGACCGCGGCCCGCGAGGCGACCACCGCGGCGGAACGCAGCCGCGCCGCGACCCAGGCCCGCCGCGAGGCGCTGGCGCTGGGCCTGCGCCGCAAGGACGGCACCGGCATACTGCTCGGCGCCCGGGACCGCCTCACCGGAATCCTGGGCCCGGCCGCGGAACTGCTCACGGTGACCCCGGGCCACGAGGTGGCCCTGGCGGCGGCCTTCGGCACGGCGGCAGACGCCATCGCCGTGACGACCCCGGCCTCGGCAGCCGACGCGATCCGCCTCCTGCGCAAACAGGACGGAGGCCGAGCAGCCCTCCTCCTCTCGGACGCCCCCGAGCTGCCCCACCCCGAAACGCCCCGAGCGGACGCGCCCCAAAGGGGCGCGGGGAACGGCGCGGCAGCCGGCCCACGACCCATCACGGCACTGGAGGAAGCCGGCGACTCGACAGCGCCCTACAGGGGCGCGGGGAACGGCGCGCCCGGCCACGACGGCGCGGCAGCCGGACGATGGGCTCCCGCCGCCCTGGAGGGAGCTGCCGAGGGAGCCGACGCCGGCTGGACGTCCCCAAGGGGCGCGGGGAACGGCGCGACCAGCCACGACGGGTCCGCACCCGACCCACGCCCCCTCCCGGCACCCCCCTCCGCGGCACCCTCCTCCGCGGCACCCCCCTCCGGGGCCCCCGCCGCCGACCTCGTCCGCGGTCCCGTCGACCTCATGCCCGCCGTCCGCCGCCTCCTGCACGGCATCGTCGTGGTCGACACCCTCGAAGCCGCCGAGGAACTCGTCTACCGCCACCCCCACCTCACCGCCGTCACCGCCGAAGGCGACCTCCTCGGCGCGCACTTCGCACACGGCGGCTCCGCGGGCGCCCCCAGCCTCCTCGAGGTACAGGCCTCCGTCGACGAGGCCGCTGCCGAACTGGAAGAGCTGGCGGTCCGCTGCGAGGCGCTGACCGAGGCCCAGCAGACGGCCCAGGAACACCGCAAGGCGTGCACCGCGCAGGTCGAGGAGCTGGCGGAACGCCGCCGCGCCGCCGACCGGGAGAAGTCGGCCGTCGCCCAGCAGCTCGGCCGGCTCGCCGGACAGGCGCGCGGCGCGGCCGGCGAGGCGGAACGTTCCACGGCCGCCGCCGCCCGCGCCCAGGAGTCCCTCGACAAGGCCCTGGAAGAGGTCGAGGTACTGGCCGAGCGGCTCGCCGTGGCCGAGGAGATGCCCGTCGAGGAGGAACCGGACACCTCGGTGCGGGACCGGCTGGCCGCCGACGGCGCCAACGCCCGCCAGACCGAGATGGAGGCCCGCCTCCAGGTCCGTACCCACGAGGAGCGGGTCAAGGGCCTCGCCGGCCGCGCCGACTCCCTCGACCGCGCCGCCCGCGCGGAACGCGAGGCACGCGCGCGTGCGGAACAGCGCCGGGCCCGGCTGCGCCACGAGGCCGCGGTCGCGGAGGCCGTCGCCTCCGGTGCCCGGCAGCTGCTCGCGCATGTCGAGGTCTCGGTGGGCCGGGCCGACCGGGAGCGGGACGCCGCCGAGGCCGCGAAGGCCCGGCGCGAGCAGGAGCTGGCCGCCGCCCGCAGCACCGGCCGTGACCTCAAGGCGGAACTCGACAAACTCACGGATTCAGTTCACCGGGGTGAGGTACTCGGCGCCGAGAAGCGGCTGCGGATCGAGCAGCTGGAGACCAAGGCGCTGGAGGAGCTCGGTGTCGAACCGGCGGGACTTGTCGAGGAGTACGGTCCGCACCAGCCGGTGCCGCCCTCGCCCCCCGCCGAGGGCGAGGTGCTGCCGGAGGACCCCGAGCATCCGCGCAACCAGCCCAAGCACTTCCACCGGGCCGAACAGGAACGGCGGCTCAAGGCGGCCGAGCGGGCCTACCAGCAGCTCGGCAAGGTCAACCCGCTCGCCCTGGAGGAGTTCGCGGCCCTTGAGGAACGGCACAAGTTCCTCAGCGAGCAGCTGGAGGACCTGAAGAAGACCCGCGCCGACCTGCTTCAAGTGGTGAAGGAGGTCGACGAGCGCGTCGAGCAGGTCTTCACGGAGGCGTTCCGGGACACGGCCCGCGAGTTCGAGGGCGTCTTCAGCCGTCTCTTCCCGGGCGGTGAGGGACGACTCATCCTGACCGACCCCGACAACATGCTCACCACAGGCGTGGACGTCGAGGCCCGGCCGCCGGGCAAGAAGGTCAAGCGGCTCTCCCTGCTCTCGGGTGGCGAACGCTCGCTGACCGCCGTCGCGATGCTGGTGTCCATCTTCAAGGCGCGGCCCAGCCCGTTCTACGTCATGGACGAGGTCGAGGCGGCCCTGGACGACACCAACCTCCAGCGGCTGATCCGCATCATGCAGGAGCTCCAGGAGTCGTCGCAGCTGATCGTGATCACGCACCAGAAGCGCACGATGGAGGTCGCCGACGCGCTCTACGGCGTCTCCATGCAGGGCGACGGTGTGTCGAAGGTCATCAGTCAGCGGTTGCGCTGACGCTGGGTCTCGGCCGACGGTTCCGGGTGCGGCGCCGTTGTGGCTGGTCGCGCCCCGTGGCGGAGCCGCGGATCGACACAGCCCCGCGCCCCTAGGGAGATCATCTCCTTCTCTTCTTCAAGAAGTGAACGCATCTTCGATGTGTGGTCTCTGCAACTTCACACCAGACCCCCTATTGACTTCGAAACTTGAAGGCATAGTCTCTGCAACGTTGCTTTTACCTTCAGGTGTGAGCGGCGTGTAGTTGTGCGCCACTTGATCCTGAGAGGGCTCACCCCCACCCCCGGCAGCGCTGCCGGGTGGCCCGAGGAGTTTTCTGTGACCAGCACTGCGCAGGCACCCAATTCAGGAGCCGGGACGGCTCACCCCGATCATCTCGGGCATGTCATCTTCATCGCGGCGGCCGCCGCGATGGGCGGTTTCCTCTTCGGCTACGACAGCTCCGTCATCAACGGCGCCGTCGAGGCCATCCGAAGCCGCTACGACATCGGGTCCGCCGCCCTGGCCCAGGTCATCGCCATCGCCCTGATCGGCTGTGCCATCGGCGCCGCGACCGCCGGCCGGATAGCCGACCGGATCGGCCGCATCCGCTGCATGCAGATCGCCGCCGTGCTGTTCACCGTCAGCGCCGTCGGCTCGGCGCTGCCCTTCGCTCTGTGGGACTTCGCCTTCTGGCGGATCGTCGGCGGCTTCGCCATCGGCATGGCCTCCGTCATCGGCCCCGCCTACATCGCCGAGGTCGCCCCGCCCGCCTACCGCGGCCGTCTCGGCTCCTTCCAGCAGGCCGCGATCGTCATCGGCATCGCGATCTCGCAGCTGGTCAACTGGGGTCTGCTCAACGCCGCCGACGGCGACCAGCGCGGCAAGCTGATGGGCCTGGAGGCCTGGCAGGTCATGCTCGGCGTCATGGTGATCCCGGCCGTCCTCTACGGCCTGCTCTCCTTCGCCATCCCCGAGTCCCCGCGCTTCCTGCTCTCCGTCGGCAAGCGTGACCGCGCCCGCGCGATCCTCGAAGAGGTCGAGGGCAAGAGCGTCGACCTGGACGCCCGCGTCGCCGAGATCGAGCACGCGATGAAGAGCGAGCACAAGTCGACGTTCAAGGACCTGCTCGGCGGCTCCTTCTTCTTCAAGCCGATCGTCTGGGTCGGTATCGGTCTCTCGGTCTTCCAGCAGTTCGTCGGCATCAACGTCGCGTTCTACTACTCCTCGACGCTGTGGCAGTCGGTCGGCGTCGACCCGACGGACTCGTTCCTCTACTCCTTCACGACGTCGATCATCAACATCATCGGCACCGTGATCGCGATGATCTTCGTGGACCGGGTCGGCCGCAAGCCGCTGGCCCTCATCGGCTCGGTCGGCATGGTCGTCGGCCTCGCCCTGGAGGCCTGGGCCTTCTCCTACCACCTGGTCGACGGCAAGCTCCCCGCCGCGCAGGGCTGGACCGCGCTGGTCGCCGCGCACGTCTTCGTCCTCTTCTTCGCCCTGTCCTGGGGCGTGGTCGTCTGGGTCTTCCTCGGCGAGATGTTCCCGAACAGGATCCGCGCCGCCGCGCTGGGCGTGGCAGCCTCCGCACAGTGGATCGCCAACTGGGCCATCACCGCGAGCTTCCCGTCGCTGGCCGACTGGAACCTCTCCGCGACCTACGTGATCTACACGGTCTTCGCGGCCCTCTCCATCCCGTTCGTCCTCAAGTACGTCAAGGAGACGAAGGGCAAGGCCCTGGAGGAGATGGGCTGACCCTCGTCACGAGGCCCCCGACTCGAGGAGAAGGGCCAAGTCCCCGCTGCCCCTCTCCTCGTATCCGCCGCCGCCCCGCCCGGTCACTGCCCGGGCGGGGCGGCGGTCCGTCTCCCTCTCTCACCCGACAGGTCCGCCGCGCTCTTCCCTTCCGCTCTTCCGCCGTAACGGCGCTCAGCCACGACGGCCGTGACCGGCGGTGCCCCGCCCGCCGGCAGGCATCCGTGCGGGAACTCCCACCCCGCTACGCCGGCAGCGCCGGAAGCACGGCTTCCCCGAAGAGACGCAGGCTTCGCCAGCCCTCCTCCACCGGCATGCCGCCGGCCAGGGGGTGCAGGACCAGGTTGTCCAGGCCGGCCGTCACGCATTCCTCCGGGGTGAGGATGCGGTAGACGCCCTCCGCGCGGAGTTCGTCCACCGTCGTGGCCGACGAGCGCACCGCCGAGTGGATGTCGCCGGACTGCCAGGACGCGTAGGTCATGGCCTCGTGCAGGAAGTGCTTCCCGTACTGGGCCCACGCCCGGTCCGGGTCCTCGGCGATGTGCAGCAGCGGAGTCTCCGCCGTCGGCATCATCGTCCAGCCCTCCGTGCCGTACTCGGTGAGCTTCTCCTTGTAGTACGCCTCCAGCTCCGGCAGATGCGCGCTGGGGAAGAACGGCAGGCCGAGCCGGGCGGCACGGCGGGCGGCGGCCTTGGAGGATCCGCCGACCAGCAGCAGCGGGTGCGGATCGGTGAAGGGGCGCGGTGTCACCCGTACCGTACGGCCCCGGTACTCGAACTCCTCCCCGGTCCAGGCCTTGAGCACCGTCTCCAGCACCTCGTCCTGCAGCCGGCCCCGCCGCTTCCACTCCACGTCGAACAGGGCGTACTCCTCCGGCCGGTAGCCGATCCCGGCCACCGTCACCAGCCGCCCCCCGCCGAGCAGGTCGAGCACCGCGATGTCCTCCGCCAGCCGCAGCGGGTCGTGCAGCGGGCCGATCACCGCCGACACGGTCACCGCGATGTTCCGGGTCGCCCCGAACACCGCGCCCGCGAAGGCGAACGGCGACGGCAGCCAGTTGTTGTCGACCCCGTGGTGTTCCTCGGTCTGGACCGTGGTGACCCCGTGCTCGTCGGCGTACGCGGCCATCTCCACGGCGGCCCGGTAGCGGGCGCCCAGGGAAGCGGAGTCGGCCCCGGGCTCGACGAGGTTGAAGCGGACGACCGAGACGGGCATGGGAGTTCCCCTTCACCTTGGCCGGGCGGGTGTGGCGGGGACATTAGCTGACGGTGCGTCAGACGGCCAGAGGTGCGCGCTCCCCGGCCGTGGCCGGCACCACCGCCGGCTTCGGCAGCACCGCGTACAGCAGACCCGAGACGAGGATCGTCGCGATCCAGCCCAGCCCGTACCGGCCGACGGGGTTGTTCGAGGCGAGCGGACCGGTGAACCAGTCGGACCTGGTGAACAGGGACCCGGCCAGCAGGCCGAGCGCCCAGGCCGTGACGGCGGCGGGGGAGAAGCCCGCCCGGTACCAGTAGGCGCCGGCCCGGGTGGTGTCGAGGAGAGCCTTGGCGTCGTACTCCCGCCGCCGGAGCATGTCGATCCCGAACACGCCCACCCATGCCGAGAACGCCACCGCCAGCAGCGACAGGAAGGCGATGAACGAGCTCATGAACGAGGTCGCCGCCAGCATCAGCACCCCGCCGAGGACCAGTGAGATCACCGCGTTGACGGAGACCGCCCAGTGGCGGGGGATCCGGAAGCCGAGCGTCTGCGCGGTGAAGCCCGCCGAGTACATCGACATCGCGTTGATCAGCACCATCCCGACCAGCGCGATCAGCAGATAGGGGACCGCGAGCCACAGCGGGAGGATCTCGCCGAGGAAGGAGACCGGGTCGGCCGCCTTGGCGAGGTCCGGAGTGCCGGACGCCACCACCGCACCCATCAGGACCATGGGGAGGACGACGATCACGGCGCCGCCGACCGTGTTGCGTACGATCGCCGCCGAGGACGCCGTACCCGGCAGATACCGCGTGAAGTCCGGCGAGGCCGGTGCCCAGCTCATCCCGCCCGCCGCGATCAGTCCGACCCCGGTGATCATCGCCGCCGTGGGGCCGGCGTGCTGCCCGAACACCCTGCTCCAGTCCGTCTTCACGATCAGGCGGCCGAGGACCAGCAGGGTGAAGGCGCCGAACAGCCAGGTCGCCCACCGGTTGCAGCGCTGCACCACCTTGATGCCCATGCCCGAGATCGCGAACGTGGTGATCACGAAGAGCAGGAGGGCGACGATGATCAGCGTGGTGTTGCTCCTGATCCCGAAGACGATGTCCAGGACCGTCAGCAGCGCATAGGCGCCGGTCACCGCGTTGATCGTCTCCCAGCCCCAGCGTGCCACCCAGATCAGCGCGCCGGGCAGCAGGTTTCCGCGCTGCCCGAAGACCGCGCGGGAGAGGGTCATGCCCGGTGCGCCACCCCGTTTGCCCGCGATGCCGACCAGTCCGACCAGGCCGTACGACACGATCGGCGCGGCGGTGCCGACCACCAGCGCCTGCCAGAAGTTCAGCCCGAACGACACCGCCAGGCTCGCACCCACGGTGAGCAGCAGGACCGTGATGTTGGCGGCGATCCAGGTGGGGAGCAGTCCGCGGGGTGTCCCGGTGCGCTCGGAGTCGGGGACCGGTTCGATGCCCCGGATCTCGAGGCCGTGCTGCTCCAGTGACTCTTCCAGATGTTCGAGGGCGCCATCGTGGTGGGCGGTGGTCCTCATGGGCAGTCATCGTACTTTAGTCTGACGAATACCCCCAAAGGGGACAACTTGCTTCGGGGAATCGTCCGGAAACTCCCTCGCGAGGGAGCAAAGTCGTGCCCGGGGGAGGGATGGATACTGGACGGGTTATGGAAACCGTCATCCTTGCTGTAGTCATCGCCGTGGTCGTGCTCGGCGCGATCGGCGGGCTCGTCGTCGGCAGCCGGCGTAAGAAGTCGCTGCCCCCGCCGCCCCCCACCGCGCCCGACATCACCGCGCCCCCGGCCGAGCCGCACGTCGGCGACGAGGCCGAGACGCCGCGCGACGAACCGCGCCGGACGATAGAGGAGGTCGACCTTCCCGACGGCTCGGCTCCCGTCGTCGTAGAAGAGCCCCCGGCTCCCGAGATCGAGATCCCCGAGCCCACGGCCGGCCGCCTGGTCCGGCTGCGCGCCCGGCTCTCCCGCTCCCAGAACGCCCTCGGCAAGGGGCTGCTCACGCTGCTCTCGCGCGAGCACCTCGACGACGACACCTGGGAGGAGATCGAGGACATCCTGCTCACCGCCGACGTCGGTGTGCAGCCCACCACCGAACTGGTCGAACAGCTGCGCGAGCGCGTCAAGGTGCTCGGCACCCGCACCCCCGTGGAGCTGCGCGGGCTGCTCCGCGAGGAGCTCCTCAAGCTGGTCGGCACCGATGCCGACCGCGTGGTGAAGACCGAGCCCGCCGACCGCAAGCCCGGCATCGTGATGGTCGTCGGCGTGAACGGCACCGGCAAGACCACCACCACCGGCAAGCTCGCGCGCGTGCTCGTCGCCGACGGCCGTACGGTCGTCCTCGGCGCCGCCGACACCTTCCGGGCCGCCGCCGCCGACCAGCTCCAGACCTGGGGCGAGCGGGTGGGCGCCTACACCGTGCGCGGACCGGAGGGCGGCGACCCCGCCTCCGTCGCGTTCGACGCGGTGAAGGAGGGCAAGGAGATGGGGGTGGACGTCGTGCTGATCGACACCGCCGGGCGTCTGCACACCAAGACCGGGCTCATGGACGAGCTCGGCAAGGTCAAGCGGGTCGTCGAGAAGCACGCCCCGCTGGACGAGGTGCTGCTCGTCCTGGACGCCACCACCGGCCAGAACGGCCTGGTCCAGGCGCGGGTGTTCGCCGAGGTCGTCGACATCACCGGCATCGTGCTCACCAAGCTGGACGGCACCGCCAAGGGTGGCATCGTCATCGCCGTCCAGCGCGAACTGGGCGTCCCCGTCAAGCTCATCGGCCTCGGCGAGGGCGCGGACGACCTGGCACCGTTCGAGCCGGAGGCGTTCGTGGATGCCCTTATCGGTGACTGACCCCAGCCGGGTGAATTTACCCGCCGCTGTCGCGAGAACCTTCGTGAGCCTTCGTGAGAAGCGCCCGATCCCCAAGGTGCAGCCGGGGACGGGCGCTTCGGCGTATGAGGAGCCCCCTGCCAAGCAGGTCGGGTGAAGTCTGCTGTTGCTCGGCAGCTCCCCGAAGGGGCGCGGGGCTGTATCGACATGCGGCTCCGCCGCGTGGGCACGACTGGGTCAGCGCCTCCAGCCACGACGTCGCCGTGGACGAACGACGGCGCATCGCGGCAATGCCGGCGGAGCGCTTACGCCCGCGACCGGTGCGCCACGTACGCCAGTGTCCCCAGCAGCAGCCTCGCCGTCGGCGGCTTCGTCGCCGAGTCCAGGGCCGGTGGCCGCAGCCAGCGCACCGGGCCCAGGCCGCTCCGGTCGGACGGTGGCGCGGTGACGTACGCGCCCGGGCCGAGGCCGCGCAGGTCCAGGGAGGTCGGGTCGTCCCAGCCCATGCGGTAGAGCAGTTCGGGAAGCTCGGCGGCGGCGCCGGGGGCGACGAGGAAGTGGGCGCGGCCCTCCGGGGTGGCGATGATCGGGCCGAGGGGCAGACCCATCCGCTCCAGGCGGACCAGGGCCCGGCGCCCGGCGGCCTCGGCGACCTCGACGACGTCGAACGCGCGGCCGACCGGCAGCATCACCGCCGCGCCCGGGAACTCGCCCCAGGCCTTGGTGACCTCGTCGAGCGTGGCCCCGGCGGACACCTGGGGCGCGAAGTCCAGCGGATGCGCTCCCGGCGCGGGACAGTCGGCGTGCCCGCACGAGCATGCGCCGGCCGCGGCCCGGGCACCCGGGACCACGTCCCAGCCCCACAGGCCGGTGAACTCGGCGACGGCGGTGCAGTCCGATGAACGACCGCGCCGGCGCGTGCCGGAGCGGATCTCGCGAATGCCGCCGATCGTGAAGCCCATGCCCCCTCCAACGGGTCCGGCGCGCCGGTGGTTACGACACGGAACGAGACCGAAACGGAACGTGACGCTACGGCTCCGCCTTCCCTCGCGCCCGCAAGGTCAAGACAGCGCCTGGAAGCGCTACCGGTGGTGCACCTGGGGCTGCGCGCCCCTGAGTGCATCGCTCCGCCTACTCCCGGCCGTCCTATGTCAAGTGAATCGCGCCTAGGCCATCGTGAGTTCATTCGAAGGGGTGGCGAATGGTGGCGTTTCCGGGATCGCCATGGCTGGAGCAGTGATCGTAGGATTACTTTGAGTGCACGAGGCCTAGGGGCACATGCATTCGTGGGTATGCCGGAGGCAACTCGGTATCCCGTTCGAAGGGTGAGAACTGCGGGCGGGCGGCCGTATTTACCGGCATTCTGATAGGGCTTGGCGCATCCGGCAACAAGTGGTCTCAGGGATGGGGGCGTTCCAGTGGGCGGCAACGGCGGAAGCGGGACGACCGCGGCCAGTACGGACAAGCGCCCCAATGAGCTGCTCAACTCGTGGTTCGTGCGCAGCGGCTGGTCCAAGGGCGAGCTGGCGCGGCAAGTGAACCGCAGGGCACGCCAGTTGGGGGCCAACCACATCTCGACCGACACGTCGAGGGTGCGCCGCTGGCTCGACGGGGAGAACCCGCGCGAGCCGATCCCGAGGATCCTTTCCGAGCTGTTCTCCGAGCGCTTCGGCTGTGTCGTCTCGGTCGAGGACCTCGGTCTGCGGGCCGCCCGCCAGTCACCCTCCGCGACCGGCGTCGACCTGCCCTGGACGGGCCCGCAGACGGTGGCCCTGCTCAGCGAGTTCTCGCGCAGCGACCTGATGCTGGCGCGGCGCGGCTTCCTCGGAACCTCGCTGATCCTGTCGGCGGGCCCGTCCCTCATCGAGCCCATGCAGCGCTGGCTCGTCCCCTCGCCCACCGCCCCGCGGCAGGCCCCCGAGTCGGCGGCCGACTCCCGCCGCCCCGGCCGCCTCTCCAGGCCCGAGCTGGCCCTCCTGGAGTCCACCACGGAGATGTTCCGCCAGTGGGACGCCCAGTGCGGCGGCGGCCTGCGCCGCAAGGCGGTCATCGGCCAGCTGCACGAGGTCACCGACCTCCTCCAGGAACCTCAGCCCGAGACCACCACCCGCAAGCTCTTCCAGGTCGCCGCCGAGCTGGCGGAGCTGGCCGGCTGGATGTCCTACGACGTCGGGCTCCAGCCCACCGCCCAGAAGTACTTCGTGCTCGCCCTGCACGCGGCCAAGGAAGCCGGCGACAAGCCGCTGGGCTCGTACGTCCTCTCCAGCATGAGCCGTCAGATGATCCACCTCGGCCGGCCCGACGACGCCCTGGAGCTGATCCACCTCGCCCAGTACGGCAGCCGGGACTGCGCGAGCCCGCGCACCCAGTCCATGCTGTATGCGATGGAGGCCCGCGCCTACGCCAACATGGGCCAGCCCGGAAAGTGCAAGCGGGCGGTCCGGATGGCCGAGGACACCTTCGCCGAGGCCGACGAGTGGGACGAGCCGGACCCCGACTGGATCCGCTTCTTCTCCGAGGCCGAGCTCTACGGCGAGAACAGCCACTCCTTCCGCGACCTCGCCTATGTCGCCGGCCGCAGCCCCACCTACGCCTCGCTGGCCGAGCCCCTGATGCAGCGGGCCGTGGACCTTTTCGCCAAGGACACCGAGCACCAGCGGTCGTACGCACTGAACCTCATCGGCATGGCCACCGTGCACCTGCTGCGGGGCGAGCCCGAGCAGAGCACCGTTCTCGCCTCCGAGGCCATGGGCATCGCCAAGAAAGTGCGCTCGGAGCGCGTGAACACTCGTATTCGAAAGACGGTGGACTCGGCCGTCCGTGACCACGGTGATCTCGCCGCGGTCGTCGACCTCACCGAACAGCTCGCCGTCGATCTGCCGGAGACCGCCGAGGCGGTCTGAACCCCGGCACACCACGGACCCCGGCCGCGGCCGGCCCTCCCGAACTGCCCGACTCGGCTCCCCCACGCCAGGTCATCGGAAGGCCGCCGCGGCCGGTTCTCTTCGTCCGCGAGAAGGTTGCGCCACGATAACGATCCCGCAGCCCGGTATCTCGCAGTTCATCGACGCGTAACACGCAGAGCGTCTTCGTCACTCCGGCGAAACAACGAGGGGCAACGACCGAAACCGCGCTGCGCCAATCTCATGGCGCATAACCGGCCCACCCCCCGCTTGACCGGACCACTCAGGCATCGCCCGCACACAGGGCCGTACCAATCGACGAGGAGACGCCGATGGCACCAGCCATCATGCTTGCCGCGGAGGCACCCAAGCTGTCCTCCGCGAACACAGGCTTCATGCTCATCTGTTCCGCCCTGGTGCTGCTCATGACGCCGGGACTCGCCTTCTTCTACGGAGGCATGGTCCGCGTCAAGAGCACCCTGAACATGCTGATGATGAGCTTCGTCAGCATCGGGATCGTCACCATCCTGTGGGTGCTCTACGGCTTCTCCCTGGCCTTCGGCTCCAGCAACGGCTTCATCGGCTTCAACTCCGACTGGCTGGGCATGAGCAACGTCGGCCTGACGGAGCTCTGGGACGGCTACACGATCCCGATCTTCGTCTTCATGGTCTTCCAGATGATGTTCGCGGTCATCACGCCGGCCCTGATAAGCGGCGCCATCGCCGACCGCGTCAAGTTCTCGGCCTGGGCGCTCTTCGTCGCCCTGTGGCTCACGGTCGTCTACGTCCCGGTCGCCCACTGGGTGTGGGGCGCCGACGGCTGGGCCTACAAGCTCGGTGTGATCGACTTCGCCGGTGGTACCGCGGTCCACATCAACGCCGGTGCCGGCGCGCTCGGCGTGATCCTGGTCATCGGCAAGCGGGTCGGCTTCAAGAAGGACCCGATGCGCCCGCACAGCCTGCCGCTGGTCATGCTCGGCGCCGGTCTGCTGTGGTTCGGCTGGTTCGGCTTCAACGCCGGCTCCTGGCTCGGCAACGACGACGGCGTCGGCGCGCTGATGTTCGTCAACACGCAGGTCGCCACCGCCGCCGCCATGCTGGCCTGGCTCGCCTACGAGAAGATCCGGCACGGCGCGTTCACCACGCTGGGCGCCGCCTCCGGCGCGGTCGCCGGTCTGGTCGCGATCACCCCGTCCGGTGGTGCGGTCTCCCCGCTCGGCGCGATCGCCGTCGGCGTCATCGCCGGTGTCGCCTGCGCCGCGGCCGTCGGACTGAAGTTCAAGTTCGGCTACGACGACTCCCTGGACGTCGTCGGCGTCCACATGGTCGGCGGCATCATCGGCTCCCTGCTCATCGGCTTCTTCGCCACCGGCAAGGGCCAGTCCGCCGCGACCGGTGTCTTCTACGGCGACCACTCCTTCACCCAGCTGTGGAAGCAGTTCGCCGGTGTCGGCGCGGTCCTCGGCTACTCCCTGGTCGCCTCGGCGGTCCTCGCCTTCCTCCTCGACAAGACCATCGGTATGCGGGTCTCCGAGGACGAGGAGATCTCCGGCATCGACCAGGCCGAGCACGCCGAGACTGCATACGACTTCAGCGGGGCGGGCGGCGGTGTCCTCGGCTCCGTCTCCGCCGCGGCCCTGGCCGGCACGAGCAAGAAGGTGGACGCATGAAGCTCATCACCGCCGTCGTGAAGCCCCACCGGCTCGACGAGATCAAGGAGGCCCTGCAGGCCTTCGGCGTCCACGGTCTCACGGTCACCGAGGCCAGCGGCTACGGTCGGCAGCGCGGCCACACCGAGGTCTACCGTGGTGCTGAGTACACGGTCGACCTGGTGCCCAAGATCCGCATCGAGGTGCTGGCCGAGGACGAGGACGCCGAACAACTGATCGACGTCATCGTCAAGGCGGCCCGCACCGGCAAGATCGGTGACGGCAAGGTCTGGTCCCTCCCGGTCGAGACCGCCGTACGGGTCCGCACGGGCGAGCGCGGACCGGACGCACTGTAGAACAGAACCATCTGAATACAGGCAGGAGTCGCTGGGTGACGGGCACGGAAGTTCGGAACGACGCAGAGAACACGGGACCCAGCGGCTACGCGGCGGCCCGGCTGCGCCTCCTCACCGAGGGGGCGCGGTCCGGGCCGTCGCGCCGTACCGCCCTCGCCGAACTCACGGACGAATGGCTGACCGGCCTGTTCGCGGCGGCCACCGAGGGCATCAAGGGCGGCGTCTCCCTGGTCGCCGTCGGCGGCTACGGCCGCGGCGAGCTGTCCCCCCGCAGCGATCTGGACCTGTTGCTGCTGCACGACGGCGGCGACTCCGGCGCGGTGGCCGCCGTCGCCGACCGGCTCTGGTACCCCGTCTGGGACCTGGGCCTGGCCCTCGACCACTCCGTGCGTACGCCCGCCGAGGCCCGCAAGACCGCCGGCGAGGACCTCAAGGTCCAGCTGGGCCTCCTGGACGCCCGCCACATCGCCGGCGACCTGGGCCTGACCACCGGACTGCGCACCACGATCCTCGCCGACTGGCGCAACCAGGCCCCCAAACGCCTCCCCGAACTCCAGGAGCTCTGCCTCGAGCGCGCCGAACGCCACGGCGAGCTGCAGTACCTCCTGGAACCGGACCTGAAGGAGGCCCGCGGCGGGCTGCGGGACGCCACCACGCTGCGCGCCGTCGCCGCCTCCTGGCTGGCCGACGCCCCGCGCGAGGGCCTCGCCGACGCCCGCCGGCGCCTGCTCGACGTCCGCGACGCCCTGCACCTCGCGACCGGGCGCGCCACCGACCGCCTGGCGCTCCAGGAGCAGGACCAGGTGGCCGCCGAACTTGACCTCCTCGACGCCGACACGCTGCTGCGCCAGGTCTACGAGTCGGCGCGGCTCATCTCGTACGCCAGTGATGTCACCTGGCGTGAAGTGGGGCGCGTACTGCGTTCGCGCGCCGTGCGGCCGCGGCTGCGCGCCATGCTGGGCGGCGGCAAACCGGTCGCCGAGCGCTCCCCGCTCGCCGAAGGGGTGGTGGAGCAGGACGGCGAGGTGGTGCTCGCCCGCGCCGCACGCCCCGAACGCGACCCCGTGCTCCCGTTGCGCGCCGCGGCCGCCGCCGCGCAGGCCGGCCTCCCGCTCTCCCTGCACGCCGTACGGCGCATGGCCGCCACCGCGCGCCCCCTGCCCACGCCCTGGCCCGCCGAGGCGCGCGAGCAGCTGGTCACGCTCCTCGGCTCCGGCCGCCCCACCGTCGAGGTCTGGGAGGCACTGGAGGCCGAAGGCCTGATCACCCGCCTCCTACCCGACTGGGAACGGGTCCGCTGCCGTCCGCAGCGCAACGCCGTGCACATCTGGACCGTCGACCGGCACCTCATCGAGACCGCCGTCCGCGCCTCCGAGTTCGCCCGCCGCGTGCACCGCCCCGACCTGCTCCTGGTCGCCGCGCTGCTGCACGACATCGGCAAGGGCTGGCCCGGCGACCACTCGGTGGCCGGCGAGATCATCGCCAAGGACGTGGCGGCCAGGATCGGCTTCGACCGCGCGGAGGTGACGGTCCTGTCGACGCTCGTACGGCACCACCTGCTGCTCATCGAGACCGCCACCCGGCGCGACCTGGAGGACCCGGCCACCGTCCGCCTGGTCGCCGAAGCGGTCGGCAGCCAGGGCACCCTGGAGCTGCTGCACGCCCTCACCGAGGCCGACGCGCTGGCCACCGGCCCGGCCGCCTGGTCGTCCTGGCGCGGCTCGCTCGTCGCTGACCTGGTCAAGCGGGTCTCGGCGGTCCTCGCCGGGGACGCCGACGACGAGCCCGAGCCGGGCGCGCCCACGGCCGAGCAGGAGCGGCTGGCGATCGAGGCGTTCCGCACCGGCAGCCCGGTGCTGTCGCTGCGCGCCCAGACCGAACCGGCGGCGACGGAGGACGAGCCGTCCGGCGACCCCGAGCCGCTCGGCGTGGAACTGCTCATCGCCGTACCCGACCAGCCGGGCGTCCTCCCGGCCGTCGCCGGCGTCCTGGCCATGCACCGCCTCGCCGTCCGCACCGCCGAGCTGCGCTCCCTCCGGCTCCCCGACGACGTCGACGACGGCGCCGTCCTGCTCCTGGACTGGCGGGTCGCCGCCGAGTACGGCTCCCTGCCCCAGGCGGCCCGCCTCCGTGCGGACCTGGTCCGTGCCCTGGACGGCTCCCTGGACATCGCCGGACGCCTTGCCGAGCGGGACGCGGCCTACCCGAGGCGCCGGGGCTGGGTGGCCCCGCCGCCGCGCGTGACGGTCGCCTCGGCGGCCTCCCGGCACGCCACGGTGATCGAGGTGCGGGCCCAGGACGCGCCCGGGCTGCTGTTCCGGATCGGGCAGGCGCTGGAGGACGCCGAGGTACGGGTGCGCAGCGCGCATG
Organism: Streptomyces sp. NPDC031497; assembly: GCF_055580905.1. Taxonomy (NCBI): domain Bacteria; kingdom Bacillati; phylum Actinomycetota; class Actinomycetes; order Kitasatosporales; family Streptomycetaceae; genus Streptomyces; species Streptomyces sp. NPDC031497. Next base: position 68,462 of record NZ_JBVIKO010000030.1, read on the forward strand.
TCAGTACGCTCGGGTCGAACGCCGTAGACGCCTTCTACGTGACCGGCGCCGACCACGCGCCGCTGCCCGCGGAGGAGGCGAGCTCCGTGGCGCGCAAACTGGAGGAGACGCTGAGGGCCTGACCGCACGGTTACGTAAGGCGGGGACCACTTCCTTGCGCGGCCGGATACCCTGGAAGACGCTCACTGCCCCCGACTCCGAGGACCGACGCCGCCGTGTTCGACACTCTCTCCGACCGCCTTTCAGCGACCTTCAAGAATCTGCGCGGCAAAGGGCGTCTGAGCGAAGCGGACATCGACGCCACGGCGCGGGACATCCGTATCGCGCTTCTCGAAGCCGACGTCGCCCTTCCGGTCGTCCGCACGTTCATCAAGAACGTCAAGGAGCGGGCGCTCGGCTCCGAGGTCTCCAAGGCCCTGAACCCGGCCCAGCAGGTCCTGAAGATCGTCAACGACGAGCTGGTCACCATCCTGGGCGGCGAGACCCGGCGGCTGCGGTTCGCCAAACAGCCGCCCACCGTGATCATGCTCGCCGGTCTCCAGGGTGCCGGTAAGACCACCCTCGCGGGCAAGCTCGGCCACTGGCTCAAGGGCCAGGGCCACTCCCCGCTCCTGGTCGCCGCCGACCTCCAGCGCCCCAACGCCGTCAACCAGCTCAGCGTCGTCGCCGAGCGCGCCGGGGTCGCCGTCTACGCGCCCGAGCCGGGCAACGGCGTCGGCGACCCGGTCAAGGTCGCCAAGGACTCCATCGAGTTCGCCAAGCAGAAGGTCCACGACATCGTGATCGTGGACACCGCCGGCCGCCTCGGCATCGACCAGGAACTGATGCAGCAGGCCGCCGACATCCGGGACGCGGTCAGCCCCGACGAGATCCTCTTCGTCGTCGACGCCATGATCGGCCAGGACGCCGTCACCACCGCCGAGGCCTTCAGCGACGGCGTCGGCTTCGACGGTGTCGTCCTCTCCAAGCTCGACGGTGACGCCCGCGGTGGTGCCGCGCTCTCCATCCGCCAGGTCACCGGCAAGCCGATCATGTTCGCCTCGAACGGCGAGAAGCTCGACGACTTCGACGCCTTCCACCCGGACCGGATGGCCTCCCGCATCCTCGACATGGGTGACCTGCTCACCCTGATCGAGCAGGCGGAGAAGACGTTCAGCCAGGAAGAGGCCGAGAAGATGGCCTCCAAGCTGGCGTCCAAGAAGGGCCAGGACTTCACCCTGGACGACTTCCTGGCCCAGATGGAGCAGGTCAGGAAGATGGGCAGCATCTCCAAGCTGCTCGGCATGCTGCCCGGCATGGGCCAGATCAAGGACCAGATCAACAACCTGGACGAGCGGGACGTCGACCGTACCGCCGCGATCATCAAGTCGATGACCCCGGGCGAGCGCCAGGACCCCACGATCATCAACGGCTCCCGCCGTGCCCGTATCGCCAAGGGCTCCGGTGTCGAGGTCAGCGCGGTCAAGGGGCTCGTCGAGCGGTTCTTCGAGGCCCGCAAGATGATGTCCCGCATGGCCCAGGGCGGCGGTATGCCGGGCATGCCGGGGATCCCGGGCATGGGCGGTGGCCCCGGCCGTACCAAGAAGCAGCCGAAGCAGGCCAAGGGCAAGCAGCGTTCCGGCAACCCGATGAAGCGCAAGCAGCAGGAGCTGGAGGAGGCTCAGCGCCGCGAGGCGGCCGCCCAGGGCGGGAACGCCTTCGGGGTGCCGCAGCAGGGCAGCCAGGACTTCGAGCTGCCGGACGAGTTCAAGAAGTTCATGGGCTGAGTCCACCTGTGCGCGTGCCAGGGGTTGGTCGGTGTCGTACCTTCCGCATATGACCAACCCCGCGCCGCCGCGCAAGTCGCCCGACCAGCCCTGGCGTACCGAGGGTGCCCCCGAGGAGCCGCCGAAGCCGCCGTCCGGCGGGCCGAGGATGCGCGGCGGCTGGTGGCGGTTGATCATGACCGCTCTGGTGGTCTACCTGCTGGCCAACCTGGTGCTGTCGTACTTCGATCAGGCCAACGAGCCGACGATCTCGTACACCGAGTTCAGCAAGCAGGTCAACGACGGCAACGTCGACAAGATCTACGCCAAGGGCGACTCGATCCAGGGGCAGCTCAAGAAGGAGCAGAAGAACCCCGAGGGCGGCGGGAACTACACCAAGTTCAACACCGAACGGCCGTCCTTCGCGGGCGACGACCTCTGGGCGAGCCTGACCAAGCACAACGTCACGGTCACCGCCGCACCGGTGGTCCAGCACCGCAGCTTCCTCGCCAACCTGCTGATCTCGCTGGCGCCGATCATCATCCTGGTCGCGGTGTGGGTCTTCATCGCCCGCCGGATGAGCGCGGGCCTCGGCGGCGCGGGCGGCATGCTGGGCCGCAAGGCGCCGCCCAAGCCGGTCGAACTGGAGCCCGGACAGCAACGGACCACCTTCGAGGACGTGGCCGGCATCGACGAGGTCGAGGGCGAGCTCAACGACGTCGTCGACTTCCTGAAGAACCCCGACGCCTATCGCCGGATGGGCGCCAAGATGCCGCGCGGTGTGCTGCTGGCCGGCCCGCCCGGCACCGGCAAGACGCTGCTCGCGCGGGCCGTCGCCGGCGAGGCGGGCGTGCCGTTCTTCTCGGCCTCGGCCTCCGAGTTCATCGAGATGATCGTGGGCGTCGGCGCCTCCCGCGTGCGCGAACTGTTCGCGGAGGCCCGCAAGGTCGCCCCCTCCATCATCTTCATCGACGAGATCGACACCATCGGCCGGGCCCGCGGCGGCGGTGCCTCCATGGGCGGGCACGACGAGCGCGAGCAGACCCTCAACCAGATCCTCACCGAGATGGACGGCTTCTCCGGCTCCGAGGGCGTCATCGTCATCGCGGCCACCAACCGCGCCGACATCCTGGACCCCGCACTCACCCGCCCCGGCCGCTTCGACCGGGTGGTCCAGGTGTCGCCCCCGGACCGCACCGGCCGCGAGGCCATCCTGGAGATCCACACCCGCGAGATCCCGCTCGCCCCGGGCGTCGACCTCGCCCAGGTCGCCCGTACCACCCCGGGCATGACCGGTGCGGAACTGGCCAACCTCGCCAACGAGGCCGCCCTGCTCGCCGTCAAACGCAAACAGGACAAGGTCACCCAGTCCGACCTCTCGGAGGCCCTGGAGAAGGTACAGCTCGGCGCCGAACGGCCGCTGGTGATGCCCGAGGAGGAGCGCAGGCGTACCGCCTACCACGAGAGCGGACACGCCCTGCTCGGCATGCTCCAGCCCGGCGCCGACCCGGTCCGCAAGATCACCATCGTGCCGCGCGGCCGCGCCCTCGGCGTCACGCTGTCGACGCCGGACGCCGACAAGTACGCGTACACCGAGGAGTACCTGCGCGGCCGGATCATCGGCGCGCTCGGCGGAATGGCCGCCGAACAGGAGGTCTACGACGTGATCACCACCGGTTCGGAGAGCGACCTGGAACAGGTCACCAACATCGCGCGCGGGATGGTCTCCCGCTGGGGCATGAGCGAAGAGGTCGGCCGCCTCTCCGCCCTCCCGAACGACGCCCAGCAGGCCTACGGGCTCGCCGCCGCGCCTCAGACCCTCGACGTGATCGACACCGAGATGCGCCGGATCGTCGACGAGTGCTACGAGGAGGCGCGCCGCAAACTCCGCTACCACCGGGACCAGCTGGACGCGCTGGCCCAGGCCCTGCTGGAACGCGAGACGCTGGAGGAGGCGGACGCGTACCGGATCGCCGGAATCACCCGCCTGACCAAGGATCCCGACGGGAGCTGAGCGCCCCCAGGGGGCGCGGGGCTGTACCGATATGTGGCTCCGCCGCGCGGGCGCGACCAGCCACAACGCGGCCGCGGACGAAAGACGTCGGCCTCCCAGCGGAGCGTCAGCGCACGCGGGCGATCAGGTAGCGGAAGACGTTAGGCATCCACACCGTGCCGTCCGGGCGCTGGTGCGGATGGAGCGCCTCGGTCAGCTCCTTGCCGACCTGCTCCTGGTCGGTCGCCGCGATCGCCGCGTCGAACAAGCCGGTCGAGAGCAGCCCGCGTACGGCGCTGTCCGTGTCGGCGTATCCGAACGGGCAGGAGACCCGCCCGGAACCGTCGATCCGCAGCCCGGCCCGCTGGGCGACCTCCTCCAGGTCGTCGCGGCAGGCCGGCCGCCAACGTCCCGCGCTGCGCAAAGGATCGGCCAACTTCGCGGCCACCCGCAGGACGGACGAGGTCGCACAGCGCTCCGGCGGACCCCAGCCGACCAGCACCACGGCCGCCCCGCGCTCCGCCAGGGGCGTGGCCTCGGCGAGCAGTCCACCGAGCCGTTCGGCGTCGCCGGCCAGGCAGCCGATGGGGTCGAAGGCGGTGATCAGGTTGTACGCCGGTGCCTGCGCGTCCGCCGCGTCCGCCGGCCCGCCCTGGACGACCCGGGCGGCGCGGCCACGCGCGCGTGCCCCGAGGGCCGACTCGGGCAGCAGGCGCTCACGGGCGAGGGCGAGGCGTTCGGGGGAGGGGTCGACACCGGTCACCGCGGCCCCTCTGGCCGCCGCCATCAGCAGGGCGAGACCGGAACCGCAACGCAGGCCGAGCAGCCGGGTGGCAGGGCCCACTTCGAGTCGCTCGTGGACGGTCTGGTGGAGCGGCACCAGCATCCGCTCCTGGATCTCTGACCAGTCACGCGCGCGTGCGCCCAGGTTCACGCGGGGTGCGGAGTCCGCGTGAGACGGGTGATGCCGCACGAGCGTAGGTGTCATAGGTAAGCGCCCCAATCCGCCGAGAGTTACGCACTGACCGATTCCGTGGTCCCCGTGTCGTGCGCTCGCACTTCCCACGTATGCCAGGTAACTCCGGGCTCGCGGTGGCGTCCAGAGGTCGCGGGACCCGGCTTGTGCGGGGACTGTGACTGTGGCGAGATTTCACATACTCGCAACTTGGGGCTCTACCATCGGACCCACGACACGGCGGTTCTGGCCATGGTCGGCGGGCACGGTGGCCGTACGGTGTCCGGTCGCCGGAGACGGGCCGGTGCCGGGATGACGACGGGATCCGGGTAACGTCGGGACCGTCGCGGGCGCTGACCGAGATGAGGTCCTCCGCCACGAGAGCGACCGAAAGGCCTCTTGCGCATCCGCCGGCCCCAGCCGTCCCGGTCTCTACGCCGGGGGTACGCGTCGGGTCGTACGTCAGACTACGCACCGGCTTGGTACGAGCTGTGAGGCTTCTCCGCAGATCAGCGCACCCGTACTCGTCTCCACGCATCAGTGCCAACTGACGGGTACGTGCAAATTATTTGGGATGCCCCGGAATAGGAACACAGTGGCACTCCCGCTCGTTCTCATTACGTGAGCACGACACAGACACCACCTGTTCTCGCCGCAGAGCTGGCAGAGGCGTGGGCCGACATTCAGCGGTACCACCCCGAACTGCCGGACCTTGCCGCGCCAGAGTCCCTGATCGGAGAGTCGTCGTCCGCGTGCGGACACGAGCTCTCCTTCGAACGACTGCTCCATGAGGCAGTCCACGGCATCGCCGCAGCCCGTGGAGTGCGCGACACCTCCCGGGCCGGCCGTTACCACAACCGCAGATTCCTCGCGATCGCCGAGGAGCTGGGCCTGGACCACCCCGACGAGCCGCATCCCAGCAGCGGCTTCTCGCTGGTCACGCTCAACCCCGAGGCCAAGCGCCGCTACCGGCCGACCATCGACAGACTGCAGCGCGCTCTCAAGGCGCACACGGTGGCGACCTCCGCCGACACCTCCCGCACCTTCCGCGGCCCGGCCGCCCGCCATGGCTCGTCCGGCGGCGGTGTCCGGGTCAAGGCGGTGTGCGACTGCGGACGCAACGTCCGGGTGGTGCCGTCGGTCCTGGCCCAGGCACCCATCGTGTGCGGCGGCTGCGGCAAGCCGTTCCGCATCCCGGAGATCGTGGGAGCGGCGGCGAGCTGAACACACGGCTGCTCGTGGCAGCCGTAGCCATCGCTCGTCGCCACACCCCGGTCTCCCCGCGGGCAGCGCACCCGACGTACCTCACCTCCACGCCGGGTGCGCCTCCGGCATGCCCAGGGCCCCTCTCACCTCGCCGTCGGCCAAAGCGACCCGCAGGGTGTGGCACAATGGCTAGCTGTACTCGACAGCCGCACAGGACCCCTCTCTCCTCCGGCTGACGCGTCCATCGGGCACTCGGGTACCGCAACCCCACGCGGCAGTCTCGCCGTGCCCAAACACGTCAAATCCAGGAGAACCCACTCCCGTGGCAGTCAAGATCAAGCTGAAGCGTCTGGGCAAGATCCGTTCGCCTCACTACCGCATCGTCATCGCCGACTCCCGCACCCGTCGTGACGGCCGTGCGATCGAGGAGATCGGCAAGTACCACCCGACCTACAACCCGTCGGTCATCGAGGTGGACGCCGAGCGCGTCGCGTACTGGCTCGGTGTCGGCGCCCAGCCGACCGAGCCCGTGCTCGCCATCCTGAAGAAGACCGGCGACTGGCAGAAGTTCAAGGGCGAGCCCGCCCCGGCGCCGCTGCTCGTCGCCGCACCGAAGGCCACGCGCCCGTCGTTCGAGGCGCTCGGCGGTGACGACGAGGGCAAGGGTGAGGCCATCACCCAGAAGAAGAAGGCTGAGAAGAAGGACGAGGCCGCGGCTGAGTCCGAGTCGACCGAGGCCTGAGCAGCATGCTCGAAGAGGCGCTTGAGCACCTCGTGAAGGGCATCGTCGACAACCCCGACGATGTGCAGGTCGCCTCGCGCAACCTGCGCCGCGGGCGCGTGCTGGAGGTCCGGGTGCACCCCGACGACCTCGGCAAGGTGATCGGCCGCAACGGCCGTACCGCCCGTGCCCTGCGTACCGTCGTGGGCGCCATCGGCGGTCGTGGAGTCCGTGTCGACCTCGTCGACGTGGACCAAGTCCGCTGACGCTTCATCGCAACCGGCTCGGGCCGGGGAGGGCCACTGGGCCGTCCCCGGCCCGTAGTCGTACGGCCGGTCGTAGTCGTACGGCCGGTCGTGTGCGTCGTATGACAGGAGAGCAAGCACAGTGCAGCTGGTAGTCGCACGGATCGGCCGCGCCCACGGCATCAAGGGCGAGGTCACCGTCGAAGTACGTACCGACGAGCCGGAACTCAGGCTCGCACCCGGCGCCGTACTCGCCACCGATCCCGCGGGCGTGGGACCGCTCACCATCGAGACGGGCCGCGTGCACAGCGGCCGTCTGCTCCTGCGCTTCGAGGGCGTCAAGGACCGCACCGGTGCCGAGGCCCTGCGCAACACGCTCCTGATCGCCGAGATCGACCCCGAGGCACTCCCCGAGGACGACGACGAGTACTACGACCACCAGCTCATCGACCTGGACGTGGTCACCGAGGACGGCACCGAGGTCGGCCGGATCACCGAGATCTCGCACCTGCCCTCCCAGGACCTCTTCATCGTCGAGCGCCCCGACGGCAGCGAGGTCATGATCCCGTTCGTCGAGGAGATCGTCACCGAGATCGACCTGGAAGAGCAGAAGGCCGTCATCGCGCCCCCGCCGGGCCTGATCGACGACCGCGCGGAGATCGCCTCCTCCCGGGACGAGTCCTGATGCGCCTCGACGTCGTCACGATCTTCCCCGAGTACCTGGAACCCCTGAACGTCTCGCTCGTCGGCAAGGCACGCGCGCGTGGACAGCTCGATGTACGCGTGCACGACCTGCGGACCTGGACGTACGACCGGCACAACACGGTCGACGACACCCCGTACGGCGGCGGACCCGGCATGGTCATGAAGACCGAGCCCTGGGGTGACGCGCTCGACACCGTCCTCGCCGACGGCTACGAGACCGGCGCGCACACGCCCGCGCTGATCGTGCCCACCCCCAGCGGCCGCCCCTTCACCCAGGAACTCGCGGTCGAACTCTCCGAGCGGCCGTGGCTGATCTTCACACCGGCCCGCTACGAAGGCATCGACCGGCGGGTCATCGACGAGTACGCCACCCGGATGCCGGTCCACGAGGTGTCCATCGGCGACTATGTGCTGGCCGGCGGTGAGGCGGCCGTACTCGTCGTCACCGAGGCCGTGGCCAGGCTGCTGCCCGGCGTCCTCGGCAACGCCGAGTCGCACCGGGACGACTCCTTCGCACCCGGCGCGATGGCCAACCTCCTGGAAGGGCCCGTCTACACCAAGCCCCCGGAGTGGCGGGGGCGCGACATCCCGGAGGTGCTGCTCAGCGGCCACCACGGGAAGATCGCCCGCTGGCGCCGCGACGAGGCCCTGAAGCGCACGACCGCGCACCGGCCCGACCTGATCGAGCGCTGCGAGCCCAAGGCGTTCGACAAGAAGGACCGCGAGATGCTCTCCATCCTGGGCTGGGAACCGGACCCGGAGGGGGAGCCCCACGGCCGATTTTGGCGCCGGGCCCCCGGCGTGGAAGAATAGGCGGCTGTTGCTGTGAACCGTCCGGTGTGCGCCCCTGCCACAGGGGGAGACGACGCCCACCCTGACGGCACGGCCCACCTCCGAAGAACCTCTAGTTCCCGTTGATGACCTGTGGCATCAGCGAAGAAAGCAGACGAAAATGTCTCACCTGCTCGACACCGTCGACTCCGCGTCGCTGCGCAGCGACGTCCCGGCCTTCCGCCCGGGTGACACCGTCAACGTCCACGTCCGCGTCATCGAGGGCAACCGCTCCCGTGTGCAGCAGTTCAAGGGCGTTGTGATCCGCCGCCAGGGCAGCGGTGTCCGCGAGACCTTCACGGTCCGCAAGGTCTCCTTCTCCGTCGGCGTCGAGCGCACCTTCCCGGTGCACACCCCGATCGTCGAGAAGATCGAGCTCGTCACCCGCGGTGACGTGCGTCGCGCCAAGCTCTACTACCTGCGCGACCTGCGCGGCAAGGCCGCGAAGATCAAGGAGAAGCGCGACAACTGATCGCGCGCGACGACGCCCGTGAGCCGTAGGCGAGCGAGCCGATAAGCAGGCGTCTTACCGGGGCCGGATAACATCTGGCCCCGATGGACACCGAAGCACAGCCGACGGAGCGCGACCGCTCCTCCAGCCCCGAACCAGAGGCCGCGGAGGACCGGTCGCGTTTCGCGTTCCTGGCGCGCGTCACCGACTGGCTGCCGGGCGGCTGGATCACCCTGACCCTCTTCGCCTGCCTGGCGTTTTTGCTCGTCCTCAACACTTTCGTGGCGCAACCATTCCAGATTCCCAGCGGATCCATGGAACAGGGATTGAGGATCGGGGACCGAGTTCTCGTAAATAAGTTGGCGTACCGTTTCGGTGCCGAGCCGCGCCGGGGCGATGTCGTCGTGTTCGACGGCACCGGCTATTTCGGGGACGCCGACTACATCAAGCGCGTCGTCGGTGTGGGAGGAGACCGCGTGGTCTGCTGCGACAAGGAGGGGAGGATCGAAGTGAACGGCCGGTCGGTCGACGAGACCGCGTTCCTCTATCCCGGGGACACCCCGTCCACCGTGCCCTTCTACGTAGAGGTCCCCGAGGGCACGCTCTTCGTCCTCGGGGACCACCGCAGCGACTCCAGCGACTCCCGCGACCATCTGGGCTCGCCCGGCGGCGGCATGATCCCCGTCAAGGACGTGATCGGCCGGGCCGACTGGATCGTCTGGCCTTACGCCCACTGGACCCGGCTCACCCGTCCCGCCGCCTACGCGCACGTGCCGGCCGCGGGAGGGGCACATGGGTAACCGCGGCAAACCGCGTGGCGTGCCCGCGGACGCCACCGCCAATCTGCTGCCCACCGGGGTCCGGCGCGCCTCCGGCTCGTCCGGCGGCCGGTCCCGCGCGGAGCGGCGCAAGCTGCAGCGCAAGGTCAAGCGCAAGCGCCGGCGCGGCGCGGTGCGGGAGATACCGCTGCTGGTCGGGGTGGCCGTCCTGATAGCCCTGGTGCTGAAGACGTTCCTCGTCCAGGCCTTCGTGATCCCCTCGGGTTCGATGGAGCAGACGATCCAGATCGGCGACCGTGTCCTGGTCGACAAGTTCACCCCGTGGTTCGGCTCCAAGCCGCACCGCGGTGATGTCGTCGTCTTCCACGACCCGGGCGGCTGGCTGAACGACGAGCAGACCACCAAGACGAACGACCCGATCGTCGTCAAGCAGATCAAGGAAGGGCTCACCTTCATCGGTCTGCTGCCCTCCGCCAACGAGAAGGACCTCATCAAGCGGGTCGTCGGCGTCGGCGGCGACCACGTCAAGTGCTGCGACACGCAGGGCCGGGTCACCGTCAACGGCGTACCGCTGACCGAGGGCGACTATCTCTACCCGGGGAACGTGCCGTCCGCCACCGAGTTCGACATCACCGTCCCGCAGGGGCGGCTGTGGGTGATGGGCGATCATCGCGGCAACTCGGCCGACTCCAGGGCGCACCAGGACACCGACTACGGCGGTACGGTCCCGGTGAGCCTGGTGGTGGGCCGGGCCAAGTGGATCGGCTGGCCGTTCGGGCACTGGGCCTCGCTGGACGAACCTAAAACCTTCGCAAGCGTTTCCAACTCCGTGTCGGGGTCGACCGCGGCTCCCCGACTGTCGCATAGGGTTGCCTCCGACGATCCGAACGGATACATCCAACTCCCGAGCCCTGCGGAACTCCCGCTCGTTATGGGAGTGGTGGGTCTGCGCCGGGGATGGCGCGGGCGGCGGCACGGAGTAAGGAGTTGGCGTGGGGGATGTGGCGGTTGGCGCACGGTCGGGACACGACGGCGAGGAGCACAGCGGGCGCCCCGTGGAGAATGTCCCCCCCGTCGACGGTGGTTCCACCTCCGGGAATGACGGTGGGCCGACCGGGGACGGCGGTCCGGCGGACGGTCCGTACCCCGGCGGTGGCGGCGGGAACACGGACGGGGATGCGGGCGACTCGGCGGCGCCCGCACCGAAGAAGCCCCGCTCCTTCTGGAAGGAGCTGCCGATCCTGATCGGCATCGCGCTGGTGCTGGCGCTGCTGATCAAGACGTTCCTGGTGCAGGCGTTCTCGATTCCTTCGGACTCGATGCAGAACACCCTCCAGCAGGGTGACCGGGTCCTGGTCGACAAGCTCACCCCGTGGTTCGGCTCCAAGCCGGACCGTGGCGAGGTCGTCGTCTTCCACGACCCGGACGACTGGCTGGCGGGCGAGCCCACGGCCCAGCCGAACGCGATCCAGACCTTCCTCAGCTGGATCGGCCTGATGCCGTCCGCCGAGGAGAAGGACCTCATCAAGCGGGTCATCGGCGTCGGCGGCGACACCGTCTCCTGCAAGAACAGCGGCCCCCTCATGGTCAACGGCCATGCACTGAACGAGCCCTATGTGTATCCGGGCAACACCCCGTGCAGCGTCGACGACCAGGGCGGCCAGTTCACGGTGAAGGTGCCCAAGGGCTACATCTGGGTGATGGGCGACCACCGCCAGAACTCCCGTGACTCGCGCTACAACCAGTCCGACAGCCACCACGGCATGGTCCCGGTCAAGGACGTCGTCGGCCGTGCCATCGTCAAGGCGTGGCCGATCAACCGCTGGGGCACCCTGCCGGTCCCGGACACCTTCGACCAGAGCGGTATCAACACGCAGTCGTCCGCCGCGGCCTCCCTGTCGGTGGCCCCGGAGGGCGTGACCGTCGCGGCCGTCCTGCCCGTCGTGGTGTGGCGCCGGCGGCGGGGCGACCGCCTCGAGTCGAAGCTCGGGAAGCGGCCGACGGCCGCGGGCAAGCGCTGACCGGGCCGGACGGCCCCGAGGCGGCGCTGACCCATCCGTGTGAAACCCTTGGGGAGCTTGTGACCAGGGGCGGGGAAGAAGGGCTGCCCCTGCCCGGTACCGCCGGGTAGGGTGCGGCCTCATGGGTGGCGAGAGCACGATACGTACGGCCCCGCGCAGCGGAGGCACCGGCGCCGGCGCGGCGCAGACCGGCAGCACGCTCGGAAATCGCTTGTCCGGGATCGCCGTCGCGCTGGGCATCGTCCTGTTCCTCGGCGGGTTCGCCTGGGCAGCGGTGGTCTACCGGCCGTACACCGTGCCCACCAGTTCCATGACACCGACGATCGACGCCGGGGACCGGGTCCTCGGCCAGCGCATCGACGGCGGCGAGGTTCGCCGGGGCGACGTCGTGGTCTTCCACGACACGAGCTGGGTCTCCAACGCGGACGTCGTCAAGCGCGTGGTCGCGATCGGCGGCGACACCGTCGCCTGCTGCACGAACGGCAAGCTGACCGTCAACGGCAAGCAGATCGACGAACCGTATCTGCCGGCGGGCAGCCTGGCCGAGCTCCAGGGCTTCCCGACCGTCACCGTCCCCAAGGGCCGGCTCTTCCTTCTCGGCGACGAGCGCCAGGGCTCCCTGGACTCCACCGCCCACCTCACGGACGCGGCGAAGGGCACGGTCGCCCGCAGCGCCGTGAGCGCCCGCGTGGACGCCGTCATCTGGCCCATGAAGGGCCTGCTCAAGCGCCCGACCGGCTTCGAGACGCTGGGCGCCCTCTCCCAGCCGGGCCCGCTGCGTGTCATCGAGTTCATGATCGCGGGCGGTGCCGTGCTGGTTCTGGTCGGCGGCGCGTACGGCCCCATCGCCGGCCTGCTGGGCCGCTCCCGCTCCCGTGGCCGTACGGAGCCCGCCGGTGCCCGCTGAGGCGCTGCCGGAGGGCACCCCGCGCGCCCCGCGCAAGGTGGCCCGGGTGGTCCTCCTGGATCCCGACGACCGCATCCTGCTCCTGCACGGCCATGAACCGGACGACCCGACCGACGACTGGTGGTTCACGCCCGGCGGCGGACTGGAGGGCGACGAGACCCGTGAACAGGCCGCACTGCGGGAACTCGCCGAGGAGACCGGCATCACGGACGTCGAACTCGGCCCGCTGCTGTGGCGGCGGATGTGCTCCTTCCCGTTCGCCGGCCGCCGCTGGGACCAGGACGAGTGGTACTACCTGGCCCGGACGGCGCATACGTTCGAGGTGAAGCCCGAGGCCACAGCCCTGACCGAGCTGGAGCGGCGCAGTGTCGTGGGAGCACGTTGGTGGACGTGCCGGGAACTGACCCGGGCGCATGAGACGGTGTATCCGACCAGACTCGCCGAGCTGTTCCGTAGGCTGCTCGACGAAGGTCCCCCCGTCAGGCCCGTCACCCTTGACACGGAAATCGTCTAGGGGCACGCGGGACTGGCGCACAATGGTGGGATCGCACGGCTGAAGGGGAACATGCCATGAGCGCCGAGGACCTCGAAAAGTACGAGACCGAGATGGAGCTGAAGCTCTACCGGGAGTACCGCGATGTCGTCGGTCTGTTCAAATTCGTGATCGAGACCGAGCGGCGCTTCTACCTCACCAACGACTACGAGATGCAGGTGCACTCGGTCCAGGGTGAGGTGTTCTTCGAGGTGTCCATGGCGGATGCCTGGGTCTGGGACATGTACCGCCCGGCCCGCTTCGTGAAACAGGTCCGCGTGCTGACGTTCAAGGACGTGAATATCGAGGAGCTGAACAAGAGCGATCTGGAGCTTCCGGGCGGCTGAGCCGGGATTCGAGAGCGGCTTGGGATCAGCTTCGAGGGCGGCTTGGGATCACCCGTGTGAGTGACGGAGTTGTCCACAACCGCTGAGTAACCCACCAAGATCCACTTCTGGGTCGGGGATGCGTGACGGTTGGCGCCGGAGGTGGTGCCGACATGAACACGAATCGGGCACGCAGTGCACTCGGCAAGTACGGCGAGACGCTGGCCGCGCGGCGGCTGGCGGAGGCCGGTCTGACGGTCCTGGAGCGCAACTGGCGCTGCGGCAGGTCGGGCGAGATCGACATCGTGGCGCGGGACGGGGACGTCCTGGTGGTCTGCGAGGTCAAGACCCGGCGGGCGGGGCTCTTCGAACACCCCATGGCCGGGGTGACCCCCGAGAAGGCGGAGCGCCTGCGTGGCCTCGCCGAACACTGGATCCACGCACACGGAGGAGCACCGCCGGGCGGCGTCCGCATCGACGTGATCGGCGTGCTCCTGCCGCAGCGCGGGGCGCCCGTGGTCGAGCACGCCCGGGGGGTGGCGTGAGATGGGGTTCGCGCGGACGTGCTCGGTGGCGCTGGTGGGCGTCGAGGGCGTGGTGGTCGAGGTCCAGGCCGACCTGGAACCGGGAGTGGCGGCGTTCACGCTGGTGGGGCTGCCGGACAAGAGCCTGACGGAGAGCAGGGACCGGGTACGGGCGGCGGTGGTGAACTCGGGGGCGGCCTGGCCTTCGAAGAAGCTCACGGTCGGGCTGAGCCCGGCGTCGGTACCGAAGAGCGGCAGCGGCTTCGATCTGGCGGTCGCCGCGGCGGTACTCGGCGCGGCCGAGCGGATCGATCCCCGGGTGCTCGCCGAGATCGTGATGATCGGCGAGCTGGGCCTGGACGGACGGGTGCGGCCGGTCCGGGGCATCCTGCCGGCGGTGCTGGCCGCCGCCGACGCCGGATACGAGCAGGTGGTCGTGCCCGAGAGCGCGGTACCGGAGGCCTTGCTGGTGCCGGGAGTGTCGGTGCTCGGCGTGCGCAGCCTGCGCCAGCTCATCGCGGTCCTCACCGACGAACCGGTGCCCGACGAGGAGCCGATCCCCGGGGAGATCCGCTCCGACCCCTTCCTCGCCGGGCTCGCCCTCCCCGGCATGGGGCTCGGCACCGGCATGACGACCGGTGATCACGCTCCCGACCTGGCCGACGTCGCCGGACAGCAGGTGGCCAGGGCCGCTCTGGAGGTGGCCGCGGCCGGACGCCATCACGTCTTCTTCAAGGGCCCGCCCGGAGCCGGCAAGACCATGCTGGCCGAGCGGCTGCCGGGGCTGCTGCCCGAGCTGAGCCGGCAGGAGTCCCTCGAGGTCACCGCCGTCCACTCGGTCGCCGGGATGCTGCCACCGGGCCATCCCCTCGTCGACAGGGCGCCCTACTGCGCCCCGCACCACTCGGCCACCATGGCCTCGCTGGTCGGCGGCGGCACCGGCCTGCCACGCCCCGGAGCGGTGTCCCTGGCTCACCACGGCGTGCTCTTCCTGGACGAGGCAGCCGAGTTCCACAGCAGCGTCCTGGACGCCCTGCGCCAGCCCCTGGAGTCCGGGCACGTCGTGGTCGCCCGGGCCGCCGGGATGCTGCGGATGCCGGCGAGGTTCCTGATGGTCCTGGCCGCCAACCCCTGCCCCTGCGGCCGGCACGGCATCCCCGGCGACGCCTGCGAGTGCCGGCCCTCCTCGATCAAGCGGTACCGGGCCCGGCTCTCCGGGCCCCTGCTGGACCGCGTGGACCTCAGGGTGAGCGTCGAACCGGTCGCCCGGGAGGAACTGCTGCGGCTCCATACCAACGCCGAACCCTCCGCCGCCGTGGCCGACCGGGTGCGCGCGGCCCGGGAGCGGGCCGCCCGCCGCTACGACGGTCTGCCTTGGCACACCAACAGCGAGGTGCCCGGCCATGAGCTGCGCACCCGCTGGCACGTCCGGCCCGGCGCGCTCGCCAAGGCCGAACTGGATCTCGACCGTGGCCTGCTCACCGCGCGCGGGCTGGACCGGGTGCTCCGCGTCGCTTGGACCCTGGCCGACCTCGCGGGCCGCGACCGGCCCTCCGTCAACGACGTCAACCTGGCCCTGGAACTGCGCACCGGCGTCCGGCGCGGTGCGGTCCTGGAACGGACCGCGACATGAGCGCCGGCGGACTGCACGCCCGGATCCTCCTCACCAGGGTCATCGAACCCGGCGACGAGACGGGCGGCCGGTGGCTGCGCGAGTACGGGGTCCAGGAGGTGGTCCGGCGGCTGTGTGCGGGCGGGGCGGCGGCGCTGCCCGGGGTGAGCGAGACCCGCTGGGCGGGCCTTCGTTCCCGGGCCGGGCACGCCGACCCGGAGCGGGACCTCGCGATCGCGCGGGAGGCCGGAATGCGTTTCGTCGCCCCCGGCGACACCGAGTGGCCCACCCAGCTCGACGACCTCGGGGACGCCCGCCCCCTCGGGCTGTGGGTGCGGGGCCGCCCCAGCCTGCGGATGTGGGCGCTGCGGGCCGTCGCCGTCGTCGGGGCGCGGGCCTGCACCGAGTACGGGGCGCACATGGCGACCACCCTCGCCGCGGGACTCGCCGAGCGCGGCTGGGTGGTGGTGTCCGGCGGTGCCTACGGCGTGGACGGGGCCGCCCACCGCGGCGCCCTCGGTGCCGATGGTGCCACCGTTGCGGTGCTGGCCTGCGGGGTCGACCGGCCCTACCCGCGGGGGCACACCGAGTTGATCGGCAGGATCGCGGAACAGGGCCTGGTGGTGGGGGAGTTGCCGCCCGGTGAGCATCCGACGCAGAGCAGATTCGTGCTCCGCAATCGGGTGATCGCGGCCCTGACCAGGGGAACCGTCGTCGTGGAGGCCGCCCACCGCAGCGGCTCGCTGGTCACCGCACGGGCGGCACAGCGGCTCGGCCGGTTCACCATGGGGGTGCCCGGCCCCGCCACCAGCGGCCTCTCGGCCGGAGTGCACGAATTACTGAGAGGGGAGGCCGTCCTCGTCACGGACGCCGCGGAGGTCGTCGAACTCGTGGGCGACATGGGTGAGCTGGCACCGGCCAGACGCGGTCCCGTTCTCCCGCGTGACCTGCTGGAACCCGCCGCCCGGCGGGTCCTGGCCGCCCTGCCCGGGAACCGGACGGCGTCACCCGAAGAGGTGGCACGGGGCGCTCAGACGTCCGAGGACGAGGCCGTCGCGAGGCTGTACGAACTCCGAGCACTTGGTTACGTCGAACGACACGGCGACGGCTGGAAGTTGACACGCCAGGCGATGATCTCGGTCCGAGAGGGTCGGAGTCGGCGCTGACCGAGCGTGTTCGGCCGTCCGGGGGAACCCCCGACGCCCTTGGGAATTCCCGGAGTTGACACCTCCGGTCGATCACACAGAGCGACGTGCCGAGCGCGGCCGGACGCGCCGTGCAGGGGGTTCGCGCAGGGGTGGAGCCTCGGTGTTCGCGCACCGCGACTCCTCAGTCACGCTACGCTCACAAAAGCCCTGACGCAGACCGCGCCAACCGGCACCGGACCGACACCTCGACCACCCCGCACCCATCACCCGCGGCTCACCTCACCTCACCTCACGGCACATCACAGCACTTCCTGGCACTTCACGGCAGAACGGCACAAGGCGACGAATGCCCCAGCACACCTCCGGGTCCGACCGGGCGGCGATCCCCCCAGCCGCCCGCGACGGTGGCAGCGTGCGGCCGCCCGCTCCCTCGACGCTCGACGAGCTGTGGCGGTCGTACAAGGCGACGGGGGACGAGCGGCTGCGGGAGCAGCTGATCCTGCACTACTCGCCGCTGGTGAAGTACGTGGCGGGACGGGTGAGCGTCGGTCTGCCGCCCAATGTGGAGCAGGCCGACTTCGTCTCCTCCGGGGTGTTCGGGCTCATCGACGCGATCGAGAAGTTCGACGTCGACCGGGAGATCAAGTTCGAGACGTACGCGATCACCCGGATCCGCGGCGCGATGATCGACGAGCTGCGGGCGCTGGACTGGATCCCCCGGTCCGTACGGCAGAAGGCGCGCAACGTCGAGCGGGCGTACGCCACGCTGGAGGCCCGGCTGCGCAGGACGCCCTCGGAGGTCGAGGTGGCCGCCGAGCTCGGCATCGAGGTCGACGAACTCCATGCCGTCTTCAGCCAGTTGTCGCTGGCCAACGTGGTGGCGCTGGAGGAGCTGCTGCACGTCGGGGGCGAGGGCGGGGACCGGCTGAGCCTGATGGACACGCTGGAGGACACCGCCGCGGACAACCCCGTGGAGGTGGCCGAGGACCGGGAGCTGCGGCGGTTCCTGGCGCGTGCCATCAACACGCTGCCGGAGCGGGAGAAGACCGTGGTGACCCTCTACTACTACGAGGGGCTCACACTCGCCGAGATCGGCAACGTCCTCGGGGTCACCGAGAGCCGGGTCAGCCAGATCCACACGAAGTCCGTGTTGCAGCTGCGGGCGAAGCTGGCGAGTTTCGGCCGCTGAGCGGCGGCTTTCGGCCGGGGGCCCGGAGATTCAGGGGCGTGGCCGCCGGGGAGTGACCCGTGTCCCGGTGGCGCTGTCTCCCGTCCGGCGCGGCGCGTCCGTAGAGTGGTTGACGTGCCAAGGATTCGAGCGGCCTCCGTGGCCGAGCACCGGTCGATGCAGCGAGCCGCCCTGCTGGACGCGGCGCGGTCCCTGCTGTCCGAGGGCGGGACGGAGGCGCTGACGTTCCCCGCGCTCGCCGAGCGGACGGGACTCGCACGCTCGTCCGTGTACGAGTACTTCCGCTCCCGGGCCGCGGTGGTCGAGGAGCTGTGCGAGGTCGACTTCCCCGTGTGGGCGGCGGAGGTCGAGGCGGCGATGGAGCGCGCGGCTTCCCCCGACGGCAAGGTCGAGGCGTACGTCCGGCAGCAGCTGGCGCTGGTCGGGGACCGCCGGCACCGGGCGGTGGTCGCGATCTCGGCGAGCGAGCTGGACGCAGGGGCGCGGGAGAAGATCCGGGCCGCGCACGGCGGGCTGGTCGCGATGATCGTGGAGGCGCTGGGGGAGCTGGGGCATGCGCAGCCCCGGCTGGCGGCGATGCTGGTGCAGGGGGTGGTGGACGCGGCGGTCCGGCGCATCGAGCTGGGCGCGGCGGAGGATCCGACGGTCATCACGGACGCGGCTGTGGCCATGGCGCTGCGAGGTGTGCAGGGCTGAGCCCGAGGGCTCGCAGGTGGTCGGCGCGAGTGGAGCGCCCCTTCAGGGGCACGCGGAACTGCGCGACCAGCCACCGTCCGGCCGCACTCGCGCGCCCCCCCCGTCACCCCTCCGGCAGCGGAACCCCCAGCACCGGCAGCAGTCTCGACGGCCCCCCGTTCAGCAACCACGGCGGCAGCAGCAGCAACGGGTCCACATACACGTCCCCCCTGAGCAGCCCCCAGTGCACACACGCACGCGCACCACAGTGCGCACCCAGCCGCTCCACTGTCCCCACCACCTGCCCCGCCGTCACCTCCTCCCCCTTCTTCACCTGCGCCGTCACCGGTTCGTACGTCGTGCGCAGATCCGTCCCGGCGAGTCGCACCGACACCACGCCCCGCCCGGCCACCCGCCCCGCGAAAGAGACCCGGCCCGCCGCCACCGCCCGCACCTCCGCGCCGGGCGCGGCGCCCAGATCGACCCCGCGGTGCCCGGGGCCGTACACCGTCGCCGGCGGCTCCCAGCCCCGCAGCACCGGCGGCCGTACCCCCACCGGCCAGGCACGCCCGATCGCCGGGACCGTCGCGGGAGGGGGCGGGGGATCGGCCGCCCAGGCCACAGCCCGGTTCCAGGTCCAGGCCCAGGTCCCGGCCACCGCCAGGAGCAGCGGCACCGTCGCCGCCCACATCCACCGCATCGTTCGTCGCATCGCCCACATGACCGAACCGTCCCGCAAACCGCCGATCATGGCCGGTACCTGTGGACTACTCACCGGTTGTGGACGGCGGCGTCACCCGGTGCCTCGCGGGTCCCGTACACTTCCTTTGGCGATCCGGGTCACCGGGTCGACTTCGCACGCCCCGACACCAGGTCGGCAAACGATCTGGGTCAGCGCTTCTCGGTCCTTCGTGGCACAGCGCAAACGGGCGTCAGGCGCGGGAGCCGTCCGGTACCCGCGGCACAACCGAGAACTTCAAGGAGATACGGCCATGGCCGTCGTCACGATGCGGGAGCTGCTGGAGAGCGGCGTCCACTTCGGTCACCAGACCCGTCGTTGGAACCCGAAGATGAAGCGCTTCATCTTCACGGAGCGCAACGGCATCTACATCATCGACCTGCTCCAGTCGCTGTCGTACATCGACCGCGCCTACGAGTTCGTCAAGGAGACCGTCGCCCACGGCGGCACGGTCATGTTCGTCGGCACGAAGAAGCAGGCGCAGGAGGCCATCGCCGAGCAGGCCACCCGCGTCGGCATGCCCTTCGTCAACCAGCGCTGGCTGGGCGGCATGCTCACCAACTTCTCCACCGTCTACAAGCGTCTGCAGCGCCTCAAGGAGCTCGAGCAGATCGACTTCGAGGACGTCGCCGCGTCCGGTCTCACCAAGAAGGAGCTTCTCGTGCTGTCGCGCGAGAAGGCCAAGCTGGAGAAGACCCTCGGTGGTATCCGCGAGATGTCCAAGGTGCCCAGCGCCGTCTGGATCGTGGACACCAAGAAGGAGCACATCGCGGTCGGTGAGGCCCGGAAGCTCAACATCCCGGTCGTCGCCATCCTCGACACCAACTGCGACCCCGACGAGGTCGACTACAAGATCCCGGGCAACGACGACGCGATCCGCTCCGTCACCCTGCTCACCCGCGTGATCGCCGACGCGGTCGCCGAGGGCCTCATCTCCCGTTCCCGTGTCGCCACCGGTGACAAGGGCGAGAAGGCCGCCGGCGAGCCGCTCGCCGAGTGGGAGCGCGACCTGCTCGAGGGCGAGAAGAAGGCGGACGAGGCCGAGGTCCAGACCTCTGCCGAGACCGAGAAGGTCGCCGACGCGGAGCAGGCCGAGGCTCCGGCCGCCGCCGAGGCCGCTGTCGAGGCTCCGGCCGCCGAGGCCGAGGCCCCCGCCGCCGAGGCTCCGGCCGCGGACGCCGAGCAGGCCTGACCGTCCGGTGAAGCGTTGACGGTGGGGGCGGTGCCATGAAGTCCGCCCCCACCGTTCACCCGTAGGTCAGCCAACGGTCCGCGATCCACCCCTACAGGTGGAATCCGCACATGGGATCCATGTGGATCGCAGACGTGCAGATCTTCGATCTTCCAGACTTCGAGAAAGACTTACAGACTCATGGCGAACTACACCGCCGCTGACGTCAAGAAGCTCCGTGAGCTCACCGGCGCCGGCATGATGGACTGCAAGAAGGCCCTGGACGAGGCCGAGGGCGATGTCGACAAGGCTGTCGAGGCGCTCCGCATCAAGGGCCAGAAGGGCGTCGCCAAGCGCGAGGGCCGCTCCGCCGAGAACGGCGCCGTGGTCTCGATCATCGCCGACGACAACTCCTCCGGCGTCCTCGTCGAGCTGAAGTGCGAGACGGACTTCGTCGCCAAGGGCGAGAAGTTCCAGGCCGCCGCCAACACCATCGCCGAGCACGTCGCCAAGTCCACCTACGCGGACCTGGACGCCCTGCTCGCCTCCGAGATCGAGCCCGGCAAGACCGTCCAGGCGTTCGTGGACGAGGCCAACGCCAACCTCGGCGAGAAGATCGTCCTGGACCGCTTCGCGCAGTACGCCGACGGTTTCGTGCTCGCGTACATGCACCGCACGATGCCCGACCTGCCCCCGCAGATCGGTGTCCTCGTCGAGCTCGACAAGCCGAACGCCGAGATCGCCAAGGGCGTCGCCCAGCACATCGCCGCCTTCGCGCCGAAGTACCTCTCCAAGGAGGACGTGCCGGCCGACGTCGTCGAGTCCGAGCGTCGTATCGCCGAGGAGACCACCCGCGCCGAGGGCAAGCCCGAGGCCGCGCTCCCGAAGATCGTCGAGGGTCGTCTGAACGGCTTCTTCAAGGACGCCACGCTGCTCGGCCAGCCGTACGCGCTCGACAACAAGAAGTCGGTCCAGAAGGTTCTGGACGAGGCCGGTGTCACCCTGAAGCGCTTCACGCGCATCAAGGTCGGCATCTGAGTCCGTACCGCGATCGACGCGCGACCCGCGGGGAAATCCCGGTAGGGTCGGTCGACAGCAGTCGTCCGGGTACCCGGCCAGACCCAGGGTCGTGACGGACGGCAGCAGATCTGACGAGGAGGCCATTGCCGCGCATGGGCAGCGAAAAGCGACCCCATCGGCAATGGCCTTCTTCGTATGTGCACCACGTGAAAGAGGCGGGATCTCCATGACCACCAAGGCTCAGAAGAGCGACGACGGCAAAGTACGCGGCCGGTTTCTGCTGAAGCTGTCCGGAGAGGCGTTCGCCGGTGGCGGCGGCCTGGGCGTGGACCCCGACGTGGTGCACAAGATCGCCCGTGAGATCGCGGCCGTCGTCCGCGACGGCGCCGAGGTCGCCGTCGTCATCGGCGGCGGCAACTTCTTCCGTGGCGCCGAACTCCAGCAGCGCGGCATGGACCGGGCCCGCTCGGACTACATGGGCATGCTCGGCACCGTGATGAACTGCCTCGCCCTCCAGGACTTCCTGGAGAAGGAGGGCATCGACAGCCGGGTGCAGACCGCGATCACCATGGGTCAGGTCGCCGAGCCGTACATCCCGCTGCGCGCCGTGCGCCACCTGGAGAAGGGCCGCGTGGTCATCTTCGGCGCCGGTATGGGCATGCCGTATTTCTCCACCGACACCACCGCCGCCCAGCGTGCCCTGGAGATCGACGCCGAGGCGCTGCTCATGGGCAAGAACGGCGTGGACGGGGTCTACGACTCCGACCCGAAGAAAAACCCCGACGCCGTCAAGTTCGACTCCCTCGGCTATGGCGAGGTCATCACCCGCGAGCTCAAGGTCGCCGACGCCACGGCGATCACGCTCTGCCGCGACAACAAGCTGCCGATCCTCGTGTTCGAGCTGCTCGCGGAGGGCAATATCGCGCGGGCCGTCAAGGGTGAGAAGATCGGCACGCTGGTGGGTGACCAGGGCGGCCGGGCCTGACCGGCACCGCCTGACGCACCCTGACCGGGGGATGGACAATGTCCTGCCGGTCGGGAAACGTGCAGGAAAGAAGACGCGACGCAGCCGGCCGCCGCCCGCACAGGAACCGCAGCCGGGCCTTACTCAAGACACGCAGGAGCAAGTGGTGATCGAAGAGACCCTCCTCGAAGCCGAGGAGAAGATGGAGAAGGCGGTCGTGGTCGCCAAGGAGGACTTCGCCGCGATCCGCACCGGTCGTGCGCACCCGGCGATGTTCAACAAGATCGTGGCCGACTACTACGGTGCGCCGACGCCGATCAACCAGCTGGCCTCGTTCTCCGTACCGGAACCGCGCATGGCGGTCGTGACCCCGTTCGACAAGAGCGCGCTGCGCAACATCGAGCAGGCGATCCGCGACTCGGACCTGGGCGTCAACCCGAGCAACGACGGCAACATCATCCGTGTGGTGTTCCCGGAGCTCACCGAGGAGCGCCGCCGCGACTACATCAAGGTCGCCAAGAGCAAGGCGGAGGACTCCCGGGTGTCCATCCGCTCCGTCCGCCGCAAGGCCAAGGACGCGATCGACAAGCTGATCAAGGACGGCGAGGTCGGCGAGGACGAGGGCCGTCGCGCCGAGAAGGAGCTCGACGACACCACCGCGAAGTACGTCGCGCAGGTGGACGAGCTCCTCAAGCACAAGGAAGCGGAGCTTCTCGAAGTCTGATGAACGACTCATCCTGGGGAGCGCCGCCGCACGCCGGTCCGCAGGCCGGGCAGGCCGGCTCACCGGCCGGGTACTGGGGTCCGACCGATCAGGGCTCCGGCCAGGGGTACGACCAGGGTCCTGTCCAGGGCCAGGGGTACGCCGACGGTTCCGGCCGCGGTCAGGGGTACGACCATGCTCCCGGCCAGGGGTACGACCACGGCTATGCCCATGGCTATGGCCAGGGGCACGTCCAGGGAGCCGCCCCGGCGGGTCCCGCGTACGATGCGCATGACGCGCAGCACACTCGCCCCATGCCCATCGTGCCCGACGACGCACCACCGTACGGCGGAGACCAGGACGACGACCGGGGGGCCGCTCGGCTGAGCGGCCCCCTGTTCCGCGACGAGACCTTCCAGGACGGTACGTCCCGCGACGGGACGTACCGCAACGACACCTCGTCGGCGCAGCCTCTGCCGCATGCGGCGGCGCCGCAGAATCCGGAGCCCATGCCCGACGCCCCGCAGCCGGCCCCCGCGCCGCAGAAGAAGAGCGCGGGTCGGGACCTGGGCGCGGCCATAGGGGTCGGCGTCGGACTGGGCGTCGTGATCGTGGCGTCCCTGTTCGTCGTCAAGGCCGTCTTCGTCGGCGTGGTCGCGGTCGCGGTCGTGGTGGGCCTGTGGGAGCTGACCAGCCGGCTCCAGGAGCGCAAGGGCATCAAGGCGCCCCTGGTCCCGCTGGCGCTCGGCGGCGCGGCGATGGTGGTCGCCGGCTACGCCCGCGGTGCCGAGGGGGCCTGGGTCGCCCTGGCACTCACCGGGCTGGCGGTCCTGGTCTGGCGGATGACGGAACCGCCGGAGGGCTATCTCAGGGACGTCACGGCGGGCCTCTTCGCGGCGTTCTACGTTCCGTTCCTGGCGACCTTCGTCTCGATGATGCTCACCGCCGACGACGGTCCCCGCCGGGTGATCACCTTCCTCCTCCTCACGGTGGTCAGCGACACCGGCGCCTACGCGGTCGGCTGGCGCTTCGGCACCCACAAGCTCGCCCCGCGCATCAGCCCCGGCAAGACCCGCGAGGGCCTGGTCGGCGCGGTGCTGTTCGCCATGGCCGCGGGCGCGCTGTGCATGCAGTTCCTGATCGACGACGGCACCTGGTGGCAGGGCCTGCTCCTGGGCCTCGCGGTCGCGGCCAGCGCCACCCTCGGCGACCTCGGCGAGTCCATGATCAAGCGGGACCTGGGCATCAAGGACATGGGCACACTGCTCCCGGGCCACGGCGGCATCATGGACCGCCTGGACTCGCTGTTGCCGACGGCTCCGGTGGTGTGGCTGCTGATGGTGCTCTTCGTCGGCAGCGGCTGACGTACACCTGTCGTAGTCGAGCCCCCGTCCTTCACAGGGCGGGGGCTCATCGGCTTGTCGGCCCCGGATGACGCAGCAGAAATCGCATGGTCAGTCCGGTGGGAGGCACACTCCCTGTGAGGACGCTGTGTCTCCGACGCGCAGGAGTGTGCCCATGCCCCTCGACCCGGCCCCTGCCTCCACCCCGCCCCAGACCCCGCCTCCTGCGGTGCGGTTCTGGCCCGTCGACGACCTGCCCGCCCTCGACCCCGACCCGTTCCTCGACGAGATGCTGCGGGACGAACCGGTCGCCCGGATCAAGCTCGCGCACGGCGAGGGGCACGCCTGGCTGATCACCCGGTACGAGGACTGCCGCTTCGTCACGTCCGACCCCCGCTTCTCCCGGGAACAGGTCGTCGGCCGCGACGTCACCAGCATGCGCCCGGAGCCCGTCGCCTCACAGACGGCGGGCCTGCAGTACATCGACCCGCCCCGGCACAACCGGCTGCGCCGGGTCGTCGCCCGTGCCTTCACCGGGCGGGCCATGCAGCGGCTGCGGCCGATGGCCGAGCGCAGGGCCGCCGAACTGCTCGACGTGATGGCGGCCGCCGGGCCGCCGGCCGACCTCATGGAGCATCTGCACGGCCCCTTCCCGATCGCCGTCATCCGTGACTTCCTCGGCGTCGACGAGAAGGACTGGCACCGCTGGGCGGCGACCGGCGAGGCCCTGCTGTCCGCCGGGCCCGACTCCGAGGAGCGCGCCAAGGAGGCTGCCCGGACCACGCGGGCCCGGATCGCCGAACTGCTCCAGCACCGCCGCGAGGAGCCCCGCGAGGACCTCGCCGGAGTGCTCGCGCTGGCCACCGAGGCCGACGAGATCACCGACGACGAGGCGATCTCCCTGGCCACCGCGATCCAGGTCAGCGGCGGTCACGCGGTCCGCAACAACAGCGGCTCGATGATGTACGCGCTGCTCACCCATCCCCGCCACCTCGAGCGGCTGCGCCGCGAGCCGGAGCTGCTCCCCAAGGCCGTGGACGAACTCTTCCGCTACGTCCCGCACCGCAACGGTGTCGGCATCCCGCGGGTGGCCATCGAGGACGTCGAGGTCGGCGGCCAGCTGATCCGGGCCGGTGAGGTCATCTACAACGCGTATGTCGCCGCCAACCGCGACCCCGCGGTCTTCACCGACCCCGACGACCTGGACTTCGACCGCACCGACGGCCCCCACCTGGCCTTCGGGCACGGTCCGCACCACTGCATGGCCGCCATCATGGCCCGTATGGAGGCCGAGATCATGATCGGCTCGGTCCTCACCCGGTTCCCCGGCATCCGCCTGGCGGTGCCGGCCGAGGAGGTCGAGTTCCAGCGCCAGGGCCTGATCCGAGGCCCGCGCACCCTGCCCGTGACGTGGTGACCGAGGCGGCCGAAACGGAGCGATGCGCGACCCACGGCGTCCAGGGCGGCGTTCGTACAGTGGCGCGCTCCGCCTGAACGGAACGCCAGGGAGGACCTCGCCCGCTCCGCGATGGTTGGGGCGACGGCGGACGGGACGGGAGCCGGCGAGAGCGGCGGGGGCGAGGGATCTGTCGGGCGCACCGGCAGCCCGCGGGTCCGCGCTAGCCCGCGGGGCCGCGCGCATCGCATGGCGTGGTCTTCACGGTCCGCCAGGCCGTCGACGGTCCTTCATCATTCCCACGGCGAACGATACGGCCCCCACTCCAGCGGTGATCAGTCCCGCGACCGAGGTGATGATCGCGGAGGGATCCGCTCCCGACTTGCCGGCGGACGACGCGTCGCCGGCATCCCGGAGCCGGACCGTTTCGGTGACCGTTACCGTCATGGCCGGAATGGGTGACGGCGACTCCGAGCCCGGGCCCGCGCCGCCGCCACCGGGTGGCGTAGCTCCCGGCGGAGTGCTTTCCGGTGGAGTGGCGCTCGGTGAAGTGGCTTCTCCGCTGGTCGACGTAGCGGTGGGTTGCGTCGAACCGCCCAGCCCTTGATCGGGCCGGGTGATGAAGACGACCACCGTGAGCAAAGCCACGCTCACGCACAACAGAGCAGCTCCAACCCATACCAAGCGAGACCGTTCGGCAGAGCCAGGCGTTCGGGGCTTCCACGATGGCCAGCGTCTGGCTTCGCGGTGCGTCACATCATCAGATTGCGACAGGTCGGCCGACCGCGCGACATGAACACGACCGATCGATCTGGGCGTGAGCGGTCGTTCAAGACCGACCAGGCTTCAACGCCCAGGGGTGCCGTCCGTGCCCTGCACGACCGGAAGAAGGCCAGGCGTGCCCTCCGCGTGCGTCCCCGGTGTTCCGTGAGCCGCAGGTCACCCAAGTGGATCTGCGACACTGGTACCACCATGCCCAAGCCCGGAGAACTCACCTTTGTCGCGCCGCGCGGAGCCAAGAAGCCGCCGCGGCATCTTGCCGATCTCACGCCTGCCGAGCGCAAGGACGCGGTGGCCGAGATCGGTGAGAAGCCGTTCCGTGCCAAGCAGCTCGCGCAGCACTACTTCGCGCGGTACGCGCACGACCCCGAGCAGTGGACGGACATCCCGGCCGGCTCCCGGGACCGGCTGCGGGACGCGCTGTTCCCCGAGCTGATGACCGTCGTACGGCATCTGTCGACCGACGAGGGCACCACCCGCAAGACGCTGTGGCGGCTGTTCGACGGCACGCTCGTCGAGTCCGTGCTGATGCGCTACCCGGACCGGGTGACCATGTGCATCAGCTCGCAGGCGGGGTGCGGGATGAACTGCCCGTTCTGCGCGACCGGGCAGGCGGGCCTCGACCGGAACCTGTCCACCGCGGAGATCGTCCACCAGATCGTGGACGGGATGCGGGCGCTGCGGGACGGGGAGGTGCCCGGCGGTCCGGCGCGACTCTCCAACATCGTGTTCATGGGGATGGGCGAACCGCTCGCCAACTACAAGCGGGTCGTCACCGCCATCCGGGCGCTGACCGACCCGGCCCCGGACGGGCTGGGCCTCTCGCAGCGCGGGATCACCGTGTCGACGGTCGGGCTCGTGCCGGCCATCCACCGGTTCGCCGACGAGGGACTCAAGTGCCGGCTCGCGATCTCCCTGCACGCCCCCGACGACGAGCTGCGCGACACCCTCGTCCCCGTGAACACGCGGTGGAAGGTGCGCGAGGTGCTCGACGCCGGGTTCGAGTACGTCGAGAAGAGCGGGCGGCGGTTGTCGATCGAGTACGCCCTCATTCGCGACATCAACGACCAGGCGTGGCGAGGGGACCGGCTGGGCCGCCTGCTCAAGGGCAAGCCCGTGCACGTCAACC
The DNA here is from genome assembly GCF_055580905.1 of Streptomyces sp. NPDC031497. Lineage (NCBI taxonomy): Bacteria > Bacillati > Actinomycetota > Actinomycetes > Kitasatosporales > Streptomycetaceae > Streptomyces > Streptomyces sp. NPDC031497. Next base: position 96,272 of record NZ_JBVIKO010000030.1, read on the forward strand.
TCATCCCGCTGAACCCGACGCCGGGCTCGAAGTGGACCGCGTCGCGGCCCGAGGACGAGAAGGCGTTCGTCGAGGCGATCGCCGCGCACGGGGTGCCCGTCACCGTCCGGGACACCCGTGGTCAGGAGATCGACGGAGCCTGCGGTCAGCTCGCGGCCACCGAGCGGTAATCTGAGGGCCGCAGGTACATCTTCATATTCCGACAGGGGAGCGCCACAGCGCTGAGAGTGCGGCAATCGGGCCGCAGACCCTCTGAACCTCGCCCAGGTCATTCTGGGTAGGAAGTTCGGTCATCACTCAAGCTGTTGCGCCCTGCCCAGAAGATCAGATCCTCTGGGCAGGGCCGCGTCTCTTCCTGGTCCACCCCAGGAGGAAAACACCAGTGCACACAAGGACCTTCTTGGCCGCGGCCGTGGGGCTCGGTCTCGTCACGCTGTCCGCGTGTTCGTCGTCGGGTACCGGGACCGACTCCAAGACCGTCACCCTGGTCAGCCACGACTCATGGGCCGTCTCCAAGACCGTGCTACAGGACTTCGAGAAGCAGTCCGGTTACAAGGTCAGAGTCCTCGAGGACGGCGACGCCGGCCAGGCCGTCAACAAGGCGATCCTGACCAAGGACAACCCGCAGGGCGACGTCTTCTTCGGCGTCGACAACACCCTGCTCTCCCGCGCCCTCGACAACGGTCTCTTCCAGCCGTACCAGGCCAAGGGCCTCGACCAGGTCGGCACGGACTACCAACTCGACGCGGGCAAGCACCGGGTCACCCCCATCGACTACGGCGACATCTGCGTCAACTACGACAAGGCCTACTTCAGCAAGCACAAGCTGACCCCACCCACGTCCTACGCCGACCTCGTCAAGCCGCAGTACAAGAACCTCCTCGTCACCGAGAACGCGGCCACCTCCTCGCCGGGGCTCGGCTTCCTGCTCGGCTCCGCCGCCGCGTACGGGGACAGCAGCTGGCAGGGCTACTGGAAGAAGCTCAAGGACAACGGCGTCAAGGTCGTCGACGGCTGGGAGCAGGCCTACAACGAGGAGTTCTCCGGCTCGGCCGGCGGCAGGAAGGCGAAGGGCGACCGGCCGCTCGTCGTGTCGTACGCCTCCTCCCCGCCCGCCGAGGTCATCTACGCCGACCCGAAGCCCAGCACCGCGCCCACCGGTGTCGCGACCGGCACCTGCTTCCGGCAGATCGAGTTCGCCGGGCTGCTGAGCAACGCCGAGAACACCAAGGGCGGCAAGGCGCTCGTCGACTTCCTGATCTCCAAGGAGTTCCAGGAGGACATGCCGTTGAACATGTTCGTGTACCCGGTGGTCAAGGGGGCCGCGGTGCCCGCCGAGTTCACGAAGTACGGTCCCGCCGCCGCGGACCCCGAGACCATGGCGCCCGACAGGATCGCCGCCAACCGTGACCAGTGGGTCAAGACGTGGACGTCACTCGTACTCAAGTAGCACGTACTCAAGCAGCTCGTGGTCAATCAGCAGCCCGGCGCGGGAGCGTGGCGCGGCTCGGCCTGATGGCCGTGCCCGTCGCGTTCTTCGCCGTCTTCTTCGCCTGGCCGGTCGCGGCGATCGTCACGCGCGGGCTGAAGGCCGACGGGGCGTGGCGGTTCGGGCGGATCGCCGACGTCGTCGGTCAGTCCGACATCCGGCACGTCCTGTGGTTCACCACCTGGCAGGCGCTCGCCTCCACCGCGCTCACCCTGCTGGTGGCGCTGCCGGCCGCCTATGTCTTCGCCCGTCTCGACTTCCCGGGCAAGCAGGTGCTGCGGGCCGTGGTGACGGTGCCCTTCGTGCTGCCGACGGTGGTGGTCGGTACGGCGTTCCTGGCGCTGGTCGGCCGCGGCGGACTGCTGGACGAGCTGTGGGGCGTACGACTGGACACCACCGTCTGGGCCATCCTGCTGGCGCATGTCTTCTTCAACTACGCGGTCGTCGTACGGACCGTGGGCGGGCTGTGGGCCCAACTGGACCCACGGCAGGAGGAGGCCGCGCGGATGCTCGGCGTCTCGCCGCTGGAGGCGTGGCGGAAGGTCACCCTGCCCGCGTTGGCGCCCGCCGTGGCCGCCGCCGCGCTGATGGTCTTCCTGTTCACCTTCACCTCTTTCGGCGTGGTCCAGATCCTCGGCGGGCCGACCTTCTCCACCCTCGAAGTGGAGATCTACCGGCAGACCTCCGAGATCTTCGACCTCTCCACCGCCGCCGTCCTCACGATCGTGCAGTTCGTGGCGGTCGGCGCGATCCTCGCCGTGCACGCGTGGACGGTACGGCGGCGGGAGAGCGCGCTGCGGCTGGTGGACCCGTCGGTGACGGCACGCCGGCCGCGCGGGGCCGGGCAGTGGGCACTGCTCGGCGGGGTCCTCGCCACCGTCGCCGTGCTCCTGGTGCTGCCGCCGGCCGTGCTGGTACGGCGGTCGTTCGACGGGGGGTTCGGCTACTACCGGGCGCTGGGTGACGCCGACGGGGGCACCTTTCTGGTCGCGCCCGTCCAGTCGGTGGTCACTTCGCTCGAATACGCCGTCGCCGCCACCGCCATCGCCGTGGTGATCGGCGGGCTCGCCGCCGCCGCGCTGGCCCGGCGGGACGCGGGGCGGCTGGTACGGGGCTTCGACGCGCTGCTGATGCTGCCGCTCGGGGTGTCCGCGGTGACCGTCGGCTTCGGGTTCCTGATCGCCCTCGACAAGCCGCCGCTGGACCTCAGGCAGTCCTGGATTCTGGTGCCGCTCGCCCAGGCGCTGGTCGGGGCGCCGTTCGTCGTACGGACCATGCTGCCCGTGCTGCGTGCCGTGGACGGACGGCTGCGGGAGGCGGCGGCCGTGCTCGGGGCCTCGCCGTGGCGGGTGTGGCGGGAGGTCGATCTGCCGATGGTGCGGCGGGCGTTGCTGGTCGCGGCCGGGTTCGCCTTCGCGGTGTCGCTGGGGGAGTTCGGGGCGACGGTGTTCATCGCGCGGCCGGACAACCCGACGCTGCCGGTGGCCGTGGCACGGTTGCTGTCCCGCCCCGGCGACCTCAACTACGGCCAGGCGATGGCCCTTTCCACGATTCTGATGGTGGTGTGCGCGGTGGCGCTGCTGGTGCTGGAGCGGCTGCGGACCGACCGGACGGGGGAGTTCTGATGCCGCTTCTCGAACTGGAGCAGGCCACCGTGCGGTTCGGCGGGCGGGCCGTGCTCGACGCCGTGGACCTTCAGGTCGCCGAGCACGAGGTGGTGTGTGTGCTCGGGCCCAGCGGGAGCGGCAAGTCGACGCTGCTGCGGCTGGTGGCGGGGCTGCAACCGCCGGACGCGGGACGGGTGCTGCTCGACGGGCAGGACCGGACGCGGGTACCGGCCCATCGCCGGGGGGTCGGGCTGATGTTCCAGGACCATCAGCTGTTCCCGCAGCGGGACGTGGGCGGGAACGTGGCCTTCGGGCTCCGGATGCGTGGTGCGGGCAAGGGGGAACAGGCCGAGCGGGTCGGCGAGTTGCTGGAACTGGTGGGGCTGCCGGGGGCCGCCCGGCGGGCGGTGGCCGGGCTCTCCGGCGGTGAGCAGCAGCGGGTGGCGCTCGCGCGGGCGCTGGCGCCCCGGCCCCGGCTGCTGATGCTCGACGAACCGCTGGGACAGCTCGACCGCTCGCTGCGGGAGCGGCTGGTGGTCGAACTGCGGGAGCTGTTCGGCAGGTTGGGCACGACCGTGCTCGCGGTCACCCATGACCAGGGTGAGGCCTTCGCGCTGGCCGACCGGGTGGTGGTGATGCGGGACGGCCGGATCGCCCAGTCCGGCACACCCCTCGACGTCTGGCAGCGGCCGGCCGACGAGTTCGTGGCGCGCTTCCTCGGCTTCGGCAACGTGGTCCCGGCGACCGTCGAGGGCTCGGCCGCGGTGACGCCCTGGGGGAAGCTGCCGCTGCCCGGGAACGCGCCTCAGGGGCCGCGCACCGTGCTGGTACGGCCCGCGGGCGTACGGCTCGTGGCGGCCGACGCGGGACTGCCCTGCACGGTGACCGCCCGCACCTTCCAGGGCACCCATGTCACCGTCCACCTCCAGCCCCAGGACGGCCCGCGCCTGGAGGCGGCCTGCGCGCTGCGGGAGGCACCGGAGGCCGGGGACGCGGTGGGCGTCGAGTTCGACGCGGCGGAGACCGTCGTACTGGACTGAGGCCCTTCAGGACACGGCCGAGGCCCGTCCCCCGGGGATACGGGGACGGGCCTCGACGTGTACGAAAGCGGTGTAACGAAGGCGGGTGCGTCAGCTTCCGCTGTTCGCCCCACGACGGCGCATGCCGAACCACACGGCGCCGCCGCCGACCACGACCAGCGCGCCCGCGACGCCGGCGATCAGACCGGTGTTCGAGTTGGCACCGGTCTCGGCGAGGTTCGACTCACCGACCGCCGGGGACGGGGCGTTGTCCGACGTGCCCGCGGGGGCGGTGCTGCTGCTCTCCGAGGCCGACGGGGTCGGGGAGTCGGACTCGGCCGGGGTGGACGCGGACTCCGACGGCGACGGCGTGGCCGAATCCGACGGGGACGGGCTGGAGCTCTCCTCGCCCTTGCAGGCGGTGGACGAGGTGGTCAGGTTCGGCGTGATGTCCTTGTCGATCTGGATCTTGCCGCTGTCGACCTTGACGTGAACGCGGTACACCGCGTTCGGCTGCCAGTCCTCGGAGAAGGTGACCGGGGTGCCCTCCTTGGAGCCCTTGACGGTCTGGGCTTCGCCGACCTGCTTCGCGTCGCCGCCGTTGCTCTCGAGGAAGACGGTGATCGTGGCAGGAGTACCGGAGGCGTCGGTGTCGGTGACCGTAATGACGCCATTGGCGCCGTCGCAGGTGGCTTCGGCGGAGAAATCAGAGATGTTGCACGCGAGGGCGGAACCGGAGACGCCGAGCGTCAGCGCGGCCGACGCAGCGGCAACTCCCAGGATGCGCACGGAACGACGTGCACTGCGGCGGGATATGGACACGTTTGTCCTTACTGGGTGCATAACTGCGGGGGGTTTGCAGGGGAGTTGACGCAACGTGAGGTGAGGCATCAGCAACCCCGGGAGGCTCACAGGTCTATAAGTGTGCCGTAAGTAGTGTCAATGCATATGCGGTCCACGGGCGTTGACTTTGCCTGCTTATTAATCGCCGAGACGTTTCAGTGCCTCGGAAGCCTGCTCGATCCGGTCAACCAGGGCGATACGGGACGCCATGGGCCGCTCCTGGGCAAGCGAGGTCAGCAGCTGCCAAGCCGGCAGCCGCTCGCTCCAGTGCGCCTCGTCCACGAGCACCATCGGGGTCGGCTCGCCCCGTGACTCGTAGTAGTTGGGCGTCGCGTTGTCGAAGATCTCCTGTACGGTCCCGGCGGCGCCCGGCAGGAACACCACACCGGCGTTGGAGCGGGCCAGCAGGCCGTCCTCGCGGGTGGCGTTGGCGAAGTACTTGGCGATGTGCGCGGCGAAGGCGTTCGGCGGCTCGTGGCCGTAGAACCAGGTGGGGATGCCGACCGAGGGCCCGCCGTCCGGCCAGCGCTCGCGGACCTCGAAGGCGGCCCGCGCCCAGTCGGTGACGGACGGCCGGAACGACGGCGCCTTGGCGAGGAGCCGCAGCGCCTCCTCCAGCATCCCGTCGTCGAAGGGCGCCGCGTACGCGCCCAGGTTCGCCGCCTCCATCGCGCCCGGGCCGCCGCCGGTCGCCACCGTGAAGCCCGCCCGCGCCAGCTCCCGGCCGAGCCGGGCGGCGCCGGCGTAGGCCTGCGTGCCGCGCGCCATCGCGTGCCCGCCCATGACGCCCACCACCCGGGCGCCGACGAGGAGTTCGTCGAGCGCGTCGGAGACCGCGTCGTCGTGGATCGACCGCAGCATCGAGGCGAATATGTCGCCGTCCGCCTTGGTCCCCTGGAACCAGGCGTACGAACGGGCGTCCGGAGTCGCCTCGTAGCCGTCGCCGAGCGCGTCGAACAGTTCGTCGGGCGTGTAGACGAAGGCGCGGTAGGGGTCGAAGGGGAGGTCCGGGACGGGTGGGAAGACGAGGGCGCCCAAGGCGCGGACCCGGGCGGCGGCCTCGGCCGACATCGGGCAGCCGAGGAAGACGGCGCCTGCGGCGTCGGTGGTGAGCAGGACGTCCGTACGGTCCGTCAGGTCGACGGCCTGGACGCGGTACCGGGCGAGCGTGCCGTGCGCGGCGACGACCTCGTCGAACTCGGCGAGGGACTCGATCTCACGGTCGCGGGCGGCACGGTGGGGCTGAGGCTGGGCGGGTGTCGGATGCACCCGCCCATGCTGGCACAGCTGTTCGTAGGGATTCGGAGCGATGCGTAGGGCCCCGTGGCGAAGGAGCGGTCGGGGCCGGGCCGGTCAGCCCTCGACCACCGCCGGGTCCATCCACGTGACCTCCCAGCTGTGGCCGTCGAGGTCGTCGAAGGAGCGGCCGTACATGAAGCCCTGGTCCTGGACGTCGTCGTTCGCCGTGCCGCCGGCCGCGACCGCCTTCTCCACCAGCTCGTCGACCTTCTCGCGGCTCTCCGCGCTCAGACAGATCAGCACCTCGCTGGTCTTCGTCGAGTCCGCGATCTCCTTCTTCGTGAAGTCGGCGTAGCGCTGCCTGCTCAGCAGCATCGCGATGATCGTGTCGCTGATCACGACACAGGAGCAGTCGTCGGTGCTGAACTGCGGGTTGATCGGGTAGCCGAGCTCCGTGAAGAACTTCCGCGACGCGGCGACGTCGTTGGTGGCCAGGTTCACGAAGATCATCTGCTGGTACATGGGGGTCTCTCCCTCGGGTGTCGTGCCGTTCGGGGGTACAGACCGCGGGGTGGTCCGAAAGTCATCGGTGGATTCGCACTCTTGTCCCGTGACTTTCGTACGGCGTCTCAGCGCGCGAGGGGCAGCGCGGCGAGGTCGGCGACCAGCAGGGTGAGCGGGGCGAAGAGGGCCAGCAGGGCACCGGAGCGCAGGGCCGCGGCGCTGCGCAGCACCGTGGCCGGGGCGCCGAGGCGGAGCAGGGCCTCGGTGGTGTCGGCGCGGGACTGGCGGGCCTCCACGGCGGCGGTCAGAAGAGTGGCCAGCGTGCAGCCGGCGACCACGGCACCGCCGAGGGTGGTGAGCGGGCCGAAGGCGAGGGTGCCGCCGTCGTCGTAGAGCGTGAGGGCCGCGAAGGCCGCCGACGCCACCGCGCAGACGACGCCGAGGGGGCGGCCGATGCGGGTGGCCTCCGCCATCAGGACGCGGCCGGCCAGGAGGCGGAGGGCTCCGGGGCGGGCGGTCTGGAGGAGGCGGCCGCAGAGATGGGTGAGGCCGGGGGCGGCGAGGATCAGGCCGAGGGCGGTGAGGGTCCAGCCGGCGAGGACCCCGACGGGGCCCGCGGCCAGGCCGCCGGGGAGGGTGGTCTCCGGGGTGGCTTCGGTGGCGCCCGCGTAGGACTCCACGGCGAGGCCCGCGGCAAGCACGGCGATGCCCCAGGGGAGGCCGGTGGGGGACTTCGTGACCGCGATCAGCTCAGGAACGTCCGCGGGGGCCGGGAGGGGGGTTTCGCCCGCCGGCGCTTGCGGGGTGCCTTCCCCGGAGGGGGCGTCCACGGCGGCCGCCTGTGCCGTCTCGGTGGCGCGGCCGGCCGTGGGCGGCGGTGTGGGCCGGGACGGGGGTGCGAAGAGGCGGGCGCCGAAGCGGCCGTACGCTCCGAAGGTCTCGCGCCCTGCCTTTGTGTCGTAGGCCCCGAAACGGCCGTAGATGCGCGCCCGGCCCGCCGGACCCGGCAGGTCCCTCGGGCGGAGGGTCACCGCCACCGCCGAGGACGCGAGCACCGGGAGCACGGCCAGGAGGGTCAGGGCCGCCGGGACGGGCAGGGACCTGTTCGCCGCCAGGAAGTCCTTCGCCGCGCCGTCGAAGGGCATGCCCGTGAGGTCGCCGCGCAGGTGGAGGAAGACCAGGAGGGCAAGCAGCGAGCCCAGGGTGCAGGCCAGGGCCGTGTTCAGGGCGGCGATGGCCATCAGCCGGGCGGGGCCCAGGCCCAGGGCGGACAGGCCCGGGCGCGGCTTGGTGCCGGGGTCGGTGCGGGCCACCGCGATCGCGAGGTACACCGTGGCGGCGAGCGGGATCGCACACCACGACAGGCGCAGCAGGGCGGCCGAGGAGTGGGTCGGGTGGACCATCGCGTAGCCGAGGGCGGACAGCAGCAGGAAGCCCGTGCCGGCGGCCGCCGTGGCCACCAGGAGGCGGCGCAGGTGGACGGCCGGGCGGGCGGCGCGGGTCAGACGGAGAGCGAGCACTCGGCCCGGCCCTCCGCTTCGGGGACCGGCGGCAGGTGGACCGTGTTCACCCGGCGCCCGTCCAGGAGCGAGATCTTGCGGTCGGCGAGGGCCGCCGTCTCCGCGTCGTGCGTGGCGAGGACCACCGTGATGCCGTGCGAGCGGGCCGCCGTGGTGAGGGTGCGCAGCACATGGGCGCGATCGGCGCGGTGCAGCGGTGCCGTCGGCTCGTCCGCGAAGAGGATCGTGGGGGCGGGGGCGAGGGCGCGGGCGATGCAGACGCGCTGACGTTCGGCCTGCTGGAGTCCCGCGGGGTGGCTGCGGGCCTTGTCGCCGATGTCGAGGCGCTCCAGCCACTCCAGCGCGGCCACCTTGGCCCGGCGGCGGCCGGTGCCGCGCAGCATCAGGGGCAGGGCGGTGTTCTCCCAGACGTTCAGCTCGGGGACCAGCGTCGGCGCCGGGTCGATCCAGCCGAAGCGGTCGCGGCGGAGCCGTTCGCGGGTGAGCGGGCCCATGCGGTGCACGGCCGTGCTGTTGAACCAGACCTCGCCGTGCTGCGCCGGGACCAGACCGGACAGGCACCTCAGCAGCGTGGTCTTACCGCTGCCGCGCGGCCCGCTGACGGCGAGGATCTCGCCCTCGCGTACGCCGAGCGAGACACCGGCGACACCGGGCGAGCCGTCCGGGTGGCAGAAGTGCAGGGAGCGTGCCCACAGCACGTCGTTGTCCGGCGGGGCCTCCATGGGCGTACACCTCGGTTCTGATCCGTTTTCCCGTCTTCGATCCCCCGTCCGGGGGAACGAAGGCCGGGGCGATCGGTCACGTGCACGCTAGGCAGGTCGGGGGGCCGAGCCCGGACAGCACACGGCCCCGGGCCGCCGTTCTCACTCGAACGGACGGCACCGGGGCCGGATCGGACCGCTGATCCGATGATCAGAGCTTCGTCCACGCCTCCGTCAGCGTGGCGCGCAGGATCTGCTCGATCTCGTCGAAGGTCTCCTGGTTGGAGATCAGCGGCGGGGCGAGCTGGACGACCGGGTCGCCGCGGTCGTCGGCACGGCAGTACAGGCCGTTGTCGAACAGGGCCTTGGAGAGGAAGCCGTACAGGACGCGCTCGGTCTCCTCGTCGTTGAAGGACTCCTTCGTGGCCTTGTCCTTCACCAGCTCGATGCCGTAGAAGAAGCCGTTGCCGCGGACGTCGCCGACGATCGGCAGGTCGTGCAGCTTCTGGAGGGTGGACAGGAACGCGCTCTCGTTGTCGAGCACGTGCTGGTTGATGCCCTCGCGCTCGAACAGGTCGAGGTTGGCCAGGCCCACCGCCGCCGACACCGGGTGGCCGCCGAAGGTGTAGCCGTGCAGGAAGGTGTTGTCGCCCTTGTAGAACGGCTCGGCGAGCTTGTCGGAGATGATGCACGCGCCGATCGGGGAGTAGCCCGAGGTCATGCCCTTGGCGCAGGTGATCATGTCCGGGACGTAGCCGAACTTGTCACAGGCGAACATCGTGCCGAGGCGGCCGAAGGCGCAGATGACCTCGTCGGAGACGAGCAGCACGTCGTACTGGTCGCAGATCTCGCGGACCCGCTGGAAGTAGCCGGGCGGGGGCGGGAAGCAGCCGCCCGCGTTCTGGACGGGCTCCAGGAAGACCGCGGCGACCGTGTCGGGGCCCTCGAAGAGGATCTGCTGCTCGATCTGGTCGGCGGCCCAGCGGCCGAAGGCCTCCGGGTCGTCGCCGAAGAGCGGGGCGCGGTAGATGTTGGTGTTCGGCACCTTGTGCGCGCCCGGGACGAGGGGCTCGAACGGCGCCTTCAGGGCCGGCAGACCGGTGATGGACAGCGCGCCCTGCGGGGTGCCGTGGTAGGCGACCGCGCGGGAGATGACCTTGTACTTGGTCGGCTTGCCCTTGAGCTTGAAGTACTGCTTGGCGAGCTTCCAGGCGGTCTCCACGGCCTCGCCGCCACCCGTGGTGAAGAAGACCTTGTTCAGGTCGCCGGGGGCGTAGTCGGCCAGACGCTCCGCCAGCTCGACGGCCTTCGGGTGGGCGTAGGACCACACCGGGAAGAAGGCCAGCTCCTGCGCCTGCTTGAAGGCCGCCTCGGCGAGTTCGACGCGGCCGTGACCGGCCTGGACCACGAACAGGCCCGCGAGACCGTCGAGGTAGCGCTTGCCCTTGTCGTCGTAGATGTAGGTGCCCTCGCCCCGGACGATGGTCGGGACGGGCGAGTTCTCGTACGAGGACATGCGGGTGAAGTGCATCCACAGGTGGTCGTACGCGGTCTTGCTGAGGTCCTTCTGGCTCACGGTTATCGGGTTCCCCACATGTAGGTCTGCTTCTTCAGCTTCAGGTAGACGAAGCTTTCGGTGGAGCGCACTCCGGGCAGTGACCGGATGCGTTTGTTGATGACGTCCAGCAGGTGGTCGTCGTCCTCGCAGACGATCTCCGCGAGGATGTCGAACGAGCCCGCGGTCATCACCACGTACTCGACTTCCGACATGGCGGTCAGCGCGTCCGCGATCGACTCGACATCGCCCTCGACGTTGACGCCGACCATCGCCTGCCGGCGGAAGCCCACGGTGAGCGGGTCCGTGACGGCGACGATCTGCATCACGCCCTGGTCCAGCAGCTTCTGGACGCGCTGGCGCACGGCCGCCTCCGACAGGCCGACGGCCTTGCCGATCGCGGCGTACGGCCGGCGGCCGTCCTCCTGGAGCTGCTGGATGATGGCGAGGGAAACGGCGTCCAACTGGGGGGTGCCGTTCCTGGACTCGCGGGACGAGTCCCTCTGGTCTGCGCTTCGACTGGCCACGACCTCACTGTGCACGACGTCTCGACGGTTCCGCAAGGCCGCATCGATGAAATTCGTTGTTTGAGGTACCCCGTTTTGCGGATTTCGCAGACGCGGCGGCCGTAGGGGTGTTGAAAACGTGGGATCTCGGATTACTGTGGGTGTCTCAGTCAATGGACACCCGAACTTGGAGGGCCGGCAGTGAGCACCGAGCTGCGTCGTCTGCGCAACTACATCGACGGTGAGTTCCGGGACGCCGCCGACGGACGGACCACGGAGGTGGTCAACCCCGCGACCGGCGAGGCGTACGCCACCGCCCCGCTGTCCGGCGAGGCCGACGTCGACGCGGCGATGGCGGCCGCGGCCGCCGCGTTCCCGGGCTGGCGCGACACCACGCCCGCCGAGCGGCAGAAGGCCCTGCTGAAGATCGCCGACGCGTTCGAGGAGCGGGCCGAGGAACTCATCGCGGCCGAGGTGGAGAACACGGGCAAGCCGACCGGGCTCACCCGCTCCGAGGAGATCCCGCCGATGGTCGACCAGATCCGCTTCTTCGCGGGCGCGGCGCGGATGCTGGAGGGCCGGTCGGCCGGTGAGTACATGGAGGGGATGACCTCCATCGTCCGCCGCGAGCCGGTCGGTGTCTGCGCGCAGGTCGCGCCGTGGAACTACCCGATGATGATGGCCGTGTGGAAGTTCGCCCCGGCGATCGCGGCGGGCAACACGGTCGTGCTGAAGCCGTCGGACACCACCCCGGCGTCGACCGTCCTGATGGCCGAGATCATCGGCGGGATCCTCCCCAAGGGCGTCTTCAACGTCGTCACCGGCGACCGTGACACCGGCCGTCTGATGGTCGAGCACCCGACTCCGGCGATGGCCTCCATCACCGGCTCCGTGCGTGCCGGCATGCAGGTCGCCGAGTCCGCGTCCAAGGACCTCAAGCGGGTCCACCTGGAGCTGGGCGGCAAGGCGCCGGTCGTCGTCTTCGAGGACCTCGACAGCGCGGCCATCGCGAAGGCCGCCGAGGACATCTCCGTCGCGGGCTTCTTCAACGCGGGCCAGGACTGTACGGCCGCCACCCGCGTCCTCGTCCAGGAGTCCATCCACGACGAGTTCGTCGCCGCGCTCGCGAAAGTCGCGGCCGAGACGAAGACGGGCCAGCCGGACGACGAGGACGTGCTGTTCGGGCCGTTGAACAACCCGAACCAGCTGAAGCAGGTCTCCGGTTTCATCGAGCGGCTTCCCGCCCACGCCAAGGTCGAGGCCGGCGGGCAGCGGGTCGGCGACAAGGGCTACTTCTACGCCCCGACCGTCGTCTCCGGGCTCAAGCAGGACGACGAGATCATCCAGAACGAGGTCTTCGGACCGGTCATCACCGTCCAGTCCTTCACGGACGAGGATCAGGCCACCGAGTGGGCCAACGGCGTCGACTACGCGCTGGCGTCTTCCGTGTGGACCAAGGACCACGGGCGGGCGATGCGGATGTCCAAGAAGCTGGACTTCGGCTGCGTGTGGATCAACACGCACATTCCGCTGGTCGCGGAGATGCCGCACGGCGGGTTCAAGAAGTCCGGGTACGGCAAGGACCTGTCGGGGTACGGGTTCGAGGACTACACGCGGATCAAGCACGTGATGACGTCGCTGGACTCGTAGGTCTTAGGTCTTGGGCAGGCCTTAGGCCTTAGCCTCGATCTTTCGTGACGGTCCGTCGGTGCGTTCGACGGGCCGTTTCGAGTTGTCCGGGTAGTGGTGGGCAGGCCGAGCGCCCGGCTGTCGCGTCGGGTGTGCGCCGGGTTCCACGGCTTCGGAGGCATTCGGCTGCTCGTTGGGATGGGTCGTCGTTACTGGTCGGCCAGGATTCGGCAGTGCTTGCAGCTTGGCGAAGGCAGCGGTGATCACGTCGGTCCAGGGCCAGTGGCGGGCCAGGCGGAGGGTGCGTCGGCGGCCGGTGGTAACCAGGCGGGCGGCGGCGGAGAACAGTCGCAGGCGTAGGCGTTTGGGGTCCCAGCGGCGGGCGGTGCCGGTCAGGGCGAGCATCGGCATCCAGGCCAGGAGGTCCAGGGTGATCTGGGCGATCTCCAGCCAGACCTGGTTCTGTGCGGTGTGGTGCAGGGGGAGGTTACGCAGGCCGGTGTCGCGGGTGGCGCGGATGCGGTCCTCGGCGCGGACACGTTGGCGGTGCCGCAGTTCCAGGGCGGCGATCGCGGTGTCGACAGTGCTGGTGGCGAAGCAGGTCAGGCGCATGCCGTCGGCGTCGGTGAACCTCAACTGGGCTCCGGGTGGGGCCGTTCCTTGCGGACGATCAGCCGCATCCCGGTCGGCCAGCCCTTGAGGACGTCGCCGGTCAGTTTCGGCAACCCAGGCGCCGTCGCGGACCTGGCCGTCGGGTTCGACCGCCGCCGTCCAGGCCGAGGCCGGGACCTGCAGAACCGCATAGGGGACCGCGTCGGTGATCGTCATCCCGACCGAGTAGGACAGCCACCGGCCACGCGCGGTGAGCCAGTTCAGGAAGTCGTGGGTGCCGCCGGCGGACTCGGTGCGGATCAGGGTGCGGCGGCCGCGCCGGTAGTGCTTCGGCAACTGCCCCAGGGCCGGCTTGGTGGTGGTGATGTGGTCGGCGGCGGTGTTGCTGCCCGCGTTGCCCGGCCGCAGCAGCCCTGCCACCGGTTTTCCGGACCCGACCGCTCCGTGGTCGACGAACGCGACCAGCGGGTGGTGCCCGAAGGTCCGCTTCCACGTCGCGGTCGCATCCTGCTTCTCGGAGTGGGCCGGCACCAGGACGCCGTCGATGTCCACGGTGACCTGGCCGCCTACGTCAGGGGCATCGGTGCCGGCCGGCTTCCACACCCGTTCGCGGACTGCAGCCCTGGCCTGCCGGATCGCGGTCAGCGCGCGCGGTCCGGCGGCAGCCGGGGTCTCGACCGGCCCGGACACGGTGGGGTCCGAGGCGACCGGCCCGAAGACCTGCGGCTCGGCCCGCAGCATGGCCACGTCGGACAGGCAGTCCCCGCCCATCGCCACCGCCAGGGCGAGGTCCAGCAGCATCTTGCCCGGGTCGTGCACCGCACGTGGTTTGCGCCACGGCGTCAACGCCGTCGATATCGCCGTGTCCAGGCCGGACCTGCGGACAGTCTCCAGCAGGAGTATCCCGCCAGCCTGCGGGACTACCGCGCCGCCGTCGCCCTGGACGCGGACAGACGGGTACGACCCGTACGCTTGTTCACCTGGAGAGTGCTTCTTTCCTTGCAGCGGACAGGACCCCAGACAAGTCCCATCATTGCAGCTCAGTAGCACTTTCCACTTATTTGATCAACGACCGGACAAACCCCTAGCTGAAGCCCGAGGCTAGCGGGCTCGCAGCTGGTCGACGAGCGCGGGGCGCGGGCCGCCCGGCGTCAGCTGTCCCTCGACCGGCACACCCGCGCCGCTCTCGAGGGTCACACCGAAGTGCTTGATGATGAAGCCTGCGTCCTCGTACATCTCGGTCCACTCGCGCGTGGTGGTGGCCGCTTCCATTGCGGCCTGGTCTTCGAAGTACAGCTCAGCCACCCGGTAGAAGGCCGGGAGAGCGTCGCCGGTCCCGGTGGTCCGGCACGACTCGAACTTCAGCAGACCCGGCAGCCGCGCGGCCATCGGCCCGTGTACGTTCTCGTAGTACTCCTCGAAGGCTTCCACGTCCTGCGGCCGCGGGGCCGTCCAGAACGAAACTATCTTGTACATGCTGTCCTTCCTCTCTCATGGTGGGGGCGCCGACGGTCTCGTCATCGGATCGTCGAGGGGCCTGGAGCGGCCCGGTCGGTGAGTGGGTCGTCAGCTACTAGTGCTGGGCGTTACGCGTGTGTTGAGCCATGCGCGCAGGGTTTCTACCTGACGGCTGCAGGCCGCGGGCCCGTTACCTGTCAGGAGGCGGGCCCGCTCGTCGAGTTCCACCAGGATCTCGCCGAATTCGGAGGGCTGTACGTCGAACCCGGCGTCGCTCAGTGCGTCGTCGAGGTTGAAGGCGAGGCGGGTGGTGCGTCCCGGGACCTTCAGATAGCCCTGTTCGAGGACGTACCGCTCGACGTTCTTCGGCAGCACCGTGATGCGCGCCCCGGTGAACCGGGAGGCCGCCTCGACCGTCGAGCCGTCTGCCGCGACGCGGTATCGGCTGGAGAGGAGCGCGGCAGGACCGTGACAGATGAGGGAGGCGAGGACGCGCTCCTCGTTGAGACGATTCAGCACCTCTCCCAGGTAGGGGTCGTCGACGGAGTCGACCATCGGCGCGTGCCCGCCGGGCATGTGCATGAAGGCGACGTCGCTGAAGCTGAACGAGTTCTGCGGATCGCGGTCCATGGCGACGAGTTCGCGCAGGGACAGGTAGCGGCGCGGGGGGAGGTCGGCGAGCGCCTTCTCCAGTTCGGCACGGTAGATCCGCGCTTCCCAGTCGGTCCCCGGCAGCGGCTCTGAGACATCGAGGCGGCCCAGGACGGGCGCGGCGGCGGCGACCTCGGCCTCGCGGCGCGCATGGGCCTCGGGGAGCCGTTCCCTGAGTGCCGCGGCGTCCTTGGTCGGTGCGAGCTCCGCCGTCGCCTGCGCTGCTGCCTGCGGGTCGGAGGCGTGGAGCCACAGCGAGAAGCCGTTGATGTCGAGCTGCGGCTGATTTCCGTCCGGGGTGGCGAGCACGAACTCGTATTCGTCGCCGAACTCCTGGATGAACTTGGCGAGTTCGTTGAGGTAGAAGCCGGTGGGGACCTCCGGGTGGTCCAGAGGTTCGGCCAGCTTCAGGGTCCTCGCCGAGGACATGATGATCAGTGCTTGGGGCTGTGCGGGCATGCCGGCTCCTGACGGACGAATGAGGATGGGGCGGGGGAGCGCTGCGCGGTCGGTGCCAGGCGCCGACTCCGGGTCACCCCTGAGCCGAGGTGCCGCGACATGGGGTTCTCTCCCCGGATGCTGCTTGCCCAGGTCTGGGCGTAGCCTCGAACACGCAATGGTGAGTCGAGTCACTCACCTTTCATCGAAAAGTAGAACACCCCTCGGGGCATGTCAAGGTGAGTCACTCGACTCATTGCCGGTGTACTGGGCCCGCGTGTTCCCAGGTCAGAGTCGAGTGACTCAGCTCATCCGGGCTTGTAGCATGGAGTCCTCCGCGTCTGCGGCACAGCCGCCGCAACCCGCCACCGGCGAGGACACAGACGGACGACGCGGGGTGACAGACACGCGACGCGGGATTGCGACGGTTCAGGAGAAGCAGTTACCGGGATGGGCTACCAGCAACGTGTCAAGGAGGAGAAGGCCGCTGCCATCGTCGAGGCCGCGACCCAGCTCTTCCTGGAAAACGGCTACGAACGCACCTCGCTCGCTCAGGTGGCGCGGACGGCCGACGTCTCGACGGCGACGCTCTTCAAACGCTTTCCCACGAAGGCGGCGCTCTTCGAGGCGATCGTGCGCCGGTACTGGACGCTGGAGGGCCGCCGGCACATCTCGCCCGAGCCCGGAGATCTCCGGGCCGCTCTCCGGCAGATCGGCGGGGAGTACGCGTCCCTGCTGACTAGCCCTGGCATGACGTCTCTCTTCAGGACCGTCATCGCCGAGACCTCGCGATTCCCCGAGCTGGGGCGGATGAACTTCGACCTCGGGAAGCGGGACTTCCTGGAGGGACTGTGCTCCTACCTCCGCTCGGAGCAGGAAGCCGGAACCCTCGTACCCTGCGCGGTGGAGACCGCCGCCACCCAGTTTCTCGGCATGATCTCCGGCCAGATCTTCTGGCCGCGGCTCCTGCTCACGGAGTTCGTCCTGACCGACAGCGAGACGGATTCCGCCGTCGAGGAGGCGGTGAGCACGCTCCTCGCCCGCTACGCGGCGCCGACCGCCCAGGCGCCGCGAGCGCGATGACCACCGGCAGGTGGTCGGGGGTCGGGGGTCGGTGGTCGCGGGAGTGTGCTCCTCTTTCGGTCTCGTGAGTGGTCCATCTTCTCGTCCGGGGTGCCGACCGCGTGTTCCCGTTGTTCTGTCGCGCCCTGTACCGCTCACCTGGACAGTGCTTCCTGAACTGTGGTGGACAGAGCCTTCGACAAGCCCAATCCTCCCAGCTCAGAGGCACCCTGTTCTTATTTGATCAATCCCCGGACAGCAAACTTGGTGAAAGCCCGAGGTCAGGCCTTAGGCCTTGGGCCGTATGTCGGCTGCGGGTGCGTGGGGGCTGGTCGTGCCCACGCGGCGAAGCCACGAATTGACACAGCCCCGGGCCCCTTTCAGGGGCGTTGCGCTGCCCGGAGCAGGAAGGCCCCGGGCAGCGCTTTGCTGTAACGCCGTGTTGACCCGGGTCATCGACAGGGTGTCGGGTCCGCGTCAGGCTGCTCGACGCAGCGTCGATTGCCCGGCCACAGGCAGGCGCGACATGCTTCAGGTGTGCCCCAGAACCCTTCTCGAACGCCTGAGCTGTCCCGTCGCTCCCTGCTGCGCGCGCTCGGCGGCACCGCCGCACTCGGCGGCCTGGCCGGCTGCGGCGTGCCCGCCGCCTACGTCAAGGCCTCGGACCGCGCCGTGACCGACCTGTCCGCCCAGGACCACAAGCTGGTCTTCGCGAACTGGCCGCTGTACATCGACGTCGACGACGACAACCCGAACAAGCGGCCCACCCTCGACGCCTTCGAGAAGCAGACCGGGATCTCCGTCGACTACATCGAGGAGATCAACGACAACGACGAGTTCTTCGGCAAGATCAGCCCGGCGCTCATGAACCACCAGTCCACCGGCCGGGACCTGATCGTCATCAGCGACTGGATGTGCGCGCGGTTCGTCCGCCTGGGCTGGGTCCAGAAGATGGACCGCGCCCACCAGCCGAACGTGGCGAAGTACCTGGACCCGCTGCTCCGCTCGCCCGCCTTCGACCCGGGCCGCCTGTACACGGTGCCGTGGCAGTCCGGCATCACCGGCATCGCGTACAACCGCAGGAAGCTGGGGCGCGAGATCCGGCACGTCAAGGACCTGTGGGCGAGCGACCTCAAGGGCCGGGTGACCCTGCTCTCCGGCCTGGACGAGGCGTTCGCGCTGCTGATGCAGGGCAACGGCGTGGACATCACCAAGTGGACGGCCGACGACTTCTACGACGTCTGCGACGAGGTGGAGAAGCAGGTCGCCCGGGGCCAGATCCGCCGGTTCACCGGCAACGACTACACCAAGGACCTGGTCAGCGGCGACGTCCTGGCCTGCCAGGCGTACTCCGGTGACGTCATCCAGCTCCAGGCCGACAACCCCGACATCCGCTTCCTCGTCCCCGAGGAGGGCGCGGAGCTGTGGTCGGACTCCCTGATGATCCCGGACCGGGCCGTCCACAAGGCCAACGCGGAACGGCTCGTCGACTACTACTACGAGCCGGAGGTGGCCGCGGAACTGGCCGCCTGGGTCAACTACGTCTGCCCCGTCCCGGCGGCCCAGCAGGTCCTCGCCGCCTCCAAGGACAAGGACACCGCGGCCCTCGCCGAGAACCCCCTGATCTTCCCGAACACGGCGATGCGCAGGCGCCTCGCCATCGCCCGGGACATCACGTCCACCGAACGCGTGGCCTTCGCGAAGCGGTGGAACGCGATCGTGGGGTTGTAGCCGGTAGTCGTCCGGAGTGCGACGAGGATTCTTGGTTGGCACAAAAGAGGGATGGTTGACACCGGTCAGACGTTCGATCCGCGAGGAGCGGAACCTGAGGTTTGCTGGAGAGGAGCCGCTGGCCGTCTGCTCCAGTGCTGCGGATCCGCGGCGTGCATGCCTGGTTCGTCCGCGCCGGCGCGGCAGCGCAGCGTTCTGGCAATTCCCTTGCAGGGGCCCAGGGTTACGGTGCGACGTGCGTGCGTGGGAGTCGTGAAGCGTTCCCGCATGGTTCTGGGGATTCGGTCACGGGAACGGAAGGATCCGGGGGGCTTTCTCGGCGCTCGCGAACAGGTCGGGCGCCGCTCCATGCGATGGGAGACCGATCAACGATGTTCACTCCGGTGCGGAGCAGAGTGCGGACGGCCGCGCTCGCGCTCTCGGCCATTACGGCCCTCGCCTTAGGCGCGACCACCACGACCGGCGCGGCAGCGGCCCCCGCTGCCGCGAAACAAGGACCAACCTCGGTGGCGTACGTCGAGGTGAACAACAACAGCATGCTGAACGTCGGCAAGTACACCCTCGCCAACGGCGGCGGCAACGTCTTCGACGTCGCCGTGATCTTCGCGGCGAACATCAACTACGACACGGGCACGAAGGCGGCGACCCTGTATTTCAACGAGAACGTGCAACGCGTCCTCGACAACGCGTCAACGCAGATACGGCCGTTGCAGCAGAAGGGCATCAAGGTAGTCCTCTCGGTGCTCGGCAACCACCAGGGCGCGGGCTTCGCCAACTTCCCGTCCCAGCAGGCGGCTTCGACGTTCGCGAAACGACTGTCGGACACCGTGGCCAAGTACGGCTTCGACGGCATCGACTTCGACGACGAGTACGCCGAGTACGGCAACAACGGCACCGGCCAGCCCAACGCCAGCTCGTTCGTGTACCTGGTGTCGGCACTGCGCGCCAACATGCCGGGCAAGATCATCAGCCTCTACAACATCGGACCGGCCGCGTCGCGCCTGTCCTACGGCGGCGTCGACGTCTCGTCCAAGTTCGACTACGCCTGGAACCCGTACTACGGCTCCTGGCAGGTCCCTGGCATCGCACTGCCCAAGTCGAAGCTGTCGCCGGCGGCCGTCCAGATCGGCGGAACCTCACAGAGCACGGCCGCCGCCCTCGCCCGCCGCACGGTCAGTGAGGGGTACGGCGTCTATCTGACGTACAACCTCGACGGCGCCGATCGCAGCGCCGATGTCTCCGCGTTCACCAGAGAGCTGTACGGCAGTGACGCCCACTACACGCCGTAGACCGACCGCACTCCCCGCCGTCCGGTGTCCCCTCGGGGCGTGCTGCATCCCGTAGGGCCGCGCCTCGGACAGGCCGCGCTTTCGACAACGATGTCGGAGGCGCGGTCGCGGCAGGTACCGTGACCTGCGCTGTACCGAAGTGCCAACCGTCTCCCTGATTCCGTGCTTCCGGCCGCTGAAGCTGGTTGGCATCAGCGCAGGTCACGAACGTCGCCCGATGTCAACTAGCAATCTTCGTCACACCGAGGACGAGGCGCGGTTCCCCCCAGGCGGGAGCCGCCGCGGCACGACCTGGACCGGTACTGCCGATGGGCTGTACCGGGTCCTGGAGCGGTTCGCTGCCCGACCGGGGTCGGGGGCAGCGGTTCGCGGGCTGCGTGCCAGGCGAGCGGAAGAGCGGCGACGCTCGTACGAGCCGATCACCTCGCCCGCGATGGCGCAGGTGGTGTCGATGTCGCCGCGACCGGCGACAGTGAACCGCCACAGCGGCTCCGGGGGCAGGATCCGTGCCTCCCAGGCTGCCGGGCCTTCGTGGCGCAGGATGCCGAACCAGCGGTCACCGAAGGCGAGCCCGGACAACGAGTCCACCGCGGCGGTAGGCAGGTGGATCATCGGAGCAATATCACAAGGCAACGGCGTTCCCGGCACTCCGATTTCGGCGCGGCCATGTTTCCGACGCCCCCGTGCCCTGCTGGACACCCATGCGCCAATACGTGCTGGAACAGGAGACCATTCGCACCGGTTCGCACCGCGGAACCCGACGGAAAGGGGCCCGTCGACGAGGTACGGGAAAGCGCCGGGCAGCCACATTCGGCGCTGCGCGCCACCGCACTAAACGCACACGGACCGCCTGTCCCGCCGATTCCGGGTCGAATTCGCGACCGTCCGGGAATTGACCCCGTCCGTTCCGGTCGACCCGGAATCCCCTGCCCGGCCGCCGATCGTCGGGTTTGCCGGCGATCCGGTGACGGACGCTCTCCACCGGTGCGGGTCGCCTCCCGTGCGACCGGGTGCTGAGTGGCCAATACATCTAAAAAGGGAGACGGAATGGCTCAGGCCATTTCAGGTACGGAGGGCAGGTGTGGGGGGTGCTGCGGTCGGCGTCGAGAACATGTCCTGACATCGTGTCCTGATGGATAAATGATGTCATTACAAACGTTGACCCCCGGTGTTCATGGCGGTTCCATCTCGTCATGGGAAACAGCCGCGTAAACGGCATGTGTCCCGTAGCGCCTGCGCAGCCAGTCGTGCCCTTCTCCTCCCCGTCGCACAGTGAGGTGCCGGAAGATGGATCGCTCGTCGTACCCCCGCTCCCGCAGAATCGCCCCCGTCGTCGCCACGGCGGCGGCGGCCGCGCTACTCGTCGCCGGATGTTCCAGCAACTCCGGAGGCAAGAAGGCCGAGGAGGCCGGCAGCGGCGTTTCGGCCGGCAAGGCCACCACCGCCCGTATGACGGTCGCGATGATCACGCATGCCGCGCCCGGTGACACCTTCTGGGACACGATCCGCAAGGGCGCCGAGGCGGCCGCCGCGAAGGACAACGTCAAGCTCGTCTACTCCAGCGACCCCGGCGGACCCAACCAGGCCAGCCTGGTGCAGAACGCGATCGACCAGAAGGTCGACGGGATAGCGGTCACCCTCGCCAAGCCGGACGCCATGAAGGCCGTGGTCGCCAAGGCCGAACAGGCCGGCATCCCTGTCGTCGGCTTCAACAGCGGGGTGGCCGACTGGAAGAAGCAGGGTCTGCTGGAGTACTTCGGCCAGGACGAGAGCATCGCCGGAGAGGCCTTCGGCCGCAAGCTGAACGCGGCCGGCGCCAAGCACACGGTCTGCGTGATCATGGAACAGGGGCAGGTCTCCCTGGAGGCCCGCTGCGCCGGGGTGAAGAAGACGTTCGAGGGCAAGACCGACATCCTCTACGTCAACGGCACCGACATGCCGTCCGTGAAGTCGACGATCACCGCGAAGCTCAAGACGGACCCGTCCATCGACTACGTGACGACCCTCGGTGCTCCGTTCGCGATGACCGCCATCCAGTCCATCGCCGACGCGGGCGGCAAGGCCAAGCTCGCCACCTTCGACCTCAACAAGGACGCGGTCGGCGCCATCAAGTCGGGCAAGATCCAGTGGGCCGTCGACCAGCAGCCCTACCTGCAGGGTTACCTGTCGGTCGACTCGCTGTGGCTCTACAAGAACAACGGCAACTACAGCGGCGGCGGCGAGGCGCCGGTGCTGACCGGTCCGGCCTTCGTCGACAAGACCAACGTCGCGAAGATCGCCGAGTTCGCGGCGAAGGGAACCCGGTGATGAGCACGGCCCAGAGCGCGGCCCCGGCGACGGCTTCCCCGTCGCCGGCTCCGCCGGCCCGCCACACGGACGGGCGGACAGCCCAACGTCCTCCGGCTGTCCGGCTGTTGGCCCGGCCCGAGGTGGGCGTCTTCCTCGGTGCCGCCGCGGTGTACGTCTTCTTCCTGATCGCGGCGCCGCCGGTACGCGACGGCTCCTCGATGGCGAACATCCTGTACCAGTCGTCGACCATCGGCATCATGGCGCTGCCGGTCGCGCTGCTGATGATCGGCGGCGAGTTCGACCTGTCGGCCGGTGTCGCGGTGGTCTCCTCGGCGCTGACCGCGAGCATGCTCGCCTACCAGCTGACCGTGAACATCTGGGTGGGCGTGACCGCCGCGCTGCTGGTGTCGCTGGCGATCGGCTTCCTCAACGGCTGGCTGGTCGTCCGCACGGGTCTGCCCAGCTTCCTGATCACCCTGGGCACCTTCCTGATCCTGCAGGGCGCCAACCTCGCGGTGACCAAGCTGGTCACCGGCAACGTCGCCACCGACGACATCAGCAACATGGACGGCTTCGACCAGGCCAGGAGCGTCTTCGCCTCCTCCTTCCACATCGGCGGCGTCGAGGTGAAGATCACCATCGTGTGGTGGCTGGTCTTCGCGGCGATCGCCACCTGGGTGCTGCTGCGCACCAAGTACGGCAACTGGGTCTTCGCGGTCGGCGGCAACAAGGAGTCCGCACGCGCGGTCGGTGTGCCGGTGACCTTCACCAAGATCTCGCTGTTCATGCTGGTCGGCTTCGGTGCCTGGTTCGTCGGCATGCACCAGCTGTTCTCGTTCAACACCGTGCAGTCCGGTGAGGGCGTGGGGCAGGAGCTGATCTACATCTCCGCGGCGGTCATCGGCGGCTGTCTGCTGACCGGCGGCGCGGGCTCGGCGATCGGCCCGGTCTTCGGTGCCTTCATGTTCGGGATGGTGCAGCAGGGCATCGTCTACGCCGGCTGGAACCCGGACTGGTTCAAGGCCTTCCTCGGCGTGATGCTGCTCGGCGCCGTCCTGATCAATCTGTGGGTCAGCCGCACGGCGACCCGGAGGTGACGTAATGACATCCACCAGCAAGGCCGGTACCCACGGCGCGATCCTCGCGGACACCCTCCCCGGGCAGGACGACGGCCCGATCGTCGCACTGCGCGGCGCGGGCAAGTCCTACGGCAACATCCGCGCCCTGCACGGTGTCGACCTCCAGGTCTTCCCCGGTCAGGTCACCTGCGTCCTGGGCGACAACGGGGCCGGCAAGTCCACCCTCATCAAGATCATCTCGGGGTTGCACCAGCACACCGAGGGCGACTTCCTGGTCGACGGCGGTCCGGTGCG
>NZ_JBVIKO010000031.1:0-117423 GCF_055580905.1 Streptomyces sp. NPDC031497
AAAAAAGATAACGAAACGAGAGAGGGAAGGATTGGGAAGGAGAGGACCGAAAAGAAAAACACTGAGACGCCCGTGGGGGGGGAAGGGGCCCCCCCGGTGGGGTGGTTTCCCCCCCCGCGGGGAGTGCGCGGATCAGACCTGGCCGGCCTTGTCCAGGGCGGTGCAGCAGGTGTCGACGATCAGCCGGGTCACCAGGTACGGGTCGACGTTGGCGTTCGGGCGGCGGTCCTCGATGTAGCCCTTGCCGTCCTTCTCGACCTGCCACGGGATACGGACCGAGGCGCCGCGGTTGGAGACGCCGTAGGAGTACTCGTTCCACGGGGCGGTCTCGTGCAGGCCGGTCAGACGGTCGTCGATGCCGGCGCCGTAGTTCTTGACGTGGTCGAGCGGCTTGGAGCCCTCACCGAGCGACTCGCAGGCGGTGATGATCGCGTCGTAGCCCTCGCGCATCGCCTTGGTGGAGAAGTTGGTGTGCGCGCCGGCGCCGTTCCAGTCGCCCTTGACCGGCTTGGGGTCGAGGGTGGCGGAGATCCCGAAGTCCTCGGCGGTGCGGTACAGCAGCCAGCGGGCCACCCACAGGTGGTCGGAGACCTCCAGCGGGGAGACCGGGCCGACCTGGAACTCCCACTGGCCGGGCATGACCTCGGCGTTGATGCCGGAGATCGCCAGACCCGCCTTCAGGCAGTTGTCCAGGTGGGCCTCGACGATCTCGCGGCCGAAGATCTCGTCGGCGCCGACACCGCAGTAGTAGCCGCCCTGGGGGGCCGGGAAGCCGCCCTCGGGGAAGCCCAGCGGACGGGCGCCGTCGAAGAAGGTGTACTCCTGCTCGATGCCGAAGATCGGCTCCTGCGCGGCGAACTTCTCCGCGACCTCGACCAGCGCGGCACGCGTGTTGGAGGCGTGCGGGGTGAAGTCGATGTCCAGGACCTCGCACAGGACGAGCACGTCGTCGCCGCCGCGGATCGGGTCCGGGCAGGTGAAGACCGGCTTCAGCACACGGTCCGAGGAGTGCCCCTCGGCCTGGTTCGTGGAGGACCCGTCGAAGCCCCAGATCGGCAGCGCGTCGAGACCGGCGGGGGCGCCCGCGATGATCTTCGTCTTCGAACGCAGCTTGGCCGTCGGCTCGGTGCCGTCGATCCAGATGTACTCAGCCTTGAAGGTCACGGGCCACATCCTTCGGGGTGGGTCGGGCGCACTTGCGGGTGCAGTGGCGCTACGGCACTGGGGCGCCTCGGTGTTGCCCGGCAGCCTGTCAACAGGCGATTTCCCGATCATTGCTCGAATGTGAACCCGGTGTTACCTGGCGGTTCTGTGGTGCGACTCACGTTGTGAGGCGCGGGCGGGCGGGGTACGGAGCCCATTTCGGGCACCGCGTTCGGCCCGGCGCGGCGGCCGCCGGCTTTCCCTCCGTGAAAGCCGGCGGCCGAGCCACAGCCCGTGTCGTCGATCAGCCGACCTTCTGGATCAGGGCCCGGCGGATCAGGAACTTGCCGGGTTCCCGGACCTGTTCGAAGGCGGCGTTGTTGAGCAGCACGCAACTGCCGGACACCGAGGTGACCTTCACCGTCGTGGACTTGTTGTTGTCCAGGTTGGTGACCTTCAGCGTGGTTCCCGCCGGGAACTGGTTGCTGGAGGCGGCCGGGGCGCCGGCCTCGCCGGACAGCGTGACGGTCGAGCCGTTGCAGACCTGCTGGCCCGCGGCGGCGGCACCGCCTCCGGTGTTCCCGGTGGCCGCGCTCTTCGAGGGCGCCGGCGTGGCGGCCTGCTGGCCCGTCTGACCGGTCTGGCCCGTCTGCGCACCGCTCGCCGCCTGGGAGCCCTGAGCCGACTCCCCAACGACGCAACCGGACGCCTTCTGCTGGACCTTGATCTGCGCGATCACCGCTTCGCGGTTGGTGATCCGGGCCGCCGACTGGGCGTCCGGGTTCGCCTTCTGGTCCGCGATGAACTTCTGGTTGTTGCCGAGGGCGGTGGCCAGCCCCGAGCAGACGGTCGAGTCCGCGGCCGACGACAGTGTCTTGGCGTTCTGCGGGGACTGCGCGGCGTTCGAGGTGGACGCCAGGACGAAGGCCCCGCCGCCGGCGACGGCTGCGGCGCCGACCAGCAGTGCGATCGACTTCTTGGCGCCGAGAGTTCTCCTACGCGACATGCGCGCCTCCTGAAAGGGGGTGGGGGAGCGTACGCCGCTATGTACGAGGTACCGAACGCCGTTACTCAGCGGTTACAGGAGTCACTGAAGTAACCTACGTCACATCCGAGTTGAGGGCTGTTCAGCTCGTGCTCCTGGCCAGCGCTTCCTGCACGGCCTCGTCGGTGCGGGCGACGAGCGCCGTCCCGTCGTCCGCGGTGATGATGGGCCGCTGGATGAGCTTCGGGTGCTCGGCGAGCGCCGTGATCCAGCGGTCGCGCGCCGCCTCGTTGCGCGCCCACCCCTTCAGTCCCAGCTCCTTCGCCGCCGCCTCCTGGGTGCGGGTGATGTCCCAGGGTTCGAGCCCGAGCCGCTCCAGTACGGCCCTGATCTCGCCCTCGCTCGGCACGTCCTCCAGATAGCGGCGGACGGTGTAGTCGGCCCCCTCGGCATCGAGCAGGCCGATCGCGGTACGGCACTTCGAGCAGGCGGGGTTGATCCAGATCTCCATACCGGCCACGGTAGCCAAACCGCGGCTTCGCTCTCCGCACCGGTGACCCGGCGGCGCGGACGGATCACCCTCGGCGGCCATTTTCCCTATCGTGGTCGGACGGCGAACGGAATCGGGGGAGCGATGCGGGTCCTGATGGCGACGACTGCGGCGGACGGCGGGCAGGACGCCGTACGAGATCTGTACCGATGGCTGCGCGAGGATCCCGACGTGCGCCGCTCGGCGACGCCCACGCTGGTGCCCGCACCGGACGCGGCAGGACAGCGCCCGGGCACCGCCATGGGCGCGGTCGAGATCATCGAGCTGGTCCTCGGCCAGGGCTTCTCGGCGCTGAACCTGGCGCTCGCGTACGCCGCCTGGCGCGGCCAGCGGCCGACCGCCCCGCCGATCGTCATCCAGCTCGGGGACGGCCGATCCGTCACCGTGCACGACGGCTCGGCCGAGACCGTACGCCGCATCGTCGCCGCCCTGGAGGAACCGTCCGACCGTCCGCAGGCCGCGGACGCAGCCGCGAATCCGGCTCCGGCCGCGAATCCGGGCCTGGTCGTGGGCCCGGCTGCGGTCGTGGATCCGGCTCCGGGCGTGGGTCCGGGTCCGGTCGTGGGCCCGGCTTCGGCCGTCGGCCCGGCCCCAGCCCCGGCCCCGGATGCGGACCCGGACGGGGCAGGGGCGGGAACGCCGGGAACCCCGGGAGGGGCGTGATGGGCCTGCCCGACCCGGGCGCCTCCCGCGCGCTGCTGATCGGCGTGAGCGACTACGCCACCCTGCCCAAACTGCCCTCCGTGGCCGACGGCGTCGACGACCTCGCGGCCCTGCTCGGCGCCGCCGACCTGTGGGGACTGCGCCGCCCCAACTGCCGCGTCCTGCAGGATCCCGCGTCCCCGGAAGCGGTCCTGGACGCCGTCCACGACGCCGCCTCCGAGGCGACCGACCTGATGCTGGTGTACTTCGCGGGCCATGGACTGGTGTCCCAGGACGGCGACCTGTACCTGGCCCTGCCCCGCGCGGACGCGAGCCGGCTCTACCGGGCGGTGCCCTACGACGCGATCCGCCGGATGCTGGTGTACGAGTGCGACGCGCCCCGCAAGGTCGTCATCCTCGACTGCTGCTACAGCGGCCGGGCGATGACCGGCCACCTGGGAGCGGACGGCACGCTCGCCACCCTGGCCGAGGCGGACGGCACCTATCTGATGACGGCCGCGACCGAGACCAGGACGGCCTGGGCGCCGGAGGGGGAGAGGTACACCGCGTTCACCGGCGAACTGATCGCCGCGCTCGACCAGGGCGTGCCCGGCGGCGCCGAACTCCTGCAGATGGACACCCTGTTCTGGCACGTCCACCGGGAACTCACCGCCAAGTCCAGACCGAAGCCGCAGCAACGCGCACGCAACGGCGGACACGGCATCACGCTCGTACGGAACCGGTGGACCGAGAGCGGGACGGGCGCGGCGGGCGCCGGTGGAGCGGACACGGCGGGGGCCGGCGGGACGGCCGCGGTGCCGCGCGGCCGCCCGAAAACCGCCACCCGGAGGACCGGTAGGACGGGCGGCGGCTCGAAGGCGTCGGCCGGGGCGGCCGCTTCGGCACCCGTCCAGTCGGCGGTGCCGCTCGACCCGGGTGCTGCCGGGGCGGCCGCCGCGGCACCTGTCCAGTCACCGGGGCAGCTCGACCGGGCGCCCTCCGGCGGGCCGGCCCGCCATCGCGTCCCCGTCGGCGAACTCCACGCCGTCCTGCACACCAGCGTGGGCGACATCTCGCTGCGGCTCCTGCCGGACCACGCGCCCGACACCGTACGGAACTTCGTCGAACTCGCCGAGGGGAAGCGGGAGTGGACCGACCCGCTCAGCGGCCGCAGAACCCGGGCCAGGCTCTACGACGACACCGTCTTCCACCGGGTGATCGAGGGGTTCATGATCCAGGGCGGCGACCCGCTGGGAACCGGAACGGGCGGCCCCGGCTACCAGTTCCGGGACGAGTTCCACCCCGACCTGAAGTTCGACCGGCCGTACCGGCTGGCGATGGCCAACGCCGGCCCGAACACCAACGGCTCGCAGTTCTTCATCACCGTGGCACCCACCACCTGGCTGAACGGCAAGCACACCATCTTCGGCGACGTCCTCGACGCGGCCGGCCGGCGGGTCGTCGACGCCATCGCCGCGACTCCCACCGGGTCGGGCGACCGTCCCCGTGGGGATGTCGTCCTGCGCGGCGTCAGCGTGCTCGGATCCGGCCGCGTACAAGCCGCCGACGGCTAGCCTTGTTCGAATTTCTGCCACCCCACGCGCATCACCCGAAACCGCTGAACCGGAACCGTAATTCCCTTCACCACCTGCTGTTTTGACGGATCGTTCAGGACCCCCGATTGTCAGTGGCGGCCGGTACACTGGAAGCAGTGTTCGAGAGAGTCGCCGGGGAGTCCGGAGGCCCTCTGACCGCGACAGGAGGATGCCCGTGCCCGCTGCCGCACTGAAGCCGAAGCCGTTGCCCACCCAGTCCACCGCGAAGCGTGCCGTCCTGCTCGACTCGCCCTACGCGCCGGCGGAGAAGCGCCCGCTGCCGGCCGGGCGGCCACGCGAGTGGTACGTCATGCACAACCGCCGCCTCAAGGCCATGCGCCTCGCCATAGCCCTGCTCGACTCCGGCGTCTACCTGCCCAACCAGGCGCGCGACGAGACGATCCGGAGCACGGCGGAGAGCATCGGCCTCCATCCACCGTCGGACACCACGTGCCACATGGTGCGGGCCCTGATGCGCTACTCACGGTGAGCCGGTGGCGCCGGGTGCCGTCCGTCCGGCACGGTCCCCGGCGCCTTCGTCACCGAGGCTCCCGGCGCTCCCGTCACGGGAGGCTCCCGCCCCCGGTCACCCGTTCGCTGGCCCCGGCATGCGGACCTCCCCCCGGACGCCCTTCACTGCGATCAGCAGGTGTCGGAGGGAGCAGTCGACACAGGGGAGCGCCGTATGACCACACCGGCCGAGCGGGCCGCCCGCGGCAAAGCCGCGCGCAAGCGCGCTCCCCGCTCCGCGCACGCCCTCTGGCTGCCCGCCGTCGACCGGCGTGACCCCGTCGCCGTGCTGGAGCGCCAGGGCCGGGACCGGGTGCCCGAGCTGCTGCCCATCCGGTACGGGCGGATGGCCGCCTCGCCCTTCGCGTTCCTGCGCGGCGCGGCCGCCGTGATGGCCGCCGACCTCGCCGCCCAGCCGCACACCGGGCTCACCGTGCAGCTGTGCGGCGACGCGCATCTGCTGAACTTCGGGCTCTACGCCTCCCCGGAGCGGACCCTGGTCTTCGACCTCAACGACTTCGACGAGACGCTCCCCGGGCCCTTCGAGTGGGACGTCAAACGGCTCGCCGTCTCGGTCGCCGTCGCCGCCCGCGAGAACGGGCACAGCGAGGTGCGGGCGCGGGCGGCGGCCCGGGCGGCGGTGGCCGGGTACCGGACCGCCATGCGGCGGCTGGCGGGGCTCGGCGAACTCGCCGTCTGGCACGAGCGGGTCGACGCCGAGGGGCTGCCGCACCTGGTCCGCTCCGCGCGCCGCCGGTGCCGGATCGAGGACAGCCTGACCCGGGCCCGGCGCCATACCAGCCTGCACGCGCTCGGCACGCTCACCGAGGTGGTCGGCGGCCGGCGCCGCATCATCCAGGACCCGCCGCTGCTCGAACCCGCCGGCGCCCCCGACATGGCCTCGCTGCGCAAGATCTTCAGCGACTACCGCTCCACCCTCGCCGAGGAGCGCCGGCTCCTCCTCGACCGCTACCGCTTCGTCGACGCGGCCCGCAAGGTCGTCGGCGTCGGCAGTGTCGGCACCCGCTGCTTCATCGTGCTGCTGGCCGGCCGGGACGCCGACGACCCGCTGTTCCTCCAGATCAAGGAGGCCCGCAAGTCCGTGCTCGAGCAGCATCTGCCGAACGGGCCGTACGCCCACCCGGGCCACCGGGTCGTCGCCGGGCAGCGGCTGCTCCAGGCCGCCGGGGACATCTTCCTCGGCTGGACGACCGGCCCCCAGGGCCGCGCCTTCTACTGGCGCCAGCTGCGGGACATGAAGGGCTCGGCGGAGATCGCCGCCATGGACCCGAAGGGTCTGCGCGGCTACGCCGCCCTGTGCGGTACGGCCCTGGCACGCGCCCACGCCCGCTCCGGCGACCGCATCGCCATCGCCGCCTACCTGGGCGGCACCGACGCCTTCGACCGGGCGATCACCGACTTCGCCCTCGCCTACGCCCACCAGACCACCACCGACCACGCCGTCCTCGACGCGGCCGTCACGGCGGGCGTCCTGACGGCGGCACCGGGAGTCTGAGCCGGCCCGTCCACTTGTGCGGGTGCTGCCGTCATGGGGGCGGTCCCGAAAACGGGATGCACGCCGAGTGACCGGATCCCTACGCTGGAGATGCGTTCCGGAGCAGTCCACCTCCGCTTTCCCAAGGGCCGACCGCGCCCCGGGGACTCGGGGCTACTCTGCTACGCACCGACGGACGGCCGCCCGTCCCCCGCGTGCCGTCGGATCCGTCGACCGCTCACACACCCACGCCACGGAGACCCGTCATGGGCACCATCGTCCTCTCCGGAACTGTCGTTCTGGTCATCCTCGGATTCGGAAACCACAACTGGTGGCTCGCCGCCGTCGCCCTGCTCTTCCTGTACGTCCACTACGGGCGCGGCTCGTCGTCGGCATCCTCGTCGGGCAGTCCGTCCGGCGGGGGCGGGGGCATGCCGAACGACTACAAGACATACCGCGACCGCCGTGACCGTCAGGCCAAGTGGGAGCGCCGCTACCGTCGCGAGCGCCCCCTGGAGTTCCGGCGTCAGGAGCGGAACAAGGGTCAGTAAGGGCCTGTAGGCGGGTGTCCCCGGCCGGTTCAGAGGCCGGGGGCGCCCCACACCGGGAACCAGCGGCTGAGGTCCTGCTCGATCCGCAGGTCGTTCGCGAGGGTCGCCTTCACCTGCAACTCCAGTGCGCTGTCCCGCCGTTCACCGGACCCGGGCAGCGGCGCGAAGGGGTAGAACGTCGCCCGCTTGTAGAGATAGACGAGCGCGAGCCCGCGCCCGCGCTCGTCCTCGAAGGAGGCCAGGGAACAGAGCAGTTGCGGGCCGAAGCCGTTGACCTCCATCGAACTGTTCACCGCGTGCAGGTCGTTGACCAGCTGCGGAAGCTGGTCGGGGGTGCGCCGCGAGACCAGCCAGGAGTAGCCGTAGTCGTCCTGGTGCAGCTCGACCGGAAAGTCGCCCCGCTCGGTGTCCGCGTCGAGCAGGGCCTGCACCTCGCGGTGGGTCTGCTCGAAGGCCGCGCCCTCCACGGTGGCGAAGCACACCGCGCCCAGGCCGGTCGGCCGGAACCCGGCCGCCGCCTCCAGGGTCACCGCCGCCGACGGCAGCGCGAACAGCTGGTCGAGGTCGGGAGCGACGGGCTTGGTGCGGCCGAGCAGGATGTCCAGGAAGCCCATGCTCACCCGGCCTTCCCGGGCGTCGCCGCCTCACCCAGCTCCGCCGAGATCCGCCCCAGCTGCTCCAGCCGTGCTTCCAGGGTCGGGTGGGTGGAGAAGAAGCGCTCGATGCCGGGCTCCTTGCCGGTCGCCGGGGTGAAGTAGAACGCGTTGAAGGCCTGGGCGGTCCGCAGGTCCTTGGTCGGGATCCGGGCGAT
The DNA here is from genome assembly GCF_055580905.1 of Streptomyces sp. NPDC031497. Lineage (NCBI taxonomy): Bacteria > Bacillati > Actinomycetota > Actinomycetes > Kitasatosporales > Streptomycetaceae > Streptomyces > Streptomyces sp. NPDC031497. The sequence continues at coordinate 8,283 of NZ_JBVIKO010000031.1, forward strand.
GTCACCGGAGACCTTGGTGAGCGCCGACGCCAGCGCGGAGGGGCGCCCGGTGAGCTGGGCGGCCGCCCGGTCGGCGGCCAGCTCCCGATACCGGCTCAGTGCCCTGATCAGCAGGAAACTGAGCGCGTACACGGCCGCGGAGACCCCGATCACGATGGCGAAGACGGCGGCCGTGTTCTGGTCCCGCCTGCCCCCGCCGAAGATCTGCGAGTAGAAGGCGAACCGCACGACCAGCCCGGCGATCACACCCAGGAACGACGCGATCGTGATCACGGCGACGTCCTTGTGCGCCACGTGCGACAGCTCGTGCGCGAGCACCCCCTCCAGCTCGGCCGGCTCCAGCCGCCGCAGCAGGCCCGTGGTCACACAGACCACGGCGTGATCGGGATTCCGCCCGGTGGCGAACGCGTTCGGCATGTCCATCGCGGACACGGCGACCACGGGTTTCGGCATGTCGGCGATGGCACACAGCCGGTCCACCACCGCGTGCAGCTCGGGATACTCCTCCCGCTCCACGACCCGCCCGCGCATGGCGAACATCGCGATCCGGTCGGAGAACCAGAACTGTGCCACGAACACCGCGCCCACCAGTACGACGACCAGCAGCCACGACTTCAGCAACACGATCAACGCGGCAACGAAGCCGACGTACAACAACCCGAGCAGGAACAGCGTGACCGTCATTCGCACGGTCAGTCGCCGGTCGCTCCGGAAGCGGCTCTGCATCTGCCATCACCCCGCAGTCAGGCACTCGTCCCGCTGTCCAGTGTGCACCTGCCGGGGGCAATGAGGAGGCCCCGAACGTACCTAGTAGCGGCAAAAGGTAGCTGTGAACGCGCGGGGCCCTCGGGACGGCGACCGGGTCAGTACGTCGACCGGGTCAGTACGGCGACCGGGTCTGCAGGTACCCCAGCAGGAGGATCACCGCCGCCACACCCCCCAGTACCAGGACCGTGGACACCCACGACGACCGGCGTGGCTCCGCCGGCCCCGGGTCCGCCCGGAACGGTACCGGGCCGGGTGGGTTCTCCTTCCAGCGCGCGGCCAGCATCCGGGCCCGCGCCGACGGCTCCTTGTGCTCCGCCCGGTCGGCCCAGCGCAGGTCGAACTCCCGCTCCTCGTCATCCTGTTGGGACGTCATGATTCCCCCCGTCTCGAACATGAGTACACCGCACGATACGACGACGCCCCCGTCCTGAGAAACCAGGAACGGGGGCGTCGAGAGCCGCGAACGGCGTCTGTCACACGTCGAAGTACAGCTCGAACTCGTGCGGGTGCGGACGCAGCTGCAGCGGGGCGATCTCGTTGGTGCGCTTGAAGTCGATCCACGTCTCGATCAGGTCGGACGTGAAGACGTCACCGGCGAGCAGGAACTCGTGGTCGCGCTCCAGGGAGTCGAGGACGGCCGGGAGGGAGGTCGGGACCTGCGGGACGCCCGCGTGCTCCTCGGGGGCCAGCTCGTAGAGGTCCTTGTCGATCGGCTCGGCCGGCTCGATCTTGTTCTTGATGCCGTCCAGGCCCGCGAGCAGCAGTGCCGAGAAGGCGAGGTACGGGTTGCCGGAGGAGTCGGGCGCGCGGAACTCGACGCGCTTGGCCTTCGGGTTCGAGCCCGTGATCGGGATACGCATCGCGGCCGAGCGGTTGCGCTGCGAGTACACCAGGTTCACCGGGGCCTCGAAGCCGGGCACCAGGCGGTGGTACGAGTTCACCGTCGGGTTGGTGAAGGCCAGCAGCGACGGGGCGTGCTTGAGGATGCCGCCGATGTAGTAGCGGGCGGTGTCCGACAGGCCCGCGTAGCCGGCCTCGTCGTAGAACAGCGGGTCGCCGTTGGCCCACAGCGACTGGTGCACGTGCATGCCCGAGCCGTTGTCGCCGAAGATCGGCTTCGGCATGAAGGTCGCGGTCTTGCCGTTGCGCCAGGCCACGTTCTTCACGATGTACTTGAAGAGCTGGAGGTCGTCGGCGGCCGCGAGCAGCGTGTTGAACTTGTAGTTGATCTCCGCCTGGCCGGCGGTGCCCACCTCGTGGTGCTGGCGCTCGACCTTCAGGCCGTTCTTCTCCAGCTCCAGGGAGATCTCGGCGCGCAGGTCGGCGAAGTGGTCGACCGGCGGGACCGGGAAGTAGCCGCCCTTGTAGCGGACCTTGTAACCACGGTTGTCCTCCAGGGCGCCGGTGTTCCAGGCACCCGCCTCGGAGTCGATGTGGTAGAAGGACTCGTTCGCGGTGGTCGCGAAGCGGACGGAGTCGAACACGTAGAACTCGGCCTCGGGGCCGAAGTACGCGGTGTCGGCGATACCCGTCGACGCGAGGTACGCCTCCGCCTTCTTCGCCACGTTGCGCGGGTCACGGGAGTACTGCTCGCCCGTGATCGGGTCGTGGATGAAGAAGTTGATGTTGAGCGTCTTGTCGCGGCGGAAGGGGTCGACCCGGGCCGTCGACAGGTCCGCGCGCAGCGCCATGTCGGACTCGTGGATCGCCTGGAAGCCGCGGATCGAGGATCCGTCGAAGGCGAGCTCCTCGTCCGGGTCGAACGCATCGACGGGCACCGTGAAGTGCTGCATGACGCCCGGCAGGTCGCAGAACCGGACGTCGACGAACTTGACGTCCTCGTCAGCGATGAACTTCTTGGTCTCGTCGGCGTTCTGGAACATCCAGCTCCTCCTACTTCCGGGCGTTCCCGCGCCGGGGTGGTAGTTCGTTCGTGCGGCCAGTGCGGTGGCACACGCTGTCCTCGACCCTAGGGACGGGTGATTTCTCGGGCGTGACCCATTTGTTTCGCTGAAGTTAACCGCCCTTGTTCCACCGTAGCCCCGGGGCACCCCGCCGGACCCCGCGGGTTTGCCCGGGCAGTACCGTGTTCGGGTGGACAACAGGCAAGCATTGGGATCGTGGCTCTCGGGACCCCGCGCGGCCATGGAAGAGGCCGGTGCGGAGTTCGGGTACCGGGGCGAGCAGCTCGGTCTGCCGGAGGACGGGCCGGGCTCCATCGCCCGTCCGGGACGGCGGCTCGGCGCGCTGGTCGTGGACTGGGCGCTGTGCGTCTTGATCGCATACGGCCTGATCACCGACGGCTACAGCCCGGCTACCAGCAACTGGGCGCTGCTGGTCTTCTTCGTCCTGGGCATCCTGACCGTCGGTACGCTCGGCTTCACGCCGGGTAAGCGGCTGTTCCGGCTGCGGGTGGTCGGCGTGGAGACGGGGCGGGTGCAGCCGCTGCGGGCGCTGGCCCGCACGGTGTTGTTGTGCCTCGCGATCCCGGCGCTGGTGTGGGACCGGGACGGCAGGGGGCTGCACGACCGCCTTGCGAAGACCGTCGAGGTCCGCATCTGAGTCTGAGTGCGGGTGAGTGGGGGCTGGCCGCGCCCGCGCGGCGGAGCCGCACATCGATACAGCCCCGCCCCCCCGAAGGGGCGCTTCCCCGCCGCCTCTCCACAGCCGCGGGCAGTGCCTCCCCCAGTGCCTTGAGGGCCTGAGAAATGCCCCCAGGCGGCACGGGTGGGCGATGGGGGTCCCCCGCTCGAGCGAAGCCGAGAGTGGGGGAGGCACCCTGCAGGCGCCGGGAAGCGCCCCCACCCCAGCCCCGCCCCCCGGCTCACCGTCTCCGCAGCAGTCGGGCCAGTACGTCCCGCAGTTCTCCCTCCGGGTCCGGTACCGCGCCCTCCGAGCGCCAGGCCACGAATCCGTCCGGCCGTACCAGCACCGCGCCGTCCGCCGTCGTCCCGTGCGCCGCCGCCCAGTCCATGCCCTCCTCGTCGTACACGAGGTCCGCCCCCGCCGCCCCGATCCGGTACGTGTCCAGTCGTAGCCGCTCCGTGTCCGCGATCCGGCGGGCGGCCGCGTGCCAGGCCCCGCCCGCCGTCGAGCCCGCGTCGCTGAGCAGTACCAGGGACCGCTCGTACAGGTCGAGCGTCGAGAGCCGTTCGTCCGCGCGGCGCAGCCACAGGTGGGGGGCCCGGCTGCCCGGCTGGCCGGTCAGGTTCATCCCATCGGGTACGACAGGCCGGCCGGGGTCCGCGCCGGCGACCGCGCCCTTCAGGTACCGGTAGCCGAGGACGATGTTGAGGATGCCGCCGCGCTTGCCGGCGCCGATGCCGGGCGCGGGCGCGAAGCCGGGGTGGCTGTGCTCCACCGAGCGGGCCGAGGCACGGGCGCTGGTGGCGAGGGCGACCGGGCGGCGCTCGGCGTCGTACGACTCCAGCAGCCCGGGGCCGGCCCAGCCGTCGAGGACGGCCGCCAGCTTCCACGCCAGGTTGTGCGCGTCCTGGATGCCGGTGTTGGAACCGAACGCGCCGGTCGGGGACATCTCGTGCGCGGAGTCGCCGGCCAGGAAGACCCGCCGGTCCCCGTACCGTTCGGCGACCCGTTCGGCGGCCCGCCAGGAGGCGCGGCCGGTGATCTCGACGTCGAGGTCGGGGACGCCGACGGCCCGGCGGATGTGCCGGGTGAGGCGCTCCTCGGTGAACTCGTCGAGCGTTTCGCCGCGTTCGGGGTGCCACGGGGCGTGGAAGACCCAGTGCTCCTTGTTGTCGACGGGCAGCAGCGCGCCGTCCGCCTCGGGGTCGGTGAGGTAGCAGCAGATGAACCGCCGGTCCCCGACGGTGTGGGCGAGCAGTTTGGAGCGGAAGGTGATGCTGACGTTGGCGAACAGGTCGCCGGGGCCCGTCTGGCCGATGCCGAGCCGGCCCCGGACCGGGCTGCGCGGACCGTCGGCGGCGACCAGGTAGTCCGCGCGGACGGTGTACATCCGGTCGGAGTCACGGTCGCGGACGTACGCCGTCACACCTTCGGGGTCCTGCTCGAAGGACTCCATCTCGTGGAAGTAGCGCAGGTCGCCGGTGAGGGACTCGGCCGCCTGGCGGAGTACCGGCTCCAGGTCGTTCTGGCTGCACAGGCACCAACCCGTAGGGCTGAACTTCGCGATTCCGCCGCCGGGATCGATCTCCTTGAACAGCCATTCGCCGGCGTCGCCGACCAGCGTCGGGGTCTGCAGGATGCCGTGGTTGTCGGCGAGGAGTGAGGCCGCGGACTTGATGGCGGGCTCGATGCCTGCCTTCCGGAACAGCTCCATCGTCCGCACGTTGTTGCCCCGGCCGCGTGGATGGATCGAGGTCCCGGAGTGCCGTTCGACGAGCATGTGGCGTACGCCCAGGCGGCCCAGGAAGAGGGACATGGACAGGCCGACGAGGGAGCCGCCCACGACGAGGACGGGGACCTGATGATCGGTTCTCTGCTGCATCGGGGACTCCAGGGGCGGGTGGTGGTGCGTCAGGTGCGTTGGAACTTCCATGCCCCTTCCGGAGGGGTTCCGCGTGCTCAATCACCCACCTGGTTCACGCGAGTCGCGCGCTTCGGAGGACCGGCACAGGATCAAAAAGCGCTGACGCCGCGTCATCGGCGAAGGCGCAGGCCGCTGCCCCCGCGAAGGAGATGTGCGAAGCATGACGACGATCTCGGAAAAGGTTTCGGAAAAGCTGACTCGCCCGGTGTCGAAACGGGTCTCCCAGTCCGTCTTCGACGGCTCCCGGCTCCGGGTCGTCCTGCTGGTGGACGTCTACGACGGCGCGCAGCAGCAGTTCCTGGAGGCCTACGAGGAGCTGTGCAACCAGGTCGCCCAGGTGCCCGGTCACGTCAGCGACCAGCTCTGCCAGTCGATCGAGAACCCCTCGCAGTGGCTGATCACCAGCGAGTGGGAGAGCGCCCCGCCGTTCCTCGCCTGGGTGAACAGCGAGGAGCACGTCGAGATGGTCAAGCCGCTGCACAACTGCGTGCGCGACACCCGTTCGCTGCGCTTCCAGGTCGTCCGCGAGACCGGCGGGCCGGCGGCGGACGCGGTGCGGGTCCTGCAGGCCGAGCCGCGGATGGGCGACGGCGTGATCCGCCACGCGCTCACCTTCACGGTCCGGCCGGGCAGTGAGGCCCAGGTCGCGAAGCTCCTCTCGAACTACGCCTCGCCCAAGGCCGAGGTCGACGACTCCACCCGGCTGTGCCGCACCTCCCTGTTCATGCACGGCAACCGGGTGGTACGGGCCATCGAGGTGCGCGGCGACCTGATGGCCGCCCTGCGCCATGTCGCCCGGCAGCCCGAGGTGCGGGCCGTCGAGGAGGCCATCAACCCCTATCTGGAGCAGGACCGCGACCTCGACGACCAGGACTCCGCACGGGTGTTCTTCACCCGGGCGGCGCTGCCGGCCGTGCACCACGTCGGCGCCGAGGAGCTGGCCGAGGGCGACCGCCACGCGCTGTACTACCCGGCCCGCCCGGGCTGCGGGATGCGGCTCGCCGAGCTGCTCGCGCAGCAGGACGAGGCCGCGGCCGAGGACCCGGCGAGCCCGGTGCTGCACAGCACGGTCTTCCAGCGCGACGACGTCGTCGTACGGCTGGTCGAGCAGCGGCCCGGCACCCCTGTGGACGACGTCCCGGCCCACGCGCTCACCGCCCTGCTGGACGGCGACACGGTGCGGATGAAGCTCCTCACCGACCGTCGCTCGCCCGACGCCTGACCCCCCACCACCGCCGGATCACCCTCACGGAGGAACCTAGAGATGAAGCCCATTCCAAAGATCGTGGACCTCAGCGAGATCGAGCCCAACACGCGGCGCGGCGGCGATCTGCGCGCCATGCTCACCCCGGCCACGGTGGGTTCCACCAGCGGTTTCATGGGTGTGGCCCTCGTGCAGCCGGGCGACCGCATCGCCGAGCACTACCACCCGTACTCCGAGGAGTTCGTGTACGTGGTCTGCGGTGAGATGGAGGTCGACCTGGACGGCGAGCCGCACCCGCTGCGGCCCGAGCAGGGGCTGATGATCCCCATCAACATGCGCCACCGCTTCCGCAACGTGGGCGATGTCGAGGCCCGGATCGTCTTCCACCTCGGCCCGCTGGCCCCGCGCCCGAGTCAGGGTCATGTCGACACGGAGGAGACGGAAGCCGCCGTCGCCGTGGGGCAGGTCCGGTCGTGACCCGGCGCGTGGCGGTTACGGGCATAGGCATCGTGGCTCCGGGGGGTGTGGGCGTACCGGCGTTCTGGGACTTGCTCGCCTCCGGCCGGACCGCGACGCGCGGCATCACCTTCTTCGACCCCTCCGGCCTCAGGTCGCGGATCGCCGCCGAGTGCGATTTCGACCCGGTGGCGCACGGCCTGGACGCCGAGGAGATCGAACGGGCGGATCGGTACATACAGTTCGCCCTGGTCGCCGGTGACGAGGCGGTCCGGGACTCCGGTCTCGACTTCGGCCGGGAGGACCCCTGGCGGATCGGGGTCTCCCTGGGCACGGCCGTCGGCGGCACCACCCGTCTGGAGCACGACTACGTCCTGGTGAGCGCCGGCGGCCAGCACTGGGACGTGGACCACCGGCAGGCGGGACCCCAGCTGCACCGGGCGTTCTCGCCGAGCACCCTCGCCTCCGCGGTGGCGGAACGTTTCGGCGCCCAGGGTCCGGTGCAGACCGTCTCCACCGGCTGCACCTCGGGCCTGGACGCCGTCGGCTACGCCTTCCACACCGTGCAGGAGGGGCGCGCCGACATCTGCATCGCCGGTGCCTCGGACTCCCCGATCTCCCCGATCACCATGGCCTGCTTCGACGCGATCAAGGCCACCTCCCCGAACAACGACGACCCCGAGCACGCCTCGCGTCCCTTCGACAACCGCCGTGACGGGTTCGTCATGGGCGAGGGCGGCGCGGTGCTCGTCCTGGAGGAGCTGGAGCACGCCAAGGCCCGCGGCGCGCACATCTACTGCCAGCTCGACGGCTACGCCACCTTCGGCAACGCCTACCACATGACCGGTCTCACCAGTGAGGGACTGGAGATGGCCCGCGCCATCGAGACCGCCCTCGACCACGCCCGCCTCGACCCCACCGCCATCGACTACGTCAACGCGCACGGCTCCGGCACCCGGCAGAACGACCGCCACGAGACCGCGGCCGTGAAGAAGGCGCTCGGGCAGCACGCGTACAGCACGCCCATGAGCTCCATCAAGTCCATGGTGGGCCACTCGCTCGGCGCCATCGGCGCGATCGAGGTCGTCGCCTGCGTGCTCGCCCTGGCCCACCAGGTGGTCCCGCCCACCGCGAACTACGAGACCCCCGACCCCGAGTGCGACCTCGACTACGTGCCACGGGTCGCCCGCGAACGGCCCCTGGGCGGCGTCCTGTCCGTGGGCAGCGGGTTCGGCGGTTTCCAGTCCGCGGTGGTCCTGACCCGGCCGAGAGGAAGGACAAGGACACGATGAGCGGATCCCGTCCTCGGCGGGCTGCGGTCACCGGTATCGGTGTCGTCGCGCCCAACGGAACCAGCACCGAGACCTTCTGGAAATCCGTCCAGGAGGGACGCAACGTCCTCGACAAGGTGACCCGCGACGGCTGCGAGCACCTGCCCATGAAGGTGGCCGGAGAAGTCCGCGACTTCGACCCGGCGGCCGCTGTCGAGGAACGTCTCATCGTCCAGACCGACCGCTTCACGCACTTCGCGATGGCCGCGGCCGACCTGGCACTCGAAGACGCCCGGCTCGGCCGCGCCGACACCGACGGCTCGCCCTTCGACATCGGCGTGGTCACCGCGGCCGGATCCGGCGGCGGCGAGTTCGGCCAGCGCGAGCTCCAGCAACTCTGGGGCAAGGGCAGCCGGTACGTCGGTCCCTACCAGTCCATCGCCTGGTTCTACGCGGCCAGCACCGGCCAGATCTCCATCCGGCGCGGCTTCAAGGGGCCCTGCTCGGTGGTCGCCGCCGACGAGGCCGGCGGCCTGGACGCCCTGGCACACGCCGCCCGCGCGGTGCGACGCGGCACCGACGTCATCGTGGCCGGCTCCACCGAGGCGCCCATAGCTCCGTACTCGATGGTCTGCCAGCTCGGCTACCAGGAGCTCAGCCGGGAGACCGACCCGGCCCGCGCCTACCGCCCGTTCACCGAGCAGGCCTGCGGGTTCGTGCCGGCCGAGGGCGGCGCCATGCTCATCGTGGAGGACATCGGCTCGGCCCGGGAACGCGGGCTGCCGGTACGGGCCACCCTCGACGGACACGCGTCCACCTTCACCGGGGCCTCCCGCTGGGCCGAGTCGAGGGCCGGGCTCGCCCAGGCGATCCGCGGCGCCCTCGCCGAGGCCGGCTGCGCCCCGGAGGAGGTCGACGTGGTCTTCGCCGACGCCCTCGGCGTCCCGGAGGCCGACCGGGCGGAGGCGCTGGCCATCGCCGACACCCTGGGCGCGCACGGCCGGCGGGTGCCCGTCACCGCGCCCAAGGCCGGGATCGGCCGGGGGTACTGCGCGGCCCCCGTCCTGGACACCGCCGCCGCGGTGCTCGCCATGGAACACGGTCTGATCCCGCCGACCCCGGGTGTCCACGACATCTGCCACGACCTCGACCTCGTGACCGGCAGCGCCCGCGCCGCCGCACCACGCACGGCGCTGGTCCTCAGCCGGGGACTCATGGGGTCGAACTCGGCACTCGTGCTGCGCCACGGCACGGCCGGGTGATCCGGAGAAAGAAACAGCTGCCCAGCAGCGAAGAAGAAGGAGTCCCAATGAGCATCACCGTGGACGAACTGTCCGAACTCATGAAGAAGGCGGCCGGCGTCACCGTCGCCCCGGCCGACCTCCAGGACCGCGCCGACAGTGGCTTCGACGTCCTCGGCGTCGACTCGCTCGGCCTGCTCGGCATCGTCGGCGAGCTGGAGAACCGGCACGGCGTGCCCATGCCGGTGGACGCCGAGCGGTGCAAGACCCCTCGCCAGTTCCTCGACCTCGTCAACAGCGCCATGCCCGCGGGAGCCTGACATGACCGGACACACCCAGAACGAGATCACCATCGCCGCGCCCGTCGACCTGGTCTGGGACATGACCAACGACGTGGCCAACTGGCCCCAGCTCTTCAGTGAGTACGCCAGTGCCGACATCCTCGAGGAGGAGGGGAACAAGGTCACCTTCCGGCTGACCATGCACCCCGACGAGAACGGCAAGGTGTGGAGCTGGGTCTCCGAGCGCGAGACGGACCGCGCCCGCCTCCGCGTCAAGGCCCGCCGGGTCGAGACGGGCCCGTTCGCGCACATGGACATCCTCTGGCAGTACGAGGAGGTCCCCGCCGGCACCCGGATGGTCTGGACCCAGGACTTCGCGATGAAGCCGGAAGCCCCCGTCGACGACGAGTGGATGACCGACAACATCAACCGGAACTCCAAGGTCCAGATGGCCCTGATCCGGGACAAGATCGAGAAGGCTGCCACCGGCCGGCGCCCCGACCCGGCCCTGGCCGACTGAGCCGGCCGCCGGGAAGACAGGAACGGAGAGACACGTGCACCAGGCCCTGATCGTCGCCCGTATGGCACCGGGCTCCGCCCCCGACATCGCGAAGGTGTTCGCGGAGTCCGACCGGGGAGAGCTGCCGCACCTCGTCGGGGTGGTCCGGCGCAGCCTCTTCCAGTTCGGCGATGTGTACATGCACCTCGTCGAGTCCGAGCGCGAGCCGGGACCCGCCATCGCCAAGGTCACCTCGCACCCCGAGTTCAGGGACATCAGCGACCGTCTCACGGCGTACGTCAGCGCGTACGACCCGGAGACCTGGCGTTCCCCGAAGGACGCGATGGCACAGCGCTTCTACCTCTGGGAGCGCGACGGCGGCGTGTGAACCGTCGTACCGCCGTACGCCAACGGTGCCGGACCCGCGCAGAACGCGGGCCCGGCACCGGCGTGTCCGGGACCTGCCTCAGGCGGGCACCGTGCAGTCGAAGGCGTGCAGATAGGGGTTGACCGGGCGGATGTCGTTGACGCTCAGCCCCGCCTCCGTCAGCCGGCGCACCATGCTGTCGGTGGTGTGTTTGGCCCCGCCGACGTTCAGGAGCAGCAGCAGGTCCATCGCGGTGCTGAACCGCATCGACGGGGTGTCGTCGACCAGGTTCTCGATCACCACGACCCGGGACCCGGGACCGCCCGCCGCGACCACGTTGGCCAGCAGCTGCGCGGTGGACTCGTCGTCCCACTCCAGGATGTTCTTGATGATGTAGACGTCCGAGTCGACCGGCACGGCCTCCCGGATGTCACCCGGCACGATGCGCGCCCGGTCCTCCAGGTCACCGCCCGGGCGCAGCCGCGGCAGGGCCTTCTCCACCACCCGGGGCAGGTCCAGCAGATAGCCCTTCATCGCCGGGTACTTGTCCAGCAGACAGGCCACCACGTGCCCCTGGCCGCCGCCGAGGTCCGCGACCGACCGGCTGCCGGACAGGTCGAGCAGGGCCGCGACCTCACGGGCCGACTGCTCGCTGGAGGTGGTCATCGCCCGGTTGAAGACGTCCGCCGACTCCGGGGCGTCCTCGTTCAGGTAGACGAAGAACTCCTTCCCGTAGAGGTCCTCGATGACGTTGCGGCCGCTGCGCACGGCCTCGTCGAGCTTCGGCCAGGCGTCCCAGGTCCACGGCTCGGTGCACCACAGGGCGATGTAGCGCAGGCTGTGCGGGTCGTCCTCGCGCAGCAGCCGGGAGGTCTCGGTGTGGGCGAACGTCCCGTCCGGGCGCTCGGCGAAGACGCCGTAGCAGGACAGGGCGCGCAACAGCCGGCGCAGCGGCCTGGGGTCGGTCTTCACCGCGGACGCCAGGCTCTCCACGGTCATCGGGGCGTCCCCGAGCGCGTCGGCGACGCGCAGCCGGGCGGCCGCGCGGACGGCGGCGGCACAGGCCGCCCCGAACACGAGCTCGCGCAGCCGCATCGACGGCGGCGGTGCGTCGCCCCGCGTCGGGTCCTTCTCCGGCGCCGAGAGGTCGCGTGCTGGTGCGGTCATGTGCCGCCTACCTTCCTTGTGGGGGGGTGTCGTACGGCCGTCAGGTCAGCACAGACCGGCGGGCTTGGACTTCTTGCAGGTGTTGTCCTTGAAGGCGTTGCCGTGCTTGGTGGCTTCCTGGTTGACCAGGTCGGCGGGGGCGTTGCCCGACAGCTTGTTGCGGGTGATCCGGTTCTTGTCGCTGGTGGCGCCCACGAAGCTCTTGAAGACCACGACACCGCCCGACATCGGGGACTTGCCCGAGTTGCCGGTGACCGTGTTGCCGGTGACCAGGGTGTCCTCGGCGCCGGTCAGGACGATGCCGGAGCCTTGCAGGAAGGACAGCCGGGCGGTCTTCTTGCAGTACTTGTTGTTCTTCACGATCTGGTTGTCGGCGACGACGATGTGACCGGCCTTCGGCTTGTTCTCGTCGCCGACGACGAACACCCCCGCGCAGTTGCCGCTGACCGAGTTGTCCGAGACGGTCAGGTTGCGCAGCCGGCGCACGGTGACGCCGATCCGGTTCTTCTCCAGCAGGTTGTGCTCGACCACCGTGCCGTCGGTGTCGGTGGAGCCCTTCTCCGCGGTGATGGTGTTGGCGAGGAACAGGCCCGCGTCGCCGTTGCTCCGGGCGACGTTGTCCCGGTAGGAGCTGTGCACGGAGCGCTCTTCGGCGATGCCCCACTGCCCGTTCTTCACGGCGGCCACGCCGTGCACGTTCAGGTTGGCCGCGCCGACCGCCATGACACCGGTCCGGGAGAACCCGGTCACGGTCATCCGGGCGATGGTGACGTTCTCGACGGGCCGGCTCTTGGTGCCGACCACGCAGATGCCGTTGCCCATCTCCGCGCACGACTTCTGGGCGGCGGCCTTCTGCGGCATGGCCTTCTTGGCTTTCTTGGCCTTCTTGGCCGGCTGCAGCACGGTCTCCTGGCCCGCGCCGCGCAGGGTGAGGTCGGGCGTGGTCACCTTGACGCTCTCGTGGTACGTGCCGGCCAGCACGAGGACGGTGTCGCCGGGCTGGGCCGCGTCCACGGCCTTCTGGATCGACTCACCCGGATGCACGACGAGGGTGCGGTGGGTGGCGGTGGCCGGGGCGGCGCCGAGGAGGGAGCCGCACAGGGCGGCGGCGCAGGCGAGGTATGTGATATGGCGTTTTGTCACATTTAGCAGGCTAGGAGCCGATGACCCGATTACCCGCTGGATACGCCGTTCGGCGGCGTGTCATCGGCGCCGCGGCGAACGGGGGCCGGAAAACGAACGGGGCCGAAAAACGAACGGGGCCGGAAAACACGAAGACGCGGCGGTCGTATCAGCGACCGCCGCGTCCCGAGGTTCTCGGGTGTGTCTACCGACCCCGCTGCCCGCCCTTGGGCATCCGCATGCCCTTCGGCATCGGCCCCTTGGGCAGCGGCATGTTGCTCATCAGGTCACCCATCGCCCGCAGCCGGTCGTTGGTGGTCGTCACCTGGGGACCGGTCAGCACGCGGGGGAACTTCAGCATCGTGGTCCGCAGCTTCTTCAGCCCGACCTGGCCCTCGCCCGTGCCCACGATCACATCGTGCACCGGCACGTCGGCCACGATCCGGGCCATCTTCTTCTTCTCGGCGGCCAGCAGGGTCTTCACCCGGTTCGGGTTGCCCTCGGCGACCAGGACGATGCCGGCCTTGCCGACGGCCCGGTGCACCACGTCCTGGCTGCGGTTCATCGCCACCGCCGGTGTCGTCGTCCAGCCCCGCCCGATGTTGTCCAGAACGGCGGCCGCGGCGCCCGGCTGGCCCTCCATCTGGCCGAAGGCCGCCCGCTCGGCACGGCGGCCGAAGACGATCGCCGTCGCGAGGAAGGCGAGCAGCAGGCCCAGGATGCCCAGATAGACCGGGTGGCCGATCAGGAAGCCGATCACGAGAAAGACGGCAAGGATGCCGAGACCGACACCGGCAAGTACCAGACCGATCGTCTTATCGGCCTTGCGGGTCATCTTGTACGTCAGGACGATCTGCTTCAGTCGCCCGGCATTCGCAGCGTCCGCTGCGGGTTCCTTCCTCGCCATGCCCCGAAGTCTACGTGTCTCCGGGAGCGCCGACGACGGCGGTGCCCGGGGAAAGGGGCCGGGGGAGCCGTCAGGAGCGGCCGGCGGCCTGCTCCAGGAAGAGCTGCGTCTCCACCCGGTCCTTGGCGCGACGGCGGTCCTCCAGCACGGAGGTCCAGGCGTTCTGGCGGGCGGTGCGCTGGCCGCCGCTCATCAGGAGGGACTCGACGGCGCGCAGCGCGTCGGTGAAGGACGGGATGGCGGTGGCGCGAACCGGCGCGGCCTGCATGGTGGAGGTCCCCCTCGAAGTGGGTGTACGTGCTGTGATACCAGCGTCACTGTTTGGTGTTACCAGGGCGTGACCGACCGGTCAAACACCAATGAAACCTTGATACGCGGGCCCCGCACGCTGACGCGGTCCTGACGGGCGTCCTCATCAGCGAGGACGGTCAGGACCGCGGTCATTCGGTCATTACTGGCCGGTAGCAACTTGTGCGCGAATTCACACAGCCTGTACGGCGACGAACGTGCCGCGCTTCTCGATCGCCATCTGGTAGAGCCGTCCGGCCCGGTACGAAGAACGGACCAGCGGTCCGGACATCACACCGGAGAAGCCGATCTGCTCGGCCTCCTCCTTCAGCTCCACGAACTCCTGCGGCTTGACCCAGCGCTCCACGGGGTGGTGCCGCACGCTCGGGCGCAGGTACTGCGTGATGGTGACCAGCTCGCAGCCCGCCTCGTGCAGCTGGCGCAGTGCCTCGGAGATCTCCTCACGGGTCTCGCCCATGCCGAGGATGAGGTTGGACTTGGTGACCAGGCCGAAGTCGCGGGCCTCGGTGATGACCTTCAGCGAGCGCTCGTAGCGGAAGCCGGGACGGATCCGCTTGAAGATCCGGGGCACCGTCTCGACGTTGTGCGCGAAGACCTCGGGGCGGGACTCGAAGACCTCGCGCAGCAGCTCCGGAACGGCGTTGAAGTCCGGGGCGAGCAGCTCGACCTTGGTACGCCCGGCCTCGCGGTCCGCCGTCTGCTGGTGGATCTGCCGGACCGTCTCGGCGTACAGCCAGGCGCCGCCGTCCGCCAGGTCGTCGCGGGCGACGCCGGTGATGGTGGCGTAGTTCAGGTCCATGGTGACCACGGACTCACCCACGCGGCGCGGTTCGTCGCGGTCCAGCGCCTCGGGCTTGCCGGTGTCGATCTGGCAGAAGTCGCAGCGCCGGGTGCACTGGTCGCCGCCGATGAGGAAGGTCGCCTCGCGGTCCTCCCAGCACTCGTAGATGTTCGGGCAGCCGGCTTCCTGGCAGACCGTGTGCAGGCCCTCGCTCTTCACGAGGTTCTGCATCTTCGTGTACTCGGGACCCATTTTCGCCCGGGTCTTGATCCACTCGGGCTTGCGCTCGATGGGGGTCTGGGCGTTCCGGACCTCCAGGCGCAGCATCTTGCGTCCGTCGGGTGAGACTGCGGACACGTCGGCTCCCTGTAACTTCGATTCCTCGGCGTACACCAGGGTACGCCCGTGATTGCTGGGCCCTTCCGTGGAGGCCAACCCCTCGGCCGCAGGGCGCATTCCCTCGGTCAGGCGGGGGTCTTCTCGATCTCGCGCGGCTTGAGCTCCGCGTTCTCCAGGACGTCCGTCAGGTGGCGCTCCACCACCGGCAGCACCTCCTCGATGGTCACGTCCCGGCCCAGCTCGCCCGCGAGCGAGGCGACGCCCGCGTCCCGGATGCCGCACGGGATGATCCGGTCGAACCACTTGTTGTCCGGGTTCACGTTGAGCGCGAAGCCGTGCATCGTGACGCCCTTGGCCACCCGGATGCCGATCGCGGCGATCTTCCGGTCCTCGCGGCGCTGCCCGGCGTTGGACGGGGCGTACTCCGGGCCGTTCAGACGCGGGTCGAACTCCTCGTCCGTCAGCCGGGGGTCGAAGTCCAGGGAGAGGCCTCCGAGGGCCTGCGGCCGCTGCTCGACGGGGTCGCCGAGGACCCACACCCCGCTGCGCCCCTCGACCCGGGTGGTCTC
This sequence comes from Streptomyces sp. NPDC031497, assembly GCF_055580905.1. Classification (NCBI taxonomy): domain Bacteria; kingdom Bacillati; phylum Actinomycetota; class Actinomycetes; order Kitasatosporales; family Streptomycetaceae; genus Streptomyces; species Streptomyces sp. NPDC031497. The sequence goes on from NZ_JBVIKO010000031.1 coordinate 24,074, forward strand.
CAGGCCGAACTCGGCGCAGACGCGGATCAGCGCCTCCTCCAGGCGCCGTACGTGCGCGACCACGTCCACCGGGCGCGGGAGCTTCTGGATCGGGTAGCCCACCAGCTGGCCCGGGCCGTGCCAGGTGATCTTGCCGCCGCGGTCCACGTCGATCACCGGGGTGCCGTCCAGCGGCCGCTCGTTGTCCGCGGTGCGCCGGCCCGCCGTGTACACCGGGGGGTGTTCGAGCAGCAGCACCGTGTCGGGCACCTCGTCGGTGAACCGCGCCGCGTGCACCCGGCGCTGCTCGTCCCACGCCTCCTGGTACTCGACGGCGTCCGCGCCGAACCCCATGCGGACGAACCGCAACTCACTCACGGCAAGCGCCTCCCTCGGGCGATGGGTGTGTCAGGCACATAACGCGCCCAAGCCACTGTACGTCCGCCCGTCGCGCGTCAGCCCTGGGGTCAATCCTCACACGATCGGATGAATGAACGTCGAAATGTGCGATCGGCTGCTCACTCTCCGCTACATTCGCGCCGTCCACGAGCGCCAAAAGGGCTGCTCACCGGCAATCCGGGCACAAGCTACCGAGCTGAGCCAGAAGGCAGGAGACCGCACCGCAGATGACGGACCGACCCGCGCAGCGCACCCCCAACCGCCAGCTTGCCGCGCTCATCGCAGAAGCAGGGTTCTCCAACGCGGGTCTGGCCCGTCGGGTCGACCAGCTCGGTCTCGAACACGGGCTGGATCTCAGATACGACAAGACGTCGGTCACCCGATGGCTGCGCGGCCAGCAGCCCCGGGGCACCACCCCCGCCCTGATCGCCGAGGTCTTCACGCGGCGCCTCGGCCGCCGGCTCACCGCCCAGGACCTGGGCCTCGACGCCTGCGCCCCGGTGTACGCCGGGCTGGAGTTCGCGGCCACCCCCGAGGAGGCCGTCGACATCGTCAGCGGGCTGTGGCGCAAGGACTCCGGCAGCCACGCCGAGCTCCGCAAGATCGCGTTCACCCCGGCCGGGCTCGTGGTGCCCAGCCGGGACTGGCTGATCGGCCGCGCCGACGACCGGGTGGCCCGCGGCGAGACGGTACCGCCGGCGCCCGTCCGGGTGCCGGCCCAGATCCGGCCCGCCGCGGCCAAACAGCCGGCCCCGCCGGGACGCCCGCGCGGGCAGGCCGAACGCGCGCCCGGCCAGCGGGTCACCGGCGGGGACATCGCCGCGCTCCGCTCGGTCGGCGAGCTGTTCCGCACGCTCGACGACACGTACGGCGGCGGGCACGCCCGGCAGGCCCTGGTGCGCTATCTGGAGCACGAGTGCGAGCCGATGCTGCGCGGCATGTACGGCGAGCAGACCGGCCGCAAGCTGTTCGCCGCGGCCGCCGACCTGACCCGGCTCGCGGGCTGGACGTCGTACGACATCGCCGCGCACGGTCTCGCCCAGCGCTACTTCGTCCAGTCCCTCCGCCTCGCCCAGGCGGCCGGGGACCGCTCCTACGGTTCCTACGTCCTCGTCACCATGAGCCGCCAGGCCGTCTACCTCGGCCACGGCCGGGAGGCGGTGCAGCTGGCGCGGGTGGCCCAGCAGGGCGTGGGCACCAACGCCCCGCCGGTCGTCCAGGCACTCCTCCACGCGGCCGAGGCCCGCGCCCACGGAGTCCTCGGCGAGGTGCGGGCGTGCACCGGCGCACTGGTCCGGGCCGAACGCGCCCTGGAGGCGGCCCGGCCCGGCGACGAAGTCCCCCACTGGGCGCGCTTCTTCGACGAGGCACAGCTCGCCGACGAGTTCGGCCACTGCCACCGGGATCTGCAGCAGTTCCGGGCGGCCGCGCAGCACGCGGAGCGCTCGCTACAGCTCCGTGCGCCCTCCTACGCGCGCAGCCGCCTCTTCTGCCGCGTCGTCCTCGCCACGGCCCGCCTGGGCCTCGGCGAACTCGACCAGGCGTGCGCGCTCGGCGCGGAGGCGGCGGGCGCCGCGGCGGAGATGCGCTCGGTACGCGCGATCGAGTACGTCAAGGACTTCGAACGCCGCCTGGAGCCGTACAAGGACGCAGCACCGGCAAGGGCCTACCGGGACAAGGTCGCCGCCCTGAACTGACCGAAGCGCGGCTGGACGCCGAGCCGGCCGGCACCTGACTCGGCGCCGGCCCAGCCCGGCAATCGGCTCGGCGTCGGGGCAGCCCGCGTCCGGCTCGGTGCTGGGGTCGGCGGCCCTGGGTCTCTTTTCCGCCGCGGCTGGAATTTCTTTCCGCCGCGGCGGTGGTCGGCCACGACGGCGTGGTCCGGCGGTGCCGGGCCGGCCGGTGCCACTCGCCGTTGCCGGTTCCGGTGGGTCGCCGGGTGTCGCGCCGTCGTGGCTTGTCGCGCAGTTCCCCGCGCCCCTAAAGGCGCGCGTCTACCCTGCCCCGCGTCCGGCTCGGTGCTGGGGCTGCCGGGCCGGCCGGTGCCACTCGTCGTTGCCGAATGCAGCCCCGCGCCCCTGAAGGGCGCGGCTACGCCGCCCGGCGTTGCATCGGCTCCGCCGTGTGCATCGAGCCCGATACACCCAGGTCCGTCAGGATCGCCGCCGTTGCCCGGTGGGCCGAGTGCAACGCTCCCTGGACCGTGCTGGTGTCCCGGTGGTCGCCGCAGACGTAGAGGCCGGCCATCAGGCGGACCGGGCGGCGGAGGTCGTGCGGGGGGCGCATCGCCGGGATCGCCTCCGGCGTGTGATGGACGGCCAGTGTCTCCCAGCGGTGCGTCGACGTGCCGTAGAGCCGGGCCAGGTGCATACGGACCGCCGTGTCGATGTCGGAGGGCGGCGGGCCGAGCACCGTCGAGGAGATCAGGGCGCGGCCCTGCGGGGCCCGGCTCGGGTCGATGGTGCTGACGACCGAGGTGTGGGAGACGGGCCCGCCCCGGTCCGCGTCGAGGAGGAGCGACGTCCCCGTCGTGAGCGCCGCCGGTTCGTCCGTCGTGTGGTGGACCACCGTCACCTGGTGGAAGTCCGGCACGCGCAGCCCCGGCAGCAGCCCGGCGGCGGCCCGCGCGTCCGTCGCCAGCAGCACCGCCCGGCAGCGGATCACACCGTGCTCGGCCGTCGTCACGGACGTCGTCGAGACCGAGGTGACCCAGACGCCCGTGTGCACCGTGCCGGGCGGGAGGGCGCGGGCGAGGAGTTCCGGAAGGACCTCGGCGCCTCCCTCCGGCACGCACAGCCGCCCGCTCGCGAAGGAGCGCAGGGCGAGGTCCGCGCACCGGCTGGACGTCGTCAGCTCGGGGTCGCAGAGCAGGGCCGCGAGCAGCGGGCGCAGAAAGCCGTCGATCGTACGGGCGGGCACCCCGCGCGCCGCGAGGGCGTGCGCGGCCGGGAGTTCGGGGCGGGCGAGGATGCGTTCCACCGGGGTGGTGGCGATCCGCCCCAGCGCCGCACCGAGCCGCGCCTGGTCGACCGCGCTGCCCATCGGCGCGGTCGCCCGCGCGGGCGACACGGCCGAGCCGCCCCTGGGGGCGCTTGCCAGGGCGCGCACCGCATACAGTGCGCCCCTCGCGCTCCCGCCGCCCGCCGGAGCGCCGGCCCGGTGCCTGCGCCCGTCGCGATGCAGCAGTACGCCGGGCGCGAACCGGCGCAGAACCAGGGCGTCCAGTCCCGGTGTCAGCCGTAGCTCCGGGTAGGACGTGGACAGGAGCTGTCCTATCCGGTCGAGCCGGAAGCCGTCGACCTTCTCGGTCGACATACGGCCGCCGACGTAAGGGGCGGCCTCCAGGACCGCGGTCGTTACTCCTGCGCTGTTCAGCCGATGAGCCGCGGAGAGTCCGGCGATACCGGCTCCCACGATGACGACGTCCGCCTGGTACGCGGGCTCATGCACGAGGCCCCTCCTCGATTGCGCGTCCGGTGGAGACGTGATGCCCCCAACCAGCTCCGGGGATACCCGAGTTCGGGTCGAGGTTAGGACGGTGATCGGTCAGGGACAGTCGCGCATGAACAGGGCACGGTCGCACGACGGTCGCATACGGTCACATGCGTTGTCAGGCCGCGCGGATCGCGTCCTCGATGCCCGGGAACGCGAAGGTGAACCCCGACTCCAGCAGCCGCTTGGGCACCACGCGTTGACTGCCCAGCACGTCCTCGGCCATCTCGCCGAGCGCCAGCCGCAGCGCCGCCGAGGGGACCGGGAAGGGGGCCGGGCGGCGCAGCACCCGGGCCATCGCCGCGGTGATCTCACGGTTCGTCAGCGGGTGCGGCGCGGTGAGGTTGAAGGGGCCCTCAAGGCCCTCGGTGTCCATCAGGAACCTGATCGCGGCCACCTCGTCGTGCAGCGCGATGAACGACCAGTACTGCCGGCCGTCGCCCAGCCGTCCGCCGAGTCCCGCCTTGAACAGCGGGAACAGCCGGCCCCAGGCCCCGCCGCCGCGGGCCACCACCAGTCCCGTGCGGACGAACACCGTCCGGATGCCCGCCTCCCGCGCCGGGGCCGCCGCCTCCTCCCACTCCACGCACAGCGACGGCAGGAAGCCGTCCCCGGGCGGCGCGTCCTCGTCGACGACCCGGTCGCCCGTGTCGCCGTAGAAGCCCATCGCGCTGCCGCTCACGAACACCCGTGGCGGCACGTCCAGGGCGGCCACCGCCTCCGCGAGCGCGGCCGTGCCGAGGACCCGGCTGTCCCGGATCCGCCGCTTGTAGGCGGCCGTCCAGCGCCGGTCGCCGATCCCGGCCCCGGCGAGGTTCACCACTGCGTCGCAGCCGGCCAGCCCGGCCGTGTCCACGTACTGCCCCTCGGGGTCCCAGCAGACCTCACCGGCGCCGTGGGCCCCGCGCCGCACCAGGCGCACCACCTCGTGCCCGTCCGCCCGCAGGGACCGCACCAGGGCACTGCCGATCAGACCGGACGCGCCGGCCACCGCGATACGAGAGCGTTCCATGTGTCCCAGCATGCCGGGACACGCGCCGGAATACTTCTGGGACCCGGGGGCCACCCGATTTAGGGTGACCCCATGCCGGAACCGTACATACGCGCAGCCCTGCCCGACGACGACGAGGAGCTGTCCGCGCTCGACCGCGCCACCTGGTCGTATCTGCACGCCGTGCTCCCCGAGCCGCAGCCGCCGTACGGCCCCTTCTTCAGAGGGCGCCACGCCCCCGAGGACACCCTGGTCGCCGAACTCGACCGGCGCATCGTCGGCTATGTCCGCCTCGGTTTCGCCCACAACATCGCCTCCAACGCGCATGTCCGGCAGATCCAGGGCCTCGCGGTCGCCGAGGAGGCTCGCGGCCACGGGGTCGCCCGGGCGCTGCTGCGGGCGGTGATGGAGGAGGCCCGCCGCCGTGGCGCCCGCCGGATCCGGCTGGGCGTCCTCGGGCACAACGCCCCGGCACGCAGGCTCTACGAGTCGGAGGGCTTCGCCGTCGAGGGAGTGCTGCCGGGGGAGTTCCTGCTGGGCGGCGAGTACGTCGACGACGTGATCATGGGCCGGGCGCTGTGACGGTCAGGACGTGACAGGCAGGACGTGACGGTCAGGACGTGATCAGCTCGCCGGTGTCCACCGCCGCCGTGGCGGTCGCCCCGCGGGTGGCGTCCGAGGTCACCTCGTCGGCCGTCAGGACGTACCCCGTCTCGTCGTCCGACGTGGAGCGGGCGAACACCACGCCGTACACCTTGCCGCCGGTGGTCAGCAGCGGGCCGCCGGAGTTGCCGGGGCGGACCGTGGAGCGGATCGAGTAGATCTCGCGGGTCACGGTGGCGTCGTTGTAGATGTTCCGGCCGGTGGCCGGCACCTTGGCCGCCACGGTGGCCGCCTGGAGGTTCAGGTCGCCGTCCTGCGGATAGCCGGCCACCACCGCCGAGTCGCCGCGCGCCGCACCGGTGTCGAACCCCAGCACCGGCGCGCGCAGCCGCGGTACGTACAGCACCGCCACGTCCCGGTCCGGGTCGAAGAGCACCACCCGTGCCTCGTACGACGCCCCGACCCCGCCGATCCGCACGCTCGGGTCGGTGATGCCGGCCACCACGTGCGCGTTGGTCATCACATGCTCCGGCGCGTACACGAACCCGCTGCCCTCACGGCCCTGGGTGCCCGAGACACCCTCGATCTTGACCGTGCTGCGCTTGGCCGCGTCGGTGGCGGCCCCCGTGACGCTGTCGCCCGTCGGCTTGGCGACCCGGGCCGTCGACTCGTTCTCGAACGGGTTGAAGACCTGCGGGAAGCCCGCCTCCGTGAGCGCCGAGGTGGCCCGCGAGAACCAGGCCGGCGTGGTGTCCGGCATGGTGTTCTGGACCGCGCCGAGCAGCCTGGAGTCCTGTATCGCCGTCGTCACCGCCGCCGACGAGGACGCGCCCAGCACGCTCGCCGCCACCCAGGCCACGATCAGCACCGCCACCGAGTTGGCCGCCGCCCCGCCGACCCCGTCGGCCACCCGGAGCGGCCCCTGGTCCAGCTCACGGCGCAGCCGCAGCGCCAGCCGACCCGCCAGCTCGTGCCCGACCACCCCCGGCACCAGCACCGTCAGCACCGCGACCACCGTCGCCGTGGCCGTCCCCCGGGTGACCAGTTCCATCACCCACGGCAGCACCCACACGCCGATGACCGCGCCGCCCACGAACCCGGCCAGCGAGACACAGCCGGCCACCAGCCCGCGCCGGTAACCGGACGCCGCGTAGACGAGGACCACCAGTACGAGCACCAGGTCGAGCAGGTCCACTGAGCCGCCTTTCTCTCGGTGCCCTTAATACGGTCGGGACAGGTCCAGTGATCAGTCCAACGCGCGAGAACCCCGGGAACCGACCACGCGTACGTGTACCACCTGAAACGCCTCGGACCAGGACGTTGGTTCCACCAGGTGGCACAGCACACATCGCGGGCCAAGTGGATCAACCCGAGAGTGGATGCCATGCGTGTCTTCCCCAGAGCCGGGCGGCGCACCAGAATCGCCGTCCTGACCCTGCTCGGCTGTCTGCCCGGCCTCGCCGCCGCCCTCGCGCTGGTGCTGTGCGCCCAGGGAGCCGACCGCCCCGTCGCGATCCACCTCGCCGCGCCCGCGCCCGCCAGCCCCGCCACCCGCTTCCGGGCGCCCCGGCCGCGTATCGTGCCGCGCTCGGCCTGGCTGGACAACACCGTCCGCCGCATCCAGCCGCCGCCGCGCTACGACGACAAGGTGGTCGCCGTCTTCGTGCACCACACCGACTCGCCGAACGGCTACTCCTGCGCCGATGTGCCCGAGATCATCCGCCGCCTCTACACCGGCCAGACCGGCGACCGGGCGTGGGACGACATCGGCTACAACTTCCTCGTCGACCGCTGCGGCACCATCTACGAGGGGCGCGCGGGCGGCACCGAGCGAGCGGTCGTCGGCGCCCACACCCAGGGCTTCAACCACCGCACCGCCGGTATCGCCGCCCTCGGCACCTTCACCGCCGGGGTGCCCGTGCCGCGCGCCATGACCGACTCGATCGCCGCCCTCGCCGCCTGGAAGCTCGGCCTGGCCGACGTCGACCCGCGCACCAGGGCCCGCCTGGTCTCCAGCAACGGGCTCAGCCGGTACCGGGAGGGCACCGTCGTCGCCCTGCCCGCGGTCGCCGGCCACCAGGACGGCTACATGACCAACTGCCCCGGCGCCGCCCTCGCCGCCAGCCTCCCCGGGATCAGGGAGGCGGCGGCCCGGCTCCAGGGCAGGGTGCCGCAGGCCCCGCCCCCGGTGACACCGCAGGCCCCGCCCACAGCGACCCCGCCGGGACCGCCCACGGCGACCCCGCCGGGACCGCCCACGGCGACCCCGCCGGGCACACCCGCGGGGACTCCGCCGGACACGCCCCCCGCGGCCCCGGCCCGAGCACCCCTGACGACACCTCTCAAAGCGCCTCTCATGCCACCCCTCGAAGTACCCCTCAGGTTCCTGAAGGCACCCGTGGAAGCGTCCACAGGAACGCCATAGGCGGCACGCAGGCCGTTCAGATCCCCGCGTCCTAACGTCATGGACAACACAGGCCGACCGGAGGCGGGGATCATGAACAGCAGTCGTACCGAAGCCCGCAAGGACATCAAGGACACCAAGGAGCAGGACGGTTGGGTCAGGTCCGCGCGCGGACCCTGGGCCGTGGTCTGCGCGGTCGCGACGGTCGTCCTCGGCCCGGCCGCGGTCACCGCGTCCGCCCTCGACCAGGCCAACGCGGCGCCGATGCACCACGCGGTCAGGGCCGAGCAGACCCAGGCGTACATCCCGTCGGACGTGACCCGGCGCCGCGCGGCGTAGTACTCACTCCTTGAAGCGCTCCCAGAGTCTGGGGAACCGTTCCGCGAGCGCCTGCTCGTTCTCGAAGTCGACCGGGCTGCCCTCCGGTTCGGAGGGTGCGGGGGCGATGCCCAGGTCCGGGGCCACGGTCCCGGTGAGCTGTTCGTACGCCTCGTCCGCGGCGTACCCGAGCTCCTCGCCGTCGCCGTCGATCTCCTCGTCGAAGTCGCCCAGCGCCTCCGCCAGCCCGTCCGGGTCGTGCAGGGCGCCCTCGAAGACCTCCCGGCCCTGGCCGATCAGCCAGCACCGGAAGAAGTCGAACGCGTCGTCGCTGGCCCCGTCGAGCAGCACCCACGCGGCCCCCCACAGGTCCCAGCGGTAGGCGCGGTTGTAGCGGGCCTCGAAGTGACGGGCGAAGTCCAGCACCATGTCCGGGTCCAGCTGGAGCAGCCGGTCCACGAGCAGGTCCGCCTGGTCCTCCGGGTCGCCCTCGGCGGCCTCGCGGGTGCCGTCGACCAGCTCCCAGAACTCCGTCTCGTCCATCACGGGTCCAGCATCGTGCCTGTGCGCCGGGGGCGCACGCGGAGTGGTGCGGATTGTTATCAGCCGTCCCCCGCCGGTGGGTACAGTCCCGCCAGGCGTCGCGCGTCCGCCGCGAAGCGCGCCCTCAGCTCCGGCGGCGCGAGCACCTCGGCCTCCGGTCCGAGCGCGGTCAGCTGACCGTGCGCGACCTCCTCGCTCTCCACCGGCAGGGTCACCGTCACCCACCCCCGCGCGTCCGGGGTGCCGGCGCCCGCGAGCGCCTGCCGCGCGGCCACCGGGTCGACGGCGTACGGCAGTCTGCGCAGGCCGACCGCCGACAGCCGCACCACCACCTCGGTGTGCAGGATCGACCGCGCGAACTGTTCCGCCCGCCGGTCCCAGAACCCCGGCAGGTCGAACTCCTCGTCCCGCGCGAACCGCTCCTCGCCGGCCTCGACCGAGGTGAACCGGTCGATCCGGTAGACCCGGTAGGAGTCGGTCTCCGTGACCCGCGCGCACAGGTACCAGACGCCGGCCTTCAGCACGAGCCCGTACGGCTCCAGTTCCCGCCGTACCTCCGACTCCCCGCGCCGGTAGTGCGCGACGACCCGCCGGTCGTCCCACACCGCGTCGGCGAGGGCGGGCAGCAGCGCGGGTGTCCCGGGCTCGGCGAACCAGTTGGGCGCGTCCAGGTGGAACCGCTGGGCCGCGGTCCGGGAGGCGTCCCGCAGCGAGGGCATCAGCGCGGCGGACACCTTCAGCCGGGCGGCACTGGCGGCGTCCGCCAGCCCCATCTCCCGCAGCGCCCCGGGCACCCCGCTCAGGAACAGCGCCTCGGCCTCGCTCCGCCCGAGCCCCGTCAGCCCCGTCCGGTACCCGCCGACCAGCCGGTACCCGCCCGCCCGGCCCCGGTCCGCGTACACCGGCACCCCCGCCTCCGACAGGGCCTGCGCGTCGCGCATCACGGTCCGCTCGGACACCTCCAGCTCGGCGGCCAGTTCACCGGCGGTCATGGCGGACCGGGACTGCAGAAGAAGCACCATCTTGATGAGCCGGGCGGCACGCATACGTCTCATGATGCCGGGGTGCGCCGGCAGCCGGGGCCGGCCGCGGTTCGGCACCGCCGGAAACCGCCCAGCCGGGGCCGGACATGATCCGGCACCGCCGGGAACCGCCGTCATGGCTGAGCGCCGTCGTGGCGGAGGAAGGCTGCCGGACGTCGAAACCCGGTCACCCTTCCTCGCCGCGACGGCGCTCGGCCGAGACGGTGCGGTCCGGCGGTGCCGAACTCACCGGAACAACCCTCGGTCGGCTTACAGCCCGTACTTCTCCCGCGCTTCCTTCACCGCGGTCGCCTTGACCTCGCCGCGCCTGGCCAGCTGGGCCAGGGCCGCGACGACGACCGACTCGGCGTCGACGCCGAAGTGGCGGCGGGCCGCGTCCCGGGTGTCGGAGAGGCCGAAGCCGTCGGCGCCCAGGGAGGACCAGTCCTGCTCGACCCACTGCGCGATCTGGTCCGGGACCTGGCGCATGTAGTCGGAGACGGCCAGCACCGGGCCCTCGGCACCCTGCAGGGCCTGCCGGACGTACGGCACCCGCTCCTCGCCGCGCAGCAGGGCCGCGTCCGCCTCCATGGCGTCACGCCGCAGCTCCGTCCAGGAGGTGGCGGACCAGACGTCGGCCGCCACGCCCCACTCCTCGGCGAGCAGCCGCTGCGCCTTGAGCGCCCAGTGGATCGCCGTACCGGAGCCGAGCAGCTGGATGCGCGGGGCGTTCGCCACCACCGAGAGCCCGGCCGACTCCGCCGTGTTGAAGCGGTACAGGCCCTTGACGATGCCCTCGTCGATGCCGAGCCCGGCCGGCTTCGCGGGCTGCGGGAGCGGCTCGTTGTAGACGGTCAGGTAGTAGAAGACGTTCGGGTCCTCGCCCGGGGCAGGCTCGCCGTACATCCGGCGCAGACCGTCCTTGACGATCGTCGCGATCTCGTAGGCGAACGCCGGGTCGTACGACAGCGCGGCCGGGTTGGTCGCGGCGATCACCGGGGAGTGGCCGTCGGCGTGCTGGAGGCCCTCGCCCGTCAGGGTCGTGCGGCCCGCGGTCGCGCCGACGAGGAAGCCGCGGCCGAGCTGGTCGCCGAGCTGCCACATCTGGTCGGCGGTGCGCTGCCAGCCGAACATCGAGTAGAAGATGTAGAACGGGATCATCGCCTCGCCGTGCGTCGCGTACGCGGTCGACGCGGCGATGAAGTCGGCCATCGAACCGGCCTCGGTGATCCCCTCGTTGAGGATCTGGCCGTTCTTGGCCTCCTTGTAGTACATCAGCTGGTCACGGTCGACCGGCTCGTACGTCTGGCCCTTGGGCGAGTAGATGCCCAGGGAGGGGAAGAGGCTCTCCATGCCGAAGGTGCGCGCCTCGTCCGGGACGATCGGCACCCAGCGCTTCCCGGTCTCCTTGTCGCGGACGAGGTCCTTGACGAGCCGCACGAAGGCCATCGTCGTCGCCACGTTCTGCGAGCCGGAGCCCTTGTCGAAGGAGGCGAAGGCCTTGTCGGCGGGGGCCGGCAGGGGGGCCAGGGCGTGCGTACGGCGGGCGGGGGCCGGGCCGCCGAGGGCAGCGCGGCGCTCCTGGAGGTAGCGCACCTCGGCGGAGTCGGCGCCCGGGTGGCCGTAGGGCACCACACCGTCGACGAAGTCGCTGTCCTTGATGGGCAGTTCGAGCAGGTCACGCATCTGCTTGAACTCGTCCACCGTCAGCTTCTTCATCTGGTGGTTGGCGTTCTTCGACGCGAAGCCCTGGCCGAGGGTGTGGCCCTTGACGGTCTGGGCGAGGATCACGGTCGGCGCGCCCTTGTGGTCCAGGGCCGCCTTGTAGGCCGCGTACACCTTGCGGGCCTCGTGACCACCGCGCGAGAGGTGGAAGCACTCGATGATCTTGTCGTCGCTGATCAGCTTCGCCAGCTCGGCGAGCGCCGGGTCCTTGCCGAAGAAGTCGGCGCGGATGTAGGCGGCGTCCCGGGTCTGGTACGTCTGCACCTGCGCGTCCGGTACCTCGCGCAGCCGCCGTACCAGCGCACCGGTGGTGTCGAGCGCGAACAGCTCGTCCCAGGCGTTGCCCCAGAGCGACTTGACGACGTTCCAGCCGGCGCCGCGGAACTGGGCCTCCAGCTCCTGCACGATCTTGAAGTTGGCGCGCACCGGGCCGTCGAGGCGCTGCAGGTTGCAGTTGATGACGAAGGTCAGGTTGTCCAGGCCCTCACGGGAGGCGAGTGCGAGGGCGGCCGTGGACTCCGGCTCGTCCATCTCGCCGTCACCGAGGAACGCCCAGACGTGCGAGGACGAGACGTCCTTGATGCCGCGCGCCGTCAGGTAGCGGTTGAAGCGGGCCTGGTAGATCGCCGACAGGGGGCCGAGGCCCATGCTCACCGTCGGGAACTCCCACAGCCAGGGGAGACGGCGGGGGTGCGGGTACGACGGGAGGCCGTTGCCGCCGGCCTCCTGGCGGAAGTTGTCGAGGTGCGCCTCGGTCAGGCGGCCGTCGAGGAAGGCGCGGGCGTAGATGCCGGGGGAGGCGTGGCCCTGGATGTAGAGCTGGTCCCCGCTGCCGGCGGCCTCCTGCGACTCCTTGCCCTTGAAGAAGTGGTTGAAGCCGGTCTCGTAGAGCCAGGCCGCGGAGGCGAAGGTGGCGATGTGGCCGCCGACGCCGTGTTTGCTGCCCCGGGTGACCATCGCGGCCGCGTTCCAGCGGTTCCACGCGGTGATCCGCCGCTCCATCTCCTCGTCGCCGGGGACGGCTGCCTCGGCGGCGGTGGGGATGGTGTTGACGTAGTCGGTCTCCAGCAGCTTCGGCAGCGCGATGCCGCCCGCCTCGGCGCGCTCCAGCGTGCGGCGCATCAGGTACGCGGCGCGATGCGGCCCGGCCTCCCTGGCCACGGCGTCCAGTGAGGCCCGCCATTCGGCGGTCTCCTCCGGGTCCCGGTCGGGGAGCTGGTCGAGCGCGCTCGGCTGGATGGCCTGGGGGTCGGTCATGTCGCCGCCTTCCTCAGTCGAAGGGGGTTCCCTCATCGGTAAGGGTTCGGGGGTGCCCTTGGTCTTTGGCAGGACAGGGCGGCGGGCCCGGGTGCGGGCCCGTCGGCGACAATAACTCCCTGATCGATGATCGATCAAAGGGTTGAGGGGCAAAACTTCTCGATTCCGAGAAAGTCGGCACGGGGTGCCTCCGGCGGTGGCACCGGGTGACGCTTCCGGGGCGGGGTTTCTGCAGGTGAGACGGTGTTTTGAGCGAGGGAGTGCTCTTGTGTGGGGAGGGGGCACGAGAGACGACCGAGGGGGTCCGGCACCGCCGGAGCGCGCCGCGACGGCTGAGCACCGCTGCGGCGGGATACTGACCTAAGGCGTCTGAAGCATCGTCGGCCTTGGCGAAAGCGGCGGTCGGCCAAGCGTTCTCTTCCGCCGCGACGGTGATCGGCCGCGACGGCGCTCTTCGGCGGCACCGAACTCGCCGCAAGGCCGGGGGCTCATGCCTTCCGGGTGGCGGGTTCGCTGCAAGTCCGGGGGCTCACGGCTTCCGGGTGGCGGGTTCGCCGCAGCCCCGGGGGCTCACGGCTTCCGGTGGAGGCTCACGGCCGCGGCGCGCACCCCAGCACATGGGCCTTCACGATATCGGCGATGCGCGGATCCCGGCGCTGGAACGCGGCCACCAGCTCCTCGTGCTCCTCGGCGTACGACTGCTGGACCGTCCCCAGCCAGCGGATCGACAGCGCCGTGAAGACCTCGATGCCCAGGCCCTCCCAGGTGTGCAGCAGCACCGAGTTGCCGGCCGCCCGGACCAGCTCGCGGTGGAAGCCGACCGTGTGGCGGACCTGCGCCGTGCCGTCGGCGTTCCGGTCGGCCTCGTAGAGCGCCGTGACATGCGGGTCGAGCGCCGAGCAGTCCGACGCCAGCCGCTCCGCCGCCAGCTCCGCCGCGATCGCCTCCAGACCGGCCCGCACCGGGTAGCTCTCCTCCAGGTCGGCCGCCGTCAGGTTCCGCACCCGTACGCCCTTGTTCGGCGCGGACTCGATCAGCCGCAGCGACTCCAGCTCCCGCAACGCCTCCCGCACCGGAGTCTGGCTGACCTCCAGCTCGGTGGCGATCCGTCGCTCCACGATCCGCTCGCCCGGCTTCCAGCGCCCGCTGACGATTCCCTCCACGATGTGCTCGCGGATCTGTTCGCGCAGCGAGTGGACGACGGGCGCGGTCATGGGAGCTCCTTAAGGGCGTTGACGTTTAGACAATACGGCCGGACCGCCTCTCGGGAGAGGCGCACGGGGGCGCTTTCGCGCAGGTGAGACGAGACTTACACGCTTCCCAGGCGGGCCGGATCCGTAAAGCCCCGTACCGGGGTCGCTGCGGAGTCGTCACCGCCGTGTCACCGGCAGAACCCGCGCGGGCCGTTCGCTGTCGCGGTGTGCAGAGGGGCTCCGGCAGGGGCGGCCCCTCCGTGGCACTGGGGGCGAAATGAACATCGGGGGACGGACCGGCTGGGCGGTCACCGCGGCGGCCGTCGCGGCGGTCCTGGGGATCACGGCGTGCGGACCGACGGGCACCGGCCCGCACGGCGGCAAGGCCGGGAAAGTGAGGAGCATGGCCGCCCCGGCCGTCGGGACGGCTCTCCTCGGCACCCGGCCGCGCGGCGACGCCGGCGGCGCCTGCGTCTTCGTCAAACCCGACGGCGCGCAGAAGTTCGGCCACGTGGGGTGGGGCTTCCGGATCACCGGCACGGACCGGTGGGAGTACGGCGCCGTCGAGAACCCCAGCGGCAGGCTCTACACCCCGCCCGGCGGCGACATCGGGGCCTGGCACGCCCAGGGGTCGTACCGGCAGATGCTCCACGACATGTCGACCGACGCCAACTATCCCGGCAAGTCCGCCCACCCCTACAGCCGTTACCGGTGCACGTCGTCCTCGACGAGCGACGTCCCCGCCGCCCGGAAGATGATCCGTACCGTCGAAGGGCGCGGCTTCCTCGTCGGCATCGACCCGAGGACCGGGGAGCTGACCTCCCGGGACTGCCTCGACGCGACGTACGACGTCCTCAGGGCCTACCGGACCCGGCACCTGACCCCGGCACCCCACCTCGACATCCCCAACGTGTGGGTGGCCACGCTCGTCGGCTGGTCGGACGCCCGGCTGACGCCCGGGTGAGACGACGGTGCCCCGCCCGGAGCAGCTCCGGACGGGGCACCGTACGACTTCTCGGAAGGCTTACAGGCCGAGCTCGACCTCGAACTCGCCCGCCTCCAGGATCGCCTTGACGGCCGTCAGGTAACGGGCCGCGTCGGCGCCGTCCACCAGGCGGTGGTCGTAGGACAGGGTCAGGTACGTCATGTCGCGGACGCCGATGACCGTGCCCTCCTCCGTCTCGATGACGGCCGGACGCTTGACCGTGGCACCGATGCCGAGGATCGCGACCTGGTTCGGCGGCACGATGATCGTGTCGAACAGCGCGCCGCGCGAACCGGTGTTGGAGATGGTGAAGGTCGCGCCGGACAGCTCGTCCGGGGTGATCTTGTTCGCCCGGACCTTGCCCGCGAGCTCGGCGGTGGCCTTGGCGATACCGGCGATGTTGAGGTCGCCCGCGTGCTTGATGACCGGGGTCATCAGGCCCTTCTCGGAGTCCACCGCGATACCGACGCTCTCGGTGTCGAAGTAGGTGATCGTGCCCTCTTCCACGTTGATCCGGGCGTTGATGGCCGGGTGGGCCTTCAGCGCCTGGGCCGCCGCCTTGACGAAGAACGGCATCGGGGAGAGCTTGACGCCCTCACGCGCGGCGAAGGAGTCCTTGGCCTGGGCGCGCAGGCGCATCAGGCGGGTGACGTCGACCTCGACGACCGAGGACAGCTGCGCCTGCTCGTGCAGCGCCTTGACCATGTTGTCGCCGATGACCTTGCGGATGCGAGGCATCTTGACGGTCTGGCCGCGGAGCGGGGAGACCTCCAGCTTGGGGGTCTTCTTCGCACCGGCGGCCGGAGCGGCGGCGGCCACGGGGGCCGGAGCGGCCGCGGCGGCCTTCGCGGCCTCGGCGGCGGCGATGACGTCCTGCTTGCGGATCCGGCCGCCGACACCCGTGCCCTTGACGGCGCCGAGGTCGACACCGTTCTCGGCGGCGAGCTTGCGCACCAGCGGGGTGACGTAGGCACCCTCGTCGACCGGAGCGGCCGGGGCCGGAGCCGCGGCCGGGGTGACCGGGGCCGGAGCCGCCGGCGCGGGGGCCGGGGCGGCCGGAGCCGGAGCTGCGGCGACCGGCGCGGGAGCCGGGGCGGCCGGGGCGGGCGCGGGTGCCGGGGCCGCGGGGGCGGCCGGGGCGGGTGCCGGGGCAGCGGCGGCGGGCGCCGGAGCGGGCGCGGCCGGAGCCGGGGCGGCCGCCGGAGCGGCACCCGGGGCGCCGATGACGGCCAGCTTGGCGCCGACCTCGGCGGTCTCGTCCTCGGCGACCACGATCTCCAGCAGCACACCGGCGACCGGCGCGGGGATCTCGGTGTCGACCTTGTCGGTGGAGACCTCGAGCAGCGGCTCGTCCTCCGCGACCTCCTCGCCGACCGACTTCAGCCAGCGGGTGACGGTGCCCTCGGTGACGGACTCACCGAGCGCGGGCAGGACCACGTCCGTGCCCGAGGCGCCACCGGCCGGCGCGGCCGGGGCGGCGGCGGGGGCCGGGGCGGGAGCGGCGGGGGCCTCGGCCACCGGGGCCGGGGCGGGGGCAGCGGCCGGCTCCGGGGTCGGCTCGGCGGCCGGGGCCGGGGCGGCCGGAGCGGGCGCGCCGGTGCCGTCGTCGATGATCGCCAGCTCGGCGCCCACCTCGACGGTCTCGTCCTCGGCGACCTTGATCGAGGCGAGCACGCCCGACGCGGGGGCCGGGATCTCGGTGTCGACCTTGTCGGTCGAGACCTCGAGCAGCGGCTCATCGGCCTCGACGCGTTCACCCTCGGCCTTCAGCCAGCGGGTGACGGTGCCCTCGGTGACGCTCTCGCCGAGCGCCGGAAGGGTTACGGAAACCGCCATGGTTTCGGTTGCTCCTTACGAATTGCGGAAGTCTGAGTCGTCGCGTGTGTCGACCGAGGGTCAGTCGTGCGAGTGGAGCGGCTTGCCGGCCAGGGCCAGGTGCGCCTCACCCATCGCCTCGTTCTGCGTCGGGTGGGCGTGGATGAGCTGGGCGACCTCGGCGGGCAGCGCCTCCCAGTTGTAGATCAGCTGGGCCTCGCCGACCTGCTCGCCCATGCGGTCGCCGACCATGTGGACGCCGACCACGGCACCGTCCTTCACCTGGACGAGCTTGATCTCGCCCGCGGTGTTGAGGATCTTGCTCTTGCCGTTGCCCGCCAGGTTGTACTTCAGGGCGACGACCTTGTCCGCACCGTAGATCTCCTTGGCCTTGGCCTCGGTGATACCCACGGAGGCGACCTCCGGGTGGCAGTACGTGACCCGGGGGACACCGTCGTAGTCGATCGGAACGGTCTTCAGACCGGCCAGACGCTCCGCCACCAGGATGCCCTCGGCGAAGCCGACGTGCGCGAGCTGCAGTGTCGGGACCAGGTCACCGACGGCGGAGATGGTCGGGACGTTCGTCCGCATGTACTCGTCGACCAGGACGTAACCGCGGTCCATGGCGACGCCCTGCTCCTCGTAGCCGAGGCCGGCCGAGACCGGGCCGCGGCCGACGGCGACGAGCAGGACCTCGGCCTCGAACTCCTTGCCGTCGGCGAGGGTGACCTTGACACCGTCGGCGGTGTACTCGGCCTTCGAGAAGAAGGTGCCCAGGTTGAACTTGATGCCGCGCTTGCGGAAGGCGCGCTCAAGAAGCTTGGAGGAGTTCTCGTCCTCGACCGGGACGAGGTGCTTGAGGCCCTCGATGACGGTGACGTCCGCACCGAAGGACTTCCAGGCGGAGGCGAACTCGACGCCGATGACCCCGCCGCCCAGGATGATCGCGGACTTGGGCACGCGGTCCAGGACGAGGGCGTGGTCGGAGGAGATGATGCGGTTGCCGTCGATCTCCAGGCCCGGCAGCGACTTCGGCACGGAGCCGGTCGCGAGGAGGACGTGGCGGCCCTGGACGCGCTGGCCGTTCACGTCGACGGAGGTCGGGGAGGAGAGACGTCCCGTGCCCTCGATGTACGTCACCTTGCGGGAGGCGATCAGACCCTGCAGGCCCTTGTACAGACCGGCGATGACGCCGTCCTTGTACTTGTGGACAGCCGGGACGTCGATGCCCTCGAAGGTGGCCTTGACGCCGAACTGCTCGCTCTCGCGGGCCTGGTCGGCGATCTCGCCCGCGTGCAGCAGGGCCTTGGTGGGGATGCAACCCCGGTGCAGGCAGGTACCGCCGACCTTGTCCTTCTCGATCAGGGCGACGTCCAGGCCCAGCTGCGCCCCGCGCAGGGCCGCGGCGTAACCGCCACTACCACCGCCGAGGATCACTAGGTCGAAAACGGTGCTGGCGTCGTTCGCCACGTCACGTCCTCCATGCATGTGCGCCGTACGCCGGGCACCTTTTTCCCATACGGGTGGTTGACCGGTCGGTCGGCTGGTGTCCGGCCGCTCTTCTTCGGCCCTGTGGTGGGGGCCCTGTCCTGCCGAGCCCCATCTTCGCACTTGTCGGAGGTGAACGAGACGCCGGGCTGGGGTGTGAGACGCCACACGCAGCGCCCCTCAGGGGCGCGGGGAACCGCGCGAGCAACCCCCACGGCCCGCGGTCGCCTGACGACGGAGCGGACCGGGTCAGTGGGCGACGGGACCCCGCCCTACCCGCGCGCGGGGTCCCGTCGGTGACATCAGCCCAGGTCACCCTCGGCGGTCAGCTCGGCAAGCCGCACCAGTGTCCGCACCGCCGACCCCGTCCCGCCCTTGGGCGTGTAACCGAACGCACCGCCCTCGTTGAAGGCGGGCCCGGCGATGTCGAGGTGCGCCCAGGTGATCCCCTCGCCCACGAACTCGCGCAGGAAGAGTCCGGCCACCAGGCCGCCGCCCATCCGCTCACCCATGTTCGCGATGTCCGCCGTGGGCGAGTCCATCCCCTTGCGCAGGTGCTCCGGCAGCGGCATCGGCCACGCCGGCTCGCCGACCTCCTCGGCCGCCTCGTGGATCGCCGTACGGAACGCGTCGTCGTTGCCCATGATCCCGAACGTCCGGCTGCCCAGCGCCAGCATCATGGCCCCGGTCAGCGTCGCCACGTCGACGATCGCGTCCGGGTTCTCCGCCGACGCCGCCCACAGCGCGTCGGCGAGGACCAGCCGGCCCTCGGCGTCCGTGTTGAGCACCTCGACCGTCTTGCCGCTGTACATGCGCAGCACGTCACCCGGGCGCACGGCGGAGCCGGACGGCATGTTCTCGGCGAGCGCCAGCCACCCGGTCACATTGACCCGCAGGCCGAGGCGCGCCGCCGAGACGACGGCCGCGAAGACCGCCGCCGCGCCGCTCATGTCGCACTTCATCGTCTCGTTGTGCCCGGCCGGCTTGAGCGAGATACCGCCCGAGTCGTAGGTGATGCCCTTGCCGACGAAGGCGAGGTGCTTGTCCGCCTCGGGGCTCGTGTACGACAGCTTCACCAGCCGCGGGGTCGCGGCCGAGCCGCCGCCGACGCCGAGGATGCCGCCGTAGCCGCCCTTGACGAGCGCCTTGTCGTCGAGCACCTGGATCTTGATGCCGTGCTCCTTGGCCGCCTCCTGGGCGATCGAGGCGAACGCGGCCGGGGTGAGGTCGTTCGGCGGGGTGTTGATCAGGTCGCGGGCACGGTTGAGCTCCTCGGAGACCGCGATGGCGCGGGCGAGGGCCGCCTTGTGGGCCGCGTCCCGCGGCTTGCCGCCGAGCAGCGTGGCCTCGGCGAGCGGCGCCTTGCCGTTCTTCGCCTTCCCGTTGCCGCCGTTGTCCTTGTAGACGTCGAAGGAGTAGGCGCCGAGCAGCACACCCTCGGCGATCGCGCCGACGGCGGCCGTGTCCTCGACGGGCAGCGCGAAGGCCGCCTTCTTCGCGCCGTTGAGCGTGCGGGCCGCGACGCCGGCCGCTCGGCGCAGTGCCTCCGCGTCGTAGCCGGCGTCGCCGTCGGGCTCGGCGCCCAGGCCGACCGCGATGACGAGCGGGGACTTGAAGCCGGCCGGCGAGGGCAGCTTCGTCAGTTCGCCCTCGGCACCCGAGGCACCGAGGGTCTCCAGGACGTCGGCGAGCTTGCCGGCGTAGGCCTTGTCCACGGCCTCGCCGCCCGGCGCTACGACGAGGTCCCCGGACCGGGAACCCGTGCCCTTGGCGACACCGATCACGATCGCGTCGGCCCGGAGGCCGGGCGCCGCTGAGGTGCTGAGATTGAGAGCAGTCACGGTGGTGGAATCTCGCTTCCGATGTTGAGTTGCTGTGGCCGAGTGGGTGGGTCGACCGGGCCCGGGAAGCGACCCTAGGCAGTGGCCTGGGGGCGCGTTGCCACCGGGGCCTTCACCCTGTCGGCGAACACCCGGGACGAGCCTACGCGTGTGGATGCGTTCGCTCATTCCTGCGGGCGTTCACCTGAGGGTGGCGTCATGGCCACTTCCCCCTCTCGCGCTTGGTGACCTGGGCCACACTCGTCGCGTTCCGGTGGGTGGGGCAGCCTGCCACTTCGCATGATTTCCACTGATCCCGTGGCAGGCCGCACCGGACGCCGGCAAGGTCACCGCCTACCGCGTCGGCAGCCCGGTCACCGTCACGGCCCCCTCCGGGATCCAGGTCCCGGTTACCGCGCCGGAGGGCACGAAACAGCAACTCCTGGTCGCCGCGCAGACGTTCGGAACGTCGTACGCCGGTGCGCGCTCGGCCTGGACCACACGGGGCTCCCGCAGTCGGCGGTCTCGCTGAAACTGCCGTAGGCGCAACCCCGCGGAGCGACCGCGGCACACCGAGGCCCGCGCGTGGGCCTCGGTGTGCCGGGCGGTACCCGGGGTGGGAGATCATCGACGGGGTCCCTGTCGCACACCCTGGAGCCCGCCCGGTGAAAATCCGCACCACCGCACCCCTGCTCGTCCCGCTGGCCCTGCTCGCCGGCTGCACCGGGGCCCCGGCCCCGGACGACGCCGGGCGGTGGCAGCCGAGCCCAGGGGCCACCTGGCAGTGGCAACTGAGCGGCCGTGTGGACACGTCCGTGCGGGCGTCGGTGTACGACATTGACGGCTTCGACCAGTCCAGGGCGACGGTCGGCACCCTGCACGGCAAGGGCCGCAAGGTCATCTGCTACCTCTCCACCGGCGCCTTCGAGGACTGGCGCCCCGACGCGAAGAAGTTCCCCGGGTCGGTGCTGGGGCGTGGCAACGGCTGGAAGGGCGAGCGCTGGCTGGACATCCGCCGTACGGACGTCCTGGAGCCGTTGATGGCGGCCCGCTTCGACATGTGCAAGGACAAGGGCTTCGACGCGGTGGAGCCCGACAACATGGACGGCTACAAGAACCGCACGGGTTTCCCCCTCAAGGCGGCCGACCAGCTCCGCTACAACCGGCTCATCGCCCGGCTGGCCCACGACCGGGGCATGTCGGTGGGCCTGAAGAACGACCTGGACCAGATCCCGCAGCTGGTCGCCGACTTCGACTTCGCGGTCAACGAGCAGTGCGCCCAGTACGGCGAGTGCGACGACCTGAAGCCGTTCATCAAGGCGGACAAGGCCGTCTTCCACGTGGAGTACGAACTGCCGACGGCGAAGTTCTGCGCCCAGTCGCGCAAGCTGAAACTGAGCTCACTGGAGAAGAAGTACGAGCTGGGGGTGTGGCGCAGAACCTGTTGAGGACGCCTCAGACGTGACTCGACCTTCAGCCCCCCAAAGAAAACACCAGAAGCGCCGTGGTCGCCGCCGTCTCGGCGAGCGCCCCGAACACATCCCCCGTAACCCCACCGAACCGCCGCCGGCACAGCCGCAGCAGCACATCCGTCGCCGCCTCCGCCACCACCACCGCGAGCAGCGCCCGCAGACTGTCGGCCGACCCCACCAGCGCTCCGGCCCCCGCCGCCACCACCATCACCGCGACCGTGACCACCGACGCCCCCACCTTCGGCACCACCCCGGCCACCGCCGCCCCCAGCCCCTCCGGCCGGGCCGCGGGCACCCCCTCCACCGCGGCCAGGCTCATCGCCAGCCGGGCCACCGTGGCGGCGACGACCGCGGCCAGCATCCCGTGCTGCCACGAGCCGCCGTAGGCCTGGGCCAGCGCGGCCACCTGGCCGAGCAGCACGAGGACGAGCGTGATCACGCCGAACGGCCCGATGTCCGACTGCTTCATGATCCGCAGGGCTTCCTCGGCGGGCTTGCCGCTGCCCAGCCCGTCGGCGGTGTCGGCGAGCCCGTCCAGATGCAGCCCCCGGGTGAGCACGGCCGGTACCGCGACCGCGGCGACCGCGGCCACCAACGCACTCGCCCCGGCCAGGACCAGCAGCGCGCCGACCGCGCCCGCGCAGAGCCCGACGGCGAGGCCGGCCAGCGGCGCGAGCAGCATGCCGCCCCGGGCGGCCTCGCGGTCCCAGCGGGTCACCTTCACGGGGAAGACGGTGAGCGTGCCGAAGGCGAAGCGCAGGCCGTCACGCCAGGGAGTCGCAGAGGTCGCAGCCACCGGCGCAGGTTACCCGGTGGTCAGGAGGGTCCCCGCCAGGGCCGGGGATAAAGTGCGCACATGGGACATTGGCTGGAGCGGAACGTCATCGAGCCGGGCAAACTCCCCATGCTGCTCGCCCTGACCGCCTTCGTCCTGACCTTCGTGATCACACGGGTCGTCACCCGGCTGATCCGCGCCGGGAAGGGCCCGTTCGGCAACGTGAAGGCCGGCGGCCTGCACATCCACCATGTGGTCCCCGGGGTCGTCCTCGTCGTCATCGGCGGTTTCGGCGCGGTCGCCGGCGGCCGGCAGGGCTTCGGCGCGGCCCTCGCCGCGATCGTCTTCGGTATCGGCGCGGGGCTCGTGCTCGACGAGTTCGCCCTGATCCTGCACCTCGACGACGTCTACTGGACCGAGGAGGGCCGCCAGAGCGTCGAGGTCGTCGTCATCACCGCCGCGATGGTCGGGCTGCTGCTCGCCGGGTTCTCGCCGTTCGGCGTCAACGACATCTCGGCCGACGAACTCCAGGACCGGGGCGCCGTCATCGCGAACACCGTGGCGAACTTCCTCTTCTCGCTCGTCGCCCTGAGCAAGGGCAAGGCCCGTCTCGCGATCTTCGGGGTGGTCGTCCCGTTCGTCGGTCTGGTCGGCGCGGTCCGCCTGGCCCGTCCCGGCTCGGCCTGGGCCCGCCGCTTCTACGGCAACCGCCCGCGCGCCCGGGCCAGGGCCGGGCTGCGCGCCTACCACCACGACCTCCGCTGGGCCCGGCTCAGCAGGACCCTTCAGGACTGGATCGGCGGCAAGCCCGACCGCCCCGAACCGGCCCGGCTGCCCGGCCGCCGCTGACGCCACCGCCGCCGCAGCCGCCGTCCCGCCGCCACCGCCGCGTACAGCGCCACCACGCCGGCGATCGCCGCCAGGTGCTCCTTGCCGGCGAGGTTGTCCTTGAGCGCCACCTCGACCACCATCGCGGCCGCCACCGCACCCGCGGTGACGTACGCGCCGTACCGCCATCCCAGGACGACCGCGAGCCCGACGACGGCGGCCGAGGGGCCGGTGTCGACCACCCAGGCGTCCGAGGCGGGCAGGCCCAGGGGGCTGTGCGGACCCAGCGCGATGCCGACGCGGGCGTACAGCGTGCCGGCGAGGGTCGCGACGTACGCGACGGTCAGCGTCCGCCACCAGCCCAGGCACACCTCGGCGATGCCGAACACGACCAGGATCTGCGCCAGCGCGCCCCACACCGGCAGGTCCAGCGCCGGGACGAACAGCGACAGGGGAGTGCGCAGCAGGGCCAGCCAGAGCGGGTCCGCGGCGCGCACGCCCCCGATGTCCTGCACGAACCGGTAGCCCCACGACTGGTTCTGGACGAACTGCAGCAGCGCCGTCAGACACACCGCCGCGACCGCCATCGGCACCGCCCGCAGCCGCCGCTTCGCCAGCGCGCCGCGCACGGTGGTGTACAGCGGACCCCACTCGGCGCGGGCCCGGCGGGCGAGCGACTTCATGCGGTGGTCCTCACCGGCGGGAGTCCCGGTCCGTGTCCAGGTGCCGTCGGCGCAGCCATCTCGGCAGCACCGGCGTCTCCAGGAACCCCTCCGCACGAGCCGACGAGAGGCCGATGCGCGGCAGGTCCGCGCTCTTCTCGAAGAGCAGGAACCGGGGTTCCCAGATGGGCCGGTACTTGGCGTTGGCCCGGTACAGGGACTCGATCTGCCACCACCGGGAGAAGAAGCTCAGCAAGGACCTCCACAACCGCAGCACCGGCCCCGCGCCGAGCCGCGCGCCACGCTCGAAGACCGACCGGAACATCGCGAAGTTCAGCGAGACCTGCGTGATCCGGATCTCCCCGGCGCGCCGCAGCAACTCGATGACCATGAACTCCATCAGCCCGTTGTCGCAGTCCCGGTCCCGCCGCATCAGGTCGAGGGAGAGCCCGCCGGGACCCCACGGCACGAACGACAGCAGCGCCCGCAGCCGGCCCTCCCCGTCGGTGCACTCCAGCATCACGCACCGCCCGTCCCGCCCGTCCCCGAGCCGCCCCAGCGCCATGCTGAACCCGCGCTCGGTGGCGCCGTCCCGCCAGTCGTCGGCGCGCCGCAGGAGGTACGACATCTCGTCCGCGGGGATGTCCTCGTGCCGGCGGATCCGCACCGAGTAGCCCGCCCGCCCCACCCGGTTGTGAGCCTGCCGGACGGTCCGCATGGCCCGCCCCTCCAGCGTGAACTCGGCGACCTCGACGATCGCCTCGTCACCCAGCTCCAGCGCGTCGAGCCCGTGCCGCGCGTACACGGTCCCGGCCTCCTCGCTCGCCCCCATCACCGCCGGGATCCACCCGTGCGCCCGCGCCTCGGCCAGCCACGGCACGATCGCCCCCGGCCAGGCCTCCGGATCCCCGATCGGATCCCCGGAGGCGAGCGACACCCCGCCGACCACCCGGTAGGCCACCGCCGCCTTCCCGGTCGGCGACCACACCACGCTCTTCTCCCGGCGCAGCGCGAAGTACCCGAGCGAGTCCCGGTCGCCGTGCCGCTCCAGCAGCGCCCGCAGCCGTTTCTCGTCGTCCTCGGTGATCGGGTCGACGGCGCGGCGGGAGCGGAAGGCGGCGTACAGGACGGTGAGGACGAGGAGCGTGCTCAGCACGTTGACGGAGACGTTCACCCAGTTGGGCGGTGCGATGTACGGGAACCGGGAGGGGTCGGCGGCGACCGAGACCAGGCGCAGGGTGCCGTAGTGCCAGCGCTCCGCGAACGTCGAACGGGCGGCGTGCGGGGCCTGGTTGGTGACGGTCACGAGGAGGGCGGCGAGCAGCGAGGCGAGCAGGCCGCCGCCGACGGCCACGGTCGCGGCGAGCCGGGGATTCGACCGGTCGCCCTTGGCGTAGAACTCCCGGCGGCCGGCGAGCAGTGCGCCCACGAAGGCGGCGGTCAGCGCGATGGAGAGCCAGTTCTGCGGGTACCGCCGGATCTCCGGGAACGCCATGGCGAACGCGAACAGCGCGAGGAACAGGCCGCTCAGGACGAGGTTGAGGATCCAGGCGGCCCGCTTGCGGCGCCGCATCGTGATCGCGAGGAACGCGGTGAACACGCCGGAGGCGAAGCCGGCGGTCAGCAGGTACGGCGTGAAGAAGTCCTCCTGGTTGTGCCGCCGCACGTCCTGACCCAACGACACCCACACCGCGCTGAGGAAGTTGACGAAGGCGACGGCTCGCAAGTACCACACGGCAAAGGCGGCGCCCCGCCGGGAAACCCCGCCGGCCCGCCGCCCCACCGCACGTCCACCACACCGCTCAACGGCAATTCGGACATCTCCCATGGAGATGGATCATATGGGCGCCCCGCAACGAACACCGTCACCCACCCAGACCGCACCGCCCCCCGCCGACCTCTTCCGTCCCCCGCCCCGTCGTGCCCGCCGGTCTCTTCCGTCCCCCGGCCCGTGGTGCCCGCCGGTCTTTTCCGCCCCCCAGCCCGTGGTGCCCGCCGGTCTCTCCGTCCCCCCGGCCCCTCTCGCCCACCGGTCTCTTCCGCCCCCCGGCCCGTCGTGCCCGCCGGTCTCTCCGTCCCCCCGGCCCCTCTCGCCCACCGGTCTCTTCCGCCCCCCGGCCCGTCGTGCCCGCCGGTCCTTTCGTCCCCCCGGGACGTCTGCTCCGCCGGTCTTTCTTTCCCGCCGCGACGGTGCTCGGCCGAGACGGTGTGGTTCGGCGGTGCCCGTGCGGCCTCGGCTCGTCGGTTTCTACTCCTGCGGCTTCTCGTCCGGCTCCGGATCCTCCGGCTTCTCCGGGAGTTCCGCCGCCAGGGCTGCCGCGGACTGGACCAGTGGCAGGGCGAGCAACGCTCCCGCTCCCTCACCGACCGTCAGACCCTGTTCCAGCAGCGGCTCCAGGGCCATCCGGTCCAGCGCCTTGGCCTGGCCCGGCTCCCCGCTGTCGTGGCCGGCCAGCCACCAGTCCGGTGCCCGGAACGCGATCCGCTGCGCGACCAGCGCACACGCGGCGGCCACCACCCCGTCCAGCACCACCGGCAGCTTCCGTACCGCCGCCTGCAACAGGAACCCGGTCATCGCCGCGAGGTCGGCCCCGCCGACGGTCGCCAGCAACTGCAACTGGTCCCCGAGCACCGGCCGCGCCCGCCGCAACGCGTCCCGGATCGCCGCACACTTGCGCATCCACGCGAGGTCGTCGATGGCGAGCCCGCCCCGCCCGGTCACCACGGACGCGTCGGTCCCGCACAGCGCCGCGACGAGTACGCAGGCCGCCGTGGTCCCCCCGACGCTCACATCGCCGAGCACCACCAGATCGGTCCCGGAGTCGGCCTCCCCGTCGGCCAGCGCCGTCCCCGCCCGGAAGGCCGCCTCCGCCTCCTCCAGGGTCAGCGCGTCCTCGATGTCGATACGGCCGCTGCCCCGCCGCACCCGGTGCCGTACGACCTCCGCGGGCAGCGTGTCCGGGTCGCAGTCCAGCGCCATGTCGACGATCCGCAGGGGCACCCCGAGCCGCCGGGCCAGCACCGCCACCGGGCTGGCCCCCTCCAGGATCGCCCGCACCAGCAGCCCGGCACTTCCCGCGGGCCGCGCGGACACGCCGAGTTCGGCGACGCCGTGGTCACCGGCGAAGAGCAGGACCCGTGGCCGTTCGACCGGCCGTACCGGCACGGAACCCTGTGCGGCGGCCAGCCACTCACCCAGGTCGTCGAGGCGGCCCAGCGACCCGGGCGGCACGATCAGCCGCTCCCGGCGCGCCTCTGCGTCACGGCGCACTCCGCCGTCGGGGCGCTCGATCAGATCGGTGAAGTCGTCGAGATTAAGCGAGCTCATTCGCCGAACAGTACCGGCACCGAACTAACGGTTCGGTGCCAGATCGCCACCACACCCGCACGGCGTCTTGGCAGGCAAGATCGGTATCCCATACGTTCCGTTTTGCAGTGGATTGCGTACAGGGAGCACAGGGAGCCGCCCATGCCGCCCACACCCGAACTCCTCCCGGGCACCGACCGGTTCCACGAGCCGCGCCGCGAGGACTGCCCTTGGTGCGGTTCCAGACGCCTGCGCACCCGGCTGCGCACGCCCGACCTCCTCCATCACCGGCCCGGGACGTTCGCCGTCGACGAGTGCCGCGACTGCGCCCACGCCTTCCAGAACCCCCGGCTGACCGCGGAGGGCTTCACGCTCTACCACCGGGACTACTACGAGGGCCGTCTGGAGGACTACACCGACCGCCTGCTCGCGACCCCCGGCGGCCGCCGCCGGCACCGCGCCGCCGCCCGCGCGATGCAGGCGCTGACGGAGCCGGAGAGCTGGCTGGACGTCGGCACCGGCCGCGCCCACTTCCCGCGCACGGCGAAGGAACTCTTCCCGTACACGTCGTTCGACGGCCTGGACTCGACCCTGCGGGTGACGTGGGCCCAGGCCGAGGAGCACGTCGAGGAGGCCCACTGCGGCCACCTGACCGCCCCGCACATGCTGGTCCGGCTGCGCGCCCGCTACGACGTCGTCAGCATGTTCCGGCACCTGGAACACGCCCCCGACCCGCGCGCCGAACTCCGCGCCGCGCTCGCGGCGCTGCGCCCCGGCGGGCACCTCCTGATCGACATCGCCAACCCGCGCAGCGCCTTCGGCGCGCTCCTCGGCAAGTGGTGGATCCCGTACGGCCAGCCCCGCCATCTGCATCTGCTGCCGCCGGCCAACCTGCGGGCCGAGCTGGAATCCCTGGGCTGCGAGATCCTGAAAGCCGACCGGAAATCGCCCCACATCCCGTACGACATCTCGGCGGCGCTCACGCTGGTGCTGGGCCGGGTGCTGCCGAGGCGAGCGGTACGCGCCACGGCCCCGCTGGTGGCCGTGGCGGCGGCCGTCGACCACGCGTTGGCCCCCTTGCTGTGCCGCACGCCGTTCTCCAACGGGTACCGGATCATCGCGAGAAAGGGGCGCTGACCCCCGCACTCCACCCCCCCGCACCCTCCACTACCGCAGCACCACCGCCTGCCCGGCCACCACCAGCACCAGCTGCTCGCACTCGTCCGCGAACGCCGCGTTCAACCTGCCCAGTTCGTCCCGGTACCGGCGTCCCGACGCCGTGGCCGGGACGATCCCCGACCCCACCTCGTTGGAGACGGCGACCACCGTCCGCCGGGTCGCCCGCACCGCCTCCGCCAGCTCCCGCACCCGCTCCCGCAGCGCCTTCTCCCCGCCCGACGCCCACTCCGTGTCGTCCCACGCCCCGACGGAGTCCATCGCGTCCGTCAGCCACAGCGACAGACAGTCCACCAGCAACGGCGGCCCGTCCTGCGTCAGCAACGGCACCAGGTCGCACGTCTCTGTCGTACGCCACGACCCCGGCCGCCGCTCCCGGTGCACGGCGACCCGCTCCGCCCACTCGGTGTCCCCGCCGCGCGTCCCGCCCGTGGCGACGTACAGCACGTCGGGGAAGGACTCCAGCCGCCGCTCGGCCTCCACGGACTTCCCGGACCGCGCCCCGCCCAGCACCAGCGTCCGGCGCGGCACGTCGGGCACGTCCTCGTACACCCCCACCGTCAGCGTCGTACCGTCCGGCACCGCCCGCGCCCCGGCCGCCGCCAGCCGCCGCCGCAACTCCGGGCCGGGCGGCACGTCGTGGTCGAGATGGACGGCGATGACGTCGGTGGCCGGGCCCACCGCCCCCACCGCCCGCAGGCGCGCCAGCGCGTCCGGGCGGCCCACGACATCCAGGAGCGCCATGTCGTACGACTCCGCGCTCCCGCTCCCGTTCTCCAGCCCGGCCGGCGCGCCGCCCGGCGGCAGGTACAGCAGCCGCTGCCCGTCGGGGCCGGTCACCGCGTATCCGGTGCCGCCCGCGTCCATCGCCAGCGCCCGCACCCGGTGCCCGGTCAGCAGCGCCAGCTCCCGGCCGTCCGGCACCCGCCCCGGCTGCGGCAGCCCGGCCGGCACCTCGACGGCGGGCCCGTCGTGCGGATGCGACAGCAGCACCTGCCGTACGCCGGTGAGCGACCGCCCGGCGCGTGCCGCCGCGAACGCCGCGCCCGGCGTCAGATCGAGCAGCAGCGTTCCGTCGACGAGCGCCGCCGTGGCGGCCCGGACGTCCGCCCCGACGGCGCAGGCACAGGCCGCGCAGGGACAGTCCGGGCGGGGCAGACCCGCGGGAGCACCGGTACCGAGCAAAGTCACTTCCACGCCCTGATTTTCACCCGACGCGATGAGTCCTGCCCTCAGTGGTAGTCCCGAAGGGGTCCTGCGCCCTGCACTGACCACATACGATGCACCAGTTGGATCAAAGGAGGCCTACATGGCGGCATGGACGTGGCGGTTCGAGAAGGCCGACGGGACGGAGGTCCAGCCCGCGGTGGAGCCCGAGGAGTTCACCACCCAGGGCGACGCCGAGTCCTGGATCGGCGAGCAGTGGAAGGAGCTGCTGGCCGGCGGCGCCGACCAGGTGCGGCTCTTCGAGGACGCCACCGAGATCTACGGCCCGATGAGCCTGCACGCGAACGAGTCCTGAGCGGTGCCGGTCAGGGGCGGCCCACCGAGGGCCGCCCCGCCGTCACTGCTCGCCCAGCGTCACATCCACCGTCCGCTCGACGTCGTTCCGGCTGTACGTCACCTTCGTCTTCTGCCCCGGCCGGTCCGTGGCGAGCGACTCGGCCAGTGAGGTGATGGTGGTGACGTCGTCGTCACCCACTCGGATGATGATGTCCCCGGGCCGGATGCCCGCGTTGTCGGCCGCGTCCCCCGGCTTCACGGTCACCACGGCCACCCCGGCCGGCTGGTAGTTCACGTCGACCACGGTCCGCCCGCTGATGCCGAGCGCGGCCCGCCCCGAGTCGACGACCTTGCCCTGCTTGATGATCTGGTCGGCGACCGTCTTCACCATCGACCCCGGGATCGCGAACCCGATCCCCGGCGCCGCGGCGTTGCCCAGGTCGGGGTCGTTCGCGGCGAGCGTCGGGATGCCGATGACCTCGCCGTCCAGGTTGACCAGGGCGCCGCCGCTGTTGCCGGGGTTGATGGCGGCCGAGGTCTGCACCATGTTCGGGATGGTGGCGCCGGTGCCGCCGCCCTCCTGGTTCTCGCTGACGGTCCGTCCGGTCGCCGACACGATGCCCTCGGTGACGCTGGACGACAGCCCGAGCGGCGAGCCCATGGCGAGCGTGATCTGCCCGACCTCGACCTTCCCGGTGTCCCCGAAGGTGGCCGCCTTCAGCCCGCCGGGGACCTTGTCGAGCCTGATGACCGCCAGGTCCTGCTCGGGGTAGGAGTAGACGAGCGTCGCGGTGAGCGGTTCCTCGTTGTTGGCGGTCGTCACCTTGAACTTCTTCTCGCCCTGGACGACGTGCGCGTTGGTGACGATGTGTCCGCTGCCGTCGTAGACCACGCCGGAGCCCAGATCGCTGCTGGCCTGGATCTGCACGACCGACGGCAGGACCTCCTTGATCACCTTCTGGTACTGGTTCTGCAGATCGGCCGCCGCCACGGGAACGGCCGCCATCTGGGCGGCCCGGGTGGTCGAGCCGTCCTCGGCCGTGTCGTCGCCGAAGGCGGAGCAGCCGGCGACGAGGGCGAGACAGCAGGAGCCGAGTACGGCGGCCGTCCGGAGGATCCGACGGGTACGGGAAGCGTCCATGCTCCCGAGTCTCGTGGCGGGGTGCCGGTCCGGCTCGTGCTGCTGACCCGAACGAGCAGCACGCGACGGGTTCAGCCGCGGACCCCGCACAGGTGCAGCAGCGCCGCGACCGCCCGGTACGGATCCGTCCGTCCGGCCCGCTCCTCCGCCGCCAGCAGCGTCTCCAGGCCGGCGGGCGGTTCGGCGCCGTCCGCGGCCGTGTCCGTGAACACCCGTACGCCGTACCAGGAGTGCAGCGGCGCACCGATGCCGGCGAGCGCGGCGGTGAGGGTGGTCAGCCGGTCGGCCCGCACCTCAAGGCCCAGCCGGTTGCGGTAGGAGACGGTGTCGAAGGCGTCCATCGCGCCCGTCCAGTCCCCGCTCAGTCCCGGCCGCATGGCCAGCGCGTCGGCGTTGCGCACCAGCAGCGACAGCAGTCCGCCCGGGGCCAGCATCCGGGCCAGTCCGGCCAGCAGCGCGTCCGGCTCCTCGACGTACATCAGCACCCCGTGGCAGAGCACCACGTCGAAGCTGCCCGGCAGGAAGTGGACGCCGGTGTCCCGGCCGTCCCCCTCGACGATCCGCACCCGCTCGCGGATGCCCTCGGGCTCACCGGCCAGGGCCTCCCGCGCGGCCGCGATCATCGTCGGTTCCCGCTCGATGCCGGTCACCTGGTGCCCGGCCCGGGCCAGCCGCAGCGCCTGCGTGCCCTGGCCCATCCCCACGTCGAGCACCCGCAGCCGCTGCCCGACCGGGAACCGCCCGGCTATCTGCTCGTCGAGCTGCCGGGTCACCAGCTCCTGCCGTACCACGTCACGCAGACCGCCCAGCCTGGTCAGCCAGGCCTTCGCCGCGCCCCCGGAGAAAGGCTCTGTGCTCAGGGCCGCTCTCCGCGCTTGACCTGCGGCTTGGGCAGCCGGAGCCGGCGCATCTGGAGGGAGCGCATCAGCCCGTAGGCGACGGCGCCCTTCTTGTTCTGGTCGGGGAAGCGCTCGGCGAGGCGCTTGCGCATCCGGAGGCCGCTCACCACCGCGTCGAGCACGATCAGCACGATCACGACCAGCCACAGCAGCAGCGCGATGTTCTTGATCGCCGCGTTGTTGACCACGCTCATCACCAGGATGATCACGGCCAGCGGCAGGAAGAACTCCGCCACGTTGAAACGCGAGTCGACCCAGTCGCGGGCGAACTTGCGGACCGGGCCCTTGTCACGGGCCGGCAGATACCGCTCGTCGCCGGTGGCCAGCGCCTGGCGCTGCCGCTCCATGGCGGCACGCCGGTCGTCGCGCTGACGCTTGGCGGCGTCCTTGCGGTTGGTCGGCGTGGCGGCCACGCTGCGGCGCTGGGTCTGGGCCTCACTGCGCTTGGGCGTGGGCCTGCCCTTGGGCGCCTGCGGGTCACGGGTCTGCTTGGAGTCGGTCACCGCCGCCTTGTCGGCGGGGGCCTTCTCTTCCTTGGCACGGCTACGGAACACAAAACCCAAGGGTACGGGGTAATCAAAAGGTGCGGGGCCGCAGGCCCCTCAAAATAAGGGTGGTGGTGGGCGACGGGCGGGTGTGGGCCCGAGTCCGGCGGGGAACGATCCCGCAACGCCACTCGTCTCCATAGGGGACAGAGGGGACGTTGCAGACGGTTCGCTCGGTTCGTACGGCGTTGATCCGGAGTCGATCCGGCGTTGTACGAGGGTTGTACGGCGGTTGCGTGCGGGTTCACCGGGGTGTCGCCCCGGGAGACCCTGGGGGGCCACCTACTACCTGTGCCGGAGCGGATGCGGCCGCAGTCGTCCTTGGGGATGAGCGCATCGGTCCCCGAACAGTGCGGTAATGGAGGCAGGGCCCGTACTGTGGGTTCTGTCGCAGGATCTGTGAGCCGGAGTCCGTCAGAAGGGGGCGCGCGAAGCCCATGAGCGGTGTCATGAAGCGTATGGGGATGATCTTCCGCGCGAAGGCGAACAAGGCCCTGGACAGGGCCGAGGACCCGCGCGAGACCCTCGACTACTCGTACCAGAAGCAGCTCGAGCTGCTCCAGAAGGTGCGCCGCGGGGTGGCCGACGTCGCCACCTCCCGCAAGCGGCTCGAACTCCAGCTGAACCAGCTCCAGCAGCAGTCCACCAAGCTGGAGGACCAGGGCCGCAAGGCGCTCGCGCTCGGCCGTGAGGACCTCGCCCGCGAGGCGCTGTCCCGCCGCGCCGCACTCCAGCAGCAGGTGACCGACCTGGAGACCCAGCACGCCACCCTCCAGGGCGAGGAGGAGAAGCTGACCCTCGCGGCCCAGCGCCTCCAGGCCAAGGTGGACGCCTTCCGTACGAAGAAGGAGACCATCAAGGCCACCTACACCGCCGCCCAGGCCCAGACCCGCATCGGCGAGGCCTTCTCCGGCATCTCCGAGGAGATGGGCGACGTCGGCCTCGCCATCCAGCGCGCCGAGGACAAGACGCAGCAGCTCCAGGCCCGCGCCGGCGCCATCGACGAACTGCTCGCCTCCGGCGCCCTCGACGACCCGACCGGCATGGCCAAGGACGACATCGCCGCCGAGCTGGACCGGCTCTCCGGTGGTACGGATGTGGAGCTGGAGCTGCAGCGCATGAAGGCCGAGCTCGCCGGAGGTTCGCCCCAGCAGGCGATCGAGGGCGGCACCGGCCAGGGCCAGCAGTCGCAGCAGCCGCAGGACACCCCGCGCTTCGACAAGCAGTAGCCGACGCCTGGAGGGCGACATGGCCGACATGGTCGTAAGGATCATGGGGGAGGGCCAGGTGAGGCTGGCCGACAGCCACCTCACCGAACTGAACAAGCTGGACGACGAACTCCTGGCGGAGACGGAGGCCGGCGACGAGGCGGCCTTCCGTCGCACCCTGACCGCCCTCCTGGACAAGGTCCGAGAACTGGGCACTCCCCTCCCGGACGACGCCCTGGAACCCTCGGACCTGATCCTCCCCTCCCCGGACGCCACCCTGGAGGAGGTCCGGGACCTCCTGAGGGACGACGGCCTGATCCCGGGCTGAGTGCACACCATCAGCCCGTCCGGTGTTTGAGGACGAGGCCGTTCAGGCCGAAGCGGGGTCTGGGGGCGCAGCCCCCAGGGGCGGTGCCCGCGGCGGGCCGAACCGACGGTTCCGGCCCGCACGAACCAGCCGTACTGTTCAGACCGTGAGCCCCTTCGAGAGAGCCCGCTGCAGAGTCGGCGCCCATCCACTCGCCGTGGACGCGGTCATCGCCGCGGGCGCCCTCGTGTGCATGGTCGTCAGCTCTTTCGCCGTCCCGCACGGCGCGCACGGCGTCGCCTGGGGCATCCGCGCCCCGGACCCCCTCAGCCTGGTCCTGATGACGCTCGCCGCCGTCGCCCTGGTCTTCCGCCGGCACGCCCCGAAGACGGTCCTGGCCGTCACCGGCGCGGCCTCCGTCGTCGAGTGCGTCACCGGCGACCCCCGGGCCCCCGTCGCGATGGCGGCCGTCGTCGCCCTCTTCACCGTCGCCGCCACCACCGACCGCCGCACCACCCTGCGGGCCGGCCTGCTCACGATGACCGTGCTGACCACCACCGCGATGGCCGCGGGCCCCCTCCCGTGGTACGCCCAGGAGAACCTCGCGATCTTCGCCTGGACCGGCATCGGCGCCACCGCCGGGGACGCGGTGCGCAGCCGGCGGGCCGTCGTCCAGGCCATCCGGGAGCGCGCCGAGCGCGCCGAGCGGACCCGCGAGGAGGAGGCCCGCCGCCGGGTCGCCGAGGAGCGCCTGCGCATCGCCCGTGACCTGCACGACGTCGTCGCCCACCACATCGCCCTGGTCAACGTGCAGGCGGGCGTCGCCGCGCACGTCATGGACAAGCGGCCCGACCAGGCCAAGGAGGCCCTCGCCCACGTCCGCGAGGCCAGTCGCTCCGCGCTCAACGAACTGCGCGCCACCGTCGGCCTGCTCCGCCAGTCCGGCGATCCCGAGGCCCCCACCGAACCCGCCCCCGGCCTGCACCGCCTCGAAGAGCTCGCCGACACCTTCCGCAACGCGGGCCTCCAGGTCGAGGTGGCCCGCGCCGACCAGGGCACCACCCTGCCCGCCGCCGTGGACCTGGCCGCCTACCGGATCATCCAGGAGGCCCTGACCAACGTGCAGAAGCACGCGGGACCCGAGGCCAAGGCCGAGGTCAGCGTCGTACGCGTCGGACCGCGCATCGAGGTCACCGTCCTCGACAACGGCTCCGGCGAGGACACCTCCCCCGAGGAGGGCGGCGGCCACGGCCTGCTCGGCATGCGCGAGCGCGTCACCGCCCTGCGCGGCACCCTCACCACCGGCCCCCGCTACGGCGGCGGCTTCCGCGTCCATGCGATCCTGCCGGTCAAGACCGACACCGACGACCGTACGAACCACCGAACGGCCGCCCTGGGGGATTCCGTATGACGATCCGTGTCCTGCTCGCCGACGACCAGGCCCTGCTGCGCAGCGCGTTCCGCGTACTCGTCGACTCCGAGCCCGACATGGAGGTGGTCGGCGAGGCCTCCGACGGCGCCGAGGCGGTGCGGCTGGCCGGGGAGACCCGGGCCGACGTCGTCCTGATGGACATCCGGATGCCGGGCACGGACGGCCTGGCCGCCACCCGGCTGATCAGCGAGGACCCGTCCCTCGACCGGGTCCGGGTGGTCATACTGACCACCTTCGAGGTCGACGACTACGTCGTGCAGGCGCTGCGCGCCGGTGCCTCCGGCTTCCTCGGCAAGGGCAGCGAACCCGAGGAGCTGCTGAGCGCCATCCGGGTCGCCGCCGGCGGCGAGGCGCTGCTCTCCCCGACCGCCACCAAGGGGCTGATCGCCCGCTTCCTCGCCCAGGGCGACGGCGGCGCCGACGGCCGCGACCCGGCCCGCGCCGAGCGGCTCGACGCCCTCACCTCACGCGAGCGCGAGGTGCTGGTCCAGGTCGCCGGCGGGCACTCCAACGACGAGATCGCCGAGCGCCTGGAGGTCAGCCCGCTGACCGTGAAGACGCACGTCAACCGGGCCATGGCCAAGCTGGGCGCCCGGGACCGGGCCCAGCTCGTGGTGATCGCCTACGAGTCGGGGCTGGTCCGTCCGAGGATGGACTGACCTCCACCCGGACGTACTGCGGCGGGAGTAGGAGCCGAATAAAGGACGGCACCCAGGGCCTACGGGAGCAGGGCCGCGCATGGGCCAGGGTGGTGGGGTGGGCGCTCACAGGTGCCTCCTGTGCCGTACATCCGCAGCTCATCCGCCGCTCACAGCAGCTCAGCTCACAGCAGCTCACCGAAAAGAGACCCTGACCCATGTCCTGGCTGTCCCGATTCAGCCTCGCGCAGCGGGCCCTGATAGGCCTCATGTCATTGATCGCGCTCGCCTTCGGGGCGATCGCCATCCCCCAGATCAAGCAGCAGCTGCTGCCCACCATCTCCCTGCCCGTGGTGTCGGTCATCGCCCCCTACCAGGGAGCGGCCCCCGACGTCGTCGAGAAGCAGGTCATCGAGCCCGTCGAGAACAACCTCGAAGGCGTCGACGGGATCACCGGCGTCACCTCCACCGCGAGCGAGGGCAACGCCGTGATCATGGCGTCCTTCGACTACGGCAGCGACACCAAGCAGCTGGTGGCCGACGTCCAGCTGGCCGTCAACCGGGCCCAGCTCCCGGACTCCGTCGACCCGCAGGTCATCTCCGGCTCCACGGACGACATCCCGACCGTGGTCCTCGCCGTCTCCTCCGGCCAGGACCAGCAGGCCCTCGCCGACCAGCTCGACAAGACGGTCGTCCCGGACCTGAAGGACATCGACGGCGTCGGCCGCATCCAGGTCACCGGCGTGCGGGACCTCCAGGTCACCGTCACCCCCTCGGACGCGAAGCTGGCGCGCGCGGGTCTCACCTCCGCCGCCCTCGCCCAGACGCTCCAGGCGGCCGGCGCGACCGTCCCGGCGGGCTCCTTCGACGAGGACGGCGCCAACCGCACCGTCCAGGTCGGCGGCGGACTCACCTCGCTGGCGCAGATCAAGGACCTGATGGTCACCGGGCAGGGCGTCAAGCAGCCCGTGCGCCTCGGTGATGTGGCCTCGGTCAAGGAGCAGGAGGCTCCGGCCGACTCGATCACCCGCACCGACGGCCGCCCCAGCCTCGCCGTGAACGTCACCATGGACCACGACGGCAGCGCGGTCTCCATCTCGAACGCGGTCAAGGACAAGCTGCCGAAGCTGCGTCAGGACCTCGGCTCCGACGCCACCCTCACGGTCGTCAGCGACCAGGGCCCGGCGGTCTCCAAGTCCATCAAGGGCCTGACCACCGAGGGCGCCCTCGGCCTGGTCTTCGCGGTCCTGATCATCCTGGTCTTCCTGGCCTCGGTCCGCTCCACCCTGGTGACGGCGGTCTCCATCCCGCTGTCGGTGGTCCTCGCGCTGATCGTGCTGTGGACCCGCGGTCTCTCCCTCAACATGCTCACGCTCGGCGCGCTCACCATCGCCATCGGCCGGGTCGTCGACGACTCGATCGTGGTCCTGGAGAACATCAAGCGCCACCTCGGCTACGGCGAGGAGCGCCAGGCCGCCATCCTCGGCGCGGTCCGCGAGGTGGCCGGCGCGGTCACCTCCTCCACCCTCACCACGGTCGCCGTCTTCCTGCCGATCGGTCTGGTCGGCGGCATGGTGGGCGCCCTGTTCGGCTCGTTCAGCATCACCGTGACGGCCGCGCTGCTGGCCTCCCTGCTGGTCTCGCTGACGGTCGTACCGGTGCTGTCGTACTGGTTCCTGCGCGCCCCGAAGGGCACCCCCGAGGACGCCGCGGAGGCCCGCCGCAAGGCCGAGGCGAAGGAGGCCGACAGCAGGCTCCAGCGCGCCTACGTGCCCGTCCTGCGCTTCGCGACCCGGCGCCGCCTCACCAGCGTGCTGATCGCGATCGTGGTCCTGGTCGTCACGTTCGGCATGGCCGGGCTGCTGAAGACCAACTTCTTCGACCAGGGCGACCAGGAGGTCCTCACCGTCAAGCAGGAGCTGAAGCCGGGCACCAGCCTGGCGGCGACCGACGCGCAGGCGAAGAAGGTCGAGAAGCTGCTCGCCTCCGTCGACGGGGTGAAGGACTACCAGGTCACGGTCGGCTCGTCCGGCTTCATGGCGGCCTTCGGCGGCGGCACGGACACCAACCAGGCCTCGTACTCGGTGATGCTGGACGACGCGAAGTCGTACGACAAGGTGCAGACGGCCATCGAGGACGGCCTGCACAAGCTGCCGGGCATCGGTACGACCACGGTGTCCGCCGGTGACGGCTTCGGCAGCCAGGACCTGAGCGTCGTCGTGAAGGCGGCCGACGGGAAGGTGCTGCGCACGGCCTCGGAGCAGGTGCGGGCCGCCGTCGCCCGGCTGGACGACGTCACCGACGTCACCAGCGACCTCTCCCAGAGCGTGCCGCGCATCTCGGTGAAGGCCAACGCCAAGGCCGCCGCGGCCGGGTTCGACGACCAGACGCTGGGCGCCGCCGTCACCCAGGCGGTCAAGGGCACCACGGCCGCGAAGGCGGTCCTCGACGACACCGAGCGGGACGTCGTCGTGAAGTCGGCGAAGCCGGCCGAGACCCTCGCACAGCTGCGCGCCCTCAAGCTGGGCCCGGTGAAGCTGGGCGACATCGCCACCGTGAAGCTGGTGGACGGGCCGGTGTCGATGACCCGGATCGACGGCCAGCGCGCCGCGACCATCACGGCGAAGCCGACCGGCGACAACACCGGCGCGGTCAGCAGTCAACTCCAGTCCAAGATCAAGGCGTTGAAGCTCCCGGCGGGCGCGACGGCCTCGATCGGCGGGGTCACCTCGGACCAGGACAGCGCGTTCAGGAACCTGGGCCTGGCGATGCTCGCGGCGATCGCGATCGTCTTCATGGTGCTGGTCGGGACCTTCCGGTCGCTCGTGCAGCCGCTGATCCTGCTGGTCTCCATCCCGTTCGCGGCGACCGGCGCGATCGGCCTGCTGATCGTCACCGGCACCCCGATGGGTGTCCCCGCGATGATCGGCATGCTGATGCTGATCGGCATCGTGGTGACCAACGCGATCGTGCTGATCGACCTCATCAACCAGTACCGGCGCCAGGGTCACGGCGTGGTCGAAGCGGTGATCGAGGGCGGCCGGCACCGGCTCCGCCCGATCCTGATGACCGCCCTGGCGACCATCTTCGCCCTCCTTCCGATGGCGCTCGGCGTCACCGGCGAGGGTGGCTTCATCGCCCAGCCGCTGGCGGTGGTCGTGATCGGCGGTCTGATCACCTCCACGCTGCTCACCCTGCTGCTGGTGCCGACGCTGTACGCGATGCTCGAACTCCGCAAGGAGCGCCGGGCGCGCAAGCGCGCGGCGAAGAAGGGGCAGGGGCCCGCGGAACCGGCGCGGCCCGCCGAGGAACCGGAGCCCGCGGCCGTGTGACGGTCCCACGGCCGTCCGGACGGCCCCACGGCCGTGTGACGGTCCCACGGCCGTCCGGACAGCCCCGTGACCGCGGGACGGTCCTGTGAACGACGGCCGGTTCCCGGCGACCCACCGGGAACCGGCCGTCGGCGTGTTACCGGTTCCGTATGCTGTCGACTCGAACTGCCATGCGGCGAAGGGGAGTTTCTGGTGCCGCTGCACAAGGACGACCCGAGGTCGATCGGCGGCCACAGACTCGTCGACCGGCTCGGAGCCGGCGGCATGGGCGTCGTCTACCGGGCCAGATCCCGCTCCGGGCGCGAGGTCGCCGTCAAGGTGGTGCACGCCCAGTACGCCCAGGACCCGGTCTTCCGGGCCCGGTTCCGGCAGGAGGTCGAGGCCGCCCGCCGGGTGAGCGGCGCCTTCACCGCGGCCGTGGTGGACGCCGACCCGGAGGCCGAACCGCCCTGGATGGCCACCCAGTACGTGCCCGGGAAGTCGCTCGCCGCCCGCATCCGCGACCACGGCGCCCTGCGCGTCACCGACCTGCGGCCCCTGGCACTGGGCCTGGTGGAGGCGCTCCGGGACATCCACCGGGCCGGGGTCGTGCACCGCGACCTGAAACCGGCCAACGTCCTGATCGCCGAGGACGGCCCCCGCGTCATCGACTTCGGCATCTCCCGGGCGGCCGAGAACCACAACACCCTCACCGAGACCGGGCAGCTGGTCGGCACCCCGCCGTTCATGTCCCCGGAGCAGTTCACCGACGCCCGTACGGTCGGCCCCGCCTCGGACGTCTTCTCGCTCGGCGCGCTGCTGGTGTACTGCGTCACCGGACGCGGCCCCTTCGACGCCGACAGCCCCTATCTGACCGGCTATCGGGTGGTCCACAACGCGCCCGTCCTGGACGGGGTGACCGGGCCGCTGCGCGCGGTCCTGGAACGCTGTCTGGCCAAGGCCCCCGCCGACCGGCCCGGACTCGACGAACTGGCGGCGGAGTTCGAGCGGGTCCTGCCGGAGCGGGCGCCCGGCGAACCGGAGACGCTGGCCCTGCGCCTGCCCTCCGCGGGCCACCCCGGCGCCCCGGCCCCCGGCACCACCGTCCGTCCGGTCACCCGCCGCCTGCCCCGGCGGGCCCTGCTCGTGCTGTGCGCTGTCCTGGCCACCGCCCTCACCGCCGCCCTGACCGGCTTCCTCCTGCTGGGCCCGTGGAACGGCGACGGCGAGGCGCGCACCGGTGGTACCGGTGCCACCGGTGCGCCGGCCTCCCGCTGGGGCACCCTCCCCGCCGGCTGGAAGCCCTGGCAGACCACCGTGTCCGCGCCCGCCGAGCGCGGGGCGAAGAAGGCGCCGGGCTACGAAGGCGACACCTCGCCCACCTGTGTGTCGGACGGCGGCTCCGTCTACTGCGGCGGCACCGCGCTCCTCCCGACCCGGGTCGACGCCGGCACCGGCCGGACCCTGTGGCGCGCCGACATCGCACCCAGCGGGGTGCCTGCG
The DNA here is from genome assembly GCF_055580905.1 of Streptomyces sp. NPDC031497. Taxonomy (NCBI): domain Bacteria; kingdom Bacillati; phylum Actinomycetota; class Actinomycetes; order Kitasatosporales; family Streptomycetaceae; genus Streptomyces; species Streptomyces sp. NPDC031497. The sequence goes on from NZ_JBVIKO010000031.1 coordinate 64,815, forward strand.
GACCGTTACATCACGACCGTCCTCGGCGTGGACGGCGACAAGGTCCTCGTCGAACTGCAGATCACCGACGACAGCGGCCTGGGAAAGGCCCAGTCCGTCCTCGGGCTCGACCGGGAGACCGGCTCCGAACTCTGGTCCCACGCGGTACGCACGGACAGCCTGGGATCGGCCTACGCCGACGGGGTGACCCTGACCGAGGAGGGCGACGGCAGCGCGGTGACCGTCCGCTCGGCACAGGACGGCACCGCGCGCCGCACCATCCCCGTGCCCATCGGCTACCTCTGCTCGGCGATGTCCGCCGACGGCCTTCCCTACGTGGAGTGCGCCGACCAGGAGGACGGCTCGCACGCCACGAAGTTCTATCTCGTCGACGCCGACGGCTCGGTCCGCACGCTGTCGTCCCCCGCCCAGCAGGCCAGCTTCGTGGGCGTTCTCTCCGGACAGCTGGTCTTCCTGGAGTCGGACGACAAGGATGTCGACAACGGCCCCGACCTGATCTACACCCGCATCGTGCGCATCGACCCCGACTCCGGCAGACGCACCCTGACCCCCCTGCCCGAGCACTACCGGGGCGGGCTGCCCACGCTGGCCCACGGCACGTTCTACCTCGCCACCTCCAGCGGCCTGGTCACCGCCTTCTCGCCCATGACGGGGGCCCGGCTGTGGGACAGCCACACGAACCTCGAGTCGCCGGGCCAGGCCTCGGTGGACGCGAGCGGGCGCACGGTGTACATGGCCGGCGCGAGCGGGCGGGTGGTCGCGCTCGACGCGGCCAAGGGCACCCTGCTGTGGGAGTCCTCCGCACGTGCCCAGGTGCTCGGCAACAGCGGACTGCTGCCGACCGTGTGGTTCAACCGGGGTGCCCTGGTCCTCTCGACCTCCGACGGCACCATCTTCACCCTCGACCCCGCGCACCCCGAGCGGAAACCCGTCGACTCGGGGTGACACGGGGGCCGTACGGCTGTCGTACGGCTACGACTACGGCTACGGCAGTGCCAGCATCCGCTCCAGCGCCAGCTTGGCGAACGCCTCCGTCTCCTTGTCGACCTCGATCCGGTTGACCAGGTTGCCCTCGGCCAGCGACTCCAGGGCCCAGACCAGGTGGGGGAGGTCGATGCGGTTCATCGTCGAGCAGAAGCAGACGGTCTTGTCGAGGAAGACGATCTCCTTGCCCTCGGGAGCGAAACGGTTCGCCAGCCGGCGGACCAGGTTCAGCTCCGTGCCGATCGCCCACTTGGAGCCGGCCGGGGCCGCCTCCAGGGCCTTGATGATGTACTCGGTCGAACCGACGTAGTCCGCCGCCGACACGACCTCGTGCCTGCACTCGGGGTGGACGAGGACGTTCACGCCGGGGATGCGCTCGCGGACGTCGTTCACCGAGTCCAGCGAGAAGCGGCCGTGGACCGAGCAGTGGCCGCGCCACAGGATCATCCTGGCGTCGCGCAGCTGCTCCGGGGTGAGGCCGCCGTTCGGCTTGTGGGGGTTGTAGAGGACGCAGTCCTCCAGGCTCATCCCCATGTCGCGGACGGCGGTGTTGCGTCCGAGGTGCTGGTCGGGGAGGAACAGGACCTTCTCTCCCTGTTCGAACGCCCACTCCAGGGCCCGCTGGGCGTTGGACGAGGTGCAGATGGTGCCGCCGTGCTTGCCCGTGAACGCCTTGATGTCCGCGGACGAGTTCATGTACGAGACGGGGACGACCTGCTCGGCTATCCCCGCCTCCGTCAGCACGTCCCAGCACTCGGCGACCTGCTCGGCCGTCGCCATGTCGGCCATCGAGCAGCCGGCCGCCAGGTCGGGAAGGACCACCTTCTGGTCGTCCGAGGTCAGGATGTCGGCGGACTCGGCCATGAAGTGCACACCGCAGAAGACGATGTACTCGGCCTCCGGGCGGGCGGCCGCGTCCCGGGCCAGCTTGAAGGAGTCGCCCGTGACATCGGCGAACTGGATGACCTCGTCGCGCTGGTAGTGGTGGCCGAGCACGAAGACCTTGTCGCCGAGCTTCTCCTTGGCCGCGCGGGCGCGCGCGACCAGGTCCGGGTCGGACGGCGAGGGCAGGTCGCCGGGACACTCGACGCCCCGCTCGCTCTTCGGGTCGGCCTCACGGCCGAGCAGCAACAGGGCGAGCGGAGTCGGCTGTACGTCGAGCTCCGTGGTCTGGGCGGTGGTCACGGCACGCACCCTTTCTACTTTTCGTCGTTCTGACGTTATCTATCATAACCGCTTCACGTCACTTTGACGATGCCCATTGTGTCGATGTGACGTGAATCCCGGAGCCGTACCGGAGGGTTGCGGGAGGGTGGCCACGGAGTGGTGGTGGGGTGGTCAACAGGCCGCTGTGCGTGACTTCGGGCATGTGCGAGCATGGGTACGTAGACGAAGGCGCGAAAACGTGAAAACGCGAGAACGCGAACGCCGGCCCGGAATGAAACAGCGGACCCGCCGGTTGCACTCGTCGGCAAGCAGTCTCCGTACAACCCGGGAGAGATGTAGATGTCCGTATCGGACGAGACCAGCACCGTCACCGACGGCATCATCCTCAGTGACGCCGCCGCGGCCAAGGTCAAGGCCCTGCTCGACCAGGAAGGCCGTGAAGACCTCGCCCTGCGTGTCGCCGTCCAGCCCGGCGGCTGCTCCGGCCTGCGCTACCAGCTGTTCTTCGACGAGCGTTCCCTCGACGGAGACGTGGTCAAGGACTTCGGCGGCGTCAAGGTGGTCACCGACCGTATGAGCGCCCCCTACCTGGGCGGCGCGTCGATCGACTTCGTCGACACCATCGAGAAGCAGGGCTTCACGATCGACAACCCGAACGCGACCGGCTCCTGCGCCTGCGGCGACTCCTTCAGCTGAGCCGGCCCGGCACGGCAGAGCGAAGGCGGCGGTCCCTCACCGAGGGGCCGCCGCCTTCGTGTGTGCTCAGCCCGCCTGCGGGTCGAGGGTGGTCGCCTTCTCCTTCGGGACCGCCGTGCCGTTCGTACCGACCACCTTCCGGCCGTCCAGCGGCGCGTCGAGACGCACCGTCTGGTGGTACTGCTTGGCGATCATGATGCAGACCTTGTCCGGCCAGGGCGTCTCGGTCACCTTGACCACCACCTGCTCCGAGCCCTCGTCCGCGGAGGCCTTGTAGTCGGCGCACACTCCGCCGGTGAAGGCCACGGTCAGCTCGTTGCCGTCGGCGGTGTAGCCGTCCACCTTCACGTCCTTCGGGGTCCCCGGCGAGGAACTCGGCGTCGGGGAGGCGGCGGAGGCCAGGTACTTCGGGTCCACCGCCGGATAGGTGACGGTGTACGAGTCCGCCGCGCCGCGCACCTGGAACAGCCAGGACGGCACCAGTGCCTGCCGGCCGCCGACGGACTGCGCGGCCAGCCCGAACACCGCGTTGTCGATCACGGCCGAGACGGCCGGGGAAGCGGACGACGTCGAGGCGGAGCACGGCTGCTCCAGCCGGTCCTTCAGCGGTACGGAACTGGCGCAGCCGCCGATGCCCATCCGGTGGTCGGAGCGGGGCGCCGCGTTCATCAGGCCCAGCGTCTTCTCGGCGCTCAGCACCGGATACGTGTCGCCCTTGGCCGGCGTCGCCAGCATCCCGTTGCCGCCGACGATCTCGCCCTGCTTGCTGACGGTCAGCCCGGTCGTCCAGCCGTACGTCGGCAGCCCGCCCACCACGGGATCGGCGTTCACCGCCCGCTGAGCGCCCATGACCTGGCTCGTGTCGAGCTTCGCGTCGTCCTGGCCGACCGCCTTGAGGACCGGCGCCGCCGCCTTCTCCGCGACGGAGACGCTCACCGCGTCGCCGGCCGGCGCCGCCGGATCCTGGGCGCATACGAGGCCGCTCTTGCAGTTGTCGGTGCCGGGGGCGTAGCGGCTGTACGTCCAGATGCCGGGGGCGGCCCTGTTCACCTGGAGACTCCCGCCGGAACCGTCGTTGTCGGTGCCGACCTTCCACACCCCGCCCTCGGCGACCGGCGACCCGTCGACCCCGAGCGCCTTCGCCAGCGCGGCCACCCGGTCCTTGGAGACCTCACCGGCCGGCTGGTACACGGCGGCCGAGCCGGGCCCGTCGGGGAACGCTCCGCCCGCCTTGTAGGTCATGCCGTAGGGGTTGGGCTCGCCCACGGCTATCCCGTTGCCCCCGGAGGAGTAACCGTCCAGGGCGAGCGGCGGGGGAGTGGAGCCACCGGAGGCCCCGGTCCCGGTCCCGGCCCCGGTCCCGCCGCCGGAGCCGCCGCTCGCGGCGAGATAGGCCCCACCGCCACCGATCAGCAGCACGGCGGCGGCCACGGAGGCGATGACAGCGGGGGACCGCCGCCGGGCGGGACGACCGTCATCGCCCCCGAGAACCGCGCCGACACCAGAGAGCGAGGCCACCTCGGACTCGGGGGCCGCGTCCGGGCCGGGGGTTTCTTGCGCCTGGGGGGCCGTGTCTGGGCCGGGGGTTTCCTGCGGCTCCGGGGCTGTGTCCGGGGCGGGGGTTTCTTGTGCCTGGGGGGTCGTGTCCGCGCCGGGGGTTTCCTGAGGCTCCGGGGCCGGGGTCTCTTCCGGCTTCCGGGGTGTTTCCGACTTCGGGGTCCCGTCCGGTGCGGGAGCCCTGTCCGCGGAGGGGGCCGCGGTCGACCGGGGACTTCCCACGGCCTCGGGGTCCGTCTCCGCGGCGGGGGGCGCTGCCGGCGCCGGGGCTGTATCCGGCTCGGGAGCCTCGGCCTCGGTGCGGGCCTCGGTGCGGGCCTCGGTGCGGGCCTCGGTGCTGGCCTCGGTGCGGGACGCGGTCGGCTCGGGGCTCGCCGTGGGCTCGGGATCCGTCTCCGCGGCCGGGGGAGCTGCCGGCTCGCGGGATCGCTCCGGCTCCGGGGCCGTTTCCGGCTCTGCCGTGGTCCTGTCCCGTGCCGGGTGTGCGGTGCTTTCGGCGGGCTCCGCGCCGGGCCGGGCGTCGGGCTCGGCCGCCTTCGGCGACTCCGTGGTCTGCCGGGCCTCGGGGGGCTCCCCGCCGGTGCCCGCGGCCGCGTCGTCGTTCTCGGGTCGCTCGCTCTTCACCACATCGCTCCTTGCCGCGTGTCGTATCCCGCCTCCCCTTCAAGGGGGACGGCGATGGGACGCGGGAGGGGAGCGCGCGGTTCCCTGGAAACGCGCCGGGCGGCTCAGTCGCCGTAGTCGGACATCGCGTCCAGCAGCCTGGCGGACTTCTTCGGCACGGTCACCCCGTGGATGAGTGACGGCGGCACCGGCCGGGCATCGCTGTGATCGGGAACCGCCCAGTGCGGGGCCATCCGCGCGCAGTCACCGCGCAGCGACGCCAGGTCGCCGTCGAGGTCGGCCGGAGCGGGGGCGTGGACCTTGAGGTTCGTCATGACCGAACCGTATGCACGTCGGGTGCTGCGAAGAAAGATCTACTATCGGGTAGTTTTGGCACCTTCAGGGCGCCCCCGCCGACCCGGTAGCGTTAACTGTCAATCACGCCCGCCCGTCTCCCGCCACCGCCCTTCCAACGAGCGCTACCGCGCGCCCCTTCTTTTCCCTCAGGAGAGTCCCAGCCGTGCGCATCGCAGTCACCGGCTCCATCGCCACCGACCACCTCATGACCTTCCCCGGCCGATTCGCCGACCAGCTCGTCGCGGACCAGTTGCACACGGTCTCGCTGTCCTTCCTGGTCGACAACCTGGACGTCCGCCGGGGCGGCGTCGGCGCGAACATCGCGTTCGGCATGGGACAGCTCGGCACCCGGCCGGTCCTGGTGGGCGCGGCGGGCTTCGACTTCGACGAGTACCGTGCCTGGCTGGACCGGCACGGCGTCGACACGGACTCCGTCCGCATCTCCGAGACCCTGCACACCGCGCGTTTCGTGTGCACGACCGACGCCGACCACAACCAGATCGGCTCCTTCTACACGGGCGCGATGAGCGAGGCCCGCCTGATCGAGCTGAAGACCGTCGCCGACCGGGTGGGCGGCCTCGACCTGGTGCTCATCGGTGCGGACGACCCCGAGGGCATGCTCCGCCACACGGAGGAGTGCCGCGCCCGCGCCATCCCCTTCGCCGCCGACTTCTCCCAGCAGATCGCCCGGATGAACGGCGACGAGATCCGGATACTGCTGGACGGCGCGACGTACCTCTTCTCCAACGAGTACGAGAAGGGTCTGATCGAGACCAAGACCGGCTGGAGCGACGAGGAGATCCTCGGGAAGGTCGGCCACCGGGTCACCACGCTGGGCGCACGCGGGGTGCGGATCGAGAAGGCCGGCGAGGAGACGATCGAGGTCGGCTGCCCCGACGAGGAGCGCAAGGCCGACCCGACGGGCGTCGGCGACGCGTTCCGCGCGGGGTTCCTCTCGGGCCTGGCGTGGGGGGTCTCGCTGGAGCGGGCGGCCCAGGTGGGCTGCATGCTGGCGACCCTCGTCATCGAGACGGTGGGAACGCAGGAGTACCAGCTGCGTCGTGGGCACTTCATGGAGCGGTTCACGAAGGCGTACGGGGACGAGGCCGCCGAAGAGGTTCGCGGCTACCTGGTCTGAGTCTCGGGGGCGGGGGCGTGGGGGCTGGTCGCGCACACGCGGCGGCCCCGCGCCCCTGGCACGGCCCCGCGCCCCTGACACGGCCCCGCGCCCCTGACACGGCCCCGCGCCCCTGACACGGCCCCGCGCCCCTGACACGGCCCCGCGCCCCTGACGGGGCGCTTCAGCTGATCCGGCGTACCAAGTACGCCGTTCCTTTCTCTGCCTTCTCCTCGCCCTCGTACTCCTGGCCCCGCATCTCGCACCACGCGGGGATGTCGAGTCGTGCGGCCTCGTCGTCGGACAGGACCCGCACCCTGCCGCCCACCGGCACGCTGCCGATGACCTTCGCCAACTCGATGACCGGGATCGGGCACCGCTTCCCGAGCGAGTCCACGACCACTTCCTCCGCCTGCCGCACGGTCGCCGTCGGCACCGGTGCCCCCAGCTTCTCCCGCACCCCCGCCACCACCCCCGGCAGCACCTCCAGGAAGCGGTCGACGTCCGTCTCGGCCGCCCCCGTCGGCAGGGACACCCGCACGTTCCCCTCGCTCAGGACGCCCATCGCCTTCAGCACATGGCTGGGCGTCAGCGTGCTGCTCGTGCAGGACGATCCGGACGACACGGAGAAGCCCTCGCGGTCGAGTTCGTGGAGCAGGGTCTCTCCGTCGACATAGAGACAGGAGAAGGTGACGACGCCCGGCAGGCGCCGGTCCGCGTCCCCCACCACCTCCACGTCCGGGACCAACTCCGGCACCCGCGCCCGGATCCGCGCCGTCAGCTCCCGCAGTCGTACGGCCTCCTGCTCCGCCTCCGCCTGGACGGCCCGCAGTGACGCGGCCGCCGCGATGATCGCCGGAAGGTTCTCGAAACCGGCCGAACGCCCCGACTCCCGCTCGTCCGAAGCCCCTTGGACGGCGAACCGCACCCCTTTGCGTACGACCAGCAGCCCGACCCCGCTCGGCCCACCCCACTTGTGCGCACTCGCCGTCAGCAAGGACCAGTCGCCCTCCGCCCGCCCCCACCCCAGCGACTGCGCCGCGTCCACCAGCAACGGCACCCCGGCCGCCCGGCACACCTCGGCCACCGCCGCCACCGGCTGCACGGTCCCCACCTCGTGGTTGGCCGACTGGAGGCACGCGAGTGCGGTGTCCGCGCGGAGGGCGGCGGCGTACGACTCGACGTCCACCGCGCCGGTCCGCCGCACCGGCACCCGCGTCACCTCTCCGCCCCCGGCCTCGAACACCTCGGCCGAATGGAGTACCGAGGAGTGTTCGACGGCTGACACGATCAGGTGACGTCCGGTGCGACGGCGACCGGCCAACGCGCCTGCCGTGCCCGTATGGACGGCCCGGGTACCGGACGGGGTGAAAGTCAGTTCGTCCGGCCGGCATCCGACGGCCTCGGCGGCCGCCTCCCGGGCGGCGTCCAGCAGCATGCGTGCCTTCCGCCCCTCGCGGTAGAGACGGGAGGGATCGGCCCACCCGTCGTCCAGTGCAGCCAACAGAGCCTGACGGGCAACGGGATGAAGAGGGGCGGCAGACGCGGCGTCGAAGTAGGGCACACAGCAACGGTAAAACTCCGGTGGAGCACCCGGCCTCAGGGGCGCGGGGCTGTACCTGTTTGCGGCTCCGCCGCGTGGGCGCGACCAGCCCCTCACGCACCTGCACCCGCGCACGAAACCCCGACAACCCGAGCTATTGGGCGCCCAATCGCACCCTTAAGGAGTGACAGGCGGCGCGTATGCCCCCCTCCCCGCGACCCCCCGAATCGCGTCGGCTAGGGTTTGGTCCGCATAAACATCCAAACCCCTGCCCGACGCAGGGCGGCGACCGACCAGCGAGAAGGCCGCAGCCGAACCGCGCGGGCGAGACTCTCGGGAAGGCGCTACGTGAGTCCCAACGGCTCCGACCGCTCGCCGCGGCGCCCGATGCGGCGGAAGCTGCTGCAGGCAATGACCGCGGGCCTGGTCCTTGCGACCGCTACCGGTTGCACATACAAGGACTTCCCCCGCCTTGGTATGCCCACCCCGACCACGGAAGAGGCTCCGCGGATCCTCTCCCTGTGGCAGGGTTCCTGGGCCGCCGCGCTCGCCGTCGGCGTGCTGGTGTGGGGTCTGATCATCTGGAGCGCCATCTTCCACCGGCGCAGCCGCACCAAGATCGAGGTTCCGGCGCAGACCCGGTACAACATGCCGATCGAGGCGCTGTACACGGTGGTTCCGCTCATCATCGTCTCGGTGTTGTTCTATTTCACCGCGCGTGACGAGACGAAGATCCTCAGCCTCACCGACAAGAAGCCCGACGTCACGGTCAACGTGGTCGGCTTCCAGTGGAGCTGGGGCTTCAACTACATCACGCCCGTCGACGGTGTTTCCGGCGACGCGAAGACCGACGCGAACCTGGACGCCATTCCGGACCGGTTCAAGAAGGAATTCCCGGCCGCCGCCGGTGGCGTCTACGACGTCGGTACGCCGGGCACCAGGAACCCGCAGACCGGCAACCCCGGTCCGACGCTCTGGCTCCCCAAGGGTGAGACCGTCCGCTTCGTCCTCACCTCGCGTGACGTCATCCACTCCTTCTGGGTGGTGCCGTTCCTGATGAAGATGGACGTCATCCCGGGCCACACCAACGCGTTCCAGGTGACTCCCAATCAGGAGGGCACCTTCCTCGGCAAGTGTGCCGAGCTCTGCGGCGTCGACCACTCCCGGATGCTGTTCAACGTGAAGGTCGTCTCGCCTGAGCGCTACCAGCAGCACCTCAAGGACCTCGTCAAGAAGGGGCAGACCGGTTACATTCCCGCCGGCATCGCGCAGACGAGCCACGAGAAGAACCGGGAGACGAACAACCTGTGAGCATCCTCAACGAACCCCAGGGTGCCGCGGCTGAAGGCTCGTACGCTGACGAGCTGCCGGTCAGGCGCAAGCAGCCCGGCAATGTCGTGGTGAAGTGGCTGACGACCACCGACCACAAGACCATCGGCACGCTCTATCTGGTCACGTCGTTCGCGTTCTTCCTGATCGGCGGTGTGATGGCGCTGCTGATGCGCGCCGAGCTCGCTCGCCCCGGTCTGCAGATCATGTCGAACGAGCAGTTCAACCAGGCGTTCACGATGCACGGCACGATCATGCTGCTGATGTTCGCGACGCCGCTGTTCGCCGGCTTCACGAACTGGATCATGCCGCTCCAGATCGGCGCGCCGGACGTCGCGTTCCCGCGGCTGAACATGTTCGCCTACTGGCTCTACCTGTTCGGCTCGTCCATCGCGGTCGGCGGTTTCCTCACCCCGCAGGGCGCGGCCGACTTCGGCTGGTTCGCCTACTCCCCGCTGTCGGACGCGGTCCGCTCGCCGGGCCTCGGCGCGGACATGTGGATCATGGGTCTGGCCTTCTCCGGCTTCGGCACCATCCTCGGCGCGGTCAACTTCATCACCACGATCATCTGCATGCGTGCACCGGGCATGACCATGTTCCGCATGCCGATCTTCGTGTGGAACGTGCTGCTGACCGCCGTCCTGGTCCTGCTCGCCTTCCCCGTCCTCGCCGCCGCGCTGTTCGCGCTGGAGGCGGATCGGAAATTCGGGGCACATGTCTTCGACGCGGCCAACGGCGGAGCCCTGCTCTGGCAACACCTCTTCTGGTTCTTCGGCCATCCAGAGGTGTACATCATCGCCCTGCCGTTCTTCGGCATCATCTCCGAGGTCATCCCGGTCTTCTCCCGTAAGCCGATGTTCGGCTACATGGGTCTGATCGCGGCGACCATCGCGATCGCAGGTCTGTCCGTGACAGTGTGGGCGCACCACATGTACGTCACCGGCGGTGTGCTGCTGCCGTTCTTCTCCTTCATGACGTTCCTCATCGCCGTACCGACCGGTGTGAAGTTCTTCAACTGGATCGGAACGATGTGGAAGGGGTCACTGAGTTTCGAGACCCCGATGCTCTGGGCCACCGGCTTCCTGATCACCTTCACCTTCGGTGGTCTGACCGGTGTCATCCTGGCCTCGCCGCCGATGGACTTCCACGTCTCCGACTCGTACTTCGTGGTGGCCCACTTCCACTACGTGGTCTTCGGCACGGTCGTCTTCGCGATGTTCTCCGGCTTCCACTTCTGGTGGCCGAAGATGACGGGCAAGATGCTCGACGAGCGGCTCGGCAAGATCACCTTCTGGACGCTGTTCATCGGCTTCCACGGCACCTTCCTGGTCCAGCACTGGCTGGGCGCCGAGGGCATGCCACGCCGGTACGCCGACTACCTGGCGCAGGACGGCTTCACCACGCTGAACACGATCTCGTCGATCAGCTCCTTCCTGCTCGGCCTGTCGATCCTGCCGTTCCTCTACAACGTGTGGAAGACGGCCAAGTACGGCAAGAAGGTCGAGGTCGACGACCCGTGGGGCTACGGCCGTTCGCTGGAGTGGGCGACCTCCTGCCCGCCGCCGCGGCACAACTTCGTCACCCTGCCGCGGATCCGCAGCGAATCCCCGGCGTTCGACCTGCACCACCCTGAGATCGCCGCCCTGGAGCAGCTGGAGCACGGTCACGTCGCCGCCGCTGTCGCGGGCAGCAAGGAGGCCGGCAAGTGAAGATCCAGGGCCGCATGTTCGTGTGGCTGAGCGTCTTCGTCCTCGCCATGGCGATCGTCTATGGCGTGTGGTCGAAGGAGGCGGCCGGTACCACGGCGCTCTTCATGGCCTTCGGCCTGTGCATCATGATCGGCTTCTACCTGGGCTTCACGGCCTCGCGGGTGGACGCCGGTGCCCAGGACAACAAGGAGGCCGACGTCGCGGACGAGGCGGGCGAGGTGGGCTTCTTCAGCCCGCACAGCTGGCAGCCGCTCGCCCTCGGTGTCGGTGGCGCGCTGGCCTTCCTCGGTGTCGCCGTCGGCTGGTGGCTGCTGTACTTCTCGGCGCCCATCATCATGATCGGCCTCTTCGGCTGGGTGTTCGAGTACTACCGCGGTGAGAACCGCACCCAGTAAGCACGCGCCGAGCGCACACCGGGAGCCCGGACCCTCTGTCAGGAGGGTCCGGGCTCCCGCGCGTACGGCAGTTGCCGCCTTCGGCGCAGTGCCGTTCCCCCGTCCGGAGTACTTGGCGTGCCGGTCCGGAAAACCTCTCATAGCGTGACCATATGAGTCACTCTCCGTGCGCCCGTACCGTCGTCAGCTGCACCCTGCTGGTGACCGCCCTCGGCGCGGGCGTGACCGCCTGCGGATCGGACGGCAACCCGCTGTCGGGCAAGCCGTACGACGCGGCGGACCAGGTCTCCTTCAACACCCCTACCGGCGCCGGGAAGCGGGCCGACCCCGACAAGCCGCTGGAGGTCGTCGCCAAGAGCGACGAGGACCGGATCACGGACGTCACGGCCGAGGACGCCACCGGTCGCCATGTGGCGGGCGAACTCGACGCCGACGGCCGTCGCTGGCACAGCACCTCCCCGCTGGCCGCCAACGCCCACTACACGGTCCAGGTCAGCACCGAGGACGAGGACGGCGCGCCCGGCCGCAAGGTCCTCACCTTCGACACCAGCATGCCCACCACCCAGCAGCGGCTGAAGGTCACCTTCGGCCCCAAGGGGGGCGAGTACGGCGTCGGCCAGCCCGTCACCGCCCAACTCGACCACGCGGTCAAGGACAAGGCCCAGCGCGCCGTCGTGGAGCGTGCCCTCAGGGTCGACTCCGTCCCCGCCGTCGAGGGCTCCTGGTACTGGGTGAGCGACAAGGAACTCCACTACCGGCCCAAGGACTACTGGCCGGCCCACGCCACCCTCCAGGTACACAGCAACCTGGAAGGCGTCAAGATCAGCGACCGTCTGTGGGGCGGCGCGGCCAAGCCCCTGAAACTCACCATCGGCGACAAGATCCTCGCCGTCACGGACGCCGCCGCCCACCAGATGACGGTGTACAAGAACGACAAGGAGATCAACCAGATCCCCATCACCACCGGCAAGCCGGGCTTCGAGACCCGCAACGGCGTCAAGGTCGTACTGGAGAAGCAGTACTTCGTACGCATGCGCGGCAGCACGGTCGGCATCGCCGAGGGCACCTCGGACTCGTACGACCTTCCGGTCTACTACGCCACCCGGGTGACCTGGTCGGGCGAGTACGTCCACGCCGCGCCCTGGTCGGTGGGCTCCCAGGGGTACGCGAACGTCAGCCACGGCTGCACCGGCATGAACACCTCGAACGCCGAGTGGTTCTTCGACACCTTCCACCCGGGCGACCTGGTGAAGGTCGTCAACTCCAACGGCGAGGAGATGGAGCACTTCGGCAACGGCTTCGGCGACTGGAACCTCGCCTGGAAGGACTGGCGGGGCGGCAGCGCCCTCGTCAACGGCACCCCGGACGGACCGAAGCCCCAGGACGCGGTGCGTTTGCAGCCGACGTCAGTGTGAGAAACCGGGGGCGCGGGGCGGTAGTGGAGATGCGGCTACCGCCCCGCGGGCGCGACCAGCCACATGCGGCCCACACGCGCGAACCCACCGCGCCCCGCCCTCTCCTAGGCGCTCTGCAGCCTCTGCTGCCGCAGCAGAGACGCCAGCGCCGCCGCGAACTCCACCGGATCCACCGGCAGCGTCACGGCCGCGTCCGCCCGGCTCCACGTGGCCAGCCACGCGTCCTGCGGCCGCCCGATCAGCAGCAGCACCGGCGGGCAGTTGAACACCTCGTCCTTGATCTGCCGGCACACCCCCATGCCCCCCAGCGGCACGGCCTCGCCGTCCAGCACGCACACGTCGATGCCGCCCTTGTCCAGCTCGGTGACGACCGCCTGAGGCGTCGCGCACTCCAGGAACTCGACGAACGGCACATCGGGAGCCGGCCGCCGGCCCGCGGCCAGCCGTACCTGCTCGCGGGTGTTGGAGTCGTCGCTGTAGACCAGCACCGTGGCGGTCGGCTGCATTGTTCCTCCGGGACGTCAGCGTCGTACGGACAGGACCGATGCGCCGGATGCTACTCCCCCGGACACCTCGTCAACACCTGTTGGAACACCGCTTCGATGGGCCATCCGGGCAGTACACACGGTGCGGACACCCCGAACGGCACCCCCCGGAGTGAGCGCGAGATAAGCGACCGACATAATGTCGGTCGTGGCGACAGCAACGACAGTAGAAACCGGGCACGCGCACCCGTCGGTCAATCGGCCGAACCTCACCAGCGTCGGAACCATCATCTGGCTGAGTTCCGAGCTGATGTTCTTCGCGGCCCTCTTCGCGATGTACTTCACCCTGCGATCGGTGACCGGTCCGGATCACTGGAAGGAGATGGCGAGCCATCTCAACATTCCGTTCTCCGCGACCAACACCACGATCCTGGTGCTCTCCTCCCTCACCTGCCAGCTCGGCGTGTTCGCCGCCGAGCGCGGGGACGTGAAGAAGCTCCGGGGCTGGTTCATCGTCACCTTCGTGATGGGCGCGATCTTCATCGGCGGTCAGATCTACGAGTACACCAGCCTGGTGAAGGAGGACGGGATCTCGCTCTCCTCCGACCCGTACGGCTCGGTGTTCTACCTGACCACCGGGTTCCACGGCATGCACGTGACGGGCGGCCTCATCGCCTTCCTGTTCGTCCTCGGCCGCACCTACGCGGCGAAGCGCTTCACGCACGAGCAGGCGACCGCGGCCATCGTCGTGTCCTACTACTGGCACTTCGTCGATGTCGTCTGGATCGGCCTTTTCGCCACGATCTATCTGATCAAGTAGCCGGGCCGGCTCCACGCGCTGCAGAAGCGCACAACCCAGAAGCATCGACGCAGAAGATCCTGACACCGGGGTAATCCGTGAAAAAGCTCTCCTCACGACGACGCCATCCGCTGGCGGCGGTCGTCGTCCTACTCTTTGCGCTGGCGGCCACTGGGGGGCTGTATGCCGCGCTCGCGCCCGCGGGCCAGGCGCAGGCCGATGAGACCTCCCAGTCCCTGACCATCGAGGAGGGCAAGAAGCTCTACTCGGTCGGCTGTGCCAGCTGCCACGGCACCGGCGGTCAGGGCTCGTCCGACGGTCCCAGCCTGGTCGGCGTGGGCGCCGCGGCCGTCGACTTCCAGGTCGGCACCGGCCGGATGCCGGCCGCCACCTCGCAGGGCCCGCAGGTCGTCGCGAAGAAGAACATCTACACCCAGGCCCAGATCGACCAGCTCGCGACGTACATCGCCTCGCTGGGCGCCGGTCCCGAGGTGCCGACCAAGGAGCAGTACGGCCCTGGCGGTGCCGACATCGCCGCGGGCGGCGAGCTCTTCCGCACCAACTGCGCGCAGTGCCACAACTTCGTGGGTGCGGGTGGCGCGCTGACCAAGGGCAAGTTCGCGCCGAGCCTGGAAGGCGTCGCTCCGAAGCACATCTACGAGGCCATGCAGACGGGCCCGCAGAACATGCCGTCCTTCCCCGACACCACGCTGTCGGAGAAGAACAAGAAGGACATCATCGCGTACCTCGACGCGGTCAACAGCCCCAAGACGGTGAACCCCGGCGGTCTCAACCTGGGCGGCCTCGGGCCGGTCAGTGAGGGTCTGTTCGCGTGGATCTTCGGTCTCGGCGCCCTGATCGCGGTCGCCGTCTGGGTCGCCGCTCGGACCGCAAAGGCCAAGAAGTCATGAGTAGCCAAGAGATTCCAGAAGAGAACCTGCCCGCTGAGCAGGGCCACGCGCACGGCGCCGTGGGCATCGCGGACGAGAAGGACCCGTTCGCGGACCCCGGTCTGCCGCCTCACGAGCACCGGATCCAGGACATCGACGAGCGGGCCGCCAAGCGGTCCGAGCGCGTGGTGGCCCTGCTGTTCACGGTGTCGATGCTGGCCACCGTCGGCTTCATCGCCTCCTATGTGACGATCCCGAAAGACAAGTCGATCTTCGTCTTCCCGATCGGTCACATCAGCGCGCTGAACTTCGCGCTGGGTCTGACCCTCGGTGTGGCGCTGTTCTGCATCGGCGCGGGCGCGGTCCACTGGGCCCGCACCCTGATGTCCGACGTGGAGGTCGCCGACGAGCGGCACGCCATCTCGGCCCCGCCGGAGGTCAAGGCCAAGGTCCTGGCCGACTTCAAGCAGGGTGCCAAGGAGTCGGCGATCGGCCGGCGCAAGCTGATCCGCACCACCATGTTCGGCGCGCTGACCCTGGTCCCGCTCTCCGGTGTCGTGCTGCTGCGCGACCTCGGCCCGCTGCCCGGCACCTCGCTGCGCCACACGGCGTGGTCGAAGGGCAAGCTGCTCGTCAACATGAACACCAACGAGCCGCTGCGTCCTTCCGACGTCGCCGTAGGCTCGCTGACCTTCGCCAAGCCCGAGGGCGTCGAGGAGTCCCAGGAGGACTTCCAGAACGTGATGGCGAAGGCGGCCCTGATGATCATCCGGCTGCAGCCGGACAACATCAAGGACAAGCGCGAGCTGGAGTGGTCCCACGAGGGCATCGTGGCCTACTCGAAGATCTGCACCCACGTGGGCTGCCCGATCTCGCTGTACGAGCAGCAGACCCACCACGTGCTCTGCCCGTGCCACCAGTCAACCTTCGACCTCTCCGACGGTGCCCGAGTGATCTTCGGCCCGGCCGGTCACGCCCTGCCGCAGCTGCGCATCGGTGTGAGCGAGGAGGGCTACCTCCAGGCGCTCGGCGACTTCGAGGAGCCCGTCGGTCCTGCTTTCTGGGAGCGCGGATGAGCACTAACGAGAACTCCACGCAGGCATCCGCCGCTGACGCGGCGGGCCGCGACGAGCGCGGGAAGGCACCGGCCGGCGAGCGCGTCGCCGACTGGGCCGACGGACGGCTCGGGATCTACTCCCTGGCCAAGTCCAACATGCGCAAGATCTTCCCCGACCACTGGTCGTTCATGTTGGGTGAAGTGTGCCTGTACAGCTTCATCATCATCATCCTGACGGGTGTGTATCTGACGCTGTTCTTCCACCCGTCGATGAACGAGGTGGTGTACCACGGCAGCTACGTCCCGCTCCAGGGACAGATGATGTCCGAGGCGTTCAGCTCGACCCTGCACATCTCCTTCGACGTGCGTGGTGGTCTGCTCATCCGGCAGATCCACCACTGGGCCGCGCTGATCTTCCTCGCCGGCATGTTCGTGCACATGATGCGCGTGTTCTTCACCGGCGCGTTCCGCAAGCCGCGTGAGATCAACTGGCTGTTCGGCTTCCTGCTGTTCGTCCTGGGCATGTTCACCGGCTTCACCGGTTACTCGCTCCCGGACGACCTGCTCTCCGGCACCGGTGTCCGCTTCACCGAGGGCGCCATCCTGTCGATGCCGATCGTCGGCACGTACATCTCGTACTTCCTCTTCGGCGGCGAGTTCCCCGGCCACGACTTCGTGGGGCGGTTCTACTCGATCCACATCCTGCTGCTGCCGGGCATCATGCTCGGCCTGGTGGTGGGCCACCTGATCCTGGTCTTCTACCACAAGCACACGCAGTTCGCGGGTCCCGGAAAGTCCGAGAAGAACGTCGTCGGCATGCCGCTGCTGCCGGTCTACATGGCCAAGGCCGGAGGCTTCTTCTTCCTGGTCTTCGGTGTCATCGCGGTCATCGCGGCGACCACCCAGATCAACCCGATCTGGGCCATGGGCCCCTACCGTCCGGACCAGGTGTCCACCGGCGCCCAGCCCGACTGGTACATGGGCTTCGCCGAGGGCCTGATCCGTTACATGCCGGGCTGGGAGATCAACTTCTGGGGCCACACCCTGGTCCTGGGCGTCTTCATCCCGCTGGTCCTGTTCGGTCTGGTGCTGGGCGCGATCGCGCTCTACCCGTTCATCGAGTCCTGGGTCACCGGCGACAAGAGCGAGCACCACATCCTGGACCGCCCGCGCAACGCCCCGACCCGTACCGGGTTCGGTGTCGCCTGGGTGACCGTGTACATGATCGGCCTGGTCGGTGGTGGCAACGACCTCATCGCCACCCACTTCCATCTGTCGATCAACGACGTGACCTGGTTCGTCCGGATCTTCTTCTTCGCCGGACCGGTGATCGCGTTCATCGTCACCAAGCGGATCTGCCTCGGCCTGCAGCGCCGGGACCGCGAGAAGGTGCTGCACGGCCGCGAGACCGGCATCATCAAGCGGCTGCCGCACGGTGAGTTCATCGAGGTGCACGAGCCGCTCAGCCAGGAGCAGCTGCACACCCTCACGGCCCACCACCAGTACGAGCCGGCCCAGGTCGGCGCGGCGGTGGACGAGAACGGTGTCGAGCGCAAGATCAAGGGGTCCGAGAAGCTCCGCGCCAAGCTGAGCAGCGCCTACTACGGCGAGGACAACCAGATCCCGAAGCCCACCGTCGAGGAGTACAAGGAGATCACGAGCGGCCACGGCCACCACTGATCGACCGCGTCGCCACGCCACGGCCGAAGGGCCCCCGTCCGGTGTACGGACGGGGGCCCTTCGCCGTGCCCGGAGCTGGATAGGGTGGGCCTGACACTGTTTTTCGCCGGTACGACCATCAGGAGCGGCCTCATGAGCGCTGTGACCCCCGCTGGAGGCGACATCGCGGCGGGCCGTTCCTGGCCCGAGGTGCTGAACGCGCTGCTGTACGGCCAGGACCAGAGCGCTGACGCGACGGCCTGGGCGATGGACCAGATCATGCGCGGGCAGGCCACCGACGCCCAGATCGCCGGTTTCGTCGTCGCCCTGCGGGCGAAGGGCGAGACGGTCGACGAGATCAACGGCCTGGTCCGCACGATGTACGCGCACGCCAACGTCATCGAGGTACCGGGCCGCACGGTGGACATCGTCGGCACCGGCGGTGACGGCGCCAAGACGGTGAACATCTCGACGATGTCGGCGCTGGTGGTGGCCGGCACCGGGGCGAAGGTCGTCAAGCACGGCAACCGGGCGGCGTCCTCCGCGTCCGGCGCCTCGGACGTGCTGGAGAAGCTCGGCGTCAACCTCGATCTGACCCCGCGGCGGGTCGCCGAGGTCGCCGAGGAGGCCGGCATCACCTTCTGCTTCGCCGTCAAGTTCCACCCGGCGCTGCGCCATGCGGGCGCGGCCCGCGGCCAGCTGGGTATCCGCACGGTGTTCAACATCCTCGGCCCGCTGACCAACCCCGCGCAGGTGCGGGCCCAGGCGGTCGGCGTCGCGGACCCGCGCATGGCGCCGGTCGTCGCGGGCGTCTTCGCGGAACGCGGCAACTCCTCCCTGGTCTTCCGCGGCGACGACGGCCTCGACGAGCTGACGACCACCGCCACGTCCCACGTCTGGATCGTCCGCGACGGCAAGATCACCGAGGAGACCTTCGACCCGCGGGACGTCGGCATCGAGCTGGTCCCGGTAGAGGCGCTGCGCGGCGGCGACCCGTCGTACAACGCGGAGGTCGCCCGTCGGCTCCTGGACGGCGAGACGGGCCCGGTCCGCGACGCGGTCCTGCTGAACTCGGCGGCGGCGCTGGTGGCCCTGGACCCGGGCACCGGAACGCTGGCCGAGCAGATCCGCGCCGGCATGGACAAGGCGGCGGAGTCGATCGACTCGGGCGCGGCCAAGCGGGTGCTGGAGCGCTGGGCGGCGGCGACGAACAGGTAGGGGCCGCGGTCGGCGCGCTGAGGCGCGGTACGGCACCTCCCCACTGCCTTAAGGGCGTGGGGGGACCCCCAGCTGCGCCGTCGTGGCTGATCGCCGTTGCGGCGGAAAAGAAGGTGAGCGGGGTACTTCCGCCTTTCCGCCTTTCCGCCTTTCCGCCGCAACGGCGAGCGACCGCATTCGGTCTTCCGGCGGTGCGGAAGCGGCTTCGGACCCTGGCGGTGTCCCGTCATCCGGACAGGAGTTGCGCGTCGCCGATCACTTCACTTACGTTTCTTCTCAGGTCATGAGTGACAGTCATGAGGCCCCGGCCGACTGTCCGGCAACCCTCCGTCCGTGGCGGGGTGCCCCGGGTGAAGACCAGGTCGTAGGCAGAGAGGTCTACGGCAAGCGCGGACCCCTCGCACGCCAGGGGTCCTGGTCGTCGAGGGAGTCTTCTGTGAGCAAGCGAATGCGATAGGGCGTCGAGCCCCGCCTCCGCATACCCCTTTCACCTTTCCCGTGCCGTCGACGTACCGTCCGGCCCGGCGATTTCGCTTACCCCTCACAGGAGTTCGCCATGTCTGTCTCCACCGCTGTCTCCGCCCAGTCGGTTTGTGCCCCGCTGCCCGTTCTAGGGCAGGATGTCACCGTCCCGCTCGTCACCGGCGGCGAGGTCACCTACGCCGCCCTCGACTACGCGGCCAGCGCCCCGGCGCTCCAGCGGGTCTGGGACGACGTGGCGGCCTACGCGCCCTACTACGGCAGCGTCCACCGCGGTGCCGGCTACCTCTCCCAGCTGTCGACCGACCTCTTCGAGAACGCCCGGAAGACCGTCGCCGAGTTCCTCGACTGCCGCCCCGACGACCAGCTGGTCTTCACCCGCTCGACCACGGACTCCCTGAACCTCCTGGCCCGCGCGCTCCCCGCCGACTGCCAGGTCTTCGTCTTCGAGACCGAGCACCACGCCTCCCTGCTGCCCTGGCAGGACGCCCGGGTCACCTACCTCGACGCCCCGCGCACCCCGCGCCAGGCCGTCGAGACCCTGGAGCAGGCCCTCGCCGACCGCACCGTGTCCATTGAAGGGGGCTACGGCCCGGCCCTGGTCTGTGTCACCGGCGCCTCGAACGTCACCGGCGAGCTGTGGCCGGTCCGCGAGCTGGCCGCGGCCGCGCACGCGCACGGCGCCCGGATCGTCCTGGACGCGGCCCAGCTGGCCCCGCACCACCCGGTGAGCGTCCGCGAGCTGGACGTCGACTGGGTCGCCTTCTCCGGCCACAAGCTGTACGCCCCCTTCGGCTCCGGCGTCCTGGCCGGCCGCGCCGACTGGCTCCGGGCGGCCGAGCCGTACCTCGCGGGCGGCGGCGCCAGCCGCAAGGTCACCCGGCGTGAGGACGGGGGAGTGGCCGTGGAGTGGCACGAGAGCGCCGCGCGCCACGAGGCGGGCTCCCCGAACGTGATCGGCGCCTACTCGATCGCCGCCGCCTGCAAGGCGCTGACCGAGGCGGGCTTCGACACGCTGGTCGCCCGCGAGCGGCACCTGATCGAGAAGGTGCGGGCGGGGCTGGCCGAGGTTCCCGAGGTCCGTGTCCTCTCCCTCTTCGGCGACGACGCCCCCCGCGTCGGAGTGATCAGCTTCGTGGTGGACGGCTGGAACAGCTCCCACTTCGCCGCGGCCCTCTCCGCCGAGTACGGCATCGGCGTCCGCGACGGCCTCTTCTGCGCCCACCCGCTGGTCAGGACCCTGCTGGGCTCCGACCCGCAGACCCAGGGCGAGTGCGGGGCGCCGGAGGCGGCACCGGGCGAGAAGTCCCTGAACGCGATCCGGGTGAGCTTCGGCGCGGGGACGCCGGACGAGCACGTGGAGCGGTTCGTGAATGCCGTCAAGGAGCTCGTCCGGGATGGCGCGAAATGGAACTACCGTACGGAGGACGGCCGTTGCGTACCGGCCGTCTGACGGACTGACGTCCAGCCGCGCGTATACGCTTCCCTCAGCTGTACGGAGGGCAGGGGGAGCACGGGGTGCAGGAGCTGCGCGAGACGGATCCTCGGACCATCGGTCCCTACGAGGTCCGGGGCAGACTCGGATCCGGCGGTATGGGCGAGGTGTATCTCGCCGAGGCGCGCGGTGGTCTCCGGCTCGCCGTGAAGGTGGTGCGCGCCGAACACGCGGAGGACCGCACCTTCCGGGCCCGTTTCCGGCACGAGGTGCGGGCCGCGCAGACCGTCGGCGGCGCGGGGACCTACACCGCCCGCGTCGTGGACGCGGACACCGAGGCCGTACGGCCGTGGATGGCCACCGAGTACGTGGACGGGCCGAACCTGCGGGACGCGATCTTCGAAGGCGGCCCCCTGACCGGCGACGCGGTACGGCTGCTGGCGGCCGCGCTGGGCGAGGCGCTGGCCGCGATCCACGCCAAGGGGCTGGTGCACCGTGACCTCAAGCCCTCCAACATCCTGCTGGCGCCGGACGGCCCCCGGGTCATCGACTTCGGGATCGTCCGGGCCCTGGAAGGGACGGCACTGACCCGGACCGGGGTGATCGTCGGGTCGGTCGGCTATGTCTCGCCCGAGCAGATCCGCAACGGCGCCCACGTGGGACCGGCCAGTGACGTCTTCTCGCTGGGCGCGGTCCTCGCGTACGCGGCGGGCGGACGGGAACCCTTCGGCGAGGGGCAGGACTCGGTCGTCCTGCTGCGGATCCTGACCGGGGACGTCGACCTGTCCGCCGTACCGAAAAACCATCTGGAGCTCGTGGAGTCCTGTCTGCGCGACGACCCCGGCGCGCGGCCGACGCCCGCGGACGTGGTGGCGGCGGTGGGACACACCGCGCGTTCCCTCCGCGCGGGCCTTGGGGCGGGGTGGTACGCCGGCCGCGCCACGGCGGAATCGGCGACCGTGGACAGCGATGAGCGCTGGGTGCCGGAACACGGGTCGGGGGAGCGGGACAGCCGCGTCGAGTACGTGGCGCCCACGACAGTCACGGACCTGCCCGCGGCCTCCCCGGCTGCCGCCCCGGCCTCCCGGCGGCGGCTGCTGGCGGCCCTGACGGGCGGTGCGGCGGTCGTGGCGGGCGGGGGCGTCGGCGGGTGGCTGTGGCTGCGGGACTCCTCGGCGGGCACGGGTCCGGCGGCGCGGGAGGGGCGGACCGGTACGGGCTCGTCGTCGGCGGCCCAGGTGGGGTGGCAGTACCCGGTCGAGGGGCTCGGCGGGCAGCGCGGCCCGTGTGCGGCGGTGTCGGCCGACGGGAATTCGGTGTACGTCGGCGGGGCGGACGGCTCGCTGCACGCGGTGGCGCCGAACGGCCGTCCCGTCTGGAGCACCGCGCTGGGCGGCCCGGTCATGCCCCCGCTCGCCACCGCCGACGGCGTGTACTGCCTGCTGTACGACAACGGGGAGGGCTCCACGAAGCTCTGCGCGCTCGACCGGCGCGGCCGGGTGCGCTGGACCAAAGCGGTCGCCGGGAACAGCCAGGTCCCGGTGGCCGCGGGCGACCTGGTCCTGGTGTCCTACGGCCCCACGGACGCGGGCGGGGTGCGCGCGTACGCCCCCGACGGCAGTGTGGCCTGGAGCACGCCGACCGGGCCGGCGCCCACCAGCGAGCCCATGGTCGCGGAGGGCGTCGTCTACGTCGGCACGTTCGGGGACCAGGTGCGGGCCCTGGACGCGAAGAGCGGGAAGCGGCTCTGGGCGACGGCGGCCGGCAGTGACACCGGCCGCCCGGCGCTGATCGGGGACGTCCTGGTGGTCGGGTCGGGCGGTGAGCAGATGCTGCACGGCATCAGCCGGACGGGCAAGGCGCTCTGGCACAAGTCCGGCACCGAGCTGCCGCGCGGCGGCCGCTACTTCACGAGCGTGGCGTTCGGCGGCCTGGCGGTCACCGCGAGCAACTACGAAGTGCTCGCCCTGGACCCCGCCGACGGATCGAAGGCGTGGGACCTCACGCTCACCGGCGAGGGCACCCAGTACAGCGATCCCACGGTCGCGGGCGACACCCTCTACGTACGCCAGGGCTCGACGCTCTTCGGTGTGAACCGCCGGGGCAAGCGCACCTGGCGCAAACGCGTCGAGGGCGGGGCGTCGACCGGGACCCAGAGCCCGGTCGCCCGCGACGGCCGGATCTACGTCGCGACCGCCGACGGCATCACCGTCCTCGCCCTCAAGGCCTGACTAGCTGTCCAGGCCGATCGCGAACGCCGCCTCCAGGTCGTGCTGGGAGTACGTGCGGAACGCGACGTGCGTGTCCGTGCCCTCCACGCCCTGGATCTTGCTGATCCGCCCCGGGATCACCTCGGCCAGATCCTCGTGCTCACGCACCCGGACCATGGCGATCAGGTCGTACGTACCGGTGACGGAGAAGACCTCGCTGACGCTGTCCAGCGCGGCGATCTGTTCCGCGATCTCGGGGATCCGGTCCACGCTGGTCTTGATGAGGACGATCGCGGTGATCACGGCTGGTTCTCTCCCTCGGGAGCCGGAGCTGGGGCGGCCTTCACTTTAGTCCCACGGCCGTACCGCACCCACGCGTAGCCGAGGCCGAGTCCGAAGCCGACCAGGTGGGCGAGGTAGGCCACGCCGGGCCCGGAGGGGGCCTGGTCCAGGGCGAGCCACTGCAGGGCCGCCCAGAACGGGAGCACCACCCAGGCCGGGAACCGGAGCGGAAGGAAGAAGAGGAACGGCAGAAGACTGGTCACGCGGGCGCTGGGGAACAGGTACAGGAACGCTCCGAGGACCGCCGAGATCGCCCCGGACGCCCCCACCAGCGACTGCTGGGACGTGGCGTTGGCGGCCGCGTAGCCGAGCAGTGCGAGGTAGCCGCAGCCGAGGTAGAAGAGGGTGAACTCCACGCGGCCCATCCGCTCCTCGGTCATCGCCCCGAAGACGAAGAGGAAGAGCATGTTGCCGAGCAGGTGCACCCAGCTGCCGTGGATGAACAGCGCCGTGGCCGGGGTGAGCGCCTCCCGCGCCGGACCGTCGAACAGGTCGGCGGGAACCACTCCCCAGCGCCGGAAGTACGCGCGCTGGGCGGCCGCCAGGGCGTCCCCGGTGCCGTAGGACGGGGTGAAGCCTGAGGCCGGGCCGAGCACGAAGATCAGGCAGCACACGGCGATCAGGGTGTACGTCATGGGCGCCGACGTGTTCCGCAGGCCCCGAAGAGTCCGGACGGCCGTCGTGTTCCAGTTGCCGATCATGGACATAGAGCATGGCGTAACGGGATGCACCGGTGCAGATCGCCTCGCCGCCGCGGACAGGGCGGCGTCGAGTACGCGCCAGGCCGTAGGGTAACGAGCCACACGCGTCGGGACGGCGCATCACGGACACTAGAAGGAAGCGAACAGCCACGATGACGGTTCCCCTGCCGACCGCCACGACGCGGTGGCGCTGCACCCTCTGCGGCAACCTCACGCGCTTCGACGTGACCCGCTCGTCGAAGGTCGTGGAGTACGTGCATCTCGACCTGGCCGGTGAGCCCAAGGTCGAGGAGCGCGAGGTGGTCAGTGAGACCATCGAGTCGGTGCGCTGCCGCTGGTGCAACGCGGTGGACCAGGTGGAACTCGTGGACAGGCCGGGCGCCGACTCCTGAGACCGGGAGGCGGCCGCGCACAGGTGATGGGGTGTGACGGATGGTGGAGACCACAGGCGGGGGGCCGGGCGACGGCACCGCCGAGGTGCTTGACCGTCCGCTGCCCGACGGCGTGCGACGGCGTGTCGTACAGATCGTGTCGGACGGCTTCGGCGGGCTGACCGTCGCCGAACTCCCCGCCCAACTGCGGCAGTACGCCCGTTTCGCCCCTAATCGGCGGGCCAAGTTCGCCGGGAACGCCATGGCGACGGCGCTGGAGACGGACACCCTCTTCCGGCAGCGGATCGGGGAGAAGCTCAGAGAGGCCCAGCCGGAACTGGCCGGCGCCCTCGACTCCGGCTCACCGCCCCCGGCCGCGGATCCGCTCGATGTGGCGGCCGCGGCCTACGTACTGCGCCCCACGGGCTGGGTGAAGCTGGTGGCGGCGGCCGGCGAGGAGGCCCAGCGGGCCGACGCCGAGCGCGCCGACGAGGAGAGCCGGGCCGAGCTGGAGCGGCTGCGCGAGGAACTGGACCGGGCCCGGGAGCAGACCCGTGCCGAGACGGAGCGGCTGCGCGCCGAGCTGGACTCGGCGAAGAGGGAAGCGGAATCGCTTCACCGAAAGCTTCGCGCGGCCCTCAGTGACGTCAAGCGCGGTGAGGCCGCGCTGCGCAAGATGCAGGGCGAGATGGAGTCGGTGCGCACCGAGGGGCAGGCCCAGGTGTCCGCCGCCGAGAGCGAGGGGCGGCGGCTCAAGGCCCGGCTCGGCGAGGTCGAGGCCGCCCTGGAGGCCAGCCGCCGGGCCGCCCGCGAGGGACGCAGCGTCGAGGACATGAGAGTGCGGCTGCTGCTCGACACCGTGCTGGACGCGGCCCAGGGCCTGCGCCGTGAACTGGCGTTGCCGCCGGTGTCGGTGCGGCCCGCCGAGACCGTGGACGCGGTCGAACCGGGACGAATGACCCCGAAGGACATCGCGGCCCGAGCGCTCTCCGAGAACGACCCGGCCATTCTCAATCAGCTACTCGCCCTGCCCCAGGCGCACTTGGTCGTCGACGGCTACAACGTGACCAAGACCGGCTATCCGCAGATGCCGCTGGAGAAGCAGCGGCTGCGGCTGCTCGGCCAGCTCTCCCAGCTGGCCGCGCAGACCGGCGCCGAGGTCACCTGTGTCTTCGACGGCGCCGAACTGGCCGCGCCGGTGCTGCTCGCCCCGCCGCGCGGGGTCAGGGTCCTCTTCTCCAAGCCCGGCGTCACCGCGGACGAACTGATCCGCCAGCTGGTGCGCGCCGAGCCGCCGGGCCGGCCGGTGATCGTCGCCTCGACCGACCGCGAGGTCGCCGACGGGGTCGCCAAGGCGGGTGCCCGTCCGGTGGCTTCTGCGATGCTTCTGAAGCGACTGTCCTGAAGGTTCAACGGACATATGCAATGCCCGAATTGACCGAACCGTCACGCAACGTAGCGTCAATCGAGCATTACGGCACGTGAGTTATGTGCAAAGAGTGCGTTGCGTGACCAGTTTTTTCGCTGTTGGGTTTGAACTGATCACAGGGAGGTCACTAGGGTCGGGCCTCGAACCTCCACACGGGTGATCACTCAAACGAAGGAGCCCGTCTCCGTGGCGTCCCATCGTCGACCCAAGCAGCCGAGTCGCGCGCGCGTGACCGTGCTGACCACCGCAGCCGCCGCTGCCGTCGTCCTCAGCGCCAACGCCGCCAACGCGGCGCCCAGCGAGAAGCTGACCAAGGACGAGGTCAAGGCGAAGGTCGACAAGCTCTACGAGGAGGCCGAGCAGGCCACCGAGAAGCTGGACGGAGCCAAGGAGAAGCAGCAGAAGCTGCAGAAGGAAATCTCCACGATCCAGGACAATGTGGCCCGTGGTCAGGAGGACCTCAACAAGCTGCGGGACAGCCTCGGTTCGCTGGCCACCGCGCAGTACCGCTCCGGCGGCATAGACCCGTCGGTCCAGCTCTTCCTCTCGTCCGATCCGGACGACTACCTCGACAAGGCGTCCACGCTCGACCAGTTGAGCGGCCAGCAGGTCGAGGCCCTGAAGAAGATTCAGGACAAACAGCGCGAACTCGCCCAGGAGCGGGCAGAGGCGACGGACAAGCTCAAGGACCTCTCCGCCACCCGCACCGAGCTGGCCAAGCAGAAGAGCGCCGTCCAGTCCAAGCTCGCCGACGCGCAGAAGCTCCTCAACACCCTGACGGCCAAGGAGAAGGCCGCCCTGGACGCCGAGCAGGCCCAGGCCGCCAGCCGCGCCTCCTCCCGCGTGGACCTCGGCAACACCGGCTCCGCCTCCGGCCGGGCCGCCGCCGCCTTCTCCGCCGCCCAGTCCGTGATCGGCTCGCCGTACGTCTACGGCGCCTCCGGCCCGTCCTCCTTCGACTGCTCGGGCCTGACCTCCTGGGCCTACGCCCAGGCCGGCGTCACCATCCCGCGCACCTCCGAGGCCCAGGCCAACGCCGGCACCCGGATCTACAGCCAGAGCGACCTCAAGGTCGGCGACCTGGTGATCTTCTACGGCGACTACCACCACGTCGGCCTCTACGCGGGCAACGGCCAGGTGCTGCACGCCCCGCACACCGGTGCCGTGGTGCGCTACGAGTCGATCGGCAACATGACGTTCGAGTTCGGCGTCCGGATCTGACCCCAGCGGGTTACGGCGACACCCGTACGGCCCAAGATCAACCCGAGGTGGCGCCCGAACGGGCGAATCGCGACAACCGAAGATGACTCCACGCCCCGCCGGTGACCTGCGTCAGCGGCGGGGCGTCACGTTGTGCGGCCGTGAGAGGTCTTTGGCCGTCGGCCGGTCGTATGGCTAGCATCGCCGCGTCCGGCGACAGAGTTGTCGGACCTACCGCCGGACGGGCGGGAAGTCACGCCTGCGGAGGCCGCGTAGGACCAGCCCACACGGGTTGGCGGTGGCCTGTGAAACAGGAACCCGTGGTGGCGCCGCCTTGCGGTGCGGACCGGAATTCCCCGTCTTCGGGCGGGGGAGGGCGTCAATGTCTGGCGCGTTTCCCCCTGTACCCGGGGGGAGACCGTCGGCGTCCGACAAACGCAAGGAGTGCGGTTTCCCGTGGGGTTTCATCGCCGTCTCGCACCGTCCGGGTTCAACCGGGGCGCCGGTGCCGCCCTCTGTGTGCTGTCGACCGCGGCAGCCGCGCTCGGCGCCGTACCCGCGAGCGCGGCCCCGCACGGGGGCAACCGCGCCGAGGTGGACCGGCTGTACCGGCAGGCCGAAGAGGCGACCGAGGCCTACAACAAGGCCGACGAGCGGGCCGGCGCGCTGCGCCACGAGGTGAACGACTCCCAGGACCGCATCGCCCGCCAGCAGCTGCGCATCAACGCCATGCGGGAGGCGCTCGGTTCGCTCGCCGTCGCCCAGTACCGCTCCGGCGGCATCGATCCCACCGTCGCCCTGCTGTTCTCCGACGACCCCGAGGAGTACCTGGACCGGGCCTCCCTCCTCGACCGCATCGACGTCCGCCAGGCCGGGCAGCTCAGGGAGCTCCAGGCGGCGATGCGCGAACTCGCCCAGGAGCGCAGCGAGGCCGCCGGGAAACTCACCCAGCTGGAGCGCAGCCGCAAGGCGGTCGCCTCCCACAAGGCCACCGTGGAGAAGGAGCTCGCCAAGGCCCGGCGGCTGCTCAACGCACTGCCCGCCGCCGACCGCGCCGCCTTCGAGCACGCCTCCCGCGGCGACGACCGCGCCGACCTGCCCGACCTCTCCGGGGTCAGCGCCCCCGACGGCCGCGCCGCCGCCGCGGTGGCCGCCGCCCGAGCCGCCCTCGGCAAGCCGTACGTGTGGGGCGCCAGCGGCCCCTCCGGCTTCGACTGCTCGGGCCTGATGCAGTGGTCGTACGCGCAGGCCGGGATCCATCTGCCGCGTACCTCGCAGGAGCAGCGGCACGCCGGCCGCCAGATCCCGCTCTCCCAGGCGCAACCCGGTGACCTGGTCGTCTACCGCTCCGACGCCAGCCATGTGGGGATGTACGTCGGCAACGGACAGGTCATCCACGCCCCCTACCCGGGCGCCCCGGTCCGCTACGACCCGGTCGGGATGATGCCCATCTCCTCCGTCACCCGGCCCTGACTTTCGGGCCCCGACCCGTACGATCGGAAAGTGGCTGGTGGCAGGCGGGCGTGGCGCTCAGGAGCGGCGGGGCTGTGTCTGCTGCTCCTGACGTTGACGGGATGCGGTGGCGGGAAGGCGGCGACCGGGTCGGCGATGGCCGAGGTGCAGCAGGTCCTGGACCGGCGCGCGGCCGCCGTCCTCGGCCATGACGAGGGGGCCTACGCCGAGACCGGTACCCGGAGCTCGTACGTCGACCTGCGGGCCGTACCGCTGGCGGAGTGGAGCTACCGGCTGACCGCCCTGCACCCCGACGGCGCCGAGGCCACCGCCGACGCCCAGCTCCGCTACCGCATCCAGGGCTACGACAAGGCCCCGGTCACCACCGACCGCGCCCTGACCCTCAGCCGCACCGCCGACGGCCACTGGTACGTCGCCGCCGACAAGCCCGCCGGGAAGTCGGGGCAGCAGCTCTGGGACCAGGGCACAGTGACGGCCGTCAAGGGCGCGCACAGCCTGGTTCTCGGCGTCGGCCAGTCCAGGGACACCCTGCGGGACTACGCCGGGCTCGCCGACACCGCCGTCCCCGAGGTCTCCAAGGCCTGGGGCACGGACTGGACCCGGCGGGTGGTCCTGGTCGTACCCCAGTCGCTGAACGGCATGGCGGGCCTGCTGGGTGCCCCCGCCTCCAACTACCGGGGCATCGCCGCCGTCACCACCGGCGAGGCGGGAGGCTCCGGTCAGGCCCCGGCGGACCGGGTCATCCTCAACCCGGAGGCGTACGCGGTCCTCGGCTCGGTCGGCAAGCAGGTGGTCCTCACCCATGAGACGACCCATGTCGCCACCCGCGCCCATACCTCGGCCGCCACCCCGCTCTGGCTCTCCGAGGGGTACGCCGACTGGATCGGCTATCTCGACAGCGGCCGCACCTCCACCGAGGCAGCACCGGAACTGGCCCGCGCCGTGCGGGACGGTGACGTGCCCGAGGAGCTCCCGGAGGACAAGGACTTCGGCTTCACCGACGACCCCACCAAGCTGGCCGAGGCCTACGAGGGCGGCTGGCTGGCCTGCCGGATGATCGCCGCCCACTGGGGCGAGGAGCGGCTCGGCGCCTTCTACCGGGCCGTCGGCGCCCACCAGGGCCGCACCGGCGCCGTCGAGGACGCGCTGCGGACGGAACTCGGCACCACCCTGCCGGACTTCACCGCCCGCTGGCGGGACTACCTGACGGACCGGCTCGGCGGCTGAACCGGCCCGCGCTCAGGAGGGGACCGAGGTCTCCTTCGCGCGGGCGGCCTGAGCGGGCAGCGGAGCGGCCGGGGCCTCGGGCACCGTGGAGCGCCACAGCTGCCGGGCCGCCGTGACCGTCGCCGCGACCAGCAGGCCGTTGCGCAGGAGCAGCAGGGTGATGCCGTACCAGTCGCTCACCACGATGTGCGAGAAGCCGACCGGGAACTCCAGGACCGTCACGAAGGTGGCCAGCAGGACCAGGACCGCCGGCAGGGTCATCCGGCCGGCCCGGAAGCAGAGGCAGACGGCGGCCAGGCCCACCAGCCACACCATGTACTGCGGGCTGATCACCCGGCTGGTGACCGTGAACATCAGGACGGCCGTGAAGGCGGCGTCCGCCAGCGTGTGGGACCGGAAGCGGGCCGCGCACAGCCGCCACAGCAGCAGCCAGCCGAAGGCGCACGCGGTCAGCACCAGGGCCGCCGCGCTCACCGCCTTCACCCGCGGGCCGAGGAATTCGATCGAGCCGTAGTTGAGCAGTACCTCGCCCTGCCAGCCGTGGTGCCGGGCGACGTGCAGGACCAGCGCGCCCAGCGACTCCACCTCGGTGCCCCGGTCCCGCTGGAAGGTCAGGAAGGCGAACGCGCCGGGCATGGCCACCGCGAACAGCGCCCCGACCAGGCCGGCCGTGACCGCCGCCGCCACCCAGGCCCGCCGGCGCACCGCACCCACGAGGAGCAGCGCCGGCCACACCTTGACCATCGCGCCGAAGCCGGCCAGCGCGCCCATCAGCCGGGGGTGCCGGGCCCCGGCGAGCAGCGCGGCGACGGCGACCGCGGTGACCATCAGGTCGTAGCGGGAGTAGACGGTCGGGCCGAGGAGCGGTACGCCGAGCACCCAGATCCAGGCGCCGCGCAGGGTGCGGCCGGGGCGCCGGCCCGTGTAGAGGAGGAGGGCGAGCACCACCAGGTCGGCCAGGAGGGCCAGCACGAAGAAGGCGGTCGGGTAGTCCAGGAAGGGCAGCAGCCCGGGGGCGAGGATCGCCAGGGCGGCCGCGGGCGGGTACTGCCAGGTGACGTCGTCCAGCGGGAACGTTCCGTGCCGGAGGACCTCGTACCACCCCTGGTAGATCACCGACACGTCGCTCGTGACGTCCGCGCCCGGGAACACGAACACCTTCAGCACGAACAGCAGCAGCACCAGCCGGGTGGCAGCCCAGACGACCGGCAGCAATGCCAGGGCACGTTTCTCGCCCGTCCTGTCCACCTGAGCCCCTGTCCGTCGACCTGCCTGGGAGTGCGCCACATGATCTCCCGACGCCCTGTGCGACGGCCATGAAGCACGGCCGAACACACTGTGCGGGTAGGGTCGGCCGCGATGCACAAGACCCTCATCGTGACGAACGACTTCCCGCCCCGGCCGGGCGGCATCCAGGCCTTTCTGCACAACATGGCCCTGCGGCTGGACCCGGAGCGGCTCGTGGTCTACGCGTCCACGTGGAAGCGGGGCCGGGAGGGCGCCCTGGCCACCGCCGCCTTCGACGCGGAGCAGCCCTTCACCGTCGTACGCGACCGTACGACGATGCTGCTGCCCACGCCGGGGGCGACCCGGACCGCGGTCGGGCTGCTCCGGGAGCACGGGTGCACGTCGGTGTGGTTCGGGGCGGCGGCGCCGCTCGGGCTGATGGCGCCCGCGCTGCGGAAGGCCGGGGCACAGCGGCTGGTGGCCACCACCCACGGGCACGAGGCCGGCTGGGCCCAGCTGCCCGCCGCCCGGCAGCTGCTCGGGCGGATCGGCGACGCGACCGACACGATCACCTATCTCGGCGAGTACACGCGGTCCCGGATCGCGACCGCGCTGAGCGCCGGGGCGGCCGGGCGGATGGTGCAGCTGCCGCCGGGGGTGGACGAGAAGACGTTCCATCCCGGGTCCGGGGGCGCCGAGGTGCGGGCGCGGCTGGGGCTGAGCGACCGGCCGGTGGTCGTGTGCGTGTCGCGGCTGGTGCCGCGCAAGGGGCAGGACACGCTGATCCTCGCGATGCCGCTGATCCTGGCCGCCCAGCCGGACGCGGTACTGCTGATCGTCGGCGGCGGCCCGTACGAGAAGGAGCTGCGGCACCTGGTCCGGGAGACGGGGGTCGAGGCGTCGGTGCGGTTCACGGGGGCCGTGCCGTGGTCCGAGCTGCCCGCGCACTACGGCGCCGGTGACGTCTTCGCGATGCCCTGCCGGACCCGGCGGGGCGGGCTGGACGTGGAGGGGCTCGGGATCGTGTACCTGGAGGCCTCGGCGACGGGTCTGCCGGTGGTGGCGGGGGACTCCGGCGGGGCGCCGGACGCGGTGCTCGACGGGGAGACCGGATGGGTGGTGCGGGGCGGCTCGGTGGAGGAGGCCGCCGAGCGGATTGTGGCGCTCTTGGGAGACTCCGAACTGCGTCAGCGGATGGGGGAGCGCGGACGGCGGTGGGTTGAGGAGAAGTGGCGGTGGGACCTCCTTGCGGAGCGGCTGAAGGCGTTGCTCTAGAGGGTGGGGCCGCGTTTCGGCCGCGGGTGCGTTGTGGCTGGTCGCGCCCACGCGGCGGTAGCCGCATATCAAATACAGCCCCGCGCCCCTTCGGGGGCGCGTTGTCACCAACCCTGTCGCAGGCCTAGGCGGAACCGGAAAATCCGCACATGCTGCGCGCATGACAGCAAAACTGATGCAGCGTCAGCTGACGAGACGTCACATCCTGGGCATGATCGCCCTCCAGACCGCCGCCGCGGCCGGTCTCACCCGCGTCGGGCTCCAGTCGGCGCAGGCCGCCGAGGAGGCGGCCGCCGTCGACAACGCGCCCGCGATCGTGGTCGGCTCCGGGTACGGCGGGGCCGTGGCCGCGCTCCGGCTCGGGCAGGCCGGCGTGCGGACCCTGATGATCGAGATGGGCCGGCTGTGGAACACGGCCGGCTCCGACGGCAAGGTCTTCTGCTCGACCGCCACCCCGGACCAGAGATCCATGTGGTTCAAGTCCCGCACGGAGGCCCCGCTCGCCAGCTTCCTCTGGCTGGACGTCGTCAACAAGGACATCACCCCCTATCCCGGCGTCCTGGACCGGGTGCACTACGACAACATGTCCGTGTACGTCGGGCGCGGTGTGGGCGGGGGCTCGCTGGTCAACGGGGGCATGGCGGTCACCCCGCTCCAGTCGTACTTCAGCGAGCAGTTCCCGACCGTGGACGCGAGCGCGATGTACAACACGTACTACCCGCGCGCCCGGTCCATGCTCGGCGTCAACACCGTCGACGCCACCTGGTTCGAGTCGACCGAGTGGTACCAGTTCACCCGGACCTCCCGGAAGGCCGCCGCCAACACCGGCCTCAAGACCACCTTCGTACCCAACGTCTACGACTTCGGGTACATGCAGAAGGAAGCCGCCGGCACCGCCACCAGGTCCGCGCTCGCGCAGGAGGTCATCTACGGCAACAACTACGGCAAGAAGAGCCTCGACAAGACCTACCTCGCCGCCGCCCTCGGCACCGGCAACCTCACCATCCACACCATGGAGAAGGTGCGGTCCATCGGCCGGGCCGCCGACGGGAGCTGGCTGCTCGGCGTCGACCGGATCGACGTGACCGGGGCCGTCGTGGAGAGCAAGCAGTACAGCTGTACCTACCTGTTCCTCGGCGGCGGGAGCCTCGGGACCACCGAACTGCTCGTACGGGCCCGGGACACCGGGGCGCTGCCCGCGCTCAACTCCAGTGTCGGCGCCGGGTGGAGCACCAACGGCAACACCATGCTCGGACGCGCCAACCACATCTGGGACACCACCGGCGCCAATCAGGCGACCATGCCGGTGATGGGCATCGACGACTGGGCCAACACCGACAACCCGGTCTTCGCGGAGATCGCCCCGCTGCCCATCGGGTTCGAGACCTGGGTCAGCCTGTACCTGGCGATCACCAAGAACCCGCAACGGGCCTCCTTCACCTACGACTCAGCGAGCGACGGGGTGAAGCTGGGCTGGACCGCGGCCCAGAGCGCGGTCTCGGTCGCCATGGCCAAGAAGCTCTTCGACCGGATCAACTCGGCCAACGCGACGATCTACCGGTACGACCTGTTCGGGTCGGGCAGCAAGGTGTTCGCGGACGACTTCTGCTACCACCCGCTGGGCGGCTGCGTGCTGGGCAGGGCGACCGACGACTACGGCCGGGTGAAGGGGTACTCCAAGCTGTACGTCACGGACGGCTCACTGGTGCCCGGGAACATCGGCGTGAACCCGTTCGTGACCATCACCGCGCTCGCCGAGCGGACGATGGAACGGGTCCTCGCCGAGGACATGTGAGAGGGGACGTGAGCGGACAGGCGAGTCAAGTGCCGCTCTACTTCTGGTAGATGGCCTCGATCTCGCCCGCGTAGTCCTTCGCCACCACATTGCGCTTGAGCTTCAGGGACGGCGTCAGGTGGCCCGACTCCTCCGAGAACTGGGAGGACAGAATGCGGAACTTCCGCACCGATTCCGCCTTCGACACCGCGGCGTTGCCGTCGTCGACAGCGTCCTGGATCGCCGCGATCAGATCCGGGTCGTCACGCAGCGACGCCGCGGTGGAGCCCGCCGGCTTGCCGTGGTCGGCCGCCCAGCGGCCGAGGAACTCCTCGTCGATGGTGACCAGCGCGCCCACGAACGGCCGCCCGTCGCCCACCACCATGCACTCCGCGACCAGCGCGTGCGCGCGGATGCGGTCCTCGATCACGGCCGGGGCGACGTTCTTGCCGCCCGCGGTGACGATGATCTCCTTCTTGCGGCCGGTGATCCTCAGGTAGCCGTCCTCGTCCAGGGTGCCGATGTCGCCGGTGTGGAACCAGCCGTCGGCCAGCGCCTCGGCGGTCGCGCCGGGGTTGTTCCAGTACTCCCGGAACAGGTGCTCGCCGTGCAGCAGCACCTCGCCGTCGTCCGCGATCCGGATCACCGAACCGGGCAGCGGCTGGCCGACCGTGCCGATCTTCTGCCGGTCCCAGGGGTTGAACGCGGTCGCGGCACAGGACTCGGTCAGGCCGTAGCCCTCCAGGACCGTGAAGCCGATGCCCCGGAAGAAGTGGCCCAGGCGCTCGCCAAGGGGGGCGCCGCCGGAGATGGCGTACTCGCCCTTGCCACCGAGCACCGCGCGCAGCTTGCTGTAGACGAGTTTGTCGAAGGTCCGGTGTTTGATCTTCAGGCCGAGGGACGCGCCCGACGGCGTGTCCAGCGCCTTGCTGTACGCGATCGCGGTGTCCGCGGCCTTGTCGAAGATCTTGCCCTTGCCGTCCGCCTGCGCCTTGGCGCGCGCCGAGTTGTAGACCTTCTCGAAGACCCGCGGAACGCCGAGGACCAGCGTCGGCCGGAACGCGGCCAGCTCGTCGGTGAGGTTCTTGATGTCCGGGACGCAGCCCAGCTTGATCGGCGCCATCATCGGGGCGATCTGCACGAGCCGGCCGAAGACGTGGGCGAGCGGGAGGAAGAGGAGGACGCTGCACTCGCCGGTACGGAACAGCGGACGCAGGCGCTCCACGATGTTGCCGCACTCGGCGAAGAAGTTGCGGTGGGTGAGGACGCAGCCCTTGGGGCGGCCCGTCGTCCCCGAGGTGTAGACGATGGTCGCCGGGTCGTCCGCCTTCGCCTGCGAGCTGCGCTCCTCGACGGTCGCGTCCGTGACCCCCTGGCCGAGCCGGCCCAGCTCCTCCAGGCCGCCGGCCTCGATCTGCCAGACGTGCTTGAGGGCCGGCAGCCCCTCGCGCACCGACTCGACGGCGGCCGCGTGGGTGTCGAGTTCGACGACACAGGCGGTCGCGCCGGAGTCGCTGAGGATCCACTGCACCTGCTCCGGCGAGCTGGTCTCGTACACCGGCACGGTGACCGCGCCGGCGCACCAGATCGCGAAGTCGAGGAGCGTCCACTCGTAGCGGGTGCGGGACATCAGGCCGACCCGGTCGCCCGGCTGGATGCCGGAGGCGATGAGGCCCTTGGCGGCCGCGTGCACCTCGGTCAGGAAGGTGGTGGCGGTCACGTCCTGCCAGACACCGCCGACCTTGCGGGCCATGACGGCTACATCCGGATGCTGCGCGGCGTTTCTGCGGACGATGTCGGTCAGATTGCCGTCCGCGGGGACCTCGTACAAAGCCGGAAGGCTGAACTCGCGCAAGACTGCTGCTCCTCATAGGGCGCCGACGCCACGACGTTGTGCGATGCGACGGTGCGGTCCAAGGCTCGGGCAGGTACTCAGGGCTTCGCCACGGGCCGGAAGATCCGTTGGTTGAATTCCTGAGCACGACTGGACTGCCCGGACGTTACCCGCCGGTATGGCTTCTTCGACAGGGGGTCCCGGCGAGATGTTCGCTGCGTCACACAGGTTGGTGTTCCTTCGCGTACGGTAGTCCACGGCTTTAGTGACTGACCAGTAACCACAGGTCCGGCCATCGCCTGTTCACGTTTGCCGCACAGGCCTACGCTTGATCACCATGGCAGCCACACCCTCCGGCAACCGAACGACCCGCGTCCACGTGGTCAGCGACGTGCACGGCAACGCCCGTGACCTGGCCAGCGCCGGTGACGGCGCGGACGCCCTGATCTGCCTCGGCGACCTGGTCCTCTTCCTCGACTACGCCGACCACTCGCGCGGCATCTTCCCCGACCTGTTCGGCGTCGAGAACGCCGACCGCCTCGTCGAACTCCGTACCGCCCGCCGCTTCGAGGAGGCCCGGGAGCTGGGGCGCCGGCTGTGGGGCGGGATCGGCATGGACCGGGCGACCGCCATCGAGAAGGCGGTGCGCAAGCAGTACGCCGAGATGTTCGCGGCGTTCCCGACCCCGACGTACGCCACCTACGGCAATGTCGACATACCGCCGCTCTGGCCGGAGTACGCCGGACCGGGCACCACGATCCTCGACGGGCAGCGGGTGGAGATCGGCGGCCGGGTCTTCGGCTTCGTGGGCGGCGGGCTGCAGACGCCGATGCGCACCCCCTACGAGGTCTCCGACGAGGAGTACGCGGCGAAGATCGAGGCGCTCGGCGAGGTCGACGTGCTGTGCACGCACATTCCGCCGGAGGTGCCGGAGCTGGTGTACGACACGGTGGCGCGCCGTTTCGAACGGGGCAGCCGGGCGCTGCTGGACGCCATCCGGCGCACCAGGCCGCGTTACTCGCTCTTCGGACATGTCCACCAGCCGTTGGTGAAGCGGATGCGGATCGGGGCCACCGAGTGCGTGAACGTCGGGCACTTCGCCGGTACCGGCCGGCCCTGGGCGCTGGAATGGTGACGACGGCCCCGGACGGGGGTGAACTCGCCTGGTCGGACGCGCGGTAGCCTTCACGCTGCACACGCGTGCGCACCTTCGCGCACGGAGACCCCTTGTACCGGTCTCACCGGCCCGCATCTGGAGGAGCCACGGCGATGGCGGAACACACCAGCTCGAGCATCACGATCGAGGCGGCTCCGGCCGACGTCATGGCGGTGATCGCCGACTTCGCCCGTTACCCGGACTGGACCGGTGAGGTGAAGGAGGCGGAGGTGCTGAAGACCGACGCGAAGGGCCGGGCCGAGCAGGTCCGTCTCGTCATGGACGCGGGTGCGATCAAGGACGACCAGACGCTGGGGTACACGTGGACCGGTGACAACGAGGTGTCCTGGACGCTCGTGAAGTCTCAGATGCTGCGGTCGCTGGACGGGTCGTACCTGCTGAAGCCGGCGGGGGCGGGGGCGACCGAGGTCACCTACTCGCTGACGGTGGACGTGAAGATCCCGATGCTGGGGATGATCAAGCGCAAGGCGGAGAAGGTCATCATCGACCGGGCGCTGGCGGGGCTGAAGAAGAGGGTGGAGTCGGGGGAGAAGTAGGGACACGCCGCGGGGGTACCCGTTGGTCTCCCGCGCGCGGGGCCGTCGTGGCCGGCCGCGCAGCTCCCCGCGCCCCTGACGGGGCCTGCTTGGCTGCGGGCAGGCGTGCCGCAGGGCGGCACGCGGGCGCAGCGGCACCCTGCCAACGCCGGTAAGTGACACCCCCCCCGCGCCGGCCACAGCGGGGGCCCGCCTGGACGTCCGTTACGGTTCACCCCCATGCGCACCATCCTGATCACCGGACCCGGCGGCAGCGGCCGTACGGCCGTCGCCGCGGCCACCGCTCTGCGCGCCGCAGGCGAGGGCACCCCCACCCTCGTGCTCGGCGCCGACCGCACGGACACCCTCGGCGCGGCCCTGGGCACGGCGACAGGACCGGCGCCGAGACAGGTCACCCCCACCCTCACCGCCTGGCGCCCCGACGCGGCCGCCCGGTTCCGCGAGGACCTCACCGCCTTCCAGACCCGCGCCGCGGGCGTCCTCGACCTGCTGGGCGCCGCCCGCCTGGACGCCGAGGAGCTCACCCCCCTGCCCGGCGCCGAGGAGCTGTCCCTGCTGCGCGGCCTGCGCGACGCCGCCCTCTCCGAGCGGTACGAGCTGCTCGTCGTGGACCTCCCGCCCGCCCCGCACGCCCTCGGCCTGCTCGCCCTCCCCGAGGAGCTGCGCCGCTACCTGCGCCGCCTGCTCCCGCCCGAGCGGCAGGCGGCCCGCGCCCTGCGCCCGGTCCTCGGCCGGCTCGCCGGCGTCCCCATGCCCGCCGACTGGCTCTACGAGACGGCCGCCCGCTGGGACGTCGAGCTGGCCGCCGTGGAGGCCGTCCTCGCCGACCGCCGCACCGCCGTACGCCTGGTCGCCGAGCCCGGCCCGGCCGGCGCCGACGCGGTCCGTACCACTCGCCTCGGCCTCGCCCTGCGCGGCCTGCGCACCGAGGCTCTCGTCGCCAACCGCGTGCTGCCCGAGGACACCCCGCTGCACGGTCTCGTCGCCCAGCAGCGCAAGGCGCTCGCCGACTGGGCGGAGACGTTCGACGTCACCGCCGTGCCCCACCTCGGGCATGACCCGCGGGGTACCGAGGACCTCGCCGCGCTCGCCGTGCCCGGCGTCAACATCGCGCCCGCACCGGTCGAGTGGCCCGTCGCCGACCGGATCGAGGAGGACGGCGTCCTCGTCTGGCACATCCCGCTGCCCGGCGCGATACGGGACGGCCTCGACCTCGTCCGGCGCGGCGACGAACTCGTGATCACCGTCGGCGGCTTCCGCCGGATCGTCGCACTGCCGTCGGCCCTGCGCCGCTGCACCGTCGCCGGGGCCGCGCTGCGCGACGGCGAGCTGCGGATGCGCTTCACGCCGGACCCGGATCTGTGGCCGCGCTGACGGTGAATCCGGTACGCCCGTTCGGGTAACGTCGTAGAGACGAACCGTAGTCAGGAGTCCGTCATGAGCGAAGAGCGCCCCACAGCCGACGCCTCCGAGGCCGCGGAGGCGCCCGACGAGGTACGGGCGACCGACGCCGACGCCTGGGCCACGGCCTGTGCCGAGGACCTGGCGGCGGAGAAGGCCCGCCGTCGCACCCAGTACGGCCCGCCCCCGGGGTCGGCCGCCGAGGAACTGCGCAAGCTCGTCGACGCCGTCGCCGACAAGCTCTCCGGCATCCAGAGCCCGCTCCTCGGGGCGGTCGCCGGGCCCGCCGCCCAGCAGGTGGTCCGGCAGGTCGTGCAGCAGGCGAAGAACGCGGTCGAGCCCGTCATAGAGCGCAACCCCGACGTCTTCGACCACCTCGCCGCGGCCGGCGGCGAACTCCTCGCCGCCTACCGCTCCGCGGTCCGGACCCAGGAGACCCGCTGGACCTCCGGCGGCCACGACAAGGGCGACGAGCCCGGCCCCGGCGAACGCATCGACCTCGACTGACAGCCCCCTGAAGGGCACGCACTCCCCCAGCGGCGTTGTCGTCGGTCGCCGACGTCCCCCAGCCTTCGGCCGGGAGGTGCCCCCACCGCGTCGCCCGCCGCGGCAGCGGCTGGTGTCTACGTCTCCTCCGCCCTGCAGCCGCACGCACCATACGCCGCCGGGCCCGCCCTGCGGGCGGACGACGGGAACCCGATGGCAGGGCCTCGGGTACGGTTGGCCGTAGCGGGGCTCGACCGAAACTGAGGGATTCATGGGACTCACCATCGGCGTCGACATCGGCGGCACGAAGATCGCGGCCGGCGTGGTCGATGAGGAAGGCAACATCCTCTCGACCCACAAGGTGCCGACCCCGGGCACGCCCGAGGGCATCGTGGACGCCATCGCCGCCGCCGTAGAGGGTGCGCGCGCCGGGCACGAGATCGTCGGCGTGGGCATCGGTGCCGCCGGTTACGTCAACCGGCAGCGCTCCACGGTCTACTTCGCGCCCAACATCGACTGGCGCCAGGAGCCGTTGAAGGAGAAGGTCGAGGCCCGTGTCGGCCTCCCCGTGGTCGTGGAGAACGACGCCAACGCCGCCGCCTGGGGCGAGTACAGGTTCGGCGCCGGCAAGGGCCACCGCAACGTCATCTGCATCACGCTCGGCACCGGCCTCGGCGGCGGCATCATCATCGGCAACAAGCTGCGCCGCGGGCACTTCGGCGTCGCCGCCGAGTTCGGTCACATCCGCATGGTCCCGGACGGGCTGCTGTGCGGCTGCGGCTCGCAGGGCTGCTGGGAGCAGTACGCCTCCGGCCGTGCCCTGGTCAGGTACGCCCACCAGCGTGCCAACGCCACCCCCGAGAACGCCGAGATCCTGCTCGGCCTCGGTGACGGCACCCCCGAGGGCATCGAGGGCAAGCACATCTCCATGGCCGCCCGCCAGGGCGACCCGGTCGCCGTCGACTCCTACCGCGAGCTCGCCCGCTGGGCCGGCGCCGGCCTCGCCGACCTGGCCTCCCTCTTCGACCCCTCCGCCTTCATCGTCGGCGGCGGCCTCTCCGACGAGGGCGAACTGGTCCTGGACCCGATCCGCAAGTCGTACAAGCGCTGGCTGGTAGGCGGCAACTGGCGCCCGGTGGCCGAGGTCATCGCCGCCCAGCTGGGCAACGAGGCGGGATTGGTCGGAGCCGCCGACCTGGCCCGGGAGCCCGACCCGATCATGTGATCGCCGCCCACTGGGCCCACCTTCTTCTCAGGGGCGCGAGGAACCGCGCGACCAGCCACACACGACCGGCAGTCGCCCACCCGCCTCGCGCCCCCACCCGGTGGGCGTAGATTGATCCACATGGCGCCGCTCCCCAACTCCCACACCGAGCCCGACGGTTCCGCCGTCATCCGCGTCCTCAGCTACAACATCCGCTCCATGCGGGACGACACCCAGGCCCTGGCCCGTGTCATCAAGTCCTGCGCCCCCGACCTGGTCCTGATCCAGGAGGCGCCCCGGTTCTTCCGCTGGCGCAAGAAGCTCGCCCGCCTGGCCGCCGCCTCCGACCTGGTGATCCTCACCGGCGGAGCGACCGCGGCCGGCCCGGCCGTCCTCTGCGACCTCCGCGCCACCGTGGAGCGCACCGAGGACGTTCTCCTGCCCCTCACCCCCGGCCTGCACCGCCGCGGCTTCGCGACCGCCGTCGTCCGGTTCGGCGGTGCCCGCCTCGGCGTCACCAGCTTCCACCTCAGCCTCCAGCAGGACGAGCGCTACGAGCAGGGCGGCATGCTCCTCGACCGGGTCGCCGGCATGGGCGTGGAGCACGCCATCGCCGGCGGCGACCTCAACGACCGCCCCGACGGCCGCACCTTCCGCCGCCTGGCCGACGCCTTCCAGGACTGCCGTACCACCGCACCCTGGGGCGGCGAGTTCACCTCCGGGTCCACCGACCCCCGTCAGCGCATCGACGCGATCTTCGCGACCAAGGGCATCGAGGTGCTCGGCTGCGGCGTGCCCCTGGACCAGCCGGGCGTGACCGAGGCCGACCTGGCCAGGGCGACGGACCACCTGCCCGTGCTGGCCGCGCTTCGGGTGCCCGCGGCCTGAA
This sequence comes from Streptomyces sp. NPDC031497, assembly GCF_055580905.1. Taxonomy (NCBI): domain Bacteria; kingdom Bacillati; phylum Actinomycetota; class Actinomycetes; order Kitasatosporales; family Streptomycetaceae; genus Streptomyces; species Streptomyces sp. NPDC031497. The sequence continues at coordinate 106,466 of NZ_JBVIKO010000031.1, forward strand.
CCACAGCCGCCGGACGGAGTCCGCCGAGAGGTACAGCCCCGAGGGCGGCCACCGACCGTCTCCCGGTCCTGGCCGCCCTCAGGGTCCCCGCCGATTCCCGGCCGGCTACGGCCGCTGCTTCACCTTGTCCACGACGGCCCAGCTGTCGAGGTACGAGAGCTGGGTGTACGTCTTCATGGCCGCGCCGTCGCCCGAGGTGCGCACGTCGCGGAAGCCGAGGAACTCGTACGTCACGGGATCGAAGATGAAGTAGCCGCCGAAGCCCACCGAGCCCTTCGGGAGCGTCGGGTCGTCGTACGTGATGGCCACACCGGTACGTCCCTTCGCGTCCTTCTGGGCCGGGACCACCTTCATCCCCGGCACCATGCCGAGCGCCTCGTACGCCGCCGGACGCAGCCCCTCCGGCATCACCGGGACCAGCTTCAGCAGCCCGGCGAGGCTGAAGTGGATGTTCCACCAGTCCTCGTCGGTGAGCTCGTCGAGCGAGGTCTTCCTGCCGCCGAACTCGTTCGTGATCGACAGGATCAGCTGCTTGGGATCGGTCGGCAGCTTCCGCAGCCTGCCCCAGTCCTGCGGCGGCCAGACGCTCTCGCCCTTCTGCAGCGGCGGCGACCACCAGCCCTTGCCGATCTCCATCGTCCAGCCCCGCTTGGAGCCGTCCACCGAGCGCCAGTTCTCGTCGGTGTAGCTCCTCGTGGCACCGGTCTTCTGGTTCGTCTCCTTGATGATCTCCTTGGTGTAGATGAACTGGTCGTCGCGCGGGCTGGCCGTCCGCTCGTGCTCGCGCTCGTACGCGGCGGCCCCCTTGAGCACCGTCTGCGCGCTCACGTTCCGCATCGCGGGCGCGCTGGTCGCCGACGGCTCCGCCGTGCGGTGCGTGCGGGTACCGTCGTCGTCCCGTACGGCGACCAGGACGCCGGCGGCGACCGCGGCGGCCAGTCCGGCCGTCAGGGCGACGCGCAGGACGGGGCGGCGCTGCCGCACCCGCGGGGCGGGCCCGTTCATCGCCGCGCGCAGGCGCGCCCGCGCCCGCTGCCTGGTCTCGTCGTCGAGCGGGGGAGACCCCATGTCGAAGTCCCTCAGTTCACGCAGTTCGTCGATGTCACGCACGGGCGTCCGCCTCCCGGAAAGCCGTCGGATCGGTTCCGCCCAGTGCCTCGCGCAGTCTGCCGCGAGCCCGGTGCAGTCGTGATCTGATGGTGCCGACCGGCACCCCGAGCGCCTCGGCGGCCTCCTCGTAGTCGAGGTCCGCCCATGCCACCAGCAGCACTACATCGCGATGCCGGGCGGACAACCCGCCCAGCGCGGCCGCCAGTTCCCGGCGCACCCCCGTGGCACCGGCCCTGGCGACCGCGCGGTCCGCGACCGGCTCCTCGTGCACCACCGGCTCCGGCAGCCGGGACAGCGCCTTGAACCGGCGTGCCTCGGCCCGGCGGTGCCGGCTCACGAGGTTGGTCGCGATGCCGAACAGCCACGGGCGGGCGTCGGCGCGTGCGAGGTCGTACGTGTGGCGTCGCTGGAAAGCGGTGATGAAGGTCTCCGCCATCAGGTCCTCCGCCGCCTCCGGACCCAGCCGCCGGGCCGCGTAACGGTGCACGGCGTCGGCGTACCGGTCGAAGAGCACGGCGAACTGCTCGGGCTCGTCCCGGGACCGCGCGATCACCCGGGCGTCGCTGTCCTCGCGATCCTCGTCGCGGGTGCCGGTGCCCGGTGGTCCTACGGTCATCGGGGCTCCTTTCCGTTCGTTCGAACGCCTCGAAGGCCTGGCGGTTCACCTCTCCTTCGCCGGTCGGCCGAACCGGGTTCCCTTTTCGGCGCAGGGGGCGCGCCCGGAAACGCGAGAGCCCGTCCGGAGCGACTCCGGACGGGCCCTCGGGCGGAAGCGGATCGGTCAGACGACGGCTCCCCGCCCGGGGTCGCCGTCCTCGTCGTCGTCGGTCTTCATCCTGGTCACGAGCGTGACGAAACCGCCGAGGAACCCACCGATCCCCGCCGTCGCCAGCCACCAGGTCATGTCCCAGCCGAGCAGCACCGCCACCAGCAGCAGGATCGGGCCGCCCACCACGCCCAGCCAGGCGAACCTGGCGGTCGTGTCGGCGGTCGGCAGCGGCGGCGGCTCGGGCGGCACGAAGTGCCCCTCGTCGTCATCGTCGAAGTCGTCCTCGGACGGCTCCGGCGCCGTGTAGTCGCGCGGGCCCACCCCGGGCGCGAAGGAGATGGAACTGCCCAGGGGCTGCGCGGGCCGCTGCTCCTCGGCCGCCCCTGGTTCGGCGGCGTCCTCTTCCATGGCCGGCAGCGCGAGGTCCTGCACCGGCTTGTACGGCGTCGCGCCCGGCGGGTCCGGCGGCTCCTCGCCGTACCCCGCGACGATCGCCGCCCAGGCGGCCGCCTCGTCGAAGGGCACCCCTGTCTCGTCCGGCTCGCGGTCCTCGCGGTCGGAGTCGTGCTCAGCCAACTGCGGCCGTCCCTTCCTTGCCGACACTGGGTGCGAGCCGGCCGATGAAGGCGAGGCTCCCCTCGAAGATCCGGTCCGCGTCGTGGTCCAACGTCGCCACGTGGTAACTCTGTTCCAGCACTACCTCCGTTACGTCCGTGGAGGACACCCGGCTCAGGATCCGGGCCGAATCGACCGCCGGAACCACATGGTCCTGGGTGCTGCGCAGGAGCAGCAGTGGCTGGGTCACCTGCGGAAGCTCGCCGTCCACCTGGCGGAAGAATTTCCGCAGCGAGTGCGCGGCATGCAGCGGCACCCGGTCGTACCCCACCTCCGCGGCGCCCGGCTTGGCGATGTCGCTGGCGATGCCCCTGGTCGTGCGGACCAGATGCCGGGCCACCGGAAGGGCGTACGCCGACAGGCCGTGCACCTTGTTCGCCGGGTTGACGATCACCACGCCGTCCACACCCGTCCCGTTCTTGGCGGCCAGCCTGAGTGCCAGGGCGCCGCCCATGGACAGGCCCGCCACGAACACCTGCGAGCAGCGCTCGCGCAGCAGGCGCAGCTCGCGGTCCACCTCCGCGTACCAGTCGTGCCAGCCGGTGACCTGCATGTCCTCCCAGCGGGTGCCGTGCCCGGGCAGCAGGGGCACGGACACGGTCAGACCGTGTGCCGCGTGGTGCTCCGCCCAGGGGCGCAGCGACTGGGGCGAGCCGGTGAAACCATGACAGAGCAGGACACCGGCCTCCCCGCCGTCATGGCGGTACGGCTCGGCTCCGGGGAGAACCGGCACCTTCGGTCTCCAATTCACGAGAGGGGACAGGAACTGAGAGAGGCACGAACGACGACTTCGGATGTCCTTCACCGTACGCGACGGCACTGACACCGACCAGGGTCGTCGGGGCCATTCCCGGCGCTCCGGGTTAAGGTCTCATCGACGGAAACGGGAGGCACTCGGGTGTTGTACGGCGCGATGAAGGTCGCTATCGGGGGACCGCTGAAGGTCGCCTTCAGGCCCTGGGTGGAGGGCCTGGAGAACGTCCCGGCCGAGGGCCCGGCGATCCTGGCGAGTAACCACCTGTCCTTCTCGGACTCGTTCTTCCTGCCCGCGGTGCTGGACCGCAAGGTCACCTTCATCGCGAAGGCCGAGTACTTCACCACGCCCGGTGTGAAGGGCCGCCTCACGGCCGCCTTCTTCAAGGGCGTCGGGCAGCTCCCGGTGGACCGCTCCGGCGCGCGCGGTGCCGGCGAGGCGGCGGTGCAGAGCGGCATAGACGTGCTGGAGCGCGGCGAGCTGTTCGGCATCTACCCGGAGGGCACCCGCTCGCCCGACGGCCGCCTCTACCGGGGCAAGCCCGGCGGCCTCGCGCGCGTGGCGCTCGCGACGGGCGCCCCGGTCGTTCCGGTCGCCATGATCGACACGGAGAAGATCCAGCCGCCGGGGCAGGTGATGCCCAAGCTGATGCGTCCGGGCATCCGGATCGGCAAGCCGCTGGACTTCAGCCGTTACCAGGGCATGGAGCACGACCGGTTCGTGCTGCGCGCGGTGACCGACGAGGTCATGTACGAGATCATGAAGCTCTCCGGCCAGGAGTACGTCGACATCTACGCGACGGCCGCCAAACGGCGGATCGCGGATGCCGCCAAGGCCGAGAAGGAGGCGGCGAAGGCCGAGAAGAAGGCCGTCGAGTCCTAGACCGGCGGCACGGGGGGACTGCGGGACTGCGGGACTGGGGGGACTGGGGGGACTGGGGGAGATGACAAAGCGGGAACGCGTCATACGGATGTCGGTCGAGCAGCCCCTGTGGCGTGCCCTGACCGGCTACCGCCTGCTGACCCTGCTGTACGCGATCGGCCTGTTCGCGTCCGCCTACGACGACTACGACCGTCCGGGTGTCGCGATCGCCTACTACGCCGTCCTGACCGTCTGGACGCTGGCGACCCTGCCCCGCGTCCAGAACGCGGCCGCCTGCACCAAGCGCTTCCTCGCCGTCGACCTCGCGATCGCGCTCACCGGCATCGTGCTGACGCCCTGGGTGGTCACCCAGGGCCATATCGACCGCGGCGGCCCGACCCTGCCGTCGATATGGACGGCCGGCTCGGTCCTGGCCTACGCCCTCAAAGGCGGCTGGCGCTGGGCCGCGTTCGCCTCCACGCCGGTCGCCGCCGCCAACCTGGTCGAGCGCGGCCACCCGGCCCGCGACACCGTCCACAACGTGATCCTGGTCTGGGTCGCCTCCATCGCCATCGGGTACGTCGTCGAGGTGGCCCGTGCCTCCGAGCGCACCCTGGCCCGCGCCCTGGAGATCGAGGCGGCGACCCGGGAGCGGGAGCGGCTCGCCCGGGACATCCACGACAGCGTGCTCCAGGTGCTGGCGATGGTGCAGCGCCGGGGCGCGGTCCTCGGCGGCGAGGCGGCCGCACTGGGCCGGATGGCGGGGGAGCAGGAGGTGGCGCTGCGCACCCTGGTCTCCGGAGGTCTGGTGCCGCTCTCCCGGGCCTCCGAGGACGCGGCCGAGGGCGCGCTCGTACGCCTCGTCGAGGAGCCGGACGACTCCGGTCCCGTCGACCTGCGCACGCTGCTCGCGCCGTACGCCGGAGCCCGGGTGAGCCTGGCCGAGCCCGGTGCGCCGGTGGAGCTGCCGCCGGGTGCGGCGCGCGAGCTGGCCGCGGCCGTCGGTGCCGCCCTGGACAACGTGCGCAGTCACGCGGGGGCCGGGGCGCGGGCCTGGATCCTGGTCGAGGACGAGCCCGACGAGATCGTGGTGTCCGTACGGGACGACGGCCCCGGTATCCCGGAGGGCCGGCTCGCCCAGGCCGAGGGGGAGGGGCGGCTCGGGGTGGCCCAGTCCATCCGGGGGCGGCTGCGCGACCTCGGCGGCAGCGCCGAGCTGTTCTCGACTCCCGGGCAGGGCACGGAAGTAGAGCTGAAGGTACCGAAGGTCTCCCTGGGGAAGGCGGAGCGGCGATGAGCATCAGGGTCATGGTGGTCGACGACCACCCCATGTGGCGCGACGCGGTCGCCCGGGATCTGGCCGAGTCCGGTCTCGAGGTGGTCGCCACCGCGGGGGACGGCGAGCAGGCGGTGCGCCGTGCCAAGGCCGCCGCGCCCGACGTCCTCGTCCTGGACCTCAACCTGCCCGCCAAGCCCGGCGTCCAGGTCTGCAAGGAACTCGTCGGCCACAACCCGGCCTTGCGCGTGCTGGTGCTCTCGGCGAGCGGGGAGCACGCCGACGTCCTGGAGGCGGTGAAGTCCGGCGCGACCGGCTACCTCCTGAAGTCGGCCTCGACCGAGGAACTGCTGGACGCGGTCCGCCGTACCGCGGTCGGCGACCCGGTGTTCACGCCGGGCCTGGCCGGTCTGGTGCTCGGCGAGTACCGCCGGCTGGCCTCCGAGCCGGCGCCGGCCGCGGACGCCGGCGGTCCCGACACGCCCCGGCTCACCGACCGCGAGACCGAGGTGCTGCGGCTGGTCGCCAAGGGCCTGAGCTACAAGCAGATCGCCGAACGCCTGGTCATCTCGCACCGCACGGTCCAGAACCACGTCCAGAACACCCTCGGCAAGCTCCAGCTGCACAACAGGGTGGAGCTGGTCCGGTACGCGATAGAGCGCGGTCTCGACGACGGCCCGGAAGGCGACTGATCTGATCTTCGCGGCCCGAACGTAAACCAACCGCCCGACAATTCACCGGAATTGCCCTTCCGCGCCCATCCCTGTGTGACCTGGATCACCACTAGCGTGAGCCCCACCAGGCAACCGCGGCGAAGGGACATTTCCATGCGGGTCGGAGTACTGACCGGAGGCGGCGACTGCCCCGGGCTCAACGCCGTCATCCGGGGCATCGTCCGCAAGGGCGTGCAGGAGTACGGCTATGACTTCGTCGGCTTCCGGGACGGCTGGCGCGGCCCCCTCGAAGGCGACACCGTCCGCCTCGACATCCCCGCCGTGCGCGGCATCCTGCCCCGCGGCGGCACCATCCTCGGCTCCTCGCGGACCAATCCGCTGAAGCAGGAGAACGGCATCCGCCGGATCAAGGACAACCTCGCCAAGCTGGAGGTCGAGGCGCTCATCGCGATCGGCGGCGAGGACACCCTCGGCGTCGCCGCCCGCCTCACCGACGAGTACGGCGTGCCCGTCGTCGGCGTACCGAAGACCATCGACAACGACCTGTCCGCCACCGACTACACCTTCGGCTTCGACACCGCGGTCGGCATCGCCACCGAGGCCATCGACCGGCTGCACACCACCGCCGAGTCCCACATGCGGGTGCTGGTCTGCGAGGTGATGGGCCGGCACGCCGGCTGGATCGCCATCCACTCCGGCCTCGCCGGCGGCGCCAACGTCATCCTCATCCCCGAGCAGCGCTTCGACGTCGACCAGGTGTGCGCCTGGGTCACCTCCCGCTTCAAGGCGTCGTACGCCCCGATCGTGGTGGTCGCCGAGGGCGCCATGCCGAAGGACGGCGAGATGGTCCTCAAGGACGGATCGCTGGACTCCTTCGGGCACGTCCGGCTGTCCGGGGTCGGCGAGTGGCTGGCCAAGGAGATCGAGAAGCGCACCGGCAAGGAGGCCAGGACCACCGTCCTCGGGCACATCCAGCGCGGCGGCACCCCCAGCGCCTTCGACCGCTGGCTGGCCACCCGCTTCGGCCTGCACGCCATCGACGCCGTCCGGGACGGCGACTTCGGCAAGATGGTGGCGCTGCGCGGGACCGACATCGTCCGGGTGCCGATCGCGGAGGCCACGGCCCGGCTGAAGACCGTCGACCCGAAGCTGTACGAAGAGGTCGGCGTGTTCTTCGGCTGACTCCGAGTCCGGGCGGGCTCCCACCCCGACAGGGCCGGACCCGCCCGGAACGGCTTCCCGGACTACCGGGCCGGCCGCCGCTCGGAGCACGTGCCGGCGCCGCGCAGCTGACCGATCAGCTCCCGCACCACGGCCGCGCCGTTCAGGGAGAGGACCGACTCGGGGTGGAACTGCACCCCGGCGAAGCCAGGTCCCCGCACCGCGTGCACCTCGCCGTTGTCCGCCCGGCTCACCTCGACCCCGTGCGCCGCCAGCTCCCGTGCCGTGTCCTCGTCACAGCGGGCCACGAAGCTGTTGTAGAAACCGACGGTCTCCGGGCGCCCGAACAGGTCCACAGCCGTCTGCGCCCCCTGGTACGGCACCTCCTTCCGCACGATCTCCAGGCCCAGTTCGGCCGTGATCAGCTCGTGCCCCAGGCAGACGCCCAGCACCCCGTGCCGGTGCTCCCGGAGCACGGCCTCCGTCAGCCGCCGCAGGAACCGCATCTTCGGATCGTCCAGGTCCGACGGGTCACCGGGCCCCGGGCCGAGTACCACCGGCCCCTCGTGCGCGAGCACCGCCGCCCGCAGCCCCGGCTCGTCGTAGCGCCGGACGGTGACGTCGAGCCCGGCCGCCCGCAGCACATGCGCGAGCATCGCCGTGAAGGTGTCCTCGGCATCCACCACCAGCGCGTGTCCCGCCAGCTCCGCGGTCCGCTCCTGCATCCGCAGCCAGAACGGCGCCAGCGCGGCCCGGCGCCCGTCCAGCGCGGCCCGCACCCGGGGGTCGTCGGCCAGCCGGGGCCGCGCCCCCTCCGCACGCGGCCGTGCCGGTCGTACCCCGAGGGCCGCGAGGACCCCCGCCGCCTTCGCGTGCGTCTCCGCGACCTCGCCCGCCGGGTCCGAGCCGCGCACCAGGGTGGCGCCGACCGGGACCCGCAGTCCGCCGTCCGCGTCGATGTCCGCGGTGCGGATCAGGATGGGGGAGTCCAGGGTCTGGGCGCCGGCAGATTCTTCCCCCCCGCCACCCGCGTACCGGCCGAGCAGGGCCAGCGCCCCCGCGTAGTAGCCGCGCCCACCGAATTCGTGCCGCTCGATCACCCGGCAGGCGTTCTGCACCGGCGAGCCCGTCACGGTCGCCGCGAACATGGTCTCCTTCAGGACCTCCCGCACGTCCAGCGAGGACCGGCCGCGCAGCTCGTACTCCGTGTGCGCGAGGTGCGCCATCTCCTTCAGCCGCGGCCCGACGACCACACCGCCCATGTCGCCCACCGTGCACATCATCTTGAGCTCCTCGTCGACGACCATCGACAGCTCCTCGATCTCCTTGCCGTCGGCGAGGAAACCGAGCAGATGCTCCGGGGTGGGCCCCTCGGCCGGATAGCGGTACGTCCCGCTGATCGGGTTCATCACCACCGTGCCGCCGGACATCCGGACGTGCACCTCCGGACTGGCGCCGACCAGCGTCCGGTCCCCGGTGTGCACCACGAACGTCCAGTACGCGCCCCGCTCGCCCTCCAGGAGCCGCCGGAACAGCGCGAGCGCGTCGGCCCGGCCGAAGCCCGGGATCCGGCCCTGGTACGTCCGCCGGATCACGAAGTTCGCGCCCTCGCCCCGGCCGATCTCCTCGCGCAGCACCCGGCCGACGATCTCCGCGTACTCCTCGTCGTCGACGTCGAAGCCCCCGTCCTCGACCCGCACCGCGTGCGCGGGCAGCTGCGCCAGGGCGTCCGCCAGGGGCAGGGTGTGGGTCTCCTCGGGGGTGAGGACCAGCAGGGGCGTGCCGTCGTCGCGGACGTCGAAGCCGCGCTCGCGGATCTGCCGGAACGGGATCAGGGCGAGCCCCTCCTCGGGCAGACCGGCCAGCCGGTCACAGCTGGTGACCGGGCCGAGCAGCACCTCCACCGTGCTCTCGTCGTGGCCGGGAGTACGGCGCCGGAGCAGGGCGAACGGGCGCTCGTCGTGGAGCAGCTGGGTCAGGTCCATGGTCCTCTGCGATCCCTTGCGGTGGGGAGAGGAGCGGCCCCGGAAACGCCGAAGGCCGCCCTCTGGGCGGCCTTCGCGAAGTCTTGCGTACGCGCAGTCAGTGGGCCGCCGGAGAAGCGGTCCACCACCAGTTCTGGTTCGAAAGCGCGAACATGCGCATACCGTACCGCACCCCGCCCTCCGTCCACAGGACAATCACTCCGTCTCACCAGTCGAGCCAGGGAAAAAACAGGCGACACGACCCCGTAATGTTTACGGGGTGACAGTGAACGCTAAGACCGGCCCGAGCGCCGGCAACACCTGGCGAGACCTGCCCGCGGCGCAGCAGCCCGAGTACCCCGACACCGAGGCTCTGCGCGCAGTCGTCGCGGAGCTGGAGTCGTATCCGCCGCTCGTCTTCGCGGGCGAGTGCGACCAGCTGCGCGCCCGGATGGCGGCCGTCGCCAAGGGAGAGGCGTTCCTCCTCCAGGGCGGCGACTGCGCCGAGGCCTTCGACGCGGTGTCGGCCGACCAGATCCGCAACAAGCTCAAGACCCTCCTCCAGATGGGCGCCGTGCTGACGTACGCCGCGTCCGTCCCGGTGGTGAAGGTGGGCCGGATCGCCGGCCAGTACTCCAAGCCGCGCTCCAAGCCGACCGAGACCCGTGACGGGGTGACGCTGCCGACCTACCGGGGCGACTCCGTCAACGGCTTCGCCTTCGACGAGGCCTCCCGGGTCCCGGACCCCGAGCGGCTGAAGCGGATGTACAACGCGTCCGCCTCCACGCTGAACCTGGTGCGTGCCTTCACCACCGGCGGCTACGCGGACCTGCGCCAGGTGCACGCCTGGAACCAGGACTTCGTGAAGTCCTCCCCGTCCGGCCAGCGCTACGAGCAGCTCGCCCGCGAGATCGACAACGCGCTGAACTTCATGCGGGCCTGCGGCGCGGAGCCCGAGGAGTTCAAGACGGTCGAGTTCTTCTCCTCGCACGAGGCGCTGCTGCTGGACTACGAGTCCGCCCTGACCAGGGTCGACTCCCGCACCGGCAAGCTGTACGACGTCTCGGCGCACATGGTGTGGGTCGGTGAGCGCACCCGGCAGCTGGACGGGGCGCACATCGAGTTCGCCTCGAAGATCCGCAACCCGATCGGTCTCAAGCTCGGCCCGACCACCACGGCCGAGGAGGCGCTGAAGTACATCGACCGCCTCGACCCGGACCGCGAGCCCGGCCGGCTGACCTTCGTCGTCCGGATGGGCGCCGACAAGGTCCGCGACAAGCTCCCCGAGCTGGTCGAGAAGGTCACCGCCTCGGGCGCCACCGTCGCCTGGATCACCGACCCGATGCACGGCAACACGTACGAGGCAGCCTCCGGCCACAAGACCCGCCGCTTCGACGACGTGCTCGACGAGGTCAAGGGCTTCTTCGAGGTCCACAAGACGCTCGGCACCCACCCGGGCGGCATCCATGTCGAGCTCACCGGTGACGATGTCACCGAGTGCGTGGGCGGCGGCGACGAGATCTTCGTCGACGACCTGCACCAGCGTTACGAGACGGCCTGCGACCCGCGCCTGAACCGCAGCCAGTCCCTCGACCTGGCGTTCCTGGTCGCGGAGATGTACCGCGACCAGTAGGCGGCCCTACGGGGAGTCTCGCGGGAAGTGGGGGGGGGGGGACACGCGACCCCCGCCCCCCCCCCCCCTTTTCCCTCCCCCGTGGTGGGGGGGGTGTTGGTTTTTTCCCCCCCCCACCTGGGGGGAGACACCCCCCCGTCC
>NZ_JBVIKO010000032.1:0-106625 GCF_055580905.1 Streptomyces sp. NPDC031497
GGTGGCGGCCGGGGGGCGTTATGGGTGTTGGTGGGGCTGACGTCACCGGATACACCCAATACCCGCCGGTGGGTGCCCCCCCACCCCCCCCCCCCCCCCCCCCCTCCCCCCCCCCCGGTCCCGTGTCGCACGGCTCGACCGGCCGTGGGGCCTCGTGGCCCCGCGGCCTCAGGCGGCGGCCGCCCCGCCGCTCTCCTGCTCCGCCTCGATACGGGCGTTCCAGTCACGCTTGGAGGCCTGCCAGCCGTCCTCGTTGTGGCCGAGGCGCCAGTAGCCGGAGATCGACAGGTCCTCGCGCGGGATCTGGCGCTCGACGCGCAGCAGGGCCCGCAGGTCCTTCACGAAGCTCGCCTCGCCGTGGACGAAGGCGTGCACCCGGCCCTCCGGGAACTCCAGCCCCCGTACGGCCTCGACCAGGGCCTCGCCGACGGGCCGCGCGCCCCGGTGCAGCCAGACGACCTCCACGTCGGAGTCGATCTTCTGCTCCTCCTCGGGGCCGGAGATCTCGATGAAGGCGAAGGTCTTCGCCCCGGCGGGCAGGGACTCCAGGGAGCGGGCGATCGCGGGCAGCGCGCTCTCGTCGCCGGCGAGGAGATGCCAGTCGGCGTCCACGGCCGGGGCGTAGGCGCCACCGGGTCCCATGAAACGCACGGTCTCGCCGGGCTGGACGCGGCACGCCCAGGGGCCCGCCAGGCCCTCGTCACCGTGCACGACGAAGTCCAGGCTCAGCTCACGGTGTTCGGCGTCCCAGGAACGCACCGTGTAGGTCCGGGTCACCGGCCAGTGCTCGCGGGGGAACTCGGCGCGGATCCGCTCCACGTCGAAGGGCTCCGGATAAGTGACGCCTTCCGGTCCGAAGAGGAGCTTCACGTAATGATCGGTGCAGGTGTCCGCGGCGAAGCCGGCCAGTCCTTCACCGCCGAGAACGACGCGCTGCATGTGCGGGGTCAACCGCTCGGTGCGCACCACCTGGGCGGAATGGGGCTTGCGCGGCTTACGTCCCGGGCGCTCTGCCATGACCGACCTCCGTACTCCATCGCTTAGGTTTACCTAAGTTAGCATCTCCTTGGTAGTTAACACCTCTTCCATGAACACTTGATGAGTGTGTTTTGCCAGAACAATTCTCCGCCACTCACTCGCCGAGTGTCAGCAGCAGCCGGTGCAGCGAGCCGCCCAGCCCCCAGCGCGCCGACAGCGCGTCCAGCCGGTCGGGATCGCGCGGGGCCTTCGGCAGGGTGGTGTCGACGTCCGGCAGCGGGACGTCCCCGGCGACCCGGACCACCGTCGGCGCCACGGCCACATAGGGCCGGGCCTCGTCCAGCCGCTTGCGCTGCGACGGGGTGAGCCTGGCCTTCGGGTCGTCGACGGCAGCCATGATCCCGGCCAGGTCGCCGAACTCGGCGAGCAGCTTGGCGGCCGTCTTCTCACCGATGCCCGGCACCCCCGGCAGGCCGTCGCTCGGGTCGCCGCGCAGCAGCGCCAGATCCGCGTACCCGCCTCCGTCCACCCCGTACTTCTCGCGCAGCCACGCCTCGTCCGTCATCTGCAGGGTGCCGACGCCCTTGAGCGGGTACAGCACCCGCACCCCGCGCCCGTCGTCCACCAACTGGTAGAGGTCACGGTCGCCGGTGACGATGTCGACCGGGCCGTCGGCGCGGGCGGTGAACGTGCCGATCACGTCGTCCGCCTCGTAGCCGGCGACGCCGACCCGGGCGATGCCGAGCGCGTCCAGCACCTCCTCGATGACCGGCACCTGCGGGGAGAGGGTGTCCGGCACCTCCTCCTCGTCGGGTCCCGTCGCGTGCTCCTCGGCGACCCGGTGGGCCTTGTAGGAGGGGATGAGGTCGACCCGCCACTGCGGCCGCCAGTCGGCGTCCATGCAGGCCACCAGCCGGTCCGGACGGTGGTCCTTGACCAGCCGGTCGATGAAGTCCAGCAGCCCGCGCACGGCGTTCACCGGCGTGCTGTCAGGCGCCCGCACGGAGTCCGGGACGCCGAAGTAGGCGCGGAAGTACAGCGAGGCGGTGTCGAGAAGCATCAGTCGTGCGGTCACGCCTCGCATCATGCCGTACGGCACTGACAGCGACGGGGCGCTCCGCGGCCGTACGGCACGGACGGTCACGGGGCCCCGTGCCGGGGTGGGGCTTGTGGAGACCTCGTGACCTGGCCCACTTGTGCGTTTGACCTGCGCGGACCAGGGCAGGGGCGGCTCCTGTCCCATGTCCCCGAGGCGCCGGGGCCCGCGTTTGCAAGGGTCGGCGCCCCCGAGAGAGGTTCGCGTGTCACCCAGGCTAGAGACCGAGCACCTGTACAAAGTCTTCGGCAGACGACCCGACACCGCCGTGGAGCGGCTCCGCCACGGAGCCGACCGGGAGGAGCTGCGCGCCGACGGCACCACCGCCGCCGTGATCGACGCCTCCTTCCGGGTCGACCCCGGCGAGATATTCGTCGTGATGGGCCTGTCCGGCTCCGGCAAGTCCACCCTGCTGCGCATGCTCAACGGCCTGCTGGAACCGACCGCGGGACAGGTCAGCTTCGACGGCCAGGACCTCACCGCGCTCACCGACCGCGAACTGCGCGAGCTGCGCTCGAAGAAGATCAGCATGGTCTTCCAGCACTTCGCGCTCTTCCCGCACCGCAGCGTCCGCGACAACGCCGCCTACGGCCTGGCCGTGCAGGGCGTGCCCCGCGCCGAGCGCGTCCGCCGCGCCGACGAGGCGCTCGCCCTGTGCGGACTGGCGGGCTGGGAGGACTCCTGGCCCGACGAGCTGTCCGGCGGCATGCAGCAGCGTGTCGGCCTGGCCCGCGCCCTCGCCACCGACGCCGACCTGCTCCTCATGGACGAGTCGTTCAGCGCCCTGGACCCGCTGATCCGCCGCGACATGCAGGACCAGCTGCTGGAACTGCAGAAGACGCTGAAGAAGACGATCGTCTTCATCACCCACGACCTCAACGAGGCCATGCGCCTGGGCGACCGCATCGCGGTGATGCGCGACGGACGCATCGTCCAGACCGGCACCGCCGAGGACATCCTGCTGCGCCCCGCCGACGACTACGTCGCCTCCTTCACCCAGGACGTCGACCGCTCCCGGGTGCTGACCACCGCCGCCGTCATGGACACCGACGTGGCCGGCGACGAGGCGAACTGCGGCTGCGCCACCGCGACCCCGGACACCCCGTTCACCGAACTGTGCGCCCTCAGCGCCCGGTTGGCCCACCCGGTCGCCGTCCTGGACCGGGACAACGCTGTCGTGGGCGTCGTACGGCGAGCGCGTCTGGTCGGATTCCTCGCGGAGGACACGGGCGAACCCGTCGTCTGCGACGGCGGAGGGAAGGTGACCGCCCGTGCCTAGGCTGCATCTCGGCGACTGGGTCGACTCCGGTGTGAACTGGCTGGTCGCGCACATGTCCTGGCTCTTCGACGCGATCCGTACGGTCGTCGAGGGCATGTACGACGGCATCGACGGCGTCCTCACCGCCCCGGCACCTCTGCTGCTGGCGGGCATCTTCGCGGTCCTGGCCTGGTGGCTGCGCGGACTGACCGCGGGCGTCCTGGCCTTCGCCGGCTTCGCGCTCGTGGACTCCCTCGACCTGTGGGACCGCGCGATGTCCACCCTGGCGCTGGTCCTGGTCGCCACGGTGATCGCGCTGGTCATCTCGGTACCGCTGGGCATCTGGGCGGCCCGCTCCAGGGCGGTCAGCGCGACCGTACGACCGGTCCTGGACCTGCTCCAGACCATGCCGTCGATGGTCCTGCTCATCCCGGCGATCCTCTTCTTCGGCCTGGGCACCGCCGCCGGAGTGATCGCCACCCTGATCTTCGCGCTGGCCCCCGGCGTCCGCATGACCGAGCTGGGCATCCGCCAGGTGGACGCCGAACTGGTCGAGGCCGCCGAGGCGTTCGGCACCACACCCCGCGACACCCTGCTGCGCGTCCAGCTGCCGCTCGCGCTTCCGACCATCATGGCCGGCGTCAACCAGGTCATCATGCTGGGCCTGTCGATGGTCGTCATCGCCGGCATGGTCGGCACCGGCGGCCTCGGCGGCGCCGTCAACGAGGCCATCGGCCAGCTCGACATCGGCTTCGGCTTCGAGGCGGGCGTCGGCATCGTCGTCCTCGCCATCTACCTCGACCGGATGACCAGCGCGCTCGGCACCCAGCTGTCCCCGCTCGGCCGCCGCGCCGCCGCCAAGGTCCGCCCCACCCCCTGGACCTACCGCCCCCGCCCGGCCGTAGCCGTCGTCGGTGTGGTCGTCCTCGCTCTGGTCGCGAGCGGTCTGGGCATCTTCGGCTCCTCGTCCGACGGCACCCGGGCCTCCGCCACGAACATCGGCCAGGGCAAGGAGATCAAGATCGGCTACATCCCCTGGGACGAGGGCATCGCCTCCACCTTCCTCTGGAAGGAACTCCTGGAGGAACGCGGATACAAGGTCACCACCAGCCAGTACGCGGCCGGCCCCCTCTACACCGGCCTCGCCACCGGCCAGCTGGACTTCGAGACCGACTCCTGGCTGCCCACCACGCACGCCGAGTACTGGAAGAAGTACGGCAAGCAGCTCGACGACCTCGGCTCGTGGTACGGCCCCACCTCCCTGGAGCTGACCGTCCCGTCGTACGTGAAGGACGTGAACTCCCTGGCCGACCTGAAGAACCACGCCTCGGAGTTCGGCGGGAAGATCGTCGGCATCGAGCCCAGCGCCGGCATGATGGGCCTGCTCAAGTCCAAGGTCCTCAAGGCGTACGGACTCGACGGCGGCTACCAGGTCGTCGACGGCTCCACGCCCGCCATGCTCGCCGAGCTCAAGCGGGCCTATGCCAAGCGGCAGCCGATCCTGGTCACCCTGTGGTCCCCGCACTGGGCCTACAGCGACTACGACCTGAAGAAGCTGAAGGACCCGCAGGGCGCCTGGGGTTCCGGCGACGGCGTGCACACCCTGTCCCGCAAGGGCTTCGCCGGGGCCAACCCCGAGATCGGCAGGTGGCTCAAGGACTTCTCCATGACGGAGCAACAGCTCACCGGTCTGGAGGCCGCGATCCAGCAGGCCGGCCAGGGCAAGGAACAGGACGCGGTCCGGGCCTGGCTGAAGCACAACCCGGGACTCGTCGACACATGGGCGCCGATCCCGAAGTGAGCGAGGGGGAGGGGGGCCGCTCCACGCCGCACCGTCGGTGTGGCGAAGCCCACCTCCTTCGGGCTGCTTCGGGCGGGGCCGGGGACCGTACTGTCTGACGCCCCGGTCCCGCCCGTTCCTGTGAGCAGCCCGTGATCCGCAGGCTTCTGCCCCTCCTGCTGTTGCTGACGGCCGCGGTGACCGTGCCGCAGTTCTCCCAGGCGAGTCCGGAACCGGCCTCGGTCGCCACCGCCCGGTTCGAAGCGCTCGCCGGGGACGTGACACGGGCGGACGGCGCGGTCTTCGACGCCCGGGACGACACCGGCCGGACCATGGACACCGCCGACATCACCCCGATACCGGCGTCGTACGGCGGCGGCTACCTCGCCGTCTACCACACCACTCTCGCCGACGGCCGCTTCCACACGGCCGTCGCCACCTCCACCGACCTGCGCACCTGGACCCGCCGCCACGACTTCGGGCCGGGCACCAGCCAGCCCTCCCTGCGCACCGACGGCACCGGCGGATGGGTCCTCGCCTACGAAAAGGATCCGGCCAACCACATAGCGCTACGGCACTACCCAAGCCTCACCGCGCTGCTGACCGGAGCGGCCGACCGCGCGTTCGACGCGCCGCGCACCCTGTCCCGCTGCGCCGAGGGCACCCCGGACATCACGGCGGTCCACGGCGACACCGTGGAACTGACCGGCCACTACCGCGCCGGCTGCGCCACCGACCGCCAACTCCGCGCCACCCTGCGGGACTTCACCCTCTGGCGGGCCCGCCCCGATCAGCGCCTCGACCTGGCACTCCTGGCCTGGGGCACCGCCGGGAACATCGGGGACCGCGCCCGCATTGAACTGATGGGGCACCCCCTCGTCCTGATCGAGGGCCAGCGCCTGCGTGACGACTTCGGCAGCTGGTCGGTCTACGCCTACGACCCCGCCTCCGGCCGGGCCGACCGGCTCGGCCTGCGCACCCCCGGCGGCAGCGGCGCCTTCGCCAATCCGTCGGCCACGCTGCTCACCGACCCCGACGGCCGTCCGGCCCTCCTGGTCAGCGTCTTCATCCCGAAGGAGGAGTCCGCGCCCGGCGAGTCCGGCGAGCTCGTCTACTGGCGCGAACTGTGAGGGTCGCGCTCACCCGACGTGACGGGGATGTGACGGCCGCCTGAAACGGTTTGCCGAACATGCGTAGGGTGCAGAGAACCCAACAGCGGGGGTCCGGCCGAAGCGGGGCACCCGGAAGACGGAACGACGAGCGAAGGAGGGAGCCGGAGCGATGGGCGACCACAAAGACCAGCAGCCCGTGCGGGTGGGCGCGGCAGTCCGGCGGCGCCGTCGCGCGCTGGAGCTCACCCTCGCCGTCGTGGCCGAACGCAGCGGCCTGTCGGTGCCCTTCCTGAGCCAGATCGAGAACGACAGGGCCCGGCCCAGCCGCACCTCCCTGGAGAAGCTCGCCGACGCCCTGCGCACCACGGCCGTCGAACTCCTCGCCGCCGCCGACCCGGCGTGCAGCGTGGACGTCGTACGCGCCGACGCCACCGAGCCGGACTTCGCGCGCAAGGTGCGCTCCCTGGTGCGCGGCCACCATCAACTGCACGCCTCGGAGTTCACCGGCGACCACGACGCCGGCCGCGAATTCCAGCACCGCAACGACGAGTTGATGTACGTCGCCGACGGTGCCGTGGAGATCGAGGCCGAGGGCCGCGCCTACCGCCTCGGCCGCGGCGACACCCTCTACCTCACCGGCGGAGTCCGCCACCGCTGGCGGGCGACGGTCCCGGACACCCGGGTGATCGTGGTCGCGGTGGCGGAGCACATCGAGGCGGTCCAGGACCGCCCCCGCTGATGCGCGTGGTCTCCCTGGTCCCCTCGCTCACCGAGGCGGTCGCGGAAACGCTCCCCGAAGTCCTCGTCGGTGCCACCGACTGGTGCACCCATCCGGCCGACCTCGACGTCACCCGTGTCGGCGGTACCAAGAACCCGGGGATCGACCGGATCCTCGCCCTCGCCCCCGACCTGGTGATCGCCAACGAGGAGGAGAACCGCGCCCCCGACCTCGACGCCCTGCGGGCGGCCGGCGTGGAGGTGCTGGTCACGGAGGTGCGGGAGGTACCGCAGGCCTTCCGCGAGCTGGCCCGGGTGCTGACCGCGTCCGGCGCGCGCACCCGTCCGCGCTGGCTGGACGAGGCCGAGGAGGCCTGGTCGACGCCGGTGCCCGAGCCTCGTACCACCGCGGTCGTCCCGATCTGGCGGCGGCCGTGGATGGTCCTCGGCAGGGACACCTTCGCGGGGGATGTCCTCAAGCGGCTCGGGATCGAGAACCTGTACGCCGCCCACCCCGAGCGCTACCCCCGCGTCCCGGTCGCGGAACTGAACGACGCGCGGCCCGGCCTGGTCGTCCTCCCGGACGAGCCCTACCGCTTCACCGCAGGCGACGGCCCGGAGGCCTTCCCCGGCCTGCCGTGCGCACTGGTCAGCGGGCGGCACCTGACGTGGTACGGGCCGTCACTGGCCGAGGCGCCACGGGTGCTGGACGGGGCCCTGCGAGCAGCTCGCCGCTGAGCAGCCCGCGTACGGTGCCGGCGGCGGCCGCGAGCCAGCCGGCCACGAGGAGGGCGTACAGCCCCACCGCCAGCCAGTCGTACACCGCGAGCCCGGTGTGCCGGCCCAGCGCGGCGGCGCCCGTGACGCACGTCCCCACCGGGAAGGTGAAGGCCCACCACGTCATGGCGAACCGCATGCCGTGCCGCCGCGCCCGCACCACATGCGCGACCGCCAGCGCCAGCCACAGCAGCGCGAACCCCATGACCGGAACGCCGTACAGCACGGCGAGGAGGCCGAAACCGGCGGCGTACGGGGCCGGCACCACACCGGGAGCGAGGTCCGCGAAGGCACCGACCGCCGTCGTGGACTGCCCGAGCGGGCCCAGCACCAGGAAGATCGTGGGGGTGAGGGCGAGGGGCAGCGGACCGGCGGTGACCAGCCGGGCGAAGACGAGCGTCAGCATCAGCAGCGTGGCCAGCAGGCTCAGCCCGAAGAGCGCGAAGCAGCCGTAGAGCAGGGTCTCGCGCGGCTGTCCGGGTGGCAGATACGGGACCAGCCGCGGCCCGAGCGCGGCCGACACCATGGGCGCGACCAGCGGTAGCAGCCACACCGGGGTGGCCTGAGCGGGCTGGACCCGGTGCCGTACGGCCAGCAGGTACGGCACGGCGACGGCGGCCGCGAGCCCCACGGCCGTACCGGCGACGAACAGCACGGCGTCGAGGGCGACGGCCGCGGGCTCGCCGATCCAGTCCTGCCCGAGGGCGAGCGCACCGCCGCCGACCGCGAGCAGGGCCATGGCGAGACAGCCGTAGAAGGGGGCGACCGCCGGGTCGCGGAGGTGGGCGAGGGCCTGGTCGCGGTGGTGGGTCCAGTGCAGGGCGCGGGCGACCAGCAGGACCAGGAGTTGCAGCAGGGACAGTGCCCAGATGCCGACGAAGAGCTCGCGCGGACCGTCGGCGCCGAGCGCGGCGCCGCCCAGGGCGAGGGCCGCGGTGCCCATGACGGAGGCGTACCAGTTGGGGCCGAGATGCCGGACTGCGGTAACCATGAACCCACCGTCCCGCTGACCCGGGACCGCGACCAGGGAGTCCGTGTCTATGGGGGCATAAGCTGGTCTTATGAGCAAGACGGGCGAGGCGGGCGAGACGGGGGATCGGGCGGCAGGCGGCACACTTGCGCACCGTGTGCCGGATCTCGGTGCGCTGGAGCTGCTCCTTGCGGTGGCGCGGCTGGGCAGCCTCGGGGCGGCGGCCCGGGAGGTCGGCATCACCCAGCCGGCCGCCAGCAGCCGGATCCGGTCGATGGAACGGCAGCTGGGGGTGGCCCTCGTCGACCGCTCACCACGCGGCTCGCGGCTCACCGACGCGGGGGCGCTGGTGACCGACTGGGCGCGGCGGGTGGTGGAGGCGGCGGCGGCCTTCGACGCGGGGGCGCAGGCACTACGGGACCGACGGGACTCGCGGCTGCGGGTCGCGGCGAGCATGACCATCGCCGAGTACCTCCTGCCCGGCTGGCTGCTCGCGCTGCGCGCGCAGCGCCCCGACACCGCGGTGTCCCTGCTCGCGGGCAACTCGGCGGCCGTGGCCGAACGGCTGCTCGCCGACGAGGCGGACCTGGGCTTCGTGGAGGGGCTGACGGTTCCGCAGGGCCTGGACTCGACGGTGATAGCCCACGACCGCCTGATCGTGGTGACGGCCCCCGCGCACCCGTGGGCCCGCCGCCGGCGCCCGCTGGCGGCCGAGGAACTGGCGGCGACCCCCCTGATCCTCCGTGAACGCGGCTCCGGCACCCGCCAGGTCCTCGACGCGGCGCTGGGCGGCCTGGCCCGCCCGCTGATCGAGCTGTCGTCGACGACGGCGGTGAAGGCGTCGGCGGTCAGCGGCGCGGGTCCGGCGGTCCTGAGCGAACTGGCGGTGGGCGAGGAACTGGCGATGCGGCGGCTGGTGAGCATCCCGGTGGAGGGCGTCGCGCTACGGCGTGACCTGCGAGCGGTCTGGCCGACGGGCCACCGCCCCACAGGCCCGGCCCGCGAGCTGCTTTCCCTGACCCGGGGGTGAGGGACCTTGGCCCACCGGCCACCCCGGCTCGGTCACCTGAAGACAAGCGGTCTGAAAACACGGCTCGTCCGACGTTCGAGGAAGGGGCCGCTCCGGCCGACGTGAAAATCCTTGGCGGTAGCCATGCCACGGCCTCCACCATCGCCCCATGCCCACCTCCGCCCCGCCCGCCGAAGGCACCCGTACCCCCTGGGAAGCCCTTCCGGCCCCCGTCCGTACCGCCGTCGCCGACCTGCTCGGCGGCGCCCCGGTCACCCATGCCACCACCCAGACCGGCGGCTTCTCCCCGGGCGTCGCCGCCCGGATCCGTACCGCCGCCCACCGCACCGCCTTCGTCAAGGCGGTGAGCGCCGACTCCAACCCGCACAGCCCCGCCCTGCACCGGGCCGAGGCCCGCAACGCCGCCGCACTCCCCGCCTCCGTCCCCGCGCCCCGCCTCCTCGGCAGCTACGACGACGGCACCTGGGTGGCCCTGGTCTTCGAGGAGGTCGACGGCCGTCAGCCCCGCATCCCCTGGCGTCCGGACGAACTGCGCCGCGTCCTCGACGCCGTCGCCGCCCTCGGCCGTACCCTCACCCCTTCGCCCCTCGCCGCCCCGCCGGCCGCCGAGCACCTCGGCGACGCCTTCGACGGCTGGCGCAGCCTGATCGAGGCCCCCGCCGGCGTCGCCGACCGCCTCGACGCGTGGACCGTCTCCCATCTCGCCGAGCTGGCCGGACTCGCCGCGCCCTGGCGGGATTCCGTCGCCGGCGACACGCTCGCCCACGGCGACCTGCGCGCCGACAACATGCTGCTGACCGCCGACGGGGGAGTCGTCTTCGTCGACTGGCCGCACGCGGTGCGGGCCGCCCCCTGGTTCGACCTGCTGGTGATGCTGCCGTGCGTACGGGCGCAGGGCGGCCCGGACCCGCAGGACGTGTTCACCGCGCATCCGCTCGGCCGGGACGCGGACCCGGCCGCCGTCACAGCCGCCCTCGCCGCACTGACCGGCTACTTCCTGGAGCACTCGGTGCGGCCCGCGCCGCCCGGACTGCCCACCCTGCGCCCGTTCCAGCGTGCGCAGGGCGACGCGGCGCTGGCCTGGCTCAGGACGCGGCTGTGACCAGTGCCCGCATCACCCGCAGGTCCTCGCCCATCTCGGGGTGCCACTGCACTCCGAGGACCCAGCCGTGGCCGGCGGGGAGTTCGATCGCCTCGATCGTGCCGTCGGCCGCGTGGGCCGAGGGCAGCAGGCCGGTGCCCAGGCGGTCCACCGCCTGGTGGTGGAAGGTGGGGACGGCGGTCTCCTCCGGGACGGTGTCGGCGTACCGCGTGCCGGGAACGGGCTTCACCTCGTGGCTGCCGAAGACGCCGGGCACTTCGGCATGGCCGTCTATGTGCTGGACGAGCGTGCCGCCCAGGGCGACGTTCAGGAGCTGCATGCCCCGGCAGATCCCGAGCAGCGGCGTGCCCGCCGTCAGCGCCGCGTCGATCAGGGCCAGTTCCCAGGTGTCCCGGGCGCGGGCGGGACGGCCGGTGCGGGGGTCGGGTTCGGCGCCGTAGCGGACCGGCTCCACGTCCGGGCCGCCCGCGATCACCAGGCCGTCCAGGCGGGCCACCGTCGCCGCCGCGTGCTCGGGGTCGTCCGGCGGCAGCAGCGCGGCCAGGCCGCCCGCCCGCTGGACCAGCCGTGGGTAGCCGGCCGGCAGCAGGGCCGCCTCCAGCTCCCAGACGCCCCAGCGCGCCCCGGCCTCCAGGTATGTGCTCACGCCGATCAGCGGCCGTCCGGCCATGACCCCTCCTTCAAAGGTGTGCTTCCACACCTTTATGGCACGGCGACCGGCCGTTACGCCAGAAAGCCCCGCAGCAGAGCCGCCGTCCCCGCGCAGTGCTCCCGCATCATCTCCCGGGCGCCGTCCGCGTCCCCGTCCAGGACCGCCTCCACCAGGGCGATGTGCTGGCGCTGCGAGTGCTCCAGGTTGCGGACCAGGAGCGGGATGCAGTCGAGCAGGTCGTTGACGGTCGCCCGGACCGCCGCGTACTGCGCGGTCAGGGACGGCGAGCCGCACAGTTCGGCGATCGTGAGGTGGAGGAGGGTGTCCAGGCGGCGGTAGTCCGCGAGCGGTGCCTCGTGGGTACGGGCCAGGGCGTCGCGGAGGCGGACCGCCTGGTCCGCCGACAGCCCGTGCGCCGCGCACAGCCCGGCCGCGCCCACCTCGAGGACCTCGCGGAAGCGCAGCACGTCCTCGATGTCGACCTCGGCGACCCGGCGCCGCAGCTCGTCCTCGCCGCCCGCGTCGGCGCGCGGCAGCACGAACGTGCCGCCGTACCGTCCGCGCCGGGACTCCACCAGACCCTGGTCCTGGAGCACCTTCAGCACCTCGCGCAGCGTCACCCGGCTGATCCCCAGCCGCTCCGCGAGCTCCCGCTCGGCGGGCAGCCGCTCGCCGCCCGGAACCAGGCCCAGCCGGACGACCTGGAGGATCTGCTCCAGCGCCTCCTCGAAGCCGTTGCCCGCCCGTACCGGTCGCAGCACCGGCGTCAACGGGTCGTCGAGGGCGCCGTCCGCATCCAGCGACATATGGCCGTACCCCCTTCCCAAGCAATGGTTCTCAGCAATACCTTAGAGCTCCCGGCCCGGCCGCAGCAGCGCGATGAAGCCCAAGGAGTCCTCCCGTGGCAGACCGCACACCCCCGCTCAGCGTCGAGGAACTGCACACCCTCGTCGCGAGCGGTGAGATCGACACTGTCGTCCTGGCCTTCCCCGACATGCAAGGGCGCCTGCAGGGAAAGCGGTTCGCCGCCCGCTTCTTCCTCGACGAGGTGCTGCGCCACGGCACCGAGGGCTGCAACTACCTGCTCGCCGTCGACACCGAGATGAACACGGTCGAGGGCTACGCCATGTCCTCCTGGGACCGCGGCTACGGCGACTTCGCCATGCACCCCGACCTCGCCACCCTCCGCCGGGTGCCCTGGAACGCGGGCACCGCCATGCTCATCGCCGACCTCGCCTGGAACGACGGTTCCCCGGTCGTCGCCGCGCCCCGGCAGATCCTCCGCCGCCAGCTGGAGCGCCTCGCCGAACTCGGCTACACCGCACAGGTCGGTACGGAGCTGGAGTTCATCGTGTTCAAGGACACGTACGAGGCCGCCTGGGACGCCAACTACCGCGGGCTGACCCCGGCCAACCAGTACAACATCGACTACTCGGTGCTGGGGACCGGGCGGATCGAGCCGCTGCTGCGCCGGATCCGCAACGAGATGGCCGGCGCGGGACTGACGGTCGAGTCCGCCAAGGGCGAGTGCAACCCCGGCCAGCACGAGATCGCCTTCCGCTACGACGAGGCCCTGGTCACCTGCGACCAGCACGCCGTCTACAAGACCGGGGCGAAGGAGATCGCCTCCCAGGAGGGCGTCTCCCTCACCTTCATGGCCAAGTACAACGAGCGGGAGGGCAACTCCTGCCACATCCACCTGTCGCTGACGGACGCGGACGGCGCCAACGTCTTCGCCGCCGAGGACGGCATGTCCGAGGTCATGCGGCACTTCCTCGCCGGACAGCTCGCCGCCCTCCGAGACTTCTCGCTCCTCTACGCGCCCAACATCAACAGCTACAAGCGGTTCCAGCCGGGCTCCTTCGCCCCGACCGCGGTCGCCTGGGGCCACGACAACCGCACCTGCTCGCTGAGAGTCGTCGGCCACGGCCGCTCGCTGCGCTTCGAGAACCGGCTGCCCGGCGGCGACGTCAACCCGCACCTCGCCGTCGCCGGACTGGTCGCGGCCGGACTGTACGGCGTCGAGCAGAAGCTCGAACTCCCCGAGCCCTGCCCCGGCAACGCCTACACCGCCGACTTCGCGCACGTCCCGACCACGCTCCGGGAGGCCGCCGAACTCTGGGAGAACAGCCCCATCGCCCAGGCCGCCTTCGGCGACGAGGTCGTCGCGCACTACCGCAACATGGCCCGCGTCGAGCTGGCCGCCTTCGACGCCGCGGTGACCGACTGGGAGCTGCGCCGCTCCTTCGAACGCATGTGAGGCACCACTTGTCGCAACAGTACGAACTCGACGTCCTCGACCCGGCCACGGAGGAGGTGATCGCGACCGTCCCCGGGGCAGTGGAGGAGGACATCGACACCGCCGTACGACGGGCCGCAGAGGCCCAGCGGCGGTGGGCCGCGCTCGCGCCCGGCGAACGGGCCCGGCTGCTGCGCCGGTTCGCCGTCGTCGTCGACGAACACCGCGAAGAACTCGCCCAGCTGGAGGTCCGCGAGGCCGGGCACACCATCGGCAACGCCCGCTGGGAGGCGGGCAACGTCCGGGACCTGCTCGACTACGCGGCCGGCGGAGTGGAGCGGCTGACCGGACGCCAGATCCCGGTGCCCGGCGGCCTCGACATCACCCTCCTCGAACCCCTCGGGGTCGTCGGCGTGATCGCCCCCTGGAACTTCCCCATGCCCATCGCGGCCTGGGGGACCGCCCCCGCTCTCGCGGCCGGCAACGCGGTGCTCCTGAAGCCCGCCGAGACCACCCCCCTCACCGCGCTCCGCCTCGCCGAACTCGCCCTGGCGGCGGGCCTGCCCGAGCACCTCTTCCAGGTACTGCCCGGCCGCGGCGACATCGCGGGCGAGGCCCTGGTCCGCCACCCCGGCGTCGCCAAGATCGTGTTCACCGGCTCCACCCGCGTCGGCAAGCGCATCATGGCGCTCTGCGCCGACCAGGTGAAGCGCGTGACCCTCGAACTCGGCGGCAAGAGCCCCAACATCGTCTTCGCCGACGCCGACATCGAGGCCGCCGCGGCCGCCGCCCCCATGTCCTTCCTGGACAACTCCGGCCAGGACTGCTGCGCCCGCACCCGCATCCTCGTCCAGCGGTCCGTCCACGACCGCTTCCTGGAACTCCTCGCCCCCGCGATCGAGTCCGTCACCGTCGGCGACCCGGCCGACGAGAAGACCGACATGGGCCCGCTGATCTCCAGGTCCCAGCTGGACCGCGTCCGTTCGTACGTCGACCCCGAGGCGCCCGGCATCCGTGGCAAGGCCCCCGAGGGCCCCGGCTTCTGGTTCCCGCCGACCGTCCTCACCGGCGTCGACCCGCACGCGCGCGTGGCCGTCGAGGAGGTCTTCGGACCCGTCGCCGCCGTCATCCCCTTCGACGACGAGGCCGACGCGATCCGCATCGCCAACGACACCGACTACGGCCTCTCCGGCTCCCTGTGGACCCGTGACGTCGGCCGCGCACTGCGCGTCTCGGGGGCCGTCAAGGCCGGCAACCTGTCCGTCAACTCCCACTCCAGCGTCCGCTACTGGACCCCCTTCGGCGGCTACAAGCAGTCGGGGATCGGCCGCGAACTCGGCCCGGACGCGCTCACCGCCTTCACCGAGACCAAGAACGTCTTCATCAGCACGGAGGGCCCCGCACAGTGACCGCTGAGACCCCTGACATCGTCTGCCGCCGACTCGTCGGCCGCACCGCCGTCATCACCGGAGCCGGCAGCGGCATCGGCCTCGCCACCGCACGGCGGCTCGCCTCCGAGGGCGCGCACGTCGTCTGCGGCGACGTCGACGACACCCGCGGCAAGGCCGCCGCCGAGGAGGTCGGCGGGCTCTTCGTGAAGGTCGACGTCACCGACGCCGAACAGGTCGAGGCCCTCTTCAAGACGGCCTACGACACCTACGGCAGCGTCGACATCGCCTTCAACAACGCCGGCATCTCGCCGCCCGACGACGACTCCATCCTGGAGACCGGCCTGGAGGCCTGGAAACGCGTCCAGGAGGTCAACCTCACCTCCGTCTACCTGTGCTGCAAGGCCGCCATCCCCTACATGCGGCGCCAGGGCAAGGGCTCCATCATCAACACCGCGTCCTTCGTGGCGCGGATGGGCGCGGCGACCTCACAGATCTCGTACACCGCGTCCAAGGGGGGAGTTCTGGCCATGTCCCGTGAACTGGGCGTCCAGTTCGCCAGGGAGGGCATCCGCGTCAACGCGCTCTGCCCGGGACCGGTCAACACCCCCCTCCTCCAGGAACTGTTCGCCAAGGACCCCGAGCGGGCCGCCCGCCGCCTCGTCCACATCCCGCTCGGCCGGTTCGCCGAGGCCGAGGAGATCGCCGCCGCCGTCGCCTTCCTGGCCAGCGACGACTCCTCCTTCGTCAACGCCAGCGACTTCCTGGTGGACGGCGGGATCTCCGGGGCGTACGTCACACCCCTGTAGGAGCCACCCCAACTCCCGTCCTACAGTGCGGGAGTGAGCATGACGCCGCCCGGCTGGTACCACGACCCACAGGCCCCGCACCTGGAGCGCTGGTGGGACGGCAGGACCTGGACCGCGCACCGGCGCACCCCGTCCGGCCTCCCCGCGCCGCCGACCCCGACGGCGGCCGGGGCGTCCGGACGCGCCAAGGCGGTCGCGCTGATATCCGCCGGAGCGGTACTGGCGACGGCGATCGTCGGCGGCGCCACCGTGCTCCGCACCGACGGGCTGCGCGCCGGCACGGACACCACGATCAACACCGCCCCCACCGGCCCACCGCCGCCGTCCCTAGTGGTCGACCAGCTCAACGGCATCACCCTGCCGGTCCCGACCGGCTGGACCAGCCCCTCGTACCTCGCCCAGGACGACGTCGTGATGACCACCGACGGCACCTACGGCTGTCCGGCCGACACCGGCCGGTGCCGGCACGGCGAGGTCATCAGCCGTACGGCGGGCAGCGCCGACGGCAGCTCCGCGCGCACCGTCGCCGAACGGGACGTACCGGACGCGGCCGAGACGGCCTACGGCCACGATCCCGGCGGCCGGCGGCCCTTCGGCGGCATCCGTTCCCACCAGGTCGTCAAGGCCGGGCGGGTCGCGGTCGCCGGCGGCGACGGATACCTGGTGCGCTGGCGGGTCAGGACGGCCGAGGGACCCGGCGGCTACGTCCAGTCCCTCGCCTTCCCCTCCCACACCGGCATCCCGGCCCCGGTCGTCGTCCGGTTCGTCTTCGACGCAGGCCCGGACGGACCGCCGCTGTCCGACATGGACGCGATCACCAGCGGTATCCGCCCGGTGGACCGGAAACCGGAAGGTTAGAGGAAGGTGTGACCTTCCCCGCGGTACGTCGGCACGGTCGCCGTCACCCGGTCGCCCTCGACCAGCCGCAGCTCGTCGAACCGCTCACACAGCTCGCCCGCCTTGGCGTGCCGGAACCACACCT
This sequence comes from Streptomyces sp. NPDC031497, assembly GCF_055580905.1. Lineage (NCBI taxonomy): Bacteria > Bacillati > Actinomycetota > Actinomycetes > Kitasatosporales > Streptomycetaceae > Streptomyces > Streptomyces sp. NPDC031497. The sequence continues at coordinate 16,891 of NZ_JBVIKO010000032.1, forward strand.
TGTCGCCGATCAGCAGGTCGTCCGCCGCGGAGCCGAGCAGCGGGGTCTGCACCTCGCCGGGGCCCTCCTGCGGGTCGTACGACAGCCCCTGCGGCAGGTACGGCACCGGCAGCCGGTCGGGGCCCGCGGCGCCCGAGGCCGGGTAGCCGCCGCCGAGGACGGTGACGACCCCGACACCGGGCCGCCGGACCACCGGCATGGCGAACAGGGCGGCCGGCCGGCCGGTGAACGACGTGTAGTTGTCGAAGAGCCGGGGCACGTACAGGCCCGACCCGGCCGCTATCTCGGTGACCGCGTCCTCCGCCGCCGTGGTCTGCACACTGCCCGTGCCGCCGCCGTTCACGAACTCCAGGTCCGGCGTCACCGCCCGGACCGCCCGCACCACCGCGGCGCGCCGCTCGGCCAGCTCACGGCGGGCGGTGGCCTGCATCAGCCGGACCGCGCGGGAGCGCAGCGGCCGGCCGGCGACACGGTCCCCGACCCCGGCGATGTGCCCCTCGTACGCCATGATCCCGACCAGCCTGAAGCCCGGCCGGCGGGCCACGGTCCGCGCCAGGTCGGCGAGCTGGGCGGGGGAGTACAGCGGCGACCGCCGGGCCCCGACCCGCACCCGGCCCCCGAGCAGCTTCAGCGAGGTGTCCAACTCCAGGCAGACCCGCACCTCTTCGTTCCCGCCGGCGCGGGCCGCGTCGATCAGGTCGAGGTGCGCCGGGTCGTCGATCATCACTGTCACGGCGGCGGCCAGCTTGGGGTCGGCGGCCAGTTCGGCGAACCGGGCCCGGTCGGCGGACGGATAGGCCAGCAGGATGTCCTCGAAACCCGAGCGCGCGAGCCACAGCGACTCCGCGAGCGTGAAGGACATGATCCCGGCGAAACCGTCCCTGGCGAGGACCCGTTCCAGCAGGTGCCGGCAGCGTACGGACTTGCTCGCGACCCGTACCGGCTTGCCGCCGGCCCGGCGCACGAGATCGTCCGCGTTGGCGTCGAAGGCCTCCAGATCGACGATCGCGAGAGGGGCGTCCAGATGGGCGGTGGCCCGGTCGTAACGGGCCCGGTCGGCGGCGCGCGCAGTCATGAACGAAGCCTGCCAGACAGGATTACCGCAGGGTAGGGGGACGATACGGGCAGATACCCCGGGGTCGTGGACTGGTTCCCGTTCGCCCTCGGACAACCCGTAGAGTGACGCGCACGTACGGCGGACGACCCCGGCCGCCTGACCCGCGCCGGGATGCGGATCCGCGTGTGCGGGTATGCGTGCCCGGGGGCGGACGTCTGTCGCGCCGGGGGGCACGCCGGCCCGTACGGGGAGTTGGCCCGGGCACGAGGAAACGGGGGGCGTATGAGCACGGAAGCGCGGCACGCCCCGATCCCGCGACGCCCTTCGCCCGATCCCGCGCGCAGCGCCGACGGCGGTGGCGACGGGGCGGCCGGCCAGGATGCGGAGCCGGGTACCGCCGACGCGAGCGGCCGGACCGGCGGCCCGGGGTTCTTCGACCGGCCGAACCGAGTGAACTGGTCGCACGGGTCCGACGTATCCAGTGGTAGGGCCGACACCACCGGGCAGGACCAGCTGCCGGGACGGCCCGGCGTGCAGCAGAGTCGTGAGGACCGGACGAGTCGGGGCGGTGCGGTGGCGCAGGGCGAGCAGGGTGCGGGGGACAGGGCGGGCGCCCGCCCGGTGTCTGCCGAACGCATCACACGCCCCCGCTATCCCGACCTCCGCCCCCCGCAGAGCCCGCCCACCGCGCCCCCACCCCCCGCCTCGGCCCGCTTCCCGGACACCCCACCCACCACCTCCGCCGCACAGCCCGGCCGGTCCACGCCAGCCGCCCCGCCCGCCGCACAGACCGCCCGGTCCGCGCCGCCCGTTTCCCCCGACCGGGAGGGTGGCGGCGTCACACCGTCCGGGGCTTCCGGGCGGGAGAGCGGCCGGAGTGTGCCGCCGGAGTTTTCGGGTCCGGGGGTCCGCCGCAGCGAATCGCCGGTGCCGCCCGGCGAGGATCGCCGGAACGAACGGCCGGTGTCTCCCGGAAGGGAGGCCGGTCGCGGTGCGCAGTCCCGGCCGCCGTACGGGCCCGGGCTGTCGGACCGGCGTCCGGAGTCCGCTTCGGAGTCGACCGCCTCGCTTCGTCCGGTCCGTGCCGCGGAGGAACCGGAGGCGTCCTCGGACGGACCCCCCGGTGCCGCCGAGCCGGCCCGAGGTTCCTCCGGCGTGCCCGGTGCCAGGCGGCCCGAGCGGTCGCGCGGTGACTTCCCGGCCCCCTTCGGTGCGCCGGAGTCGGGGACCGCCTGGAGCCCGCACATGCGGACGTTCCCGATGCCGACGGCCCCGCCGCGCCCCGCGACGCCTCCGCAGACGACCCCGCCGCCGCCCCGTCCGGCGAAGCCCCCCAAGCCGACCACCCCGCCGCTCCCGCCCCGGCCCACGGCACCCCCGGACCCCGGCGTCGCCCCGCCGTCCCGTGACACCGCCGCCTCGCCGCACGGCCCCGGCCCGTTGCCGGACCCGGCGATGTCCTGGACCGCCACCCCGGGAACTCCCGGCAGCAACCGGCCCGTTGTCACGTTCGGCGAGCCCGAGGGGTACGACGAGCGGGGCTGGGGGCGGTCGTTGGTCAGTCGGGTGGCGCCCCGTACCGCCGCTGCCGCCGCCTGCATGGTGCTCGGCCTGGGCCTCATCGGCGGTGCGGTGACCGGAAGCTGGATCGTCGACGACGACGGTGACGTGGCCGTGGCGACCAGCTTCAGCGCGGCCGCCGGCCTGTGGCACAACGTGCCCGTCGACGAACTCTTCCCGCCCACCGTGCTGGGCACCGGCGCCGGCCCCGGCGGAGCCGACCGCACCTGGACCCGGATCGCCGTCGCCCCCGCCACCGGCTGTGCCGACGCCTTCGACCCGCTGCTGCGCAAGGCGCTCGCCCCCGTCGGCTGCCAGCGCCTGATCCGCGCCACCTACACCGACGCCACCCAGAGCTATGTGACGACCGTGGGGCTGCTGTTCACCAAGGCCGACCCGGCCGGGATGACCGCCCTCGCCAAGCGGTTCAAGGACGAGCACCTGGACCGCCGTACCGACCTGATGCCCCTCCCGTACGCCGCGAAGGGCACCGCCGCCGAGCGGTTCGGCCGGCACCAGCGCGCCTCCTGGACGATCTCCGTGCTCACCGACGCCCCGGTCGTCGCCTACGCCGTCTCCGGCTGGGCCGACGGCCGCAGCGTCGACACCCCGCAGTCCGCCGCCGACGCGGAGGCCTCCGGCGCCACCACGGCCGCGGCCCAGGCCGGCCTCGGCAACGAGGCCCAGGGCCTGGCCGACCGCATCGAACGGCGACTGCGGCAGACCACCGCAGACTCGGCAACGGAGAAGCCCTCATGAAGCGCCGCGCAACCGGGGCCGCGGTGAGCCTGCTGCTCGCCGGCTCGCTTGCCCTCCTGCCGTCCACGACCGCCTACGCGGACAGCATCCGCGCCCAGCAGTGGGGCCTGTCCGCCCTGCACCTCGACGAGGCGTGGGGGACCACCAAGGGCAAGGGCGTCACCGTCGCCGTCCTGGACACCGGTGTCGAGGCCGACCACCCCGACCTGGTCGGCAACGTCCTCACCGCCAAGGACATGATCGGCTTCGGCGCCAGGCCCGGCGAGCGCACCTGGGCCCGGCACGGCACCGCCATGGCCGGCATCATCGCCGGTCACGGCCACGGGATCGGCGACGGCGAGGGCGTGATGGGGGTCGCCCCGGAAGCCAAGATCCTGCCCGTCCGGGTCATCCTCGAAGACGGCGACAGCGCCCGCGGCAAGGCCCGCTCCAGCCGTGGCAACGCCCTCGCGGAGGGCATCCGCTGGGCCGCCGACCACGGCGCCGATGTCATCAACCTCTCCCTCGGCGACGACTCCGACTCCGCGCACCCCGAGCCCAGCGAGGACGAGGCCATCCAGTACGCCCTGAAGAAGGACGTCGTGGTCGTCGCCTCGGCCGGCAACGGCGGCGACAAGGGCGACCACATCTCCTACCCGGCCGCCTATCCGGGCGTCATCGCCGCCACCGCGGTGGACAAGTTCGGCACCCGCGCCGCCTTCTCCACCCGCCGCTGGTACGCCACGGTCAGCGCACCCGGCGTCGACATCGTCATCGCCGACCCGGACCACAAGTACTACGAGGGGTGGGGCACCAGCGCCGCCTCCGCCTTCGTGTCGGGCGCCGTCGCCCTGATCAAGGCCGCCCATCCCGGCCTCACCCCGGCCCAGGTCAAGAAGCTCCTGGAGGACACGGCCCGCGACGCCCCGTCCGGCGGCCGTGACGACTCCCGGGGCTTCGGCATGATCGACCCGGCGGCGGCGATCAAGGACGCGGCCAAGCTGAAGACACAGAGCCTGACCTCGGCGTCGTACGGCAAGAAGTACTTCGGCCCGGGCCCGGACACGGAGAAGGCGACAACCAGCGCGACGGACTGGGCGGCCCCACTGGCGGGCGGCGCGGGCGGCGTACTGCTGGTGGCAGCGGGAGTCCTGTGGCGCAACCGCCGCCGGTCTCTCTGAACAGCCCCTGCTTTGGAGACGCCCTGACGGCAGGCGCCCCCTTCAGGGACGCGGGGAACTGCGCGACCAGCCCCCACCGGTCCCGCACCCGCCCGCGAACCGTTGCACCCTCCCCCTACTGCGAAGCCGAAGCAGACGCGGACGAATCGACGGCCGTGAAGGAACGCACCGCCGCCTTCGCCGCCCCCTCCACCAGCGAGATCCCCTTCGCCTGGCTCACCGTCCCGTTGGACAGCACCGCGACCAGATAGTCGGTCCCGCCCACCGTCACCCGCCCGATGCTGTTGACATCCCACAGCCCGGTCGAACTCCGCGCCAGCCACCCGTTCTTCAGCGCGAACTCCGAACCGTCGGCGGCGGCCGAAACCCCCCACCGCTGGTCGGACTCGATCGTCTTCATCAGGCCCTGGAGATACGACCGCGAGGCCTCGCTCAGTTTCGAGTCGTCCCCGAACACCTGCTGGAGCAGGGTGAGCTGGTCCGCCGCCGTGGTCTGGGTCAGCCCCCACAGCGCTCCGTCGCCGCCCTCGGTGTCCGTCAGCCCGAAGCGCTTGTTCGCCGCGTCCAGACCCGCCGCCTTGCCGATGACGTCCCACAGCTCCGACGCCGACGTGTTGTCGCTGTTCTCGATCATCTTCGTGGCGTACGCCTTCTCCGTCGCCGTCAGATGCCGTCCCGCGTCCTGCGCCTGGAGCAGCAGCGTCGCCAGGATGTCGACCTTGACGATGCTCGCGGTGTCGAACGCGGTGTCGCCGTAGACCGCGCTGTCCCCGGAGTCCAGGTCGAGGACGGCCGCCGACACCTTCGCCCCGGACGGCACGGTCACCGCCCCCATCGCCGTGCTCAGCAGCGCGTCCCGGTCCACGGCCGGCTCCGTCACGGGTTCCACCGATGCCTCCCCGCTCGCCGAGGCCGATGAAGAGGAAGAAGAGGAAGAAGAGGAAGGGGAAGAGGGCGTCGGCGAACCAGCCGAGGATACGGCGCCGCCGTCGCGGGCGTGCGCCTTCACGTACACGGTTCCCGCCGCGGTGACGCCGAGGACGGCGACCGTGGCGAGGGAGACGTAGAGAAGAGCCCGGCGCCGGGGCCGGGCACGGCGGCGGGCCCGCCGGGATCCTGGGGTGGCTCTGGGGGACTCCATGCCCGCGATGCTCGGGGCGTGGACTGTGCGATCCGTTTGCTGGACGTTAGAAGCAGATCAGGGATATCTGAGAATCCCGTGAAAGCCGTGTCGATCCGGTTTCGGGGGCCGCACAACCGCAGCAGCATCCCCCCGATAGGGTCGGGGACCGTGGCGAACAAGAACATTCCCGACTCCGGCTACTCCGCCGACGACGGCTCCGCCGACCCCCGGCTGGCCGCCGCGCTGGCCGCCTGGGCCGAGGACCGCACGGCGGTGGGACCCGTCCTGGCGGCACTGAAGGGCGCCCGGCTGCTCGTCCCGGTGGTGGCCGTCCTCGGCGAGGTGGAGGAGGACGGGAACGGGCTGCGCCGCGAGAAGACCAGCGACATGGCCGTGCCCACCCTGAAGGCCGGTCACCGCACCGCCCTGCCCGCCTTCACCTCCACCGAGTCGCTGGCCCGCTGGGACCCGGCGGCGCGGCCCGTCGCCGTCCCCCTGCATCAGGCGCTCCAGGCCGCCGCGCACGAGAAGGCGGACACGGTGGTGCTGGACCTGTCGGGGCCGGTGCCGTTCGAACTGACCGGGCCGGCGCTGCTCGCGCTCGCGGAGGGGCGGACCACGGTCGATCCGCTGGCCGACCCGGCCGTGATCGAGGCCGTCCGTACGGTGGTGGCCGCCGAGCCCGCCGTGCGCCGTGCCCACCTCGGGCCGGGCCGGGCCGACGGCACCCTCGCCCTGGTCCTCGACCCGGCCGCACCGCCCGCCGAGACCGCCCAGGCGGTCGCCGGGCGGCTCGCCGCCGACGAGACACTGCGGGCCCGCCTGGTACGCGGCCTGGACCTGGCGCTGCTGCCGGCCGGGGCCGTGCCGCCGGGCGAGCCCTTGTACGAGCGGAACTGACCGCTAGCCGTAGACCGGGCCGGTGTACTTCTCGCCGGGGCCCTGGCCCGGCTCGTCGGGGACGATCGAGGCCTCGCGGAAGGCCAGCTGGAGCGACTTCAGGCCGTCCCGCAGCGGGGCCGCGTGGAAGGAGCTGATCTCGGTCGCGGACGCGTCGAGCAGCCCGGCGAGGGCGGTGACCAGCTTGCGGGCCTCGTCCAGGTCCTTGTACTTGTCGCCCTCCTCGGTGAGGCCGAGCTTCACGGCCGCGGCGCTCATCAGGTTGACGGCGACCGTCACGATCACCTCGACCGCGGGGACCTCGGCGATGTCGCGGGTCATCTCGTCGAAGTCGGGCTGGCCGGCGTCACCGGTGCCGGGAAGGGGCGTTTCACTCATGACGCACACGATAGGCGCAGCGGGCCCGGGTCTCCGACCTGGCCCCACGACGCCCCAATTGGTCCTCTCTCGGCTTTGCTGCTAACCTTGTGTGACGACCGGCCGAACAGGTATGCCTCACGGCTCACCGACCCGGCCCACAAGTGGAGGCTTCGAACTCCCACCTGACCGCCCTGCCGGGCGGCGGGTCACCGGTCAGACGGTCGCTTCGCCGCTATGGCGACGGCGTTCCGTCCGATAGTGCGCCCCGCGATCCCCGCGGCGGTGCTCCGGTAGTTCGAGGAGCCCTGCCTGTGATCGTCCGGGGCATTTTTTGTGCTTCGGTGCGGTTAGGTCTTACGAGAAGAGACGTTACGCGGCTGTCCGCCAGACGTCGCGTGGTGCTACCGAGGAGGATCCATCAGCACCGAGCCCCGCATCAACGACCGGATTCGCGTTCCCGAGGTGCGACTTGTCGGTCCCAGTGGCGAGCAGGTGGGCATCGTCCCCCTGGCCAAGGCACTGGAGCTTGCGCAGGAGTACGACCTCGACCTGGTCGAGGTGGCGGCGAGCGCACGCCCGCCGGTCTGCAAGCTCATGGACTACGGCAAGTTCAAGTACGAGTCGGCCATGAAGGCCCGTGAGGCGCGCAAGAACCAGGCGCACACGGTCATCAAGGAAATGAAGCTCCGGCCGAAGATCGACCCGCACGACTATGACACCAAGAAGGGTCACGTCGTACGGTTCCTCAAGCAGGGCGACAAGGTCAAGATCACGATCATGTTCCGTGGTCGCGAGCAGTCCCGGCCCGAGCTGGGCTACCGACTGCTGCAGCGTCTCGCGGAGGACGTCCAGGACCTCGGTTTCGTCGAGTCGAACCCGAAGCAGGACGGCCGGAACATGATCATGGTTCTCGGTCCGCACAAGAAGAAGACCGAGGCGATGGCCGAGGCCCGGCAGGCGCAGGAAGCCCGCAAGGCCGAAGCGAAGGCCAACCCCGGCAAGTCGCAGAACGCCGCCGAGCTGGATGCCGACGCCGAGGTCGAGGCCGAGGCCGAGGCGCCCGCCGAGGAGCCTGCCGAGGCGTGATCCCGGGGCAACCGCCCCAGGTCAGCACCCAGGGGCGACAGCCTCAGGATGTAAACCGATACAAGAGCGACGTTCCACTGTGCCCGGTTTCGCGACCGGGCACCGGAGCGCCATCGACGAGGAGATAACGGCGCTATGCCGAAGAACAAGACGCACAGCGGTGCCAGCAAGCGCTTCAAGGTGACCGGCTCCGGCAAGGTCCTGCGTGAGCGCGCCGGCAAGCGCCACCTGCTCGAGCACAAGTCGTCCCGCGTGACGCGCCGCCTCACCGGCACCGCCGAGATGGCCCCCGGCGACACCGCGAAGATCAAGAAGCTTCTCGGCAAGTGACGCGCGGGCGCCGGCCGGCGCCCTGAAGTCAGATCCGGGACCCAGTCGTTTCCGGGCCGCGTGAGTCCAACCGCGGCCCCGCTACAAGGAGTTAACAAGTGGCACGCGTCAAGCGGGCAGTCAACGCCCACAAGAAGCGCCGGGCGATCCTCGAGGCGGCCTCCGGCTACCGCGGTCAGCGTTCGCGCCTGTACCGCAAGGCCAAGGAGCAGGTCACCCACTCGCTGGTCTACAACTACAACGACCGCAAGAAGCGCAAGGGCGACTTCCGTCAGCTGTGGATCCAGCGCATCAACGCCGCTGCCCGCGCCAACGGCATCACGTACAACCGCTTCATCCAGGGTCTGAAGGCCGCGAACGTCGAGGTCGACCGCAAGATCCTGGCCGAGCTGGCGGTCAACGACGCCGGCGCGTTCGCCGCGCTCGTCGAGGTCGCGCAGAAGGCGCTGCCGGCGGACGTCAACGCGCCGAAGGCCGCGTGACGCTGGCGCTGGCCCTGGCCGACGTGACTTGAGGACCCGCAGGCTTTAGGGCTTGCGGGTCCTGTTGTTGAGGTTCCACGGCCGCGGGCCGGTGGGGGCTGGTCGCGCAGTTCCCCGCGCCCCTACAGGGGCGCCTTTCGTCGCGTTACCTTGAAAGTGATCCACACATGCCCAGCCCCGAGCTGATCTCTCCCCGTTCCGCACGTGTCGCCGCTGCCCGGCGGCTTGAGAAGCGGAACTTCCGGGGGAAGGACCGGCTGTTTCTCGCCGAGGGGCCGCAGGCCGTGCGGGAGGCGGCTGGGCATCGGACCGGCGGAACGGCGACGCTCGTCGAGCTGTTCGCGACCGTCGAGGCCGCGGAGCGGTACGCCGACATCGTCGGGGCGGCCCGTGACGTCGGCGCCCGGATCCACCTCGCCTCCGAAGAGGTCATCGCCGACATCTCCACCACCGTCACCCCGCAGGGGCTGGTCGGTGTCTGCCGGTTCCTGGACACCCCGTTCGAGGACATCCTCGCCGCCCGCCCCCAGCTCGTCGCCGTCCTCGCCAACGTCCGCGACCCCGGCAACGCCGGGACCGTGCTGCGGTGCGCCGACGCCGCCGGTGCCGAGGCCGTCGTACTGACCGACGCCTCCGTCGACCTGTACAACCCCAAGGCGGTGCGCGCCTCCGTCGGGTCGCACTTCCATCTGCCCGTCGCCGTCGGCGTGCCCGTCGAGGAGGCGGTCGCCGGGCTGAAGGGCGTCGGCGTACGGATCCTCGCCGCCGACGGCGCCGGGACCGACGACCTCGACGACGAGCTCGACAAGGGCACCATGGGCGGGCCCACCGCCTGGGTCTTCGGCAACGAGGCCTGGGGGCTCCCGGAGGAGACCCGCGCGCTGGCGGACGCGGTCGTGCGCGTTCCGATCCACGGGAAAGCCGAAAGCCTGAACCTCGCCACCGCCGCCGCCGTATGTCTCTACGCAACGGCCCGTGCACAGCGCGCCTCCGGAGGGTGCCGTTCCGTCACCGAGAGCTAGTAGGGTGACCAGCTCGGGGGCCTCCTGCGCCGTCTGAGAGGTGGAGTACGGGGATGAGTGTCGGCACCAGCAACGCGCCGGGCGGCCGCGGCACCGGACGCGTACCCGCACCCCGGCACGGCGACCTCACCGGGCTCGGCATCGACCCCGACGAGCTGCCCGACGGCCTGGTGGTCGCCGACGAGCACGGCATCGTCGTCTGCTTCAACGCCGCCGCCGCCCGGATCACCGCCACCGCCCCCGCCGACGCCCTCGGACAGCGCCTGGAGAAGGCACTGCCCTTAGAGGACCTGGAGGGCAGGCGCTGGTGGCAGCTCACCGATCCCTACGGCGGCCTCGCCATCCGGTTCGGCCAGCCGGAGCGGAACCTTTTGCTGCCCGGCGGCCGGGAGGTGCTGGTCTCCGCCACCTACGTACGTGCCGAACCGACCGGGCCCGTCCGCCGGGTCGTCGTGTCGCTGCGGGACACCGAGGCCCGGCGCCGTACCGAACGCAGTCACGCCGAACTGATCGCCACCGTCGCCCACGAGCTGCGCTCGCCGCTGACCTCCGTCAAGGGGTTCACCGCCACCCTGCTCGCCAAATGGGAACGGTTCACCGACGACCAGAAACGGCTGATGCTGGAGACGGTCGACGCGGACGCCGACCGGGTCACCCGGCTCATCGCCGAGCTGCTGGACATCTCCAGGATCGACAGCGGACGCCTCGAACTGCGCCGGCAGCCCGTCGACATAGGAGCGGCCGTCGGACGGCACATCCAGGCGTACGTCGCCGCCGGGCAGCCCGCCGACCGCTTCCTGCTCCGCATCGAGCAGCCACTGCCCGCGCTGTGGGCCGACCCCGACAAGGTCGACCAGGTCCTCAGCAACCTCATCGAAAATGCCGTGCGGCACGGCGAGGGAACCGTCACCATTGACGTCACGCCCTCGGCGTCCCCCCGCGAAGGGGAGGACCTCGACAACACGGCCACGTCGGTCACCGTGAGCGACGAGGGACCAGGCATCCCGGAGGAGTCCATGAACCGCGTCTTCACCCGCTTCTGGCGGGGCAGCAAGCGCGGCGGCACCGGCCTCGGGCTGTACATCGTCAAGGGCATCGTCGAGGCCCACGGCGGCACCATCACCGTCGGACGCGCCGCGAGCGGCGGCGCCGAGTTCCGATTTACGTTGCCCGTGAGCGCACCGGCGTATCTCGCCTGAGATCACAGACACTGTCCGTGATCACGGAGACCGCCTGAGCCGCCCGCGGGCGCTTCGCATTCCGCCACCCCGTTAGACTCGGCCTTTGGCACCTTTGTGTCCTTCACACGGCCCACTCACGGTCTCGGGGACCACCGCCAGCCAATCGGGAAGCACGGGAAGAGATGTCGGCACCCAATAAGTCGTACGACCCTGTCGAGGTCGAGGCGTTGAAACCGGAAGAGATCGAGCGCATGCGGGACGAGGCGCTCGCCGCCTTCGCCGCCGCGGACTCGCTCGACGCGCTCCAGGAGGCCAAGGTCGCCCACACCGGGGGCACCTCCCCGCTGGCGCTCGCCAACCGCGAGATCGGCGCCCTGCCCCCGCACGCCAAGGCCGCCGCCGGAAAGCTGGTCGGCCAGGCCCGCGGCGCCGTGAACAAGGCCCTCGCCGGCCGCCAGGAGGAACTGGAGGCCGAGCGTGACGCCCGGGTGCTGGTCGAGGAGGCGGTGGACGTCACACTGCCCTACGACCGGGTCCCGGTCGGTGCCCGGCACCCGCTGACCACGTTCTCGGAGCGCATCGAGGACATCTTCGTGGCCATGGGCTACGAGGTCGCCGAGGGCCCGCAGGTCGAGGCCGAGTGGTTCAACTTCGACGCCCTCAACATCGGCCCGGACCACCCGGCCCGCGGCGAGGCGGACACCTTCTTCGTGCAGGGCCCCGAGGGCGGCACCGAGTCCGGTGCCGTGCTGCGCACCCACACCTCGCCGGTCCAGATCCGCTCCCTGCTCGACCGCGAGCTGCCGGTCTACGTGATCTGTCCGGGCCGCGTCTACCGCACCGACGAGCTGGACGCCACCCACACCCCGGTCTTCCACCAGGTCGAGCTGCTCGCCGTCGACGAGGGCCTGACCATGGCCGACCTCAAGGGCACCCTGGACCACATGGTCCAGTCGCTGTTCGGCGAGGGCATGGAGACCCGGCTGCGGCCGAACTTCTTCCCCTTCACCGAGCCCAGCGCCGAGATGGACATGCTGTGCTACGTCTGCAAGGGCGAGTCCGTCGGCAACCCCGACCGGCCCTGCCGTACCTGCTCCTCCGAGGGCTGGATCGAACTGGGCGGCTGCGGCATGGTCAACCCGCGGGTGCTCATCGCCTGCGGCGTGGACCCGGAGAAGTACAGCGGCTTCGCCTTCGGGTTCGGCATCGAGCGGATGCTGATGTTCCGCCACAACGTCGAGGACATGCGAGACATGGTCGAGGGTGACGTCCGGTTCACCCGGCCGTTCGGGATGGAGATCTGATGCGGGTCCCGCTTTCCTGGCTGCGGGAGTACGTCGACCTGCCGGCCACCGAGACCGGCCGCGACGTGCAGGCCAAGCTGATTTCGGCCGGTCTGGAGGTCGAGACCGTCGAGCAACTCGGCGACGGCCTCAAGGGCCCCCTGGTCGTCGGCCGGGTGCTGACCATCGAGGAGCTGGAGGGCTTCAAGAAGCCGATCCGCTTCTGCACCGTCGACGTCGGCACCGCCAACGGCACCGGTGAGCCCCAGGAGATCGTCTGCGGCGCCCGCAACTTCTCCGTCGGCGACAAGGTCGTCGTCGTCCTGCCGGGGGCCGTGCTCCCCGGCGGCTTCGCGATCGCCGCCCGCCAGACGTACGGCAAGACCTCCCACGGCATGATCTGCTCCAGCGACGAGCTGGGCATGGGCTCCGACGGCACCCACGGCATCATCGTGCTGCCGCCGGAGACCGAGGTCGGCAAGGACGCCATCGAGCTCCTCGAACTGGTCGACGAGGTCCTGGACATCGCCGTCACCGCCAACCGCGGCGACTGCCTGTCCCTGCGCGGCGTGGCCCGCGAGACCGCCATCGCCTACGGCCTGCCGCTGCGCGACCCGGCGCTGATCGACGTGCCGGGACCGAACGCCTTCGGCTACCCGGTCCAGGTCTCCGACCCGCTCGGCTGCGACCGCTTCACCGCGCGCACCGTCACCGGGCTGAGCCCCGAGGCCCGCTCCCCGATCTGGCTCCAGCGCCGCCTGCAGAAGGTCGGCATGCGCCCGATCTCCCTTGCGGTCGACGTCACCAACTACGTGATGATGGAGCTCGGCCAGCCGCTGCACGCCTACGACCGCTCCCTGGTCCAGGGCACCATCGGGGTCCGCCGCGCGGCCGAGGGCGAGAAGATCGTCACCCTCGACGGCGTCGAGCGGAAGCTGCACGCCGAGGACCTGGTGATCACCGACGACCGCGGCCCGATCGGCCTCGCGGGCGTCATGGGCGGCGCCAACACCGAGATCGCCGACCACGAGGACATCGAGAACGCCACCTCCGACGTGGTCATCGAGGCGGCCCACTTCGACGCCGTCGCCATCGCGCGCACCGCCCGCCGTCACAAGCTGTCCTCCGAGGCCTCCCGCCGCTTCGAGCGCGGGGTCGACCCGCAGGCCGCGGCCGCCGCCGCGCAGCGCACCGTCGACCTGCTGGTGCTGCTCGCCGGCGGCACCGCCGAGGCCGGCGTCACCGAGGTCATCGCGCCGTCCGCGCCGCACACCATCTCCGTCGCGGCGAACCACCCCGACACCGTCGCGGGTGTCGAGTACGGACGGGAGACCGTCGTCCGCCGCCTCCAGGAGGTCGGCTGCGACGTCTACGGGCAGGACGAGCTGATCGTCACCGTCCCGTCCTGGCGGCCCGACCTCCTCGAACAGAACGACCTGGCCGAAGAGGTCATCCGCCTGGAGGGCTACGAGAACCTGCCCTCCACGCTGCCCAAGCCGCCGGCCGGCCGCGGTCTGACCTACCGGCAGCGGCTGCACCGCCGGGTGGGCCGGGCACTGGCCGGCGCCGGTTATGTCGAGGCGCCGAACTACCCGTTCGTCAGCGAGCAGGTCTTCGACCAGCTGGGCCTGGCCGCCGACGACCCGGCCCGCCGTGCCGTCCGGCTGACCAACCCGCTCAACGACGAGGAGCCCGTGCTGCGCACCTCGCTGCTGCCGGGTCTGCTCGGTGCGCTGCGGCGCAACGACGGTCGGGGCGCCCACGACCTGGCGCTGTTCGAGACCGGCCTGGTCTTCCTCCCGCGCGAGGAGCAGGGCGTCGCAGGTCATCCGCCGGTCGACCGCCGCCCGACCGACGAGGAACTCGCCGCGCTGAACGCCGTGCTGCCCGAGCAGCCCCGGCACGTGGCCGTCGTCCTCGCGGGCGCCCGCGAGCAGGCCGGCTGGTGGGGCAAGGGCCGTCCGGCCGACTGGGCCGACGCCGTCGAGGCGGCGCGCGCGGTCGCCCGTGAGGCCGGCGCCGAGCTGATCGTGCGCTCCGGACAGTACGGGCCGTGGCACCCCGGCCGGTGCGCCGAGCTGGTGGTCGTCGCCGACGGCACCGAACAGGTCGTGGGCCACGCCGGTGAGCTGCACCCGCGGGTGCTCAAGGCGCTGGGGCTGCCCGCGCGCACCTGCGCGACGGAGCTGAACCTGGACGCACTGGAGCAGGCCGGCGACGGTGTGCCGCAGGCGCCGAGCATCTCGACGTTCCCGGTGGCCACGCAGGATGTCGCCCTCGTGGTGGACAAGCCGGTACCGGCCGCCGAGGTCGAGGCCGCGCTGCGCGACGGCGCGGGTGAACTCCTCGAAGGCATCCGGCTGTTCGACGTGTATGTCAACGACGAGCAGCTCGGCGACGGGAAGAAGTCGCTGGCGTACGCGCTGCGGTTCCGGGCCGGTGACCGGACGCTGACCGTGGACGAGGCGTCGGCCGCGCGGGACGCGGCGGTTGCCCTCGCGGGTGAGCGTACGGGAGCGGTGCTTCGGGGTTAGGCGCCGTGGGGACTGCGCGTTTCGGCCGGGTGCGAGTTGCGTCGTGGCTGATAGCGCAGTTCCCCGCGCCCCTTCGGGGGCGCCTGCCACCTGCATAAATGCGGGTGTCCTGTGGTTAGTCACTCATTTGGGTGAGATCCAACCCGGACATGGCCCTTTCGGGGCATGTCGTCGACAGAATCGGACCGGCCTTTCGGGGTCGGTCCGTCTGTTCTGTCAGGGCCTACTTGGGGGCCATCGGCATGATCCGCATCAAGGCTGGGGTTCCCCACAGAAGGCGGCCCCGGACCAGCTCTCGGCGCTCGCGCTGTGCGCTCACCCTGGGGTTGCCCACGGCGTGGGGGGCCGTCGCGGTCTCGTACAAATTCGGATGCCCGCTGGCCGAGCAGAACGGGCTCGGCGCGCGCATCGTCACCAGCGCCGTGTTCTTCGCGGTCGGCACCGGGCTGATACTCCATGTCCGGCGGGCCCTGCTCCAGGAGCTACGGCAGGCCCGCAAGGTCGCCGGCGCCGCGCAGAGCGTACTGCTGCGGCCACTGCCGCCCCGTCTCGCCGGGCTGAACGTCGCCGCCGCCCAGCTCTCCGCCGACCGGGGTGCGGCCATCGGCGGCGACCTGTACGAGGCCGTCGCCACCGAGCACGGCGTGCGGGTCGTGATGGGCGACGTACGCGGCCACGGACTGGCCGCCATCGGCACCGTCGCCGCCGTCCTCGGCAGCTTCCGCGAGGCCGCCCACGACGAGCCCGAACTGGGCCATGTCCTCGGCCGGCTGGACCGCGCCCTGGCCCGGCACCTACGAGAACGAGCCAGGGCGGAACACCCCGCCAGCGGCCTGGACCCGGACAACCCGGTCGCCGAGGAGTTCGTCACCCTGCTGCTCCTGGAGATCGCCGGGGACGGTGACGTACGGGCGATCAACTGCGGCCACCCGTGGCCGTATGTTCTGCGCGATGTGCGGGTGCAGCCACTGTCGTGCGCCGATCCACTACCACCCCTCGGTCCGTTCGCCCTACCGACGGACCTCACCCCCACCGACTGCGGCCCTCTGCACCTCGGCGAGTCCCTGGTGCTGTACACGGACGGCGCGGAAGACGCACGAGACGCGGGGGGTCACTTCTTCTCCCTGGCGGCGACGCTGGCGAAAGCGGTACGAGCGCACCCGGTCTCTCCCCAGGGCATCCTGAAGACGGTGTTCACCGCTCTCCTCCACCACACCAACGGCCGTCCCACCGACGACATCGCCCTCCTGGTACTTCGCAACGAACGCGCCCACCAACGCGCCCCTTTGGGGGCGCGGGGAACTGCGCGGCCAGCCCCCATTCACCCGCAGTCGACAACGCACCGCTGACCCACGAACCGTCGGCCAAGCCAACGGCCAGGCCACCGCACTGTACGAGGGGGGAGCCGGCGGCCCGGCCGGCCTCTTGCGAGGCAGTTAAGTCAACCGACCCGACACGCTCCGCAACAGCGCGCGCACGCTGCGGATTCGCGCACTCCGTTCACACCCCGTGTGAACACCCACGCACTACGCTGACGGCACCAGGCCATTCGGGGGGCATCCATGCAGCCCAACTCTCTGCTCGACGCGATCCTGGACGAGGCGGGGATCTCGCACGCCGGTCTCGCCGCCCACGTCAACCAGGCGGGCCGCGCCCGTGAACTCTCGCTCCGCTACGAACACACCGCCGTGGCCCGCTGGTTGAAGGGCCAGCGGCCGCGCGGCCAGGTGCCCGACCTGATCTGCGAGGTACTCGCCGCCCGGCTGCACCGCACGGTCACCCTCGACGACATCGGCCTCGGTGTGCCCGGCGAGCCCAGTGTCCCGCACACCACCTCGCTCTCCGGGTTCGTCGAACGGGCCACCGCGCTGTGGCGGTCCGACGAACAGCAGCGCCCGCACATACTCGGCGCCCCCGCCGTCACCGGCACGCCTGCCGTGATGCCGGTGTGGGAGTGGGAGAACCCCCCTGAGGACGTGGACGTCTCGCGCGGCGGACGGCACCGGGTCACCCCGGCCGACCTGGAGATGCTGCGTGCCGCCCGCGCCCACTACGAGCAGATGTACCGCAAGGCCGGCGGCATGGCGACCCGCACCCGGGTCGTCGGCTTCCTCAACGCCGAGGCGGCTCCGCTGCTGCGGGGCAGCTACACGGATGCCACGGGGCGTCAACTGCACCGGGCGACCGGCGGCTTGGTCGCCATCGTGGGGATCTGCGCCTACGACTCCGATGCCCATGGCCTCGCGCAGCGTTACTTCCACCAGGCCCTGCGCCTGGCGAAGGCGAGCGGCGACCGGGGACTCGGCGCGTACGTCATCGCGCTCCTTGTCAACCAGGCCCTGTTCATGCGGGAGTTCCGGCAGGCCGTCGCGTTCGCGGAGGCCGCGCTGCGGGCCGCCGGCAAGCACATCACCCCCGCGCTCGCCTCCGACCTCTACGCGATGCAGTCCAAGGCGTACGCCCACCTCGGCGACGGCACGAGCGCGCTGTCCTGCATCCGGCGTGCGGAGGCGGCCGCCGAACGCATCCGGCGGGGCTATGAACCCGACGAGACCGGCTATGTCCAACCCGGCCTGGTCAATGTGCAGGTGGCCGAGGCGCTGCTCAGTCTCGGCGAGCTCGCCGCCGCCCGGGAGCATGCCGCGGCCGCCGTCGACAACCCGGCCCACGACCGGGGCCGGGTGCACCGGCTGGCCATGCTGAGCACCATCGAACTGCGCCAGGGAAACGCGGACAACGCGGTGGCCACGGCCGTGCAGATGGCCGAACAGGCCCGCGGAATGGAGTCCCAGCGACTGCGCGACAGACTCCGCGCGGTGCGCGAGCACCTGGTGCGCAGCGGTTCGGCCGGAACCGCCGAGGCCGCCGAGCTCATCGACAGCGCACTGCGCGTACCGCTCTAGACCACACCCGTACGGATCCAGTCGATCCAGGCGCCCTGTAGGCCTGAGGAGTCCCTGCTGCGATATTGCCACTTACTCGGCGGAAGGTGGCAGAACCGTGCAGTGGACGAAACTGAACGAACAAACTGTGTATGAAAACCGCTGGTTCAGCGTCAATCTCGCAGATGTCGAGCTGCCGGACGGTCGGCATCTCGACCACTTCCTGATACGGCTGCGGCCCGTGGCCGTGGCGACGGTGGTCAACGAGGCGGGTGAGGTCCTGCTCCTGTGGCGCCACCGTTTCATCACCGACAGCTGGGGGTGGGAACTCCCGGCCGGGGTGGTCGAGGACGGGGAGGACATCGCCGTCGCGGCCGCCAGGGAACTGGAGGAGGAGACCGGCTGGCGGCCGGGAACCCTGCACCACCTCATGACCGTGGAGCCGTCCAACGGCCTCACCGACGCCCGGCACCACATCTACTGGTCCGACGAGGGCGAGTACCTCGGACACCCCGTGGACGACTTCGAGTCGGACCGCCGGGAGTGGGTCCCCCTCAAGCTCGTCCCGGACATGATCGCCCGCGGGGAGGTCCCGGCCGCCAACATGGCGGCCGCGTTACTCCTGCTGCACCACATGCGCCTTGCCGGCGACTAGTGGGCCAGCGCCTGCCAGACGGTGACGACGAGGGCGCCCAGCGCGGTGAGCGCGGCGATCGAGGGCAGGGGCCAGCGGGCGTTCTCCAGCAGGGCGAGCCGGGTGTTCAGGTCGTCCAGCTCCTTGGCCGTCTCCTTGGTGCGGTGACTGAGCAGGTTCAGGCCGCCCTCGACCCGGGCGTAGGCCACATCGAGGCGGCGACGTAACTCTGCGAGTTCTCCTTGGACCACGGGATGCTCTGGTTCGGTGGCCACGAGTCCACTCCTTTGCGTAGTCGAAGATGTCGTTCCGCATCCCTTTGCATGCGCATGAAGAGTGAACTCGCCTGGTGAGCGCGTGGGGAGAGTGTGCGAAGGGCATATGCGTGCCCGGAGCGCACACGGTGTGTGAAGCACACGGGCCCGGCACCGATGACGGTGCCGGGCCCGTGGAGCATCGCTCCCTGTAGTCAGCCAGGTGTGCTCAGCCGTAGGTGTAGAAGCCCGACCCGGTCTTCCGGCCCAGCCGGCCCGCCTCGACCATGCGCTGGAGCAGCGGGGGAGCGGCGTACAGCGGCTCCTTGTACTCGGCGTACATGCTGTTGGCGATGGAGACGATGGTGTCCAGACCGATCAGGTCGGACAGCTTCAGCGGGCCCATCGGGTGGGCGCAGCCCATCTCCATGCCGTTGTCGATGTCCTCGCGGCTCGCGATGCCGGACTCGAACATCCGGATGGAGGAGAGCAGATACGGCACCAGCAGCGCGTTGACCACGAAGCCGGAGCGGTCCTGGGCGCGGATCGCGTGCTTGCCGAGCACCTTCTCGGCGAAGACCTGGGCCCGGCTGATGGTGCCCTCGGAGGTGGTGAGCGCCGGGATCAGCTCGATCAGCTTCTGCACCGGGGCCGGGTTGAAGAAGTGGACGCCGATCACGTGGTCGGGACGGGAGGTCGCGACCGCCAGCTTCACCAGCGGGATCGAGGAGGTGTTGGAGGCCAGGATCGCGTCCGGGCGGGTCACCACCTGGTCGAGCACCTGGAAGATCTCCGTCTTCACCTGCTCGTTCTCGACGACGGCCTCGATCACCAGGTCACGGTCGGCGAACTCGCCGAGGTCCGTGGTGAAGCTCAGCCGTGCCAGCGTGGCGTCCCGCTCCTCCTCGCTGATCTTGCCGCGCTCGGCGGCCTTGGCCAGGGAGTTGAACAGCCGGGTACGGCCGATCTCCAGGGCCTCGCCGGTGGTCTCGGCGACCTTCACGTCCAGACCGGAGCGGGCGCACACCTTGGCGATGCCCGCTCCCATCTGGCCGCAGCCCACGACTCCGACCTTCTCGATGTCGGTCACATCGTCCCCTTCGCTGATCTACGGGCGGCCGGCAGGACCTCCGGATCCGGTGCCTGCTCCGTTCGTGCACGTTACCCGTAAGTATCGATGATCGATCGTGCGGGTGCGGGCATCCTGTGGCGCGGAGGCGATCCGTGACCGTACGGATCCGGAGAGTTAGAGGTTCTCACGATGGCACAAGTGTCTCGCAGGGCGTTTGCGGTGGCGGCGCTGTCGACGCTGGCGCTGGCTGCACCGGGGGTGCCGGCCGCGGCCCGGCCCCGGCGTGCGGCCGGCGAGATGCGGGGCATGTGGCTGGCGACCGTCTCCAACCGTGACTGGCCCTCGCGCACCGGGCTGTCGGCCTCCGCCCAGCGCAAGGAGCTGACCGCTCTCTTCGACAAGGCGGTCGACTACCGGCTCAACACGGTGATGTTCCAGGTGCGGCCCACCGCCGACGCATTCTGGCCCTCGCCCCACGAGCCCTGGTCCCAGTACCTCACCGGCACTCAGGGCAAGAACCCCGGCTGGGACCCGCTGGGCACGGCCGTCGAGGAGGCGCACGCCCGGGGCCTGCAGCTGCACGCCTGGTTCAACCCGTACCGGATCGCCAACCACACCGACCCGGGCAAGCTGGTCGCCTCGCACCCCGCCCGCAAGCACCCGGACTGGGTGGTGCCGTACGGCGGCAAGCTCTACTACAACCCGGGCATCCCGGCCGTGCGCGCCTTCGTGGAGAAGGCGATCCTGGACGCGGTCGCCAAGTACCCCGTGGACGCCGTCCACTTCGACGACTACTTCTACCCGTACCCGGTGGCCGGCCAGACCTTCGACGACGACGACGCCTACGACACCCACGGCGGCGACTTCTCCTCCCGGGCGGCCTGGCGCCGGGACAACATCGACATGCTGGTGACCGAGACCGCCGCCGGGATCAAGAAGCTCCGGCCCGGCACCCGGTTCGGGATCAGCCCGTTCGCGGTGTGGCGCAACGCCACCACCGACACCCGGGGCTCGGACACCAAGGCGGGCGTGGAGACGTACGACGACCTGTACGCGGACACCCGGAAGTGGGTGCAGAAGAACTGGATCGACTACGTCGTCCCGCAGGTGTACTGGCAGATCGGCAACGCGGCCGCCGACTACACCAAGGTCGTCGACTGGTGGGCGGGCGTGGCCAAGGGGTCCGGGACCCGGCTTTACATCGGTGAGGCGCTGTACCGGGCCGGAGCCAAAGGCGAGCCCTCGGCCTGGCAGAACCCGGCCGAGCTGTCCAAGCACCTGACCCTGGCCGACCAGTACCCGCAGGTCGGAGGGCATGTATACTTCGCGGCCCAGGACGTGGCCGCCGATCCGATCGGCGCGCTGACACGGGTGGTCGCCGACCACTACCGGCAGCCGGCGCTTCCGCCGAGCTGACCGGCCCGCGGCCGGCGACCCCCGTCGCCGCGGCCTACAGGTGCGGATGGGTCTCCTGGTGCCTGACCTGGCAGTCGGGACCGGGGGACATGATGGCCTCGTGGCCGTCCTCGAAGCGGACCCGGTAGGGCGGATTGCCCTCGGGGCCCAGTACCTGGACGACTTCCGAGACCTGGTCGTGCTGGCCGACCACCCTGCCGTGCTGGACAAGCTGGTCGCCCTCGGATGCACGCATCTCCAGGGCCTCCTCACGATCGCGATCGTTGGGTGACGGCGATGCACACGAGCACGGCGGCGGCCGTGAGTGGAGCGGCCGCGGTGAGGTGCTCGCCCAGCAGCAGCACCGACCACACCAGTGTGAGCAGCGGCTGGGCCAACTGCAACTGGCTGGCCTTCGGGATGCCGACGGCCGCCATGCCCCGGTACCAGACCACCAGACCGAGGAACTGCGAACCCACCGCCACCCACAGCACACCAGCCACACCGTGCACGTTCCAGACGACCGGCTCGTACGACAGCGCGACCACCGCGGCCGGCACGGTCAGCGGCAGACAGCACACCAGTGCCCAGCCGATGACCTGCCAGCCCGGCATGATCCGGGCCAGCCGGCCGCCCTCCGTGTAGCCGGCCGCGCACACCACGAGGGCCGCGAAGAGGTAGCCGTCGGCGGTCGTGAGCGCCCCGCCGCTCTGGGCGACGGTGAACGCCAGCACGGCCGCCGCGCCCGCGAGGGCCGCCGCCCAGAAGGTGCGGGAGGGGCGGATGCCCATGCGCAGGGCCGAGAAGAGGGCGGTGGTCAGCGGGAGCAGGCCCACCACGACGGCCGCGTGCGCGGTGGTGGAGGTCTCCAGGGCGAGTGTGGTCAGCATGGGGAAGCCGAGCACCACGCCGGCCGCGACGACCGCCAGCCCGGCCCAGTGCCGGCGCTCGGGCAGCCGTACCCGGAGGAACAGCAGACAGCCGCCCGCCAGGGCCGCCGCCAGGACGCTGCGCACCGCCACCAGCGCCCAGGGCCCGAAGCCCTCCAGGCCCCAGGCGGTGGCCGGGAAGGTGAGGGAGAAGGCGACGACACCGAGTGCGGCCTGCAGGGTGCCGGACCGGTGGGAGGCGGGGGCGGCCGGGGAAGTGCCGACCGCTATCGAACTCGGCTTGGTAGCGCTACTCTGTGCTCTCATGCAAGAGCGTAGCAGTGTCGTCGAACTGGCAGAACAGCTGCGGCGAGAGCTCGACCGCTACTCGCCAGGAGGAAAGCTCCCGTCCAGCCGGGCGCTCGTCGAGCGGTTCCGGGTGAGCCCGGTGACGGTCTCACGGGCGCTGGCCCAGCTGGTCGCGGAGGGGCTGGTCGTCACCCGGCCCGGCGCCGGCGCCTTCAGGGCCAGGCCGCGTGCCACGACCGAGCCCACCGGGGACACCTCCTGGCAGGAGGTGGCGCTCAGCGCCGACGGCGCCCTCGACGTGG
Organism: Streptomyces sp. NPDC031497; assembly: GCF_055580905.1. Lineage (NCBI taxonomy): Bacteria > Bacillati > Actinomycetota > Actinomycetes > Kitasatosporales > Streptomycetaceae > Streptomyces > Streptomyces sp. NPDC031497. The sequence goes on from NZ_JBVIKO010000032.1 coordinate 39,445, forward strand.
TCCCGCGCACGGTCGACGCGTCCGGGGTCACCGTCTGCCTGGCCGCCCCGCCGCCCGGTGTGCTGGAACTGAGCGGCGGCTACCTCCATGCCTCCCTGGAACCCGAGCGCGCGATGGCGGCGGCCCTGGCGCGGGCCGGCCGCCGGCCCGGTGCCTGGGGACGGCCGCCCCTCGACGGGCTGCCGGAACTGCGCGAATGGTTCGCGCGGGACATCGGCGGCGCGGTCACCGCCGCCGAGGTACTGATCGCGAACGGCGGCCAGTCCGCCCTCGCCATCGCTCTGCGCGCACTGGCCCCGCCCGGTGCCCCGGTCCTCGTCGAGTCCCCCACCTACCCCGGCATGCTCGCCATCGCCCGGGCCGCGGGACTGCGCCCGGTCCCGGTCCCGGTCGACCCCGACGGGGTGCGGCCCGCCCTCCTCGCCGACGCGTTCCGCGCCACCGGCGCCCGGGTCTTCGTCTGCCAGCCCCTCTTCCAGAACCCGACCGGCGCCGTCCTCGCCCCCGACCGTCGCGCCGAGGTGGTGCGCATCGCCCGCGAGGCCGGCGCGTTCGTGATCGAGGACGACTACGTACGACGGCTGGTCCACGCCGACGCGGGCCCGCTGCCCCGCCCGCTCGCCGCCGACGACCCCGACGGAGTCGTGGTCCACGTCGGCTCGCTGACCAAGGCCACCTCGCCGAGCTTCCGGGTGGCCGCGCTCGCCGCCCGCGGCCCGGTCCTCGAACGCCTGCGCGCCATCCAGATCGTCGACACCTTCTTCGTCCCCCGCCCCCTCCAGGAGGCCGCCCTCGAACTCGTCGGCTCCCCGGCCTGGCCCCGTCATCTGCGCGCTCTGTCTGCCGAGTTGCAGGCCCGCCGGGACACCCTCACCGGCGCCCTCGCCCACCACCTCCCCGAACTCGCCCTCCCGCACATCCCCTCCGGCGGCTACCACCTGTGGCTCCGGCTCCCCGACGGCGTCGACGACGGGACCCTGACCGCCGCCGCCCTGCGCGCGGGCGTGGCCGTCACCCCCGGCCGCCCCTACTTCAGCGCCGAACCCCCGGCCGCCCACATCCGCCTGAGCTTCGCGGCGGTCGCCGGGACGGGGGAGCTCCTGGAGGGCGTACGACGGCTGCGGACGGCCTGCGACGAGGTGCTGCGCCCCGCACCCTGAGAGCCCGACCCCGAGATCCACGTTTTGAAATCCGATCGACGCCGGCGCCGCCGACCGGTGAGGATCCCCCCCATGAGCGACGCACCCAGCCTCCCCGAGGGCTATGAGTTCTCCGCCGACACCGACCGGGTGGACGTCGAACGCGTCCACCGCTGGCTGTCCACCGACGCCTACTGGGCGACCGGCCGCCCGCTGGAGCAGCAGCGGCGGGCGATGGCGGCCTCCCTCAACTTCGGGGTGTACGACACCGTCACCGGGGAGCAGGTGGCGTACGCGCGCGTGGTGACCGACCAGGCGCTGTTCGCCTGGCTCGCCGACGTCTACGTCGACCCGTCGGTGCGCGGCAAGGGCGTCGGCACGGCGATGGTCGGGGCGATCCGCGAGCATCTGCGGCCGTACGGAATCCGGCGGGTGCTGCTCGCCACGCACGACGCCCACGGGGTCTACGAGAAGCTCGGATTTGCCCCGCTCGAACACCCGGACCAGTGGATGGCGCTCTACTACGAGGCGCCGAAGTGACATTCCGGCTGACTTGTCGGACACCTCCTGACCTTTGGGTAACGTTTCCCCCACCTCGCGCAATTCACGTATCAAGAGCCCTTGACCTGCGCACTTGAGCGTCACACCATCGCCGCATGTCACTTCGGGTCACGTTCGTCGCGGCCGCGCGCAGCTCACCGCTGCTCGCGGAGCGCTTCGAGGACGCCCGCCCCCTGGATCAGGCGGGCTGGGACGAGGTGCAGCGCGTCGCCGCCGACCTGCTACCGCTCGCGGCGGCCGAGCTGCGCTACTGTTCGCCGACTCCGCGCAGCCGCGCGACCGGCGAGGGTCTGGGGTACGCCCCGCTGGTCCAGCTCGCCCTGCGCGACTGCGACATGGGCCGCTGGCGCGGGCTGACGCTGGGGGAGGCGATGGCCAGGGAGCCGGACCAGGTGGACGCCTGGCTCTCCGACCCGCGCGCCACCCCGCACGGCGGCGAGTCGCTGCTGTCGTTCATCTCCCGGGTCGGCGGCTGGCTCGACACCCGCCCGGTGGACGACGGCGGCCGGATCGTCGCCGTCGCCGAGCCCTCGGTGATCCGCGCCGCGCTCGTCTACGCCCTCAAGGCACCGCCGTCGACCTACTGGAACATCGACGTGCGCCCGCTGTCGACGACCACGGTGACGGGCCGCGGGGGCCGCTGGAACCTGCGGTTCGACGTGTCGCCGGCCCAGGCCTCACGCACCTGAGCGTCCGCCGGAAGCGCCGCACGAGCCGTCGGCCGCGCGCCGCACGAGCCGTCGGCCGCGCGCCGTACCGAGCCGTCGGCCGCGCCCACGCGCGTGGGCGGCCGTACCCGCGGACGGTGGGCGGCCGTGCCCGCGGGACGGTGGCCGGCCGTGCCCGCGTGACGGTGGGCGGAGGTCCGGTCCGCTCGTCCGGTCTCAGGCCTCGCGCACGTAGTCGGTGGTCAGGACGAGGTCCTTCGCCGGGCCGCCGACCCGCCACACCGTGCGCCAGTGGTCGGCGTCCCGGACGGTGAACTCGCCCCGGTAGAGGTCGGCCGCGCACGGGTGGTCGGCGACATACCGCCCCGAGGTCAGGTCCAGGTCGTGGAAGGGCCGCCCGTCGGCGAACCGCACGTCCGCCGTCCCGGGCCGCGGCCCCGGCAGGAACCGCAGCGTCCGCTCGGCCGGCCGTGCCACCCCCTGCCAGGTGAACGTCCCCGACTCCTCGTGCAGCAGCCCGCCCCCGTCCAGTGCCCGGAACACCGTGGCCCCCTCGAACCACCCTTCGTCCCCGCTCGCCAGATCCCGCACGCTCCGCTCGACACGCCACCGCCCGAGCAGATGCGCGAGCACATCCGCCACCGGCCAGAAATCGTCCACGGTCGTGCCTTCGGTCGTGTCTTCGGTCGTGTCTTCGGTCATGGCTTCTTCGGGCGGGGGGAGCCGGTCGGCGCCTTGCGCTCGGCCTGCTGCCGGATCTCGTGGTGCGAGGCGTGGCCGGTCGCCCGGAACGCCTCCTCGTACGCGGCCAGCGCCCCGCCCAGCCCGCCACCCGCCGTGCCCCGCCGCTGGATGTACCGCGCGAGCCAGGTGAAAGCCGTGAGAACGACGGCCAGTCCGGCGACCACGATCAGGTACGGCAGCAGCGTCTGCATGCCCCGACCTTACGCCCGCGGTGTCACCCGGCCCCGGGCCGGCCCACGTCCGCCCCATTGACGCGCTCATGCCGTGTATCTATCTTTCCGTTCGAAGTGCTGACCTCTGTCCGATATTTCGAACCTGAATGAACCTGGTCGTACCCGGTGACACCTGGTCGAGCCAGGCCAACTCCTTCACGAGCCGCGGAGTATCCATGTCACGCACCACCCGCACCCGGCTGAGACTCGGCCTTGGGGCAAGCGCTTTCCTGCTCGCCGCAGGCCTGGTCCCGGCCCCCGCCCACGCCGAGGACGTCACCGACTACGCGATCACCGTCGACCCGGCGGCCCGGGGCGCCGAGATCGACAAGACGATGTACGGCGTCTTCTTCGAGGACATCAACCGCGCCGCCGACGGCGGCCTCTACGCGGAACTGGTCCAGAACCGGTCCTTCGAGTACACGACCGACGACAACAAGTCGTACACCCCGCTCACCGCCTGGACGGTCACCGGCACCGCCCGGGTCGTCGACGACTCCGGCCGCCTCGACGACCGCAACCGCGACTACCTGGCCCTGTCCGCCGGTTCGGCCGTCACCAACTCCGGCTACAACACCGGGATCCGGGTCGAGGACGGCAAGAAGTACGACTTCTCGGTCTGGGCCCGCGCCGAGGGCCGTACGACCCTCACCGTCAGCCTCGCCGACTCCGGTGGCACGCTCGCCACCGCCCGCCGGGTGGCCGTCAGGAAGAACGGCTGGGCCCGGTACAAGGCGACCTTCACCGCCACCCGCACCAGCTCCACGGGCCGCCTCACGGTGGCCGCCCCGGACGCGGCCGCGCTCGACATGGTCTCCCTCTTCCCGCGCGACACCTACCGGCACGAGCCCAACGGCCTGCGCAAGGACCTCGCCGAGAAGATCGCCGCCCTGCACCCGGGCTTCGTCCGCTTTCCCGGCGGCTGCCTGGTCAACACCGGCTCGATGCAGGACTACAGCGCGGCCTCCGGCTACCAGCGCAAGCGGTCGTACCAGTGGAAGGACACCATCGGCCCGGTCGAGACCCGGGCCACCAACGCCAACTTCTGGGGCTACAACCAGTCGTACGGCCTCGGCTACTACGAGTACTTCCGCTTCGCCGAGGACATCGGCGCCATGCCGCTGCCCGTCGTCCCCGCTCTGGTCACCGGCTGCGGCCAGAACAAGGCCGTCGACGACGAGGCGCTGCTCGAGCGGCACATCCAGGACACCCTCGACCTCATCGAGTTCGCCAACGGGCCGGTGACCAGCGAGTGGGGCCGCAAGCGCGCCGAGATGGGCCACCCCGAGCCCTTCCACCTCACCCACATCGAGGTCGGCAACGAGGAGAACCTCCCCACCGAGTTCTTCGCCCGCTTCACGCGGTTCCGGGCCGCCGTCCAGGCCGCGTACCCGTACATGCAGGTCATCTCCAACGCCGGCCCGGACGACTCCGGCACCACCTTCGACACGGCCTGGCAGCTCAACAGGGACGCCGAGGTCGACATGGTCGACGAGCACTACTACAACAGCCCGCAGTGGTTCCTGCAGAACAACGACCGCTACGACTCCTACGACCGGAGCGGGCCCAAGGTCTTCCTCGGCGAGTACGCCTCCGGCGGCAACACCTTCAAGAACGGCCTCGCCGAAGCCGCCTACATGACCGGCCTCGAACGCAACGCGGACGTCGTCAAGCTCGCCTCCTACGCGCCGCTGTTCGCCAACGAGGACTACGTCCAGTGGCGCCCGGACATGGTGTGGTTCAACAACCACGCCTCCTGGGGCTCGGCGAACTACGAGGTCCAGAAGCTCTTCATGAACAACGTCGGCGACCGGGTCGTCCCCTCCACGGCCACCGGCACCCCGTCCCTGCTCGCCCCGATCAGCGGCGCCGTCGGCCTGTCGACCTGGAACACCAGCGCCGCCTACGACGACGTCAAGGTGACCGGCGCCGACGGGAACACCCTGCTCAGCGACGACTTCTCCGGTGACACCTCCCGGTGGACCCACACCGGTACCGGCAGCTGGAGCGTCCAGGACGGGCAGTACGTCGAGACCTCGGACACCGCGGAGAACACCATGGTCTCCGCCGGCGACCCCTCCTGGCACGACTACGACCTGCACGTGAAGGCCACCAAGAAGTCCGGGAAGGAGGGCTTCCTCGTCGCCTTCGGCGTCAAGGACACCGGCACCTACTACTGGTGGAACATCGGCGGCTGGAACAACACCCAGACCGCGGTCGAGCAGGCCGTGGACGGCGGCAAGTCGACGCTGATCGCCAAGCCGGGGTCGGTGCAGACCGGCCGGTCCTATGACGTCGACATCAAGGTGCGGGGACGGCAGGTCACCCTCCTTCTCGACGGGCAGGAGTGGGGCAGCTTCACCGACGACAGGCCGGCCGAGCCGTTCCGGCAGGTCGTCACCCGGGACAAGAAGACCGGCGACCTGATCGTCAAGGTCGTCAACGCGCAGTCCTCGGCGGCCCGTACGGCCATCGATCTCGGGGGCGCCGAGGTGTCGAGGAAGGCGAAGGTGACCACGCTCGCGGCCGCGCCGGACGCGGTGAACACCGAGACGTCCACCGCGGTCGCCCCGGTCAGCTCCACCTTCACCGGAGTCGCCGGCAGGTTCACGTACACCTTCCCGGCGAACTCGGTCACCTTCCTGCGGATCAGGCAGAAGTAGTCCCCTGCGTGGGCTGCCGCCCGACCGGCAGCAGCCCACGCTCGGCGAAGACCTTCTTGGCGACCATGGTGGCGTTGAGCGCCTTGGGGAAACCGCAGTACCCGGCGGAGTGCAGCAGCGCCTCGACGATCTCCTGGGGCGTGAGTCCCGCGTTCAGGGAGAAGTTGATGTGCACCTCCAGCTGGGGCTCGCAGCCGCCCAGCGCGGTGAGCATGCCCAGGGTCACCAACTGCCGGTCACGGGGCACCAGTTCGGGCCGGGAGTAGATCTCCCCGAAGCCCCAGGCGACGACCTGGTGGCCGAGCTCGGGGCTGATGTCGGCCAGCGACTCCAAGACCCGCTCCCGGAGCCCGCCGTCGACCTGGCTCATGACCTCCATACCGCGGGCGAAACGCTCGTCACGGGTGGTGCTCTCGCTCGTGTCAGCTCGTGCGTCCATGGGGAGAACGCTAGGAGTTGGAGCGTGCTCCAGGTCAAGCCCGCTTCGTGATCAGCCCCTGGCGCGGATGGTCTCCGCCGCGGCCCGCAGTGCGCCGAGCACGGTCCGCACCGCGCGGCGGGCCGTGCGTTCGGGGCGGTGGAGGGCGTCGATGTGGCGGTGGGCCTCGATGCCGTCGAGGGGTCTGAGGGTGACGCCCGGGTGCGGGCGGGACGTCCAGCGGGGCATCAGGGCGATCCCGCCGCCCGCGGCGACCAGCTCGGCGACCACCGTGGTCTCGTTGACGCGGTGGACGATGTCGAGCCGGTGCCCGGCCGCGGCGGCGATGGCCTCGACGGTCGCGAGCAGCGGAAAGCCGTCGTGCACGGTGATCCAGGGCTCGCCGGACACGTCCCGCGCGGTCAGGGCGGTCCGCGCGGCCAGCGGGTGGCCGACCGGCAGGGCGATGTCCAGGGGCTCGCGCAGCAGCGGGGTGGCCGTGGCGGTCCGCGGCCAGGGCGGGGCGTGGTCGAGACGGTGGGCGAGGACCAGGTCGTAGGCGCGGGTCAGGGGCGGGAAGTCGGCCTGGGCCACGTCCTCGTCGTGCAGGGTGATCCTCGGGGAGCCCGGGCCGCGCACCTGCCGCAGCAGCAGCGGATAGAACGCGGCGGCCCCGCTGTGGAAGGCGGCCACCGACACCGTGCCCTCGGGCTCGTCGACGTACTCCTCGACGGTGTGGCGGGCCCGGGCCAGGGCCGTCTCCACCCCGATCGCCGCGTCGGCCAGGGCCCGGCCGGCCGCCGTGAGCACCAGCCGGCGCCCGACGCGCTCGGTGAGCGGTACCGGGACGGACCGCTGGAGCAGGCGCAGCTGCTGCGAGATCGCCGAGGGCGTCACCCGCAGCGCCTCCGCGGCCGCCGTGACGCTGCCCAGTTCGCCCAGTTCCCGCAGGACGCGCAGCTGCCGTTCGTCCATGCCGTCAGTGTAGCTTCGCTACAGGGTTGGTTGAGCAAGTCGTCGTTTACTTCAAAGTCCTGGCCAGGGATCGTGGACGGCATGCCGCACACCCGTCGTACCGATGGGGTGCTCCTGGCTCTCGCCGTCGTCTGGGGCTCCAGTTACCTGACGGCGAAGACGGCCACGGACGCCCTCCCCGTGCTGATCGTCCTCTTCCTGCGCTACGCCATCGGCGCCCTCGTCTGCCTCGTCGCCCTGCGCGGCTTCGGGTCCCTCACCCGGGACGAGAAGCGCTACGGCGCGCTCCTCGGCCTCACCCAGGCCGCCGTCCTCGTCCTGGAGACCTACGGTGTCGCCCATACCAGCGCCGGGAACGCGGGTCTGATCATCAGCCTGACCCTCGTCCTCACCCCGGTCCTGGACCGCGGGCGGCTGCCGGGGAGGTTCTTCCTCGCCGTCGGGGTGTGCGTCGTCGGCGTCGCCCTGCTGGTGTCCGGCAACGGGCTGCGCGCCCCCGGCGCCGGTGACCTGCTGATGCTCGGGGCCGCGGTGGTCCGGGCCGGTCATGTGGTGCTGGTCGGGCGGGTGACCGCGGGCCGGGCCGTGCGCCCGTTCCCGCTGACGGCCGTGCAGACCGCCGTCGGCGCGGTCCTCTTCCTCGTGCCCGCGGCGCCCGGACTGCCGGCGCTCGCCCGGACCGGCGCCGTCACCTGGGCCGAGCTGGTCTACCTCGCCCTGTGCTGCGGCCTGCTCGCGTTCCTCGCCCAGACCTGGGCGGTGCAGCGCACCTCCGCGACCCGGGCCAGTCTGCTGCTGGGCACCGAACCGGTGTGGGCCCTCCTGGTCGGCGTCGGCCTCGGCGGCGAACGCCTCACCGCCCTCGGCGTGCTGGGGGCCGCACTGATCGTCTCGGGGACGTACTGGGGCCAATCCGTCGAACGCGCCCATCGGGCGGCCTCCCCGGAGGCGGCGTGCGATACGGCCCCGCGCCCCGCCGAGAAGGGCCTCTCACAGGCGCGTTAACCAGAAAAACACCTCTCTGAAATCCTCAGTTTCCTTTGAAGTCGCGAATTCTTTCCTGGATCGCACGCGGATTCGGAATTCGACTTATTACTTCATGGCTGAGGCACAACCATCAGGAACACCTACCCGTCTAAGTCGGCGAAACACCGACCAGCGGGGAGTACACCCCCGTATTTCTCTGGGGGCCGCACAGAATGAATCGCACGACCCTGACCGGGCGCGAACAGGGGGTGAAATCGGCGGGGGGCGAAGAGCGGGAGACCGAACCCGCGCGACGGCTCGACGCCGATCCGCGCCGGGCGGCCGCCCTGCTCGCGGCGCTCCTCACCGCCGTCGCCTTCTGCGCGGCCGACGTCGTGGCGCGCAGCTACCCCTTCGGCTCCCGCACCCGCAGCGTCAACGACCTGGGCAACCAGTACGTGCCCTTCCACGCGCACCTGTGGGACCTGCTGCACGGCAGGGCCGACGGCGGGATCGTCTTCAACTGGCAGTCCGGCTACGGATCCAGCTTCCTGCCGGACATCGGCACCTATCTCAGCAGCCCGTTCGCCCTGCTGGTCGGGGTGTTCCCGCGCGACGAGATCGATCTCGCGGTGTACGTGATCACCGTGCTGAAGACGGCGGTCGCCGGTGCCGCCATGGCCTGGCTGCTGCTCAGCCTGCGCCGCGGCCGCTGGTGGGCGGCCGGGATCCTGGGCGCCTCCTACGCCCTGTGCGGCTGGAGCCTCGCGCTCGCCTCGTTCAACCCGATGTGGCTCGACGGCCTGATCGCGCTGCCGCTGCTCTGCCTGGTCGGGGAGTGGGCCACGGCCGGCCGACGCCCGCTGCTCAGCGTGCTGATCGTGGCGCTCGCCTGGACCGCCAACTTCTACACCGCCTACATGGCCACCCTCGGTGCCGCCCTGGTGCTGCTGCTCCGGCTGGTCCTCGCCGAGCTGCCGTGGCGACGGGCCCTGGAGGTGGTCGGCCGGGCCGCGGTCGTCGTCGGACTCGGGGTCGGCCTCGCCGCGCCGCTGGTGATCGTCGTCTACTCCGGCACCAAGCACGCCTACCCGGGCCGCGAGGGCCACTTCGCCCCGGTCGGGGCCGACGACCTGTTCGCCCGGCTGCTGCCGACCACCTACAGCTACAGCTCCCCGGCCCTCTACGTGGGCATCACCGCGCTGGTGCTCGCCCTGGCCCTGCCCTTCCACCGCAAGGTCCCGGCCCGGGTGCGGGCGGGCTGGACGGTGCTGGTGCTCGCGGTGGCGCTGTCGCTGCAGTGGGCGCCGACCAGCCTGGCCTGGCACGCCTTCGCCGCCCCGAACGGCAGCTCCTACCGCCAGGCCTTCGTGCTCTGCGCCCTGCTGGTCATCGCGGCTTGGCATGCCCTTGCCTACGGTCTGCCGGACCGGCGTGCCCTGGGCGCGGCCGCCGTGCTCCTGGTCCTGGTCGCCGCCGTCGCCAGCCGCAGCACCCTCACCCAGCAGCACTCCCACCACACCTGGCCGGTGGTGCTGCTCGCCGCCGCGGGCGCCCTCGGCGGACTCGCCCTTCTGACCCTCAGGAACGGCCGGCCCGTCCTCGTCGGACTCGCCGCCGTGCTGCTGATCGGCGCCCAGTTCGGCGAGGCCGCCGCCACCTCCGCCGTGGCCACCCACATGCGCCTCACCCAGATGGACGACTACGCGCCCTGGGGCGACCGCCAGCAGCGGGAGTCGGACGCCGTCGCCCAGGCCGACGCCTGGCCGAAGTACCGCACCGAGCCCGGCCGCGACCAGACCGTCGCCAACGACCCGATGATGGTCGGCGGCCAGGGCTCCCAGTACTACAGCAGCCTCACCGCCGACGTCCTCAGCCGCACCATGACCGCCCTGGGCGACGGCTGGACCTCTCGCGGGCGCAGCCTGCAGAGCCTCGACAACCCCGTCACCGACGCGGTCTTCTCGGTGGGCGCCCGGGTGCACAACCCGCCGGACCCGCACCAGAAGTGGCTGCCCCAGGGCGGCGGCCCGTCGACCGTCACCCGCGAGGACGTCCCGCCGCTGGTGACCGTACGGCCCACCGCCCCGCACACCACCCCGGCCGCCTTCGGCGCCTCGCCGTACCGCAACCAGGAACTGCTGCTGGGCACCCGCGTCTACACCCTGCCCCGTACCACCCTCAGCGGTGAGGGCAAGGGCGACGCGGCGCGCGGGCTGCTGGTCGACGGAGCGCAGACGCTCACCGCGCGATGCCAGGCCGGCAGCGAGGCGTTCCTGTGGGCGCCGCACTACGCCGGTACGGCGCAACTGGCCACCGGCGGCGAGCGGCAGCTCTACCGGTCCGACGCCGAGGGCACGAAGATCGCCGCGATGCAGCCGCTCGGCACGGTACCCGCCTCGGGGCAGGTACGGATCGATCTGAAGCCCGACCGGCTCAGCCGCATCCCGGCGCAGGGCTCGGTCGGCTGTCTCGACACCGCCGGACTGCGCGCCGCCGTACAGCAGTTGAAGGCCACGGGGGCGACCGAGGTGACCGTCTCCGACGGCACCCTGCACGCCCGGCTCCCCGCCGGCAGCACGGGAACGGCCGTCGTGGCCGCCCCGCGGATCGCCGGCTGGCGCTGCTCCGCCGGGGGCGACGAGGTCGCGGCGAGCGAGTTCCACGGCCTGATAGCCGTCCCGCTGGGCGCCTCCGCCACCAGTCTGACCTGCACGTTCCACCCGCCCGGCCTGCGCCTGGGCACGGCCGTCGGCGGTGCGTCGCTGCTGACCCTGATCCTGCTCGGCGCCTTCTCGGCCCTGCGCCGCAGAACCGCCGTCCGCTCCGGCGAGCGCACGACCGCCGCTCACTGACCCGTCCCCAGGGGGAGAATCCCATGCTGATATCGATCGTCGCGCCTTGTTACAACGAGGAAGACGTCATCGAGCGCTTCCACGAGCAGGTCCAGAAGATCGCCAACGAGCTTCTGCCGCTCGGTCACGACATGGAGTTCGTGTACGTCGACGACGGCAGCCGTGACAAGACGCTGCCGCTGCTCAGCCAGATCGCCGACGGCGACGCGCGGGTCCGGTACGTCTCCTTCAGCCGCAACTTCGGCAAGGAGGCCGCCCTGCTCGCCGGCCTGAAGCACGCCACCGGCGACGCCGTGATCGTCATGGACGCCGACCTCCAGCACCCGCCGTCGCTCATCAAGCGCATGGTCGAACTGCGCGGCGAGGGCTACGACCAGGTCATCGCCAAGCGCACCCGGCAGGGCGACCGCTTCACCCGCACCCTCACCGCCCGCCTCTACTACCGGCTCATCAACCGGCTCGTCGACGTCGAACTCGTCGACGGCGTGGGCGACTTCCGGCTGATGTCGCGCCGGGTGGTGGACGCGATCGTGGACCTCACCGAGTACAACCGGTTCTCCAAGGGTCTGTTCGCCTGGGTCGGCTTCCCCAGCACCACCTTCGAGTACGAGAACGCGGTACGCGAACACGGCTCCAGCTCCTGGTCGTTCCGCAGCCTGCTCAACTACGGCCTCGACGGGCTGCTCTCCTTCAACAACCGCCCGCTGCGCGCCGCGCTCTACCTCGGCATGACCCTGCTGGCCCTGGCCGGCGTGTACACGGCGTGGATCGTGGGCGGAGCGATGATCAACGGCGTCCAGACGCCGGGCTATGTCACCATCATTACAGCCGTCACCGCCCTGGCCGGCGTACAGATGATCATGCTCGGGGTCATCGGCGAGTACACCGGCCGGATCTACTACGAGGTCAAGGGGCGCCCGCACTTCCTGGTGAAGGCGACGAACGTGGATCGAGCGGACAGCCGCACCCGCGGCACGACGAAGGACCTCATTCCCTGATGCCGAACGCCACCCTGTCGACCGCCACCGGACCCACTCGCCCGATATCGGGGCAGATCATCACCTTCGCGCTGATCGGGGTCATCAACACGGCGACGTACTACGGCCTCTACCTGCTGTTCCTGATGTATTTGCCGTACCTCGCCGCGCATATTCTCGCGTTTCTGCTGAGCATGATCGGTTCGTTCTTTCTCAACGCGAAGTTCACTTACCGAATACGGCCCACCTGGCGTAAATTCCTGCTGTTCCCGCTGACCAACGCGACGAATTTCGTGATCACCACGGTGGGTGTGTACGTGATCGTCGACGTCCTGCACGCCGGCAGCCGGTTCGCTCCGCTGATGGCGTCGGCGGCGGCGATTCCGGTGACTTTCGTGGTGTCGCGCTGGGTCATGCTGCCGAAGGTGGAGGCGGCGTAGGGAGAGCGGGCGCCTCGTCGGTCACGGACCGGATCTCCTCGTCGTCCAGGAACGCGCGGTAGTCCCGGTACGGCGACAGTCACCGGTCGCGCTCCCGCACCGCAAGCAGGGCGGACCGCCCGGCCGGTGAGACCGTGCCGATCCGGGCGACGGCGCGCGGCGCGGTGAGGAAGCTGCCGAAGGAGTCGTCGCCGTCGGCGACGGCCAGGACGTACTTCTCCAGGACGGACAGGCTCGGCTCCGTCTCGCCCGTGATCGACCACAGGGCGGTCGCCGCCCGCATGAGGACGCCGGGAGGGCGCGGGGAGGACGTTCTCCCTTGCCCCCTCGTGGGCATCATCGCCATGCCGCCGGTGCGCTCGGGGGGTGCGGCGGCGGAGCAGTCCGTTGCATAAAAGTGCATGGAACCGTATAGTCATGCCATCCAGAGGAGGATGGACATGGCGGTACGTGCGGCGGTTGCCGGAGCGAGCGGGTATGCGGGCGGAGAGGTTCTGCGGCTGCTCCTCGGGCACCCCGAGGTCGAGATCGGTGCCCTGACCGGCAACTCCAACGCCGGGCAGCGCCTGGGCGCGCTCCAGCCGCATCTGCTGCCGCTGGCCGACCGCGTGCTGGCGGAGACGACCGCCGAGGCCCTCGCCGGGCACGACGTCGTCTTCCTCGCCCTGCCGCACGGCCAGTCCGCCGCCGTCGCCGAGCAGCTCGGCCCGGACGTCCTCGTCGTCGACATGGGCGCCGACTTCCGCCTGAAGGACCCGGCCGACTGGGAGCGCTTCTACGGCTCCCCGCACGCCGGCACCTGGCCCTACGGCCTCCCCGAACTGCCGGGTGCCCGCGCCGCGCTGGAGGGGTCCAAGCGCATCGCGGTACCCGGTTGCTACCCCACCGCCGTCTCCCTCGCCCTGTACCCGGCCTACACGGCCGGGATCGCCGGGCCCGAGGCGCTGATCGTCGCGGCCTCCGGGACCTCCGGCGCCGGCAAGGCGCCCAAGCCGCATCTGCTGGGCAGCGAGGTCATGGGCTCCATGACGCCGTACGGCGTCGGCGGCGGTCACCGGCACACCCCCGAGATGATCCAGAACCTCAGCGCGGTGGCGGGGGAGCGGATCGCCGTCTCCTTCACGCCGACCCTCGCGCCGATGCCCCGCGGCATCCTCGCCACGTGCAGTGCCAAGGCCGTGGCCGGGGTGACGGCCGAGTCCGTGCGGGCCGCCTACGAGAAGGCCTACGCCGACGAGCCGTTCGTCCACCTCCTCCCCGAGGGCCGGTGGCCCGCGACGGCGTCCGTCTACGGTTCCAACGCCGTTCAGGTGCAGGTCGCGTACGACGACGCCGTGGGCCGCATCATCGCGATCAGCGCCATCGACAACCTGACCAAGGGCACCGCCGGCGGTGCCGTCCAGAGCATGAACCTCGCCCTGGGGTTCGACGAGACCACGGGGCTGAACACGATCGGAGTTGCGCCGTGAGCGTGACGGCAGCGAAGGGATTCACGGCCGCGGGCATCGCCGCCGGGATCAAGGAGAGCGGCAACCCGGACCTGGCCCTCGTGGTCAACAACGGGCCCCGCCGTGCCGCCGCGGGCGTCTTCACCTCCAACCGTGTGAAGGCCGCGCCGGTCCTGTGGTCCGAGCAGGTCCTCAGGAGCGGTCAGGTCTCGGCCGTCGTCCTCAACTCCGGCGGCGCCAACGCCTGTACGGGTCCCAAGGGCTTCCAGGACACCCACGCGACGGCGGAGAAGGCCGCCGAGGTGCTGGGGCGGGGCGCGATCGAGGTCGCGGTCTGCTCGACCGGTCTGATCGGCGTGCTGCTGCCCATGGACAAGCTGCTGCCGGGGGTCGAGACCGCGGCCGCCGCCCTGAGCGAGCACGGCGGCGAGAAGGCCGCCATCGCCATCAAGACCACCGACACCGTGCACAAGACGTCCGTCGTGGCGAAGGACGGCTGGACCGTCGGCGGGATGGCGAAGGGCGCCGGCATGCTCGCGCCCGGCCTCGCCACCATGCTGGTCGTGCTCACCACGGACGCCGTCGTCGAGAGCGAGGTCCTGGACAAGGCGCTCCGGGCCGCCACCCGCACGACCTTCGACCGCGTCGACTCCGACGGCTGCATGTCCACCAACGACACCGTGCTGCTGCTCGCCTCCGGTGCCGCCGAGGTCACCCCGGAGTACGCGGAGTTCGCCGAGGCCGTACGGGCCGTCTGCGACGACCTCGGCCAGCAGCTGATCCGGGACGCCGAGGGCGCCAGCAAGGACATCAAGGTGGAGGTGGTCAACGCCGCTTCCGAGGACGACGCCGTCGAGGTGGGCCGCTCCATCGCCCGCAACAACCTCCTCAAGTGCGCCATCCACGGCGAGGACCCCAACTGGGGCCGCGTGCTCTCCGCCATCGGCACCACCAAGGCCGCCTTCGAGCCCGACCGGCTGAACGTCGCGATCAACGGCGTCTGGGTCTGCAAGAACGGCGGGGTGGGCGAGGACCGCGAGAAGGTCGACATGCGTTACCGCGAGGTGCACATCGTCGCCGACCTCGCGGCCGGCTCCGAGACCGCCACCATCTGGACCAACGACCTGACCGCCGACTACGTCCACGAGAACAGCGCTTACTCGTCATGAGCACCACGCGAAAGCACACCGCGCTGCCCAAGGCCCAGATCCTCATCGAGGCACTGCCCTGGCTGACCCGGCACCACGGCAGGACCGTCGTCATCAAGTTCGGCGGCAACGCCATGATCGACGAGGAGCTGAAGGCAGCCTTCGCCCAGGACGTCGTCTTCCTGCACCACGCCGGCCTCAAGCCGGTCGTCGTGCACGGCGGCGGCCCGCAGATCAGCGCCGCCCTCGACCGGCACGGCATCGTCAGCGAGTTCAAGGCCGGACTCCGGGTCACCACCGAGGACGCCATGGACGTCGTACGGATGGTGCTCGCCGGGCAGGTCCAGCGCGAACTGGTCGGACTGCTCAACCAGCACGGCCCGCTGGCCGTCGGGCTGACCGGCGAGGACGCCCACACCATCACCGCCACCAAGCACCGGCCCCAGATCGACGGCGAACTCGTCGACATCGGCCGGGTCGGCGAGATCACCGCGATCGACACGGGCGCGATCGAGGCTCTGCTCGCCGACGGCCGGATCCCGGTCGTCTCCTCCATCGCCCGCTCCGAGGACGACGGACATGTCTACAACGTCAATGCTGATACGGCGGCTGCGGCACTCGCTGCTGCGCTGGGCGCCGAGACCCTCATGGTCCTCACCGACGTCGAGGGCCTTTACGAGGATTGGCCGAACTCCGACGAGGTGATCAGCCGCCTCACCGCTTCCCAACTGGAGAAGCTGCTGCCGGAACTGAGCTCCGGCATGGTGCCGAAGATGGAGGGCTGTCTGCACGCCGTACGCAACGGCGTCACCACCGCCCGCGTCATCGACGGCCGGGTCCAGCACTCGATCCTGCTGGAGATCTTCACGGACGAAGGCATCGGCACGATGGTCGTGCCCGACGAGCAGGAGGGGAAGCAGTCGTGAGCAACCAGGAGCTGACCACCCGGTGGCAGGGCGCGCTCATGAACAACTACGGCACCCCGCGCCTGCCGCTCGTCCGCGGCGAGGGCGTCAAGGTCTGGGACACCGAGGGCGGCGAGTACCACGACTTCGTCGGCGGCATCGCCACCAACGCGCTCGGCCACGCCCACCCCGCGATCGTCGAGGCCGTGAGCAGGCAGATCGCCTCCCTCGGCCACATCTCCAACTTCTTCATGGCCGAGCCCACCGTCACCCTCGCCGAACGGCTGCTCCAGCTCTTCGGCCGCGACGGCAGGGTCTTCTTCTGCAACTCCGGCGCCGAGGCCAACGAGGCCGCCTTCAAGATCGGCCGCCTGACCGGGCGGACCCACATGGTCGCCACCGACGGCGGCTTCCACGGCCGGACGATGGGCGCCCTCGCGCTCACCGGACAGCCCGCCAAGCAGGACCCGTTCCGCCCGCTGCCCGCCGACGTCACCCACGTGCCCTACGGCGACGCGCAGGCGCTGGCCGCCGCCGTCACCGAGGACACCGCCCTGGTCGTCATCGAGCCCGTGCAGGGCGAGAACGGCGTGGTCGTACCCCCGGCCGGCTATCTCAAGGCGGCCCGTGCGATCACCGCGGCCACCGGCGCGCTGCTCGTCCTCGACGAGGTGCAGACCGGGATCGGCCGCACCGGCACCTGGTTCGAGTACCAGGCCCACGAGGGCGTGCTGCCCGATGTCGTCACCCTCGCCAAGCAGCTGGGCGGCGGACTGCCGCTCGGCGCGACCGTGGCCTTCGGCCGGGCCGCCGAACTCCTCCAGCCGGGCCACCACGGCACGACCTTCGGCGGCAACCCGGTCGCCTGCGCCGCCGGCCTCGCCGTCCTCGACACCATCGAGAACGAGGGGTTGCTGGAGAACGTCAAGCGGCAGAGCGAGAAGTTGCGGGACGGAATCGAGGGTCTCGGCCACCGGTTGATCGATTATGTCCGGGGCGCGGGTCTCCTCCTGGGTATCGTGCTCACCGAGCCGCTGGCAGCACAGGTGCAGCAGGCGGCTCAGGAGGCCGGGTTCCTGGTGAACGCGCCCGCCCCGGACGTCGTTCGGCTGATGCCCCCGCTGAACCTCCGAGACGACGAGGCGGACGCGCTGCTGCGGGCCCTGCCCGGCATCCTCGACGCAGCGAGCGGGGACGGACGATCCGGAGAATGAGACGACGATGAGCCAGGCGCAGGAGTTCGACCAGTCCGGCGGGGCGGGGCCCGCGGTACCGCAGACCCGGACCGCCCGGCACCGCCGGATCGTGGACATCCTCAACCGGCAGCCGGTGCGGTCGCAGAGCCAGCTCGCGAAGCTGCTCGCCGACGACGGGCTGACGGTCACCCAGGCGACGCTCTCCCGGGACCTCGACGAGCTGAACGCGGTGAAGATCCGCAACACCGACGGGGAACTGATCTACGCGGTACCGAGCGAGGGGGGTTTCCGTACCCCGCGCGCGCCGCTGGGAGGGTCGGCGAAGGAGGAGCGGATGCGACGCCTCTCCCAGGAACTCCTGATCTCCGCGGAGGCGTCGGCGAACCTGGTCGTCCTGCGGACCCCGCCGGGGGCGGCGCAGTTCCTCGCGTCGGCGATCGACCAGGCGGAGCTGCAGGACATCCTGGGGACGATCGCCGGTGACGACACGTTGCTCCTGATCAGCCGCGACCCGACCGGCGGCCAGGCCCTCGCGGACCACCTGCTGCGCCTGGCCCAGAACGGCCACTGACCCGCGTGCGGGGCCCGGCCCGCCGACGGACAATGGACATGTGATCTTCCGCGGCGGGCGGACAGGCGGGAGAGCAATCCCCTGGCGGCCGTCGAACGTATACAGAGGTGTGTCGGGATTCCGGTTCCCCATCGGCCGCCTCCCGGACGAGGCTCTGCTGTCCGGGCTGGCCACCGGAGATCCGGACCTCGCTGTGATCTTCGTACGGAGGTTCCAGCACCGGGTCTTCGGAGTCGCCATGGCCGTCACCGGGGACCTGCAGCTCGCCGAGGACGTCGCCCAGCAGACGTTCGAGCGTGCCTGGCGGCATGCCCAGATCTACGACTCGCGCCGCGGCTCGGTCGCGACCTGGCTGACGACCATCGCGCACAACCTCGCCGTCGACGCCGTCCGCGCCCGGCGGACGGAACCGATGGCACCCGAGGGCCTCGACCCCCTCCTCGAAGCCGTCACCGAGACCCCCGAGCAGTGGGCGCTGGCCGACGAGGCCTCCACCCAGCTCCGGGCCGCACTGGCGCGGCTGCCGCGGGAGCAGGCCAGGGCCCTGACCATGGCAGGCATCTACGGCATGACCGCCCAGCAGATCGCCGACGCGGAGCAGATCCCGCTGGGCACCGCCAAGACGCGGATCAGAGCGGCGATGGCGAAACTCCGCACCGCACTCGCGTCTCCGAAGCGAGGCGACCATGTCCAGTGACGCGCACTGCGAGAAGCTGCGGGAGGTCGGCGCCGAACTGGCGCTGGGCGTACTGCCCGGCCGCGAGCGGGCCGAGGCCGTCGCCCATCTGGACCGGTGCGCGGACTGCCGGGAGTACGTACGCCAACTGACCGGGATCGGCGACCGGTTGATCGGCCTGCTGCCGGAGCGCGAGCCGCCGCCCGGCTTCGAGGCCCGGGTGGCGCGCAGTCTCACCGAGCAGGCGGCGGGACCCGAAGGGCAGCGAGCCGCCGCCCGCGCCCCCCGGGACTGGCGCAGCCACGCCCGGCGGGCCCGGCTGCGGCTCGCGGCGGTCGCCGCCGCCCTCGCCGTCGCCGTCGGATTCGCCGGCTGGGCGGTCGGCACCGCCGTCCAGGAGGTCACCGCCTCGGCGCCGCCCGCCGTCGAGTCCGAGCCCGTACTGGTCGGGGACATGATTCCGGCCGGCGGGGGGCAGCCCGTCGGCGAGGTCTACGCCCACCCCGGCAGCCCCGCCTGGATCTTCGTGTCCGTCGCCCTCACCGGCACTCCGTACACCGGCAAGGTCACCTGCCTCCTCGAACGCGCCGACGGCGGCACCGCCAGGGTCGGCGAGTTCCCGCTGCGGGCCGGACGCGGCAACTGGGGCGTGGCGGTACCCGTCGACCTCACCAAGTACACCGGCGCCCGTCTGACCTCTCCCGCCGGCGCCGTCCTGGCCACCGCCGAGCTGCAGAAGGGCACAGTGGTGGCCCCGCAGACGTGAACCGCCCGCTTGGGGACGGCAGGGCGGCGCCCGCGTTCAGGTCCCCGAGGTTCATGGCAGGGCGGCGCCCGCGCTCAGCCGGTGCAGCCGGGCGTATGTCCCCTCCCGTCCCAGCAGATCCGCGTGGGAGCCGTCCTCGACGACCCGGCCGCGGTCGAGCACCACGATGCGGGTGGCGTCGCGGACGGTCAGCAGATTGTGCGAGATGACGACGGTCGTCCGCCCGGCCATCAGCCGGCGCAGCGGGTCCATGATCCGCCGGCCCGAGCGGACGTCGAGCCCGGCGGTCGGTTCGTCCAGAAGCAGCACCGGCGCGTCCCGGATCATCGCCCGGGCGATCGCCAGCCGCTGGCACTGGCCGCCGGAGAGCGTCCGGCCGCGCTGGCCGACGAGCGTGTCGTAGCCCTCCGGAAGCCGCTCGACGAACTCGTGGGCGTCCGCGGCCCGCGCCGCCGCAATGATCTCCGCCTCCGTGGCCGCCGGCCGGCCGTAGGCGATGTTGTCCCGCACGGTGCCGTGGAAGACGAGCGTTTCCTGCAACACCACCGCGATGCTCTCCCGCACGTCCGACAGGCTGAACTCGCGCAGGTCGGTCCCGTCCAGCCGGACCGCGCCCCGGTCGGGGTCGTAGAACCGCAACTGCAGCTTCGCGAGCGTGGACTTGCCCGCCCCGCTCGCCCCTACCAGCGCCAGCGTCTGACCGGGCGCCACCTCGAAGGACACGTCCGACAGCGCCCAGGCCGCCGTACCGGGATAGCGGAACCACACCCCGTCGAACTCCACGGCACCCCGCGCCCGGTTGATCCGCCGGGCCCCCGGCGCCTCGGTCACCTGGGGGCGCTGGTCCAGCAGTTCGATGATCCGTTCCGCCGAGGCGGAGGCCGCGTAGAAGGTGGTGCCGAGCCCGGACAGGCCGTGCACCGGGCTGTACAGCTTGCCGATCAGGGCGAGGAACACCAGCAGTCCGCCGAGGGTGAGCTGGCCCTCCGCCAGCTTCCACGTGCCGAGGCCCAGCACCGCGAGGCCGCCCGCCACCTCGATGAACTCGACGACGGGTCCGTACACCGCACGGATCCGTGCCGAGGCCATCGCCGCCCGGAACCTGCCGACGTTCTCCCGGTCGAACCGGCGTGCCTCCCAGCCCTGCCGGTTGTACGCCTGCACCAGTACCACGTTGCCCAGCGACTCCTCGGCGATCGCGCTGAGCGAGCCGCCGCGACGCCTGCGCTCCCGCGACGCCTCCTTGATCAGCCGGGAGAAGTGCCGGGCGGACCCCCAGAACAGCGGCACGATGACGAGGGCGAGCAGGGTCAGGTCCCAGCGCAGATAGAACAGCAGACCGACGAAGACACCGAGGCGGATCACGTAGTACAGGGCGTCCGCCACGCCCGAGAGCAGGAACGTCTCCACCGCGTCGACGTCGCCCGTGACCCGGGAGAGCACGTCCCCGAGCCGCCGGCGCTCGAAGAAGCCGAGCGACAGCCCCTGGACGTGCCGGAAGACATCGGAGCGCAGCGACAGCAGGAAGCGTTCGCCGACCCAGGTGGACGTCACGTCGTCGGCGTAGCCCAGCACGCCGGAGCAGACGACGAGACCGAGATAGGCCGGTGCGACCCACAGGAACGGCCGCAGATCCCGAGGTACCAGCACGTCGTCCACGACGGTCTTGAACAGCCAGAGTTCCGCCGCGTCCACGACCGGGGCGGTCAGGCTCAGCAGGACGACGGGCACCAGCCAGCGGCGGCCACCGCGGGTGTACCGCCAGAACCGCCGGAACACCTCGCGCGGGGACACCGCGGGAGCGGCCGCGACCACGGTGCCGGAGGGATCGCCGGCCGGCAGCAGACGCCGTAGCACGTGCGCCATGACAGGGATTCTCGGAAACCGCCGGCGGAGCGGACCGGCTGACCCGTTTCCGGTCCGCTCCGCCTTCAGGTGTGGTCAGTAGCGGTCGTGCCCGTGCCGGTCGCCGTGGTCGTGCCGGTGACCGTGGTGGTCGTGGCGGTCGTGGCGGTCGCGATCGTGGTCGTGCCCGTGGTCGTGGCCGTGCCGGTCGTTGTGGTCGCGGTCGCGGTCCCGATGGTTGAACGGCATGAGGTTGCTGAAGACAGCCATGGTGTTCCTCCCGAAACTTGCTTCACAGGGGGTACGGCCGGGAGGGGCGTTGGGATGGCGTTTTACGGGACGAATCTGAAATACGTCGCGGCAGAGTCCGAGTGTCGGCGGCTGCGGGTGGTTCGTGGCTGGTCGCTCAGTTCTCCGCGCCCCTACGGGGCGCTGCCCAGCCGCCCCCTTTCTCAGCTACCTCAGCCGCGGGCAGGCGTGCCGCAGGGCGGCACGGGTGGGCGCGGCGGCACCCGGCAAGCTCCGGTGAGCGTCCCTACCCCCCACCTCAGCCCAGACGCGCCGCCAGCCCCCCGGTGCACCGCACCTCGTCGCCGGCCGTGATCAGCAGGGCCTCGACGTCCGGCAGGGACTCCAGCCACGCCAACCCCGCCCGCGACCCCATCGCGAACGCCGCTGTGGCCCAGCAGTCCGCCCAGGTCAGACGGGGGCCGACCACCGTCACCGCCACCAGGTCCGTCACCGCCGACTTCCCGGTCCGCGGGTCGACGATATGGGCGCCCCGCTCCGCCGTACCGGACGTGGCCACCGCCAGCTCGTCCACCCCCGCCGCCGTGATCACCGCGGCCAGTCCGCCCGGCCTGAGCGGATCGGCGATCCCCACCCGCCAGGCCCGCGTGGGCTCGGGCGCGCCGAACATCTGGACGTCGCCGCCCCCGTTCACGCTCACCCCGGTCACCCCGGCCACCCGCGCCAGCGCCCGCGCCGCCCGCTCGACGGACCAGCCCTTGACGATGCCGGTGGGGTCCAGGCTGCCCCGGTAGCGGGTGCTGAACCAGCCGTCGCTCACCCGTTCCGCCTCGGCAGCGAGCTCCAGCACCTCGGCCACCTCGGGGTCGCACTCGGCGAGGGCGGTCTCCTCCCGTGCCAGCCGGGACACCTGGCTGTTCTCGCGGTAGGTGCTGAACACCTCGTCGACCCGGTGCAGCCCGGCGACCGCCTCGTCCAGGGCCGCCCGTACGGCGTCCGGATCCCCGCCGCGGACGTCGAAGGAGAAGACGGTCCCCATGACCTCCTCCGCGTGCCGTACCGCCGCCGGAGCCTGCGCGGACTCGGCCACCGCCTCAGCCACCGGCCTGGTCCAGCGCCGACTGCAGGGACTGCTTGTAGCCGGTGCTGGTGTAGGTGGCCCCGGAGACCGAGTCGATGTTCGCGTTCCCGGCCGCCACCGCCTCCTGGTTGAGCTTCGGTACGGACAGCGCCGTCTTCTGGTCGCTGGTGCCGCCGCTGGGCGCCTGCACGGCCTCCGCCTTGGTGATCTTCCCGCCGGCGACGGTGATCCGGACCTGGACCGGCCCGTACTGGGTCTGCGCGACCTGCCCGGTCACCGTCTTGGCCTGCGCCTGCGCGGAACCGGAGGATCCCGAGGTACCCGACGAGGAGCCGGTCGCGCCCGCCGTCTCCTTCATCTTGTCCAGCGCCGACTGCAGGGACTGCTTGTACCCGGTGCTGGTGTAGGTCGCGCCGGAGACCGAGTCGATGTTCGCGCTCTGCGCCGCCACCGTCTCCTTGTTCAGCTGCGGCACCGACAGCGCGGTCTTCTGGTCGCTGGTGCCGCCCTTGGGGGCCTGGACCGCCTCGGCCTGCGTGATCTTGCCGCCTGCGACGGTCAGCCGCACCTGCACGACCCCGTACTGGGTCTGGGTCGCGTCACCGGTGACGGTGGTGGCGCCGGCGGCCCCGGTGCCGCCCTGCGGCGACTCCTGTCCCGCCGCCGCGGCCGACGGGGCCGCGCCCGCCGCCGCGGACGCCGGGTCGGACGACGGCTTCAGCGACAGCAGCAGCACGACACCGGACACGGTCGCCGCGGTGGCCAGCACCACACGCCTGATGGGGTGACTCTTCCTCATCGTTTCCGAACTCCCGATTCCCTGGATTCCCGTGTGGTCCCGTCGCTCACATCTCGAACGACTCGTGATGGATGCGGCGGGCGGGAACTCCCGCGCCGCGCAGTGCTTCGTACACGCCCTGCGCGAACCCGGGCGGGCCGCACATGAAGACGTCGTGGTTGTCGATGTCCGGGATCTTCCGCTGGAGGTTCTCCGCGGAGATGTCCGGCCGTTCGCCCTCCGGGCTGTTGACCGCGTACATCAGCCGGGCCCCGCGCTCGTTGGCGATCTTGGCCAGCTCGTCCCAGAGCGCCAGGTCCTGCGTGGTGTTGGCACGGTAGAGCAGGGTCAGGTCGCCGGCGGCGCCGGGCAGCGTCTCGAACAGCGCGCGCATGGGCGTGATCCCGACACCGCCCGCCACCAGCAGGACCTTGCCGCGGCTGCGCCGGGACGCGGTCATCGCCCCGTACGGCCCTTCGGCCCACACCCTGGTCCCGGGCCGCAGTTCGCGCAGCCGCGCGCTGTGGTCGCCGATCGCCTTGACGGTGATCCGCAGCATGTCGGGACGGGGTGCCGCCGACAGCGAGTACGGGTGCGAGCTGAACCGCATCCCGGGCGCCATGAACCGCCAGCGGAAGAACTGGCCGGCCTCCGCGCCCATCCGGTGCAGCTTGCGCCCGCCGATCAACACCGACACGATGCCCGGCGTCTCCTCGATGACCGCCTCGACCCGCATCCGGTGCCGCAGGTTGAGCCGGATCGGGGTGAAGATCCGGTACCACACGACCAGCGCGGTGACGGCGCCGTACAGGCCGTACCAGAACGTCTTGGCCATCGGCGTGAGGGCGAAGTCGTTGCCGGTGGTGATCTGGTGCCAGAAGGTCAGGAACACCGCCGCGTACGTGAGCAGGTGCACGTGGTACCAGGTGTCGTACGGCATCCTGCGCCGGACCGGGCCGATCGACGTGAGGCCGATGACCACGAACAGGCCGGTGCCGATGGCCGCCTTGCCCATGTCGGGAAGCTGGTTCACGGAGTCGATGGTCTGCTGGACGATGTCGTTCAGCGTCTTGCCGGCCTGCAGGGCATAGCCCCACATGATGAGGAAGACGTGCGCGAAGACCAGGCAGAGGGTGTAGCGGCCGCTCATCGCGTGCCAGCGGGCGACGCGGTCGGAGCCGACCCGCCGCTCCAGCGCCGGCACCCGGGCCATCTGCAGCACGACGAGTGCCATCAGGTATCCGGCCAACAGCCCGGTGATCCGGCCCGCGTTGAGGATCTTGCCGTTCTGGTCGGCGATGGACGGGGTGTTGTGCCACCACAGCCACAGCACGGCCGCCGCCCCCGCCCATACGGCGAGCAGCAGCGGTACGGCCGGGGAGCGGCGCGGGCGGATGCGGCGCATCGTCTGGCGGCGGGCGGCACGTCCGCCTGCGAGCGTGGTGGTCACGGTTCCTCCGTAGGGACTTGACCCTTGGCCCACAGATACGTGCCTTACAGCCTGAGTGTTCAGAGACCCGCGGAGTCCAGCGCGGACTGGAGCGACTGCTGGTAACCCTCGCTGGTGTAGGTGGCCCCGGAGACGGTGTCGATGCTCGCGCTCTGTGCCGCCAGCGCCTCGCTGCGCAGCTGCGGCAGGGCGTAGCTGTTGATCTGCTGGTCCCGGGGGTTGTCCTGCGGGTACTGGAGCGCCGTGACGTCGGTGATCTTCCCGCTCTTGACGGTCACCCGCACCTGGACGGGGCCCCAGCGGGTCTGCACGGTGTCCCCGGTGACTGTCCTGGTACCGGTACTGCTGCCCGACCCGCCGGACGCGGCGCTCGCGCTGCTCGACGGCGCGGGGGGCGCCGAGTCCGTGACCACGGTCGGGGCGGTGTGCGGCTTCAGCGCCAGCAGCAGCACCATCCCGGAGACGGTGGCGGCGCTCGCCAGCATGATGCGCCGCAGCGGCCGGTTCTTGTTCAGCGGATGCACGGCAGGGGCCTCACAGCTCGAAGGACTCGTGGTGAATACGGCGATCGGGCACACCGGCGGCGCGCAGCGCGCCGTACAGCTCCTGGGCGAAGCCGTGCGGGCCGCAGACGTACACGTCGTGCCCGGCGAGGTCGGGGAAGGTGGCCCGCAGCGACTCCGCGGTGAGGGCGGGGCGTTCGCCGCGCGGACCGTTGAGGGCATAGAGCACCCGGGCCCCGCGCCACCGCGCGATCGCCTCCAGTTCGCCGCCCAGCGCCAGATCCTCGGCCGTCCGGGCCCGGTAGAGCAGCGTGACCTCGCCGGGCAGCGTCTCGAAGAGCGCCCGCAGCGGGGTGACCCCGACGCCGGCCGCGATCAGCAGGGACCGGTGACCGGTGGCCCGGTCGGCGGTGAGCGAACCGTACGGCCCCTCCGCCCACACCCGGGTGCCGGGCCGCAGCAGCGACACGGCCGCGCTGTGGTCGCCGAGCGCCTTGACGGTGATCCGCAGCAGGTCGCCCCGCGGCGGCGCCGAGAGCGAGTACGGAGTCGACGTCCAGCCCATGCCGTCGCCGCCGAAGAACCGCCAGCGGAAGAACTGTCCCGCCCGCGCGCCCAGTTCACCGATCCGCCGGCCCCGCACCACGACCGAGTACACGCCCGGCGCCTCCTGCCCCACGGACTCCACCCGCAGTCGGTGCCGGAGGTTGAGCCGCACCGGCGCCAGCACCCGGAACCACACCACCAGGGCCGCGACCCCCAGGTACAGCGCGTACCAGAAGGCGGTGGCGACCGGCTTGCCGTTGAAGTCGTTGCCCAGCGTCAGCTGGTGGAAGAAGGCGAGGAAGACGGCGGCGTAGGTGAGCAGGTGGACGTAGTACCAGAACTCGTAGCTGGTACGCCGGCGTGCCGCGCGCATCGAGGTGATGCCGACGGTGAAGAGGATCACCGTGCCGGCGGTCGCCTTCAGCATGTCGGGGTAGTCCAGGACGACGTTCAACGTCTCGTGGACGATCGAGGCGTGGTCCTGGGCCGCGTACCCGGTGAGGATCAGCACGATGTGCGCGACCAGCAGACAGACGGTGTACCGGCCGGCCGTCGCATGCCAGCGGGCGACCCGGTCCGAGCCGACCCGCACCTCCAGCAGCGGCACCCGGGCCATCAGGCCGACGAGGACCGCGCAGGCGTACCCGCACAGCAGCCCGGCCATCCGCCCGGCCCCGGTCAGCCAGCCGGCCGCGCCGACGACCGAGCCGGTGTCCGACCACCACAGCACGAACACGGCGGCCGCCCCGGCCCACAGCACGGCGAGCACGGCGGCGGCCGGGGAGCGGCGCGTGGCCACGGCGGGCACGGCCGAGGCCGTACGCCGTTCGTCCACGGTCGTCATGAGTCGGGTCCTTTCTCCGTTCGGTGCCGCCACTGTGCAGCCCGAACCTCTGAGCGACCTCTCAGTGACCACCGTGCTGAGCCGACTCAGAGCAAACTCAGAGGGCCGCGGGTCACCGCTCGCCACCAGGAGGGGCGATGCTGGTAGACGCCATGAACACCACCCGCTCCGGCCGCCCCGCCCTCACCCGCCCCGACGGCACCCCGCTCCGCGTCCTCGTCGTCGACGACGACCCCGACCTGGCGGAGGTGCTCACCGGCGCCCTGCGTTACGAGGGCTGGGAGGTCCGCGCGGCCGGCGACGGCGCGTCCGCCCTGGCCGCGGCCCGGGAGCTGCTGCCGGACGCGGTGGTCCTCGACGTGCTGCTGCCGGACACCGACGGCTTCGCGGTGCTCCGCTCGCTGCACCAGGTCAAGCCGGACGTCTGTGTGCTCTTCCTCACCGCCCGGGACGCCGTCGAGGACCGCATCGCCGGCATCACCGCGGGCGGCGACGACTACGTGACCAAGCCCTTCAGCCTGGAGGAGGTCATCGCCCGGCTGCGCGGCCTGCTGCGCCGCGCCGGCATGGCCCGCCAGCAGGAGGACGGCCCCCGGCTGGTCGTCGGCGACCTGGCCATGGACGAGGAGGCCCGCGAGGTGACCCGGGCCGGCGAGCTGATCGAGCTCTCCCCGACCGAGTTCGAACTTCTCCGCTTCCTGATGCGCAACCCGCGCCGCGTCCTCAGCAAGGCACAGATCCTGGACCGGGTGTGGTCGTACGACTTCGGCGGCCGCGCCCACGTCGTCGAGCTGTACATCTCCTACCTGCGCAAGAAGGTGGACGCGGGCCGCGAGCCGATGATCCACACGGTCCGCGGCGCGGGCTACGTCCTCAAGCCGGTGACCAGGTGAGTCCCGTACGACGGCTACCGCGGCTACGGCGCCTGCCCCGCCTGCGCACCCTCCGCGCCCGCCTCACCGCGGGCCTGGTCGTCCTGCTCGCGCTGAGCTGCGCGGCCGTGGGCGTCGCGGCCGTGGTCGAACTGGACGGCTTCCTCACCGGCCGCCTGGACCAGCAGCTCCAGCAGACCGGCCCGAGCTTCCCGCAGTCCCTCGAACACGGCGGCAAGTTCAAGCCCAGCGACCGGGACGGCGACGAGCACGGCGACACCCGCCGCCAGGCCGCCGGCACCTTCGGCGCCCGCCTGCTGAAGGGCCGGGTCACCAACGCGGCCGTCGTCCCCTCCGGAGCCGACCCGGACCTGACCGTCGGCCTCAGCGCCCGCGATCGCTCGGCCCTCGCCGAACTGCCGGTGGACGGACGCGGCCACACGGTTCACCTCTCCTCGATCGGCGACTACCGGTTGCTGGCCTGGACGGGCCGGGACGGCGACGTCCTGATCACCGGCCTGCCCCTGGAGCCGGTACGGGCCACCGTGCACCGCCTGGAACTGGTCTGCGCCGCGGTCTTCGGCCTGGGCCTGGCCGTGGCCGGGGTGGCCGGCGCCCTCTGGGTCCGCTGGTCCCTGCGCCCGCTGAGCCGGGTCGCGGCGACGGCCACCCGGGTCAGCGAACTCCCGCTCGCCAGCGGCGAGGTGGCCCTGCCGCCCCGCGCCCCCGAATCCGACCCCCGCAGCGAGGTCGGCCGGGTGGCCACCGCCTTCAACCGCATGCTGGGCCACGTCGAGGACGCGCTGACGAAACGCCACGCCAGCGAGGAACGTCTCCGCTCCTTCGCCGCCGACGCCAGCCACGAGCTGCGCACCCCGGTCGCCTCGGTCCGCGGGCACGCGGAACTGGCACTGCTGCACCCGGGCCCGCTGCCCCCCGAGATCACCAGGGCCCTGGAACGCATCGCCGCCGAGTCCGCCCGGATGGGCGAGATGGTCGACGACCTCCTCCTGCTGGCCCGCCTGGACGCGGGCCGCCCGCTGGAACGCCACCCGGTGGACCTCACCCACCTGATCCTGGACGCGGTCACGGACGCGCGAGCCACGGGTCCCGACCACCGCTGGACCCTGGACCTCCCCGAGGAACCGGTGACGGTGACCGGCGACACGCACCGCCTGCAACAGGTGCTGGCCAACCTGCTGGCCAACGCCCGTCTGCACACCCCTGCGGGCACGCAGGTGACGGTGACGCTGGAGACGGACGGCGCCCGGGCGGCCCTTCAGGTCCACGACGACGGCCCCGGCATCCCGAGGGACATCCGGTCCGGCGTCTTCGAACGCTTCACGAGAGCGGAACACCGCCGCCGCGCGGACGTCTCCGGCGGGGGAGCGGGCCTGGGCCTGTCGATCGTGGCGGCGGTGGTGGAGGCGCACCGGGGGACGGTCGCCATGGAAAGCATCGAGGGATCGACGACGTTCACGGTCGGGCTCCCGCTCAGGTGACACACCTGGGGTGCAGGGCCGTATCGACCCGCGGCTCCTCGCTACGGGGTGTCGCCCGGCCCGCACGCCTCAACCGGCAGAACGGATACCACCGCCTTCTCGGACAACACCGTCCGCTTGTCGTCCTCCGTCCGCAACACCAGTCCACCTGAACCCTCGCCCAGAAACTCGCCACACCGCTCACCGGTCGTCGTCACCACTCGCACCAGATGATCCGGCGGCGACTCGGTGGTCGCCCAGGCGACGACGACCGCGCCGCACACCAGAAGGATCCCCGTGACACAGCACACCGAGGCCTGCCGCAGCGCCCCGGTGACCCGGACCACCTCCTGCTCGGTCCACCCACGCAGCACCTGCCCGGTGAGCAGCACCCGGCTGCCCGGTCGCCCATGGGCGGCCCGCACCGCCAGCACCGAGCCGACGGCCAGGGACAGGAACGCCGTACCGAGCAGCGCCGCGGCGGTGTTCCGCGCGGCGGAGGGAAGCTGGGACAGATCGTCCCGCCCCTTCAGCGTCACCAGGACCGCGAGCAACGCGGTGAGCCCGGTCAGACCATTGCGCCAGCCCTCCGCCTGCTTCCTGAGCTCGCTCAGCTCGGAGAACTCCAACTCGCGCGCCAGCTGCGCCCAGCGCCGGTCGGACTGGGCGCTCATCCGGTCGCGCCCGCGTTCAGTACGCCGATGCGCCAACTCGCTCCGCATCCTGTGAAGGGGGCGTCCTGCGGAAGGTTCGGATGCGGATGCCCGCACTCGCAGAAGTGGGTTCCCCGGATCAGCAGGCCGGCGTCCTCGGAGGGGTCGGGCTCGGGCTGCTTGCCGGCGAGCCAGGAGCGCAGGCCCTTGGTCCCGGTTCCCGGCGCGCCGTGCCGGTACTCGGTAGACGTCCGCCCATGGCACCGCGGGCATTCGCCCTCGACCACGACGCCGTGCCCGTCGGCGGAGGGGCTGTGGGCAAAGGGAGCGGCCGCCTGGCCGAGGTCTTCCTCGGCGTAGGCGAGGCCGAAGTCGTGACCGGGGCCGGAGGGGTCAGTCATCCGCGCAACTCTCACTCTCGCTCTTGTCCCCGTTGTCGGGAAGGTTCAGGTTGAACATCTCCGCGTACAGCCGCAGTCGGCCGGTGATCCATGCCTCGTCCTCACCGGTGGCCGCAGCGGCGAGCGCGACATGGCGTGCCGGCACGTCTCCTTCGACCGAGGGGAGTCTGCCGTCGAAGTGTCGCGCGAGCAGGGTGAGGTCCTGCCAGCAGGGGACGATGTCCGGGGCGGCGGGCAGCTCACTCCGGGTGGGGAGCAGGGGGAGGTACGGCCTGATCCGGCATGCCGTCTCGGAGACCCGTTCACCGAGGCGTGCGGCGATGCTGACGAGTTCGAGGGCGGTGTAGGCAGAGTCGGGGTCGGCGAGACGCTGCCCCGTGGAGAGGGCGACGAGATCCCAGTCGTCCGGGACGTCGTCGGGGAAATCGGCCAGTTCTTCCACCGTCAGTTCGGGCACGAGCGCGCCGAGAGCGCGGAACTCGCCGAGCTTCTCGTAGGCGGTCGCCGGACCGGTGCTGAGGGCACTGGCGTACTCGGCCAGCGCCGACGGGGAGAGCCGTCTCCAACGCGGGGCCGCGATGTAACCGGGTTCACCGAAATCACAGAGGGTGGAGCAGAGTTCCCAGGTGGGTCGACGGTCGGCAAGAGCGGCCGGCAGCGGCGGCACCTCGAAGCCGAAGGTGGGGGCGTGCTCCGAGGCGATCTTCCACACTTCGTCGAGCGGTTCCTGAAGATGCCGGGCAGCATTGAGCAGCCCGTCCGAAGTGAGCCGCGGCGCGGGGTAGTCGGTCTCGTCGTCCGACGCGTTCTTCCCCGAGAGCACGTACCGGCTGCGCAGATTCAAGGTGCGCCACAGTTGGATGAGCCGATGGTTGCTGGGAAGCGGGACGCCCATGGTGTTCAGGGTGTCGATGTGGTCGCCTGGGACCTGGCTGTCCGTCATGGCGAAGCCCAGGTCGTCCGGATCGATCCCGTCCTCCATGACGACCCCGATGTGCTGCGTCAGGTATTCGACGAATCGGGCGGTGTCCGAAGAAGGCACCAACGAACCCTCGACACAGCCGTCGCCATAGTGCGGTTCATGAGCTCTGCCGAGCGCTTCGGCGACTTTGCCGACGCGCCGCTCCGCGTCGGCCAGCGGGATCTGAAGCGTCCCGGCGATGTAGATGGTGGCGGCCCAGCCCAGCTGGAGCCTTCCTTCTTCGGCCCAGTCGTGCAGGTGGTTAAGGGTGTCCTTGGATTCCTCGTCCAGTTCCGGAAGGGAGGCCATGTCCGAAGGCGAAGGGGCCGTCCAGCCCAGCCAGCTGAACTCGGAGAGAGAGTCCAACACCTCGGACACGGGGATTCCGGTGAGATGGCAGTGCAGACGGATGCTGCCGGGACCGGACACCCTGGACCGAAGGGGCTGATTCGTGGTCGAGAACAGGCGACGGATATCGGCTTCGGTGCAGATGCGGTCCACGTGGTGCTCGGGTGGCGAGGGAATCGCCAGGCCATGCAGCGGCGCCAGCCGAGTCAGCGACTGGACCAGCTCGCCCAGCGGTATGCCGTGCTTTTGCGATGCCAGAACGATGGCGCTGAGCGCATCGGGGGCGAGGGCAGTCTCGCGCCTCGCCGGCCGAGCGTCCAAAGCCTGGACCAGAGCGGCGTCCGATTCCGTCGGAATCCATGCCAGTACCGTGTCATCGAGGGCGGGGGGTGGCGAGAGACTCGGGTCCGCGATGCGCAGCCGGCGAGCCCGGCGCAGCAGGGCGGCAAGGGGGATCTTGTTCTCCGCCGAGTAGGCGACGAAGCCGGGCCAGGAGCCGAGGCTCTCCTCGACCAGACGTGCGTCCCCGGGGGACGGCACCGGGTGGCCGGTGAGGCTCTGCGGCGGTGCCGCGTGGCCGAGGCCCGTGGGGCCGCCCAGTACGGCCAGGCGCCACGGCTGGATCCGATGGATGGCGCGGCTGCCCGGGTTGGCGGTGTCCATCTGCCGATCGAGGTAGAACCAGCCTGTGTCGTCCAGGGACAGCGGGTGGCCCGCTGTCCTGGCCACCCTGACATCCTTGCCGCGCCATTCTTCGTCCAGTGCCTGTGCTGCGTGGAGACTCCGCTGCTCAAGCATCGCTGTCCACGTCGTCGTCAGACCGGGCCACCGCGACAGCACCTCGGCCCCGGACCGCCACTGTTTTTCGGCCCAGCCGTGGTCGTAGTCCTGAAGCTGCGTACGGCTGACACTGAGCTTGCCCGCGTACGGACCGGACAGGTTCAGCACGTACCCGAACGGCTTCTGGTTCGTCATCACGCCGTCACAGAGAATGGCTCCCTCTCCGGCGACCCACCACAGCACCCTGGGAATCGCCCGCACCGAATCCTGTACGGAGTGCGCAGACAACGACTGGAGCACCCCGGGCTCCCACCGGTGCCCGACCCCGTCTCCGTCCACCGCGGACACCCGGAACTCGCTGACGCGCACCAGACCCCGCAGCACCCGAGTGCACGACAGCCCGGCGGTCGCCGCGCCCTCCCGCAGATAGAGCCGTACGCGGGTACCGCCCTCCGCCAGTCCGTCGTCCGGTCCGGTGTGGTGCCGGATCCGGAAGAGGCTTCCGCTGCTCGGGATGTCGACGCGCAGGGCGTGCTCGGCGGGGATGCCCTCCGGGCTGACCTGCCGGGTCACGATCGTCATCTCGTCGGCGAGCATGAAGTAGCTGAACACACCGATGCCGAAGCGGCTGTTGGGGTAGAGCCGGAGACTGCGGTCGTGCCGCAGCCAGCGCGACTGCTCCCGGCGAAATGACTTCGACCGCTCGAACCGGCTGCCGGCCCGGGTGAACGTATGGGTGAGCAGTTCTTCGCTCATGCCCACGCCGTTGTCCCGGCACTCGACGTACCGCCCCCGCTCGTCCTCGCCCTGAGTGAAGGTGATCTGCCCGTTCCACTTGACGGGACGGGCACCGCTGCTCGTGAGATAGGTCCAGCGCATGGCCCGGTACCGGCAGGCGTCCATGGCGTTCTGGTAGAGCTCGCGCAGTGCAAGGGTCGGGTCACCGCCGTACAGCTGCTCGCCCATGAGCAGCTCCCGTACCTCTGCCTGGGCGAGATGGAAGCGCAGCAGCGGCACTTCGTACGGCTTGTGCCGGCCACTGGTCCGCGCCGGGCGCAGCGCACGTGCGGTCACTCGTTTCGGCACGTCCGTCAGAAGGTCCGCCTCTGGGCCCGGCAGTTCGACGGCCCGGTCGCGGATGCGGGTGACGAGCTGGTCCGCCTCCTCCACGACCTCGGCGAGCGCGGCGTGCACCGCCTGATGCGGGCAGGGCGCGTCCAGATGGAGCGCCGAGTCCTCTCGCTCCCAGCTCAGGCCATGCGCGACGACCGTGACGTGCTCGGGCAGGACCGGATCTGTCACGGCCAGATGTTCCGCCAGGATCTCGGGGAACGTCCGGACGTCGACGGACAGGACGGCCGCCAGCCGCAGCAGTGCGGCCAGCGGGCGTATCCGCAGGGGCTGGGGGCCGGCCGGCAGCACCGCCTTGACCGACACCCGGCCGGACGCCACGACGCCGTCGGGCAGTTCGTCGAAGCCGATGGCCGAGGCCACCGCGCACAGCAGCTCGGCCACCTCGTGCACCCGGTCCGAGGCCACTCCCAGGTCACCGGCGAACGTCTTGGCCAGGCTGACCGGCATGGGCTCGTCGTCCGTCTCGAAACGGTCGGCGATCCAGCGGTGCACCAGCCACATCACGACCGCGGTCTCGTCCTCTGTCCGATCGCGAGCCCGGCACTGGTCCACCTTGCGCACGATGCGTGCGTGCTGGTCGCAGACCTGCTCGAAGTGCCTGCGGTGGGCCTCGGCTTCCGGCTGCCGGTCCGTTCGGTACGGATCGACATCGACTGCCTGGCTGAGCCGGTCGGCCCAGGCCGCTTCCCACAGGAACGGCGCCACGACGAGGAACGCCACTTCCATCGCGGACAGCTGCCGAGTCTCCGGCAGCACCAGCGGCAGCCGTTTCTCGACCAGCCGGACCGGGAACGCCTCGTCCGACCACGGATCGGGACGGAAAAGCCTGCCCTGCGCCAGATGCAGCATCCGGGCACACCGCTCCACCAAGGCGGCCACGTGCTCCTGGAATCCGGGCACCGAAGCCTGGTCCTCCGGGCGGACCAGGTCCCACAACGGCGTCGCCCGCACCGCCCGCAGCCAGGTCTCCAGCAGCGGCCGGCCCTCGCAGATGGCCGTCTCCCGGGTCGCCGCCTCGCCGTTGGTGCCGTAGCGGATCAGAGCCGTTTGGCTCAGTCCGTGCCGACGCGCGGCAGCGGCCGTACGGCCCCGGGCCAGCTCGAAGACCTCCTCGACGGTCCGCGCCGACGTCAACGGGCCCAGTGCGTGCGCCAACCCCCGGGTGAAGAAACTCCCCTCGGCCGAGTACCCGCTGTGCTCACCGGTGGAGCAGGCGGTCAGCACGGCGAACCCGCCTTTCGGGGGTCCGTTGTCGATGGCGTTGCCGAAGGCCGCCTCGTCGTCGCCGAGATCGGTACGGCAGGCGTCGACCAGCCAGAGCACCGTCCCCGCCCGGCACTTGTTCAGCAGCTGACTGACGTTCGCAGGTAGCAGGGAATCCAGGTAGGGCCACTCCCAGCCCCCCTCGGGCGAGGGTTCGGCGTCGGCGGGTACCAGGTAGTCGGAGCCTCCGACCCGGACGCCGTGCCCCGTGAAGTACAACAACAGTGTGCTGTCGGGTGGTGCGTCGCACGCGACCTGGTAGAGCCTGCGCTGGATCTGGCCGCGGTCCGCGTCGGGCAGGACCTCCACCTCGTAGCCGATCCCGTCCAGTACCGAGGACATCAGCCGCAGGTCGGCCTCGACTACCTCGTCCAGCGGCTCCAACAGCCCGTCGGTGGCGGGCGCCCGTCCGACCCCGATCAGCAGCGCCCTGCGCGCTCGTTCCATATGCCCTCCCCGCAGAGGGACATGATGTCACCAGCCACCGACACCGGCGGGTCGAACGGCGGCGCGCCCGGGTACTCAGTACCGCGTGAGGGCCGTGTCCCCACTCGCCGTTCCGACGGCGATGTGCGGCGCCTTTCCCGGATCCACCCACCGCAGGATCTCCCGCATCGCGTCCACCGGCACGGACACACACCCGGCCGTGGCGCCGTCCCCGTTGACGTGCAGGAAGATCCCGGCCCCGTGCCCCCGGACCGGACGCTCGTAGTTGAACCCGATGACCAGTGCGTACGCGTACTGCGACCCGTACGACGACAACTTCTCCGCCTCGGCGGCCCGGCAGTCGGACGGCAACGGCTCGACCCAACGGTTGTAGGAGGTCGAGTCGTTGTCCTGGCACCACCAGGAATCCGCGGTCACCGGCCGGTACGTGACGGAGGTGCCCGTCGGCGCCGTCTGAAGGCCGAACCCGAACGGAAGGTCGTACAACCCCGTCGGGGTGGTGTTCGTGCCCTGCTGCCGCGCGGCCCCCTCGACCAGCCCCTTCGCGCCGAACCGTGCGGCGGCCGTACCCACCTGCGCCCACTGCCCGTCCCGGCGCTCCCACCAGGTCACGGTCCCCGAGGTCGAGCTCAGCGCGGACGCCTCGGCGGTGATCAGCTGGTCGCCGCCGCCCGTGTCGGCCATCCGGGCGGGCAGCGGCTGCGGTTCCCCGGCCCCCGGCGCCGCACCGAGCAGCAGCAGGGACGCGGAGACAAGGGTGACGACGACGCCTGGACGCATGGCTCAGACGGTAGACGGCGGCAGCGGCAACGGCAGCCCGGGTAGGCCGTCCAGGCTCACCGCGATGTGGTCCTTCTTCTCGAAGTACGCGCTCAGCGAGGCGTCGTCCTCGCGCGCGAACCGCTTCCCGTGCAGGTCACGGTCGGCCTCGTACGCCATGTAGGGGACCGCGTAGCCGCAGCTGTCCCGGACGAGTTCGGCGTGCACGACGATGATGGCGCGCAGGCCGTGCCGGGTCGGGTCGATGTCCGGGAAACGGGTGAGGAGTTCCCGGAAGCGGGGGTCGTCGCGGAAGACCGCCTCGCCGTGCCCGTGTACCCGCACGATGTTCGGCGGGCCCTGGAACGCGCACCACATCAGGGTGATGCGGCCGTTCTCCCGCAGATGGGCGATGGTCTCGGCGTTGGAGCCGGCGAAGTCCAGGTACGCGAGGGTGTGTTCGTCGAGTACCACGAAGGAGCCCTGGAGGCCCTTGGGGGAGAGGTTGACCGTGCCGTCGCCCGCGAGCGGGGCGGTCGCGGTGAAGAACAGGGGCTGTTCCTCGATGAACGTGCGGAGCCTGCCGTCGATGCGCTCATAGGTCTTTCCCATACCGGGGAATTATCGGCGCGTTTACTTCGCACGTCTAAGCAATTCCGGCATCCGGACGATCCCCGGGGGCCCCAGCCCTCCGGACACCACTGTGGCCGCCCCGGCCGGCGCTGTACACGGGGCGGCCACAGCTGCCTGTCACGTCACTTGGTGAGCGTGCAGGCGGCCAAGGAGTCGAGGCCGGCCGGCTTGGCCGACGTACGGCCGATCGCGATCGCGATCCGGTCGATGGTCGACTTCCGCTTGTCCGCCAGGGGGCCGAGGATCGCGTTCTGTACGAAGTTCGGGCCGCCCTGGCCGACCGTGGTCTGAAGCCGGTTGTTGGCCTCCTGGATCTGAGTCTGGAGCAGGGTGAGGTTCCGGTCGACCTCCGCCTGCGCGGACGCGGGGATCGCCGGCAGCTGCGAGGCGACGTCGGGGCAGGTGATCGTGCCCACCGCGGAGCCGCCGGTGCTCGTGCCGGTGCTGCCGGTCGACTGCTGCTGGGTGGCCGCCGCGCTCGGCGTGGCCGTGGCGGAGGCCGCGCCGGTCGCCGTACCGCTGCCCGTGTTCGTGGAGGTCCCGCTCGCGTTCAGGGTGCACGGCGCCAGCGCGTCCAGGCCGGTCGGCTTGGCGGCCGTACGGCCGATCGCCGTCGCGATCCGGTTGACGGTCGCCACGCGCTTGTCCTTGAGGGGACCGAGGATCGCGTTGTTCACGAAGTTCGGGCCGCCCTGGCCCACCGTGTCGACCAGCCGCTTGTTGGCCTCCTGGATCTGCGTCTGCAGAAGCGTGAGGTTGCGCTCGACCTCGGCCTGCGCGGAGGCCGGGATCGCGGGCAGCTGGGAGGCGACGTCCGGGCAGGTGATGGTGCCGGGCGAGGCGGCGAGGGTGCGCGCGTTGCTCGTGCCACTGCTCTTGTCGGGCGTACCGGCGAGGGCCGAACCGGCGATGACCGCACCGGAGAGCGCCACGGCGGCAGCGCCGCCGATCAGCACGACACGACGCTTGTTGTACTTCGGAAGAGCCCTGGACATGCGGATGCCTCACTTGGGTCAGAGGTGGGTTTACAAACGCGGCGCCGGCGTTCAGGGATGGGTACGGGAAAGCGGTTTCGTTTGTTCAAACCTTTTTCATATCGGTCAGCCGAACCCGGCCGGATTGACGAATCATGCAGAGCTCTGCATACTCATGCATAGCAAGTGGATGTACGGGAGGAGGGACCCATGACCGAGCGCGTCGTACTCGCCTACTCGGGCGGGCTGGACACCTCCGTCGCCATCGGCTGGATCGCCGAGGAGACGGGCGCCGAGGTCATCGCCGTCGCGGTGGACGTCGGCCAGGGCGGCGAGGACCTGGACGTCATCCGCAAGCGCGCCCTCGCGTGCGGCGCGGTCGAGGCCGAGGTCGCCGATGCCAGGGACGAGTTCGCCGAGGAGTACTGCCTCCCGGCGGTCAAGGCCAACGCCCTCTACATGGACCGCTACCCGCTGGTCTCCGCCCTCTCCCGGCCGGCGATCGTCAAGCACCTGGTCGCCGCCGCCCGCAAGCACGGCGCCACCACGGTCGCCCACGGCTGCACCGGCAAGGGCAACGACCAGGTCCGCTTCGAGGCCGGCATCGTGGCCCTCGCCCCCGACCTCACCTGCATCGCCCCGGTGCGCGACTACGCGATGACCCGCGACAAGGCCATCGCCTTCTGCGAGGCGAAGCGCCTCCCGATCGCGACCACCAAGAAGTCCCCGTACTCCATCGACCAGAACGTCTTCGGCCGCGCCGTGGAGACCGGATTCCTGGAAGACATCTGGAACGGCCCGATCGAGGACATCTACGAGTACACCCAGAACCCGGCCACCCCGCGCGAGGCCGACGAGGTGGTCATCACCTTCGAGCAGGGCGCCCCGGTCGCGATCGACGGCAGGCCCGTCACCGTCCTCCAGGCCATCCAGGAGCTGAACGAGCGCGCCGGCGCCCAGGGCGTCGGCCGGATCGACATGGTCGAGGACCGGCTGGTCGGCATCAAGTCCCGCGAGGTGTACGAGGCGCCGGGCGCGATCGCGCTCATCACGGCCCACCAGGAACTGGAGAACGTCACCGTCGAGCGCGAACTCGCCCGCTACAAGCGGCAGGTGGAGCAACGCTGGGGCGAACTCGTCTACGACGGCCTGTGGTTCTCCCCGCTCAAACGCGCCCTGGACGGCTTCGTCGACGAGGCCAACCAGCATGTCACCGGCGACATCCGGATGACCCTGCACGGCGGCCGCGCGGTGGTCACCGGCCGCCGCTCCGGCTCCTCCCTCTACGACTTCCACCTCGCCACCTACGACACCGGCGACTCGTTCGACCAGGCCGCGGCCAAGGGCTTCATCGACATCTACAGCCTGTCGTCGAAGATCGCGGCGGAGCGTCAAATGCGGGCGTAGCCCGACACGACCTGTCCTGAGCAGTAGCGTGACGACCGCCTCCCCGTTCATGGCCGGGGAGGCGGTGCCACATCCGTAACTCTTCTAGGAGCAACGCAAGTGAGCAGCAACAGCGGTGACGTACGGCTCTGGGGCGGCCGTTTCGCCGACGGTCCCGCCGAGGCCCTGGCGAAGCTGTCCGCGTCCGTCCACTTCGACTGGCGGCTCGCGCCCTACGACATCGCCGGCTCGCGTGCCCACGCGCGCGTGCTGCACAAGGCGGGCCTGCTCACCGAGGACGAACTCCAGCGCATGATCGCCGGCCTCGACCTGCTGGAGGCCGATGTCGCCGACGGCTCCTTCGTGGGCACCATCGCCGACGAGGACGTCCACACGGCTCTGGAGCGCGGCCTCCTGGAGCGCCTCGGCCCCGACCTCGGCGGCAAGCTCCGCGCCGGCCGCTCCCGCAACGACCAGGTCGCCACCCTCTTCCGGATGTACCTCCGGGATCACGCCCGGGTGATCGGCGGGCTGATCGCCGACCTCCAGGACGCCCTGATCGGCCTCGCGGAGGCCCACCCGGACGTGGCCATGCCCGGCCGCACCCATCTCCAGCACGCCCAGCCGGTGCTCTTCGCCCACCATGTCCTGGCCCACGTCCAGTCCCTGTCCCGGGACGCGGAACGGCTGCGCCAGTGGGACGACCGCACGGCCGTCTCCCCGTACGGCTCCGGCGCCCTCGCCGGCTCCTCGCTCGGCCTGGACCCGGAGGCGGTGGCCGCGGACCTCGGCTTCGAACACGGCAGCGTCGGCAACTCCATCGACGGCACGGCCTCCCGCGACTTCGTGGCCGAGTTCGCCTTCATCACCGCGATGATCGGGGTGAACCTCTCCCGGATCGCCGAGGAGATCATCATCTGGAACACGAAGGAGTTCTCCTTCGTCACCCTGCACGACGCCTTCTCCACGGGCTCCTCGATCATGCCCCAGAAGAAGAACCCGGACATCGCGGAGCTGGCCCGCGGCAAGTCGGGCCGCCTGATCGGCAACCTGACCGGCCTCATGGCCACCCTCAAGGCCCTGCCCCTCGCCTACAACCGCGATCTCCAGGAGGACAAGGAGCCGGTCTTCGACTCCTGCGACCAACTGGAGGTCCTGCTCCCCGCCTTCACCGGAATGATGGCCACCCTCACCGTCAACCGCGAACGCATGGAGGAACTGGCCCCGGCCGGCTTCTCCCTCGCCACCGACATCGCCGAGTGGCTGGTCAAGCAGGGCGTCCCGTTCCGCGTGGCCCACGAGGTGGCCGGCGAGTGCGTCAAGGCGGCGGAGGCCGAGGGCAAGGAACTGGACGAGCTGACGGACGACCAGTTCGCCAAGATCTCGGCCCACCTGACGCCGGAGGTCCGCTCGGTCCTGAACGTCCCCGGCGCCCTGGCCTCCCGCGACGGCCGCGGCGGCACGGCCCCGAGCGCCGTGGCGGTGCAACTGGCGGAGGTCAGGGCGAACGTGGCCCAGCAGCATGAGTGGGCTGACGCGAAGAAGTAGAACTTTTCAGCGCCGGGAGGGACAGCGCCCCGCAAGGGGCGCGGGGAACTGCGCGAACAACCCCCACCCACCCGCACCCGCCGACGCACCGAACCACCCGAGCTGAACGGCGAACCAAAGGTCATCGCGGGTTACGTTGGTCAATAGCCCGACGCAGCCGACCGAAACGGAGCCCGCGATGCCCTTCGCCCGACTGGCAACAGCAACAACTCCCACCTGCCACATCGGCCTGGGCCTCGCCGCAGTAGGCCGCCCCGGCTACATCAACCTCGGCCGCGAGGAGGACCTCGGCGAGGACCGCAGCGTCGCCGCGCTGCGCACCCG
This sequence comes from Streptomyces sp. NPDC031497, assembly GCF_055580905.1. NCBI lineage: Bacteria > Bacillati > Actinomycetota > Actinomycetes > Kitasatosporales > Streptomycetaceae > Streptomyces > Streptomyces sp. NPDC031497. The sequence goes on from NZ_JBVIKO010000032.1 coordinate 80,033, forward strand.
CACGCACGAACTCCTCGACGCCGCCTACGCCCTGGGCGTCCGCTACTTCGACGTGGCCCGCTCCTACGGCCGCTCCGAGGAGTTCCTCGCCGACTGGCTGAACACCCGCCCCGACGCCGCCGCCGACGTGGTCGTCGGCAGCAAATGGGGCTACACCTACACCGCCGGCTGGTCGGCGGACGCCGAGACCCACGAGGTCAAGGACCACAGCGTCCAGACCTACGACCGCCAGCGCGCCGAGACCGCCGAACTCCTCGGCGACCACCTCAACCTCTATCAGATCCACTCGGTGACCCCGGACAGCCCGGCCCTCACCGACAAGGAACTGCACGCACGCCTCGCGGAAGCGGCCGGCACCGGCCTCACCGTCGGCTTCTCCACGAGCGGCCCCGCCCAGGCCGACGCCATTCGCGCCGCCCTCGCCGTCACGGTCGACGGTGAGCCCCTCTTCCGTACCGTCCAGTCGACGTACAACGTCCTGGAGACCTCGGCTGGGCCCGCTCTCGCCGAGGCGCGCGAGGCCGGACTGACGGTGATCGTGAAGGAGGGCATGGCCAACGGCCGCCTGGCCGCCCCGCACGCCCCCGACGCGCTGCGGGCCGTGGCCGAGGAAACCGGCCTCGGCTGCGACGCCGTGGCCCTCGCCGTCGTCCTGCGGCAGCCCTGGGCCGGAGTGGTCCTGTCCGGCGCGGCGACGCTCGCCCAGCTCGACTCCAACCTGCACGCGGCCGCCGTCGACCTCGACGAGGACCAGCTGACCCGCCTCGCCACCCTGGCCGAGGAGCCGCGCGCCTACTGGGACCGCCGCGGCAGCCTGCCCTGGCACTGACGAGGAACCACCCCCGACCAGCCTCTCGTGAGTCACACATGCCCGCGGTGAGACAAGGATGTCTCACGTGGGTTACTCTTGTCTCATGGCCCTCGACCGTGAGCAGGTGCTGCGCAGCGCAGCCGCGTTGCTGACCCGCAAATCCACCGCGACCATGGACGAGGTCGCCAAGGCCGCCGGGATCAGCCGGGCCACCCTGCACCGGCACTTCGCGGGCCGGGACGCGCTCGTCCGCGCGCTGGAGGCGCTCGGCATCGAGGAGTGCGAGGCGGCCCTGGACGCGGCCCGCCTGGACGAGGGCCCGGCGGCCGACGCCGTCCACCGCCTGGTCCGCGAGATCGAGCCGGCCGCCGGCCTGCTGGCCTTCCTCTACACCGAGAACCAGCTGTTCGAGGGCGAGCAGCAGAACCAGGGCTGGACCCGCATCGACGACCGCATCGCGGCCCTCTTCCGACGCGGCCAGCAGAACGGCGAGTTCCGTATCGACCTCACCCCGGCCTGGCTCACCGAGGCGCTGTACGGCCTGCTCGCCTCCGCCGCCTGGGCGGTGAGTGAGGGCAGGGTCGCCCCCAAGGACTTCACCCACATGATCGTCGAGCTGCTGCTCGGCGGTGCACGACGAAGAGAGGAATCATGACCAGCACCGTGCGGCCGGCGTTCGCCACGGAGACGGAGGAGAAGCGCCCCGGGCGCTGGCTCGCGCTCTCCGTCCTGGTGCTTGCCGTGCTGCTGGTAGCCGTCGACGCGACCGTCCTCGGCCTCGCGACCCCCTACATCAGCGAGGACCTCAACCCCTCCGGTACCCAGCTGCTCTGGATCGGTGACGTCTACTCGTTCGTCATCGCGGGACTGCTGGTCTCGATGGGCAGCCTCGGTGACCGCATCGGCCGCAAGCGGATCCTGCTCGGCGGCGCGACGGCGTTCGGCGCGATATCCGTCCTGAACGCGTACGCGACGACCCCGGGGACGATGATCGCGGCCCGCGCCCTGCTGGGCGTCGCCGGCGCGACCCTGATGCCCGCCACCCTCGCCCTGATCCGCAACCTCTTCCACGACCCGCGCGAGCGCAGCCTCGCCGTCGGCATCTGGGGCGCCACCGCCTCCGCCGGTACGGCCGTCGGCCCGATCGTGGGCGGCTTCCTGCTCGAACACTTCTGGTGGGGCTCGGTCTTCCTCATCAACCTGCCGGTGATGGTCGTCCTGGTCCTCGTCGGCATCAGGACGCTCCCCGAGTCCCGCAACCCCGACCCCGGCCCCTGGGACCTGATCAGCGTCGTCCTGTCGCTGGTCGGCATGATCGCGGTCGTGTACGCGGTGAAGGAGGCCGCGACCCACGGCCTCACCGGAGTCAGCGCGGCCACCGCCCTCCTCGGCACCGCGGCCCTCTACGGTTTCGTCCGCCGTCAACTCACCATGCCCAAGCCCCTGCTGGACATGCGGCTGTTCCGCCGGCGCGGCTTCAGCGGTGCCGTCCTCGCCGACCTGCTGACCGTGCTCGGCATGTCCGGCCTGGTGTTCTTCCTCTCCCAGTACCTGCAACTGGTCCAGGGCAGGCCCCCGTTCGAGGCGGGCCTGGCCGAACTCCCGGCCGCCGTGGGCGCGGTGGCGGCGGGCCTGGTGGCCGGCCGGACGGCCCGCCGCCACTCGGTACGCGCGGTGGTCTCCGGCGGTCTGGCGGCCGTCGGCGTGGCCCTCGCGGCTCTGACCACGCTCTCGCAGTCCACCGGCTACCCGGTCCTCGGCGCCGCCCTCCTGGTGGTCGGCGTCGGTGCGGGCTTCTCCTTCACGGTCACGGCGGACGTGATCCTCTCCAGCGTCCCCAAGGACCAGGCCGGTGCCGCCTCGGCGGTCTCAGAGACGGCGTACGAACTGGGCGCGGCCCTGGGCATCGCCCTGCTCGGCTCGATCGTGATGGGGGTCTACCGCGGATTCCCGGCCCCGGCGGGCACCCCGGCCGCCGCCCACGAATCCCTCGGCGCGGCGGTGCAGGCATCGACGACCATGCCCCCGCACCCGGCCACCGAGATGCTGGCGGCGGCCCGGGACTCCTTCGTCCACGGCCTGCACCTGGCCTCGGGCGCGGGCGCCGTGGTCCTCCTGGCGACGGCGGTGGCAGCCTGGTTCCTGCTGAAGGGACAGAAACTGGAAGGCGCCCTGCCGGCGTGACATCTCACCTCTTGTAGCCGAGCACGGTCATCATCCCGCTCTCCGAGTGGTACTGGTTGTGGCAGTGCAGCATCCACAACCCGGGGTTGTCGGCGTCGAAGTCGAGCACCAGCTTGCGGTGCGGCAGCACGATCGTCGTGTCCTTCCGGGCCCCCGCCGAGTTCAGCCCGGTGACCGAGAACGTGTGCCCGTGCAGATGCATCGGATGCCACATGTCGGTCGCGTTGATGAGCGTCAGCCGCACCCGCTCACCGGCCCGCACCGCATGCCGCTGCCGCACGTCGTACGGCTTGTGGTCGAACCCCCAGTCGTACTTCTGCATCGTGCCCGTGATCCTGATCCGCAGGTCGCGGTCGGGTACCCGGTCGTCCATGCGGACGGACTCGGCCGGCAGCAGCCGACGGGCCGGCACGACCTCGCGGTCCAGCTCGTTCGGGCGGACATCCGCCGCCGGAAGGTTTCTTCCCTTGTCGGTACGGAGGATCGCGAGCGCCTTGCCCTTCTTGCCCTCGGCGAGTGCGACCAGCGGGAAGACGCCGTCCTTGGCGGTGACGAGGACGTCGTACCGCTCGGCCATGCCGATGAGCAGGGCGTCGGTCTGCTTGTGCTGCACGGGGTAGCCGTCGGTGTGGGTGACGGTCATGGCGTGGTCGCCCAGCGCGACCCGGAAGGCCGTCTCGGAGCCCGCGTTGATGAGGCGGATCCGGACGCGGTCGCCGGGGTTGCAGCGGAAGACGGAGGGGTCGGTGCGCAGCCGCCCGTTGGCCAGGTAGTGGGGGTAGGCGACGTTGCCGCCCTCGCCGTGCAGCATGCTGCTGTGGGAGTCGCGCAGCACCCGGTCCGGGCCCATCCGCTGCTTGGGCTTGGATGCTGCCGAGGGCGCGGCCGCCGGCCGGCGTGGGCTCGGGCTGCCGTGGCCGGGCCCCATGCCCATCCCCATGTGCATCGCCATGGAGCCGCCGGGCTTGAGCTGGTCGAGCACCTGCTCGGGGTTGGAGCCGTCGATGTCGTCCACCCAGTCGTCCAGGACGACGACCCACTCCTTGTCGTAGGCGAGCGGCTCCTTCGGGTCGTCGACGATGAACGGCGCGTACAGGGCACGGTCGGGCTGCATGCCGACGTGCGAGTGGAACAGATAGGTGCCCGGGTGGGCGGCGACGAACCGGTAGACGAAGTCCGTCCCCGGCGCGATGGCCGACTGGGTCAGGTCCGGAACGCCGTCCATGTCGCAGCGCAGCCGCACCCCGTGCGCGTGCAGCGTGGTCTTCTCGGCCAGCCGGTTGCTGACGGTCAGGCTCAGGACGTCACCGGCGGTGACGCGCACCAGCGGGCCCGGGACCGACTCGTTGTAGGCCCAGCTGTGCACCGACCGGCCGCCCAGGTCCAGCATGCTCTCGGCGGCCGTGAACGTGACCATGCGGACGGAGCCGGAGCCGCGCTTCCGCTCGGTCGCGAGTACCTCTGGATCCGACGGGTTGACGAACCCCTTGGGCCCCTGGGGGACGAACGCCGCGGTCCCGGCCGTGTGTTGCGGGCCGGAGCGCGAGGGGGAGTCGGAGTCGGAACAAGCGGCCAGGAGCCCCGCGCCGGCGGCAGCGAACGGAGCACTGAGCAGGGTACGCCGAGAAGGTTTCTGCATATCTGAATAAGACATGCTGTGTGCTCATATGGGCGGTAAATGCGCATGAATAAGCCAAGTGTCGGGCCAGATTCCACCGCCAGGCGGACGTGGACGATGTCAGGCGGATGGCAGACAGAAGGGCACGAACCCCCGGTCCGTGCCCTTGCGCCGAAAGAGTGTCAGGCGGCCTTCGCCTTCGTCGCGTACATGTCCACGTACTCCTGCCCGGACAGCCGCATGACCTCGGCCATCACCGAGTCGGTCACGGCCCGCAGCACATAGCGGTCCCGGTCCATCCCCTCGTACCGGGAGAACTCCATGGCCTCGCCGAACCGGACGGTGACCTTGCCCGGCCGCGGGATGCCCGCGCCGCCCGGCTGCAGCTTGTCCGTGCCGATCATCGCGAACGGCACCACCGGCGCGCCGGTCATCAGCGTCAGCCGCGCGATCCCGGTACGGCCCCGGTACAGCCGGCCGTCGGGGGAGCGGGTGCCCTCCGGGTAGATCCCGAAGATCCGGCCCTCGTCCAGGACCCGCTTGCCGGTCATCAGCGCGGCGACACCACCGCTCGCGCCGTCCCGGTCCACCGGGATCATGCCGACGCCGGTGAAGAACCACGCCATCAACCGGCCCTTGAAGCCCTTCCCGGTGACGTACTCGTCCTTGCCGATGAAGAACACCTGCCGCTTGCTGACCAGTGGCAGGATCATCGAGTCGATGAACGTGAGGTGGTTCCCGGCGAGGATGACCGGACCGTCTCCCGGAATGCGCTCCACGCCCTCCACCTGGGGGCGGAACATCAGGCGCATGATCGGTCCGAGCACTGCCTTGATGAGCGCGAAGCGGGACAACGGGTCCTCCGATGTCGAGGGGCGGTATGAGTCTGTGCAGGTGAGGACATTACTCGCGGCCCCATGGGGAGCGCACATCGAGTACGGCCGGTTCACCGAGGTCTTACGCACTGTTGACGCTGGTTTACCTGCGGTGCTGCCCGGAGGACAGCTCGCGGCGAGGCCGCGGCGATGTGACGGAAGTCGCCGACGGACCGTCATCACGCGCCGTCCGACAGCCATACGGCGTCACCCGGCCGTTGGGCCGACGGTCTCCCGTCGGTCACGTCGACAGCCCTACGATCAGCCCGCATCCAAGGGTGAAGGTCAGGAGGGCGCTCATGAACACGAACGACTCGAACGAGCGGACGCAGGTGAACGGCACGACCGGACGGCGGGCGCTGCTCGGGGCGGCGATGCTCGGCGCGGGCGGAGCGGTCCTCGGACTGCCCGGCGCCGCCAGAGCGGCCGAGGCGAAGCGGTCCGGCCACGGCCACGGCGGCCTGAAGAGCCTCCCGAAGCCGACGATCATCGGCCACCGCGGCGCCAGCGGCTACCGCCCGGAGCACACCTTCGGCTCCTACAACCTGGCCCTCGACCTCGGCGCCGACGTCGTCGAGGCCGGCGACCTGTGCCCCACCAAGGACGGCCACCTGGTCTGCCGCCACGAGCCGGAGATCGGCGGTACCACGGACGTCGCCGACCACAAGGAGTTCGCCGACCGCAAGACCACCAAGGTCCTGGACGGCATCCCCACCACCGGCTGGTTCACCGAGGACTTCACGCTCGCCGAGCTGAAGACGCTGCGCGCGATCGAGCGCATACCGGCCAACCGCCCGCACAACACGCTCTACAACGGCCACTGGGAGATCCCCACCTTCGAGGAAGTCCTCAAGTGGCAGGACGAGCAGACCCGCAAGCGCGGCAAGCAGGTCTGGATCTACCCCGAGACCAAGCACCCCACGTACTTCCGCAAGCTGGGCCTCGGTCTTGAGGAGCGGGTCGCCAAGCTGCTGCGCAAGTACGGCAAGGACAAGCGGAACTCGCCGGTCATCCTGCAGTCCTTCGAGCCGACCAGCATCCAGCGCCTGAACACGCTGGTCGACAACCCGCTGGTCGTCCTGCTCTCCGCGGCGAACACCCAGCCCTACGACTTCGTCGCGACCGGCGACCCGCGCACCGTCGCCGACCTGATCACGCCGAAGGGCCTGCGGGAGATCGCCGGCTACGCGCAGGGCATCGGCCCGACCCTCGACCTGGTCATCCCGAAGGACGCCAACGGCGACTTCACCAAGCCGAGCACGCTGGTCGCGGACGCGCACAAGGTGGGCCTGGTCCTGCACCCCTACACCATGCGCAACGAGAACCCCTTCCTGCCGCCGGCCTACCGCAAGGGCAGCGACGTCACCGCGTACGGCGATGTCTTCCCGGTCTTCCAGACGTACTTCGAGACCGGCATCGACGGCGTCTTCTCGGACAACGCCGACACCGCGATCCTGGCCCGCGACGCTTTCGTCAACGGCTGAGCCCCCGCACCCCGTTCGGGGTGACTCCCGGCCGCCCCGGCAACCTGCCCCGGGGCGGCCGCGTCGTTCCGCATATGACGCACGACCTGGTTGCCGCCCTGGGCCCCCTGCTCACCGCCGAGGCCTCGGCCGAGGCGTATGCCTGTGGCAGCGACCCCGGCGACCTGGAACAGACCGTCTGGCTCCGTCTCCTGGAGCGGCTGGCGGCCCACGGCCCGCCCCGGGCCCCCGAGGACTGGCTGCGCAGAGCCGTCCGCGCCGAGTCCCGCCGCACCCGCCGCACGACACGCCATGAACGCCCCTACGGCACCGAACCCGCCGACCACGCCACCCCCACGCCCGAACAGCGCGTCCTCGCCACCGCCCATCACCGCGCCCTGCGCGAGGCGGTCGCCCGCCTGCCCGGCCGCTGCCCCCGCCTCCTCGATGCCCTGCTCTCCCCGAAGGACCTCACATACCGGGAGATCGCGGGGGAGTTGGGTATCTCACAGGGCAGTCTGGGACCGGAACGTTCCAGATGTCTGGGATGTCTGCGCCGATTGTTGACGCCGGAGGTTGCGTCCCGCGCGGCGCGGGGATAGGAGTGAGAACGACAGGCGATCAGGTGAGCGGGAGGCGTGCGCACATGGGCATGAGCGTGACCATCTCGGTGGCGACCGAGCAGGATGCAGAGCAGATCTTCAGGCTCCAGTACCTGTGCTTCCAGAGCGAGGCGGCGCTGTACGGCAACTACCGCATCGATCCGCTCGTCCAGAGCCTCGACTCGGTCCGCCAGGAGGTCGCGTCCGACTGCGTCTTCGTCGCCCGGCTCGGCGAGGAGGTCGTCGGCTCGGTCCGCGGTTCGGTCACCGAGGACGGCGCCGCCGCCATCGGCAAGCTCTGCGTCCACCCCCGCCTCCAGGGCCACGGCATCGGCGCGCGGCTGCTGCGCGCGGCCGAGTCGGCGCTGGTCGAGGAGCGCGGCGCCAAGAGGTTCCGCCTCTTCACCGGCCACCGCAGCGAGGGCAACCTCCGCCTGTACCGCCGCGTCGGCTACGAAACGGTAGGCACGTCGAAGGGCGCGGACGGCGTCCCGATGATCGTCCTGGAAAAGCCGGCCGGTACCTATGCAACAACGGCCTGACAACTAACCCAGGGGTGCGGGGAACTGCGCGACCAGCCAAGACGGTCCCGCAGTCGCCCTGTTGCTCAGCCTTCCTGCTGCCTGGGCGCCTTCCGCAACCAGTACAACGCGGAGATCGGCAACAGCACCGGAATGAACACGTACCCCATCCCGTAGTCCGACCACACGGTCGCATCCGGGAACGCGGACGAGTCGACAAGGGTCCACGTACCCACGATCAACACCCCCGCGAGCTCGGCGGCGCAGCACACCTGCGCCGCCCTGCGCGCCGCCTCGCCGCCCCGCACCAGCGTGTACGTGATGAACCCGTACACCACCCCCGCGACCGCCGACAGCGAGTACGCGAGCGGCGCCCGGTCGAACTCGGTCGCGATCTGGTACGCGGACCGCGACACCGCTCCGACGACCATCACGCCGTAGAACCACACGAGAAGCGTGCCCGGCCCACTGGTGAGCCGCTTCGGCCTCTGCTCCACGGTCGTCATCTCACCCTCCCCAGATGTCATAGAGCCGCACCTCCAACACGGCCAGCACCACACCGCCCGCGGCGACCGTCACGGAGCCCCACCGGGTCCGCTCGGCCAGCGACATGAACCCCGCCGCCGGGACGCACGCGAAGGCGCCCACCAGATACGCCACGAAGATCGTCGTCCCCTGCGCCGGCTTGTCGCCCCGGGCCAGCAGCACGATCCCGGCCACCAGCTGGATCACCGCCAGCACCGACACCACGGCCATCCCGATGAAGTGCCAGTCCTTCGTCGGCTGGTCCCGGTACGCGGCCCAGCCGCACCACGCGGCGAGCAGCAGTGCGGCGACTCCGGTCACCAGCAACAGGGCATTGAGCATGCGGTGACCTTATTACGGCGGAAACGGCCCCACGCCGTCGCCCCTGCCGTACACCGTAGGGTCTAGACCATGACGATCCACGCACAAGCCCTGCTCTTCGACAACGACGGCACCCTGGTCTCCTCCCTCGACTCCGTGGAGCGCTGCTGGACCCGCTGGGCGGCGGAGTACGGCGTCACGGACGAGTTCGCCCGAGTCGAACTGCACGGCAGGACCGCCGCGGACATCGTCGCCGACCTGGTCCCCGCCCACCTCGTCCCGGAGGCCGTCGCCCGGGTCGAGCAGCTGGAGGTGGAGGACGTCCCGGGCGGCGGGGTCCGGCTGCTGCCCGGCACCACCGCCTTCCTCGACTCCCTGCCCGCCGACCGCTGGGCCGTCGTCACCTCGGCCACCCGCCGGCTCGCCGAGGCCCGCCTGGACGCGGTCGGGATAAGGCCCAAGACGCTGATAGCCGCGGACGACATCACCCGTGGCAAGCCCGACCCCGAGCCCTACCTCCTCGCCGCCCGCCGGCTGGGCGTCGACCCGGCCCGCTGCGTGGTCTTCGAGGACGCCCCGGCCGGGCTCCAGGCGGGCCGCGCCGCCGGGATGACCACCGTGGCGTTGGCCACAACCCACCCGGCGCACGAGCTGGACGCGGACCTCGTGGTGCAGGACCTTTCGGCCCTGTCGGCACTGGTCAACGACCACCTCGTGGAGATCTCCGCGCGCCGCTGACGGGTGTCCGCGGCTGTCCAGCATGCGGACAGCGGCGGCCTGTCAGGACCGTAGGTCTGGTTTACTGATCGCATGACCACGACGAGCGACCGCACCCCTGCGACCGAGGCGACCATGACGCCCGGTGCTCGTTGTATGTGTCGAATGTGCGCCTTCTAGAGGGCCCCCGCACCACCCGAGAGCCTCGCGCCCCGAAGCGAGCCGCCGCCGTGGCCTGTCCGTACGCCCTGAGCCGTATGTGACCCGGCTGCCCCGCGCACATTTTCCCTCCCGTACCAGGGCCCACCCACGCCCGCGTACTCAACAGTGATGGAATCCCAGTGATCACCACAACGGGCCTGACCAAGGTCTACCGCTCCCGCGGTCGCGAGATCACCGCCCTCGACGGCGTCGATCTGCACGTCCGCGAGGGTGAGGTGTACGGCGTCATCGGCCAGTCCGGCGCCGGCAAGTCCTCGCTCATCCGCTGCGTCAACCTCCTGGAGCGTCCCACCGCCGGCACCGTGACGGTCGACGGACAGGACCTCACCGCCCTCGCCGGGCGCGGCCCCCGGGCCGGCAAGGAGCTGCGGCAGGCGCGCAGCCGTATCGGCATGGTCTTCCAGCACTTCAACCTGCTCTCCTCCCGGACCGTCCAGGACAACGTCGAGCTGCCGCTCGAAATCCTCGGCATCTCAGGGAAGGAACGTTCCCGCAAGGCGCTGGAGCTGCTCGACCTGGTCGGGCTCGACGACAAGGCGAAGGCCTTCCCCGCCCAGCTCTCCGGCGGCCAGAAGCAGCGCGTCGGCATCGCCCGCGCACTCGCCGGCGACCCCAAGGTGCTGCTCTCCGACGAGGCCACCAGCGCCCTCGACCCGGAGACCACCCGCTCCATCCTCCAGCTGCTGCGCGACCTGAACCGGCAGCTGGGTCTGACCGTCCTGCTCATCACGCACGAGATGGACGTGGTGAAGTCGATCTGCGACTCGGCCGCCCTCATGGAGAAGGGGCGCATCGTCGAGTCCGGGACCGTCAGCGAACTGCTCGGCACCCCCGGCTCCGAGCTGGCCGCCGCGCTATTCCCGGTCGGCGGCGAGGCCTCCGGCGACGACCGCACCGTCCTCGACGTCACCTTCCACGGCGAGGCCGCCACCCAGCCGGTCATCTCCCAGCTCTCCCGCACCTACAACATCGACATATCGATCCTCGGCGCCGCCATCGACACCGTCGGCGGCCTCCAGATCGGCCGGATGCGCATCGAACTGCCGGGCCGCTACGAGGACAACGTGGTGCCCGTCGGCTTCCTGCGCGAACAGGGCCTGCAGATCGACGTGGTGGGCCAGGAGCCCGCGCTGGTGAAGGAAGGTGCCAAGTGAGCTGGTCCGAGATGCAGCCGCTGCTGTCCCAGGCGTGTTGGGACACCCTCTACATGGTCGGCTGGTCCACGCTGATCGCCGTCGTCGGCGGACTCCCGCTCGGCGTCCTGCTGGTCCTCACCGACCGCGGGGGACTGCTCCAGAACGTGCTGGCCAACAAGGTCATCGGGCAGATCGTGAACATCGCCCGCTCGATGCCCTTCATCATCCTCATGGTCGCGCTGATGAACTTCACGCGCTCGATCACCGGGACGACCATCGGCCGCGAGGCCGCCATCGTGCCGCTCGCCATCGGCGCCATCCCGTTCTTCGCCCGGCTGGTCGAGACGGCTGTCCGCGAAGTGGACGGCGGGCTCGTCGAGGCCGTGCAGTCGATGGGCGGCAACACCTGGACCGTCGTACGCAAGGTCCTGGTGCCCGAGTCGCTGCCCTCGCTGATCTCCTCCACCACGACCACCATCGTCGCGCTCATCGGCTACTCGGCCATGGCCGGTACGGTCGGCGCCGGCGGTCTCGGCGACATCGCGATCCGCTACGGCTACCAGCGCTTCGAGACCCAGCTGATGTGGATCACCGTGGCGATCCTCGCCGTCGTCATCTCGCTCATCCAGTTCGCCGGCGACTACACGGCCCGCTCCCTGCACCGTCGCGGCGGCCAGTCCGGCCCGGTGCCGAAGCTGCGGCTGCTGAAGGCCTCCACGGCCACCGGCAAGACCGTCTGAGCCCCCGGCGCCCTCCCTCAGATTTCCCCGCACCACCCATCGCGGGGTCGCTCCACCCTTAAGGAAAGGCACTTTTCGTGCGTAACACCGCCAAAATCACCACCGCCGTCCTCGCCGCCGGAGCCCTCACCTTCGGGCTCACCGCCTGCGGCTCGGACAAGGACTCCGCGTCCTCCTCCTCCGACTACAGCGGACCGCTGGTCGTCGCCGCGAGCCCGACCCCGCACGCCGAGATCCTGAACTACGTCAAGGACAACCTGGCGAAGAAGGCCGGACTCGACCTGGAGGTCAAGGAGTTCCAGGACTACATCGTGCCGAACACGGCGACCGAGGACGGCTCGGTGGACGCCAACTACTTCCAGAACCAGCCGTACCTCGACGACTTCAACAAGAAGCGCGGCACCCACATCGTGCCCGTCGTCACGGTGCACCTGGAGCCGCTCGGCCTCTACTCCCACAAGGTCAAGAGCGCCGACGCGCTGAAGAGCGGTGCGACCGTCGCCGTCCCGAACGACGCGGTGAACGAGGCGCGTTCCCTCAAGCTGCTGGCCGCCAACGGGCTCATCACCCTCAAGGACGGCGCCGGCAGCGAGGCGACCCCGCAGGACATCGCCAAGAACCCGAAGAACCTCCAGTTCAAGGAGGTCGAGGCGGCCCAGACCGCGCGCTCCCTGGACGACGTGGACGCCGCGGTGATCAACGGCAACTACGCCATCTCGGCCGGTATCAAGCCCGCCAAGGACGCCCTCGTCCTGGAGTCCGCGAAGAACAGCCCGTACGGCAACTTCCTCGCCGTGAAGAAGGGCAACGAGAAGGACCCGCGGGTGAAGAAGCTCGCCAAGCTCCTCACCTCGCCCGAGGTCAAGAAGTTCATCGAGGACAAGTACCAGGGCTCGGTCATCCCGTCCTTCTGATCGTCTTTCCGATCGTCTTCCGGCGGCACGTATACGGCGTATCGCCACGCACGGGGTCCACTCGCTCACCGCGGGTGGGCCCCGTCGTGCGGTTCAGTGGTTTCATGCTGCATGCTGGGCAGTTCGCACGCCCTGAAGGATTTCCGAAGGTTACGGAGTGGCGCATGACTAGCACCTTCCCCAACATCTCCATCAGCACGGAGCGGTTGGTGCTGCGTCCCCTCGACGAGGACGACGTGCCCGCCCTGGCCGAGATGATGAACGACGAGCAGGTCGCCGCCTGGACCGACGTGCCCCAGCCGTTCACCGAGGACGCGGCCCGGCACTGGATCACCGAGTACGCCCCCGCCGAACGCACCGACGGCCGGGGCCTCGACCTCGCGGTCACCGAGTTCCTCACCCAGCGCCTGGTCGGCGTCATCCAGCTCACCAAGACCAACTGGCACATCCGGTCGACCGAGTTGTCGTACATCATCGCCCCCTGGGCCCGCGGCGAGGGCTATGCCTCCGAGGCCGCGCTCGCCACCGCGCACTGGCTCCTGGGCGACCAGAAGCTCGAACGCATCGAGATCCGCACCGCCGCCGACAACACGGCCTCCCAGCAGGTGGCCCAGAAGATCGGCGGTATCAGCGAAGGCGTGCTGCGCAACGCCTGCATAGTCCACGTCCGCACCGAGGACGGCACCTGGGCGGACGTGCGCACCGACTTCATCGTGTGGAGCCTGCTCCCGGAGGACCTGGAAGGCGCGGGCGAGGAACTCGCCGAGAGCGGTGGCTTCACCTCCTGGAACTGACGCCGACGGGATTCGCCCCGTCGCGCGCCGGACAGCTCCACCAGGTACTCTCACGGAGCCCGCCCATGGGCCCCGGACCCTGACGACCTGCGAAAACCCTGGAGACTGACGACGATGGCCGACCGGGTCACGGTGATCGGCTGGGACGGCTCGCCCCTCACCGCCGCAGCACGCGGCGCGCTCGGTGCCGCCACGCTCGTCGCGGGCGCGGCCCACCATCTGGCCCTCCCCGAGGTGCCGGGAACGGCCGAACGCATCCGCCTCGGCAGCGTCGCCCTCGCCGCCCGCCGCATCACCGGCCACCGCGGCACCGCGGTGGTGCTCGCCGACGGCGACCCCGGCTTCTTCGGCGTCGTACGGACCCTGCGCGCACCGGAGTTCGGCCTGGAGGTCGAGGTCGTCCCCGCCGTCTCCTCGGTGGCCGCCGCCTTCGCCCGCGCCGGCATGCCCTGGGACGACGCACAGGTGGTCGTCGCACACCGGCGCACCCTGCGACGCGCGGTGAACGTGTGCCGCGCCCACACCAAGGTCGCCGTTCTCACCTCGCCCGGCGCCGGACCCGCCGAACTCGGCCTGCTGATGGAGGGCGTCCACCGCACCTTCGTCATCTGCGAGGAACTCGGCACCGACCGCGAGCAGGTCAGCGTCGTCACCTCGGACAAGGCCGCCGACCACACCTGGCGCGACCCCAACGTCGTCATCGTCATCGGCGGGCCTTCCGGGCCGGTGCCGGCCGGCGAGGGCGGCGGCTGGATCGCCGGCCGGGACCCGTCGGCCGGCCCGCGCGGCTGGGTGCAGCCCGACACGGAGTACGGCGAGGGAGCCGCGCTCGGCGAAGGGGAAACGGATCTGCTCAGGGCCGCCCAACTCGCCCGGCTGGGCCCCCGGGTGGGGGACCTCGTCTGGGACATCGGCTGCGGCAGCGGTGCGTTCGCCACCGAGGCGGCGCGTGCCGGGGCCGCCGTCATCGCCGTCGACCGGGACCTCGCGGCCTGCGTCCGCAGCGAGGCGGCCGCCCGCAAGTTCGGGGTCCAGCTCCAGATCGTGCACGGCGGCGCGCCCCATGTGCTGGAGAACCTGCCCGAACCCGACGTCGTCCGGGTCGGCGGCGGGGGAGCGGCCGTGGTCGGCGCGGTCGCCGACCGCCGCCCGCAGCGCATCGTCACCCACGCCGCCACCCGCGACGCCGCCGAACTCATCGGACGCGACCTGACCGAGCACGGATACCAGGTCGAATGCGCCCTGCTGCAGTCCGTCGAACTCGACACCAGAGCCTGGACGGAGACCGAGCGAAACGTCGCTTTCCTGCTCAGTGGCGTCTTGCCCGAGCGCGCCCCGTGATCCTGTTGTCATACTGCGCGCGGTAGGCTGGCCGATCGCTGCACCGCACCGGTGGCCCGGAAATTCGTTCGTCAATATCCGGAAAACGCGCCCCTTTTGGGGCGGGTGTGGTACGGCAGAACCGGGGACGCGCAACGTGGCGCAGTCCACAGCGGGCTGTCGCGGATCACGCTGTCGCGACGGTCGAACGGCCGGGACAATGCCACTGAATGGCTTTGTCGCCTTTTCCGGCGGGTCGTTCGTGCCGCTGGGCACGCACGCTCGTTCTTCACTGCGGGACGGTCGGTGCGCCGCCCCGAGTGAGCTGGTCGTAGAAGGCACTAACCGATGGGCGAGGGGTACGCATGACGGACACCGGCCAGGTCCCGGGCGAGGGACTGCCGGAGAGCGCAGGCATGGTGGAACAGCCGGGCGTTCCCGCGCACGGCGCGTACACCTACCTCTCCGAGTCGCCCGCCGAGGACGAAGACCTGCTGCTGCCGGGCGCCCAGGGCGCCTGGGGCAACGAAGTGCCGCCGCCGGCCCCCGAGCCGGTCGTCGAGACCGTCCACGAGCCCGGTCCGCACGAGACGGACGGCCGGGACAGCGGCTCGGTCGACCTCACCGCCGTCCGGCTGCCCAGTTCGGTACCGGCGTCCCCGATCCTCTCCGTGCCCCACGATCCGACGACCGCCCCGGCCCCGCGCCGCCCGCTGCACCTCGGTCCGCCGATCCCCGACACCTCCGCCAGTCCGGTCCGATCCCTCGCCGACCGTGGCCCGGCCGGCACGCCGGTCCGGCAGCCGGGCCTGCCGACGGCCGGGCCCGAGTACCTCGACGCCCAGCCGTCGGGCGATGCCGCGCCGCAGTCCGCCGCACCCTGGGGCGCGCCGCAGACGGCGGTGCCGGGGACCGCGGTGCCGGGGGCTGTCGCGCAGGCCGCTCCGGTGGCACAGGTGGCCGCACAGGCCCCGGCTGCGGAAACGGTTGTTCCGGCACCGGAGACGATTGCTCCCCTCGCTCCCGTGGCCGTCGCGGATCCCGCGGCCCACGCGCAGGAGTCCGTGGCGGCGGACGTCGCGGGTGTCCCGGCGGAGCAGCAGGCACCGGCGGCGCCCGGGGTGTGGCCCGAGAGCGCGTACGGTCCGGAAGGCGCGGCCCAGCCGGTCGACGGGGGCGTTCCGGTGGCCGTGGCCGGGCCGGTGGTGCCGCAGGCCGCCGAGGTTGCGGACGGTGCTCCTGGATCTGTGACGGGTGCGGTGCCGGGTGGAGTGCCGGAGGCGGCTCCGGAGGCCGCTGCGGTGGTCGAGGCGGTTCCGGCGGCCCCGCAGGTTTTGGAGGTCCCGGAGGTCCCGGAGGTTCCCGAGGCCGCCGAGGCCGCCGAGGCCTTTGAGGGTCAGGGCGCCATGCCGACGCCCGGTGCCGGGGTTGCTCCTGGCGCGGTGGCCGAGCCTGAGGCCGTGCCCGTGGCGGAGGCCGCGCATCAGCTCATGGAGCCGGCGGTTCCGGAACCGGCCGCCCAGACCATGACGGCCGAGCCGGTGCTGTCCCCGCCGGTGCACCCCGTGCCGCCGGTCGCGCCGGAGCCCCAGGTCGTGGAACCGGCCGTACCCGCGCAGGCCGCGGAGACCGTCGTACCCGAGTCCGTACCGGTACCGGAGGCGGTCGCGCACGAGTCCGCTCCCACTCCGGAAGCCGTCCTGGCCGAGCCCGGTCAGCCGGTGGCCGCCGCGCCGCTCGCGCCGCCCGTGCCCGTGCAGCCCGAGGAGGCGGTCGTCGAGGCACCCGCCCCGGCCGCCCCCGCCCCGGCAGCCCCCGCAGCCGTCGCCGAGGCCCCGCAGCCGCCGGAGCCCCTCGCCGCCGCCGAGGCCGAGCAGCCCCCGCCGGACGCCGTGGCCCTCGCGGCCCCCGCCGAGTTCCCCGCGGCGGCTGCCGTGCCGCCGGCGGAGACCGCTGCCGTCCCTGAGCCGCTGCCGGCCCAGCCCCCCGCCGGCCCCCAGACCCAGGGCACCCCGCCCACCCCCGCGGCCCAGCCGGAGGAGACCCCGGCGGTCCAGGAGCCCCTGGACACGACGTTCCCGGCAGAGTCCGCGCCCGAGCAGCCGCTCGGCGAGTTCGTCGCCGTCGACGGCTTGGTGCCGACCACCCCGCACCTCGCCCCGACCCCGCCGCACCCGCTGGTCCTTCCCGCCCAGGACCAGGGCGAGACCGTGCCGGAACCGGCCGCTACCGTCCCGGCGCCCCGCGTGGCCGAGCCCGGCCCGGTGGCGGAGCACCACCCCGATGTCGTACAGCAAGCGGAGGACCTGGACACCAGGGCCGCCGACCAGGAAGAGAGCACGGCCCCCGTGGCAGAAGCACGTCAGTCCACCGGCCCGGCCGCACCCGCCTACGACGACGCCGAGCGCGAGGCCGTCCTCAAGGTCATGCGTGAACGCCGTGACATCCGCAACGGCTTCCGCGGCGACCCCATCCCGCACGAGGTGCTGCTGCGTGTCCTGGAGGCCGCCCACACCGCGCCCTCCGTCGGCCACTCCCAGCCCTGGGACTTCGTCGTCATCCGGTCCGCCGACACCCGGCGCAGCATGCACGAACTGGCCATGCGCCAGCGCGACGCCTACGCCAAGTCCCTCCCCAAGGGCCGCGCGAAGCAGTTCAAGGAACTGAAGATCGAGGCCATCCTCGACACCCCGGTCAACATCGTCGTCACCGCCGACCCGACCCGGGGCGGCCGCCACACCCTCGGCAGGCACACCCAGCCGCAGATGGCGCCGTACTCCGCCGCCCTCGCCGTCGAGAACCTCTGGCTCGCCGCCCGCGCCGAAGGCCTCGGCGTCGGCTGGGTCAGCTTCTTCGACGAGCGAGAGATGGTCCGCGCGCTCGGCCTGCCCGAGCACCTGGAGGTCATCGCCTACCTCTGCGTCGGATACGTCGACGAGTTCCCGGACGAGCCCGAGCTGATGCAGGCCGGCTGGTCCAAGCGGCGCCCGCTGTCCTGGGTGGTGCACGAGGAGACGTACGGCCGCCGTGCCCTGCCCGGCGAGGACCCGCACGACCTGCTCGCCGAGACAGTCGCCGGGATCCGCCCGCTGGACGCCAAGGCGCTCGGCGAGGCCTGGGAGCGGCAGAAGCGGATGACCAAGCCGGCCGGTGCGCTCGGCATGCTGGAGATCATCTCCGCCCAGCTGTCCGGCCTGTCCCGGCAGTGCCCGCCGCCGATCCCGGAGCCCGCGGCCGTCGCGATCTTCGCCGGTGACCACGGGGTGCACGCCCAGGGCGTCACCCCCTGGCCGCAGGAGGTCACCGCCCAGATGGTGGCCAACTTCCTCGGCGGGGGAGCGGTGTGCAACGCGTTCGCCTCCCAGGTGGGCGCCGAGGTGTGCGTGGTGGACGTCGGCGTCGCCTCCGAACTCCCGGCGACACCCGGCCTGCTGCCCCGCAAGGTCCGCGCGGGCACGTCCGACATGACGACCGGGCCGGCCATGACCCGCGAAGAGGCCAAGCAGGCCATCGAGGTGGGCATCGAGACCGCCCGCGACCTGGTGGCGGCCGGCAACAAGGCCCTGCTCACCGGTGAGATGGGCATCGCCAACACCACGGCGTCCGCCGCACTCATCTCCGTCTACACCGGGGCCGACCCCGCCGAGGTCACCGGCCGCGGTACCGGCATCAACGACGAGACCCTCGCCCGCAAGACCGAGGTCGTCCGCCGCGCCCTGGACCTCCACCAGCCGGACCCGGCCGACCCCATCGGCGTCCTCGCCGCGGTCGGCGGTTTCGAACACGCGGCGATGGTGGGCCTGTTGCTCGGCGGCGCGTCGCTGCGCACGCCGGTGATCCTGGACGGCGTCAGCGCGGGCGCCGCGGCCCTGGTGGCCCGCGCGATCGCCCCCGAGGTCCTGGCCGCGTGCATCGCGGGCCACCGCAGCGCGGAGCCCGGCCACGTCGCCGCCCTCAACAAGCTGGGCCTGCGCCCCCTGGTCGACCTCGACCTCCGTCTGGGCGAGGGCACGGGCGCGCTGCTGGCACTTCCCCTGGTGCAGAGCACGGCGAGGGCGATGCACGAGGTGGCCACGTTCGACTCGGCGGGCGTGACCGAGAAGTAGCGGGTCCCTCCCGCGCCGACGCGAAGCGAACAGTGGCAGTGCGGCGCCGCGCGGGCCGGGACCTGGCCCGGGTGACCAACCACAGCCTGCGCGATGCGCTCCACACCGACAACGGGTCGCCGTGGCCCGGGCGGCCCGTCCGGTGGGGGCGGTAACCGTTTCGTGGTCTGGGCGGCTGGGCCTGCGGGGGTGTCGGGCGTTTTCGCGGTCTGGGCGGCCCGTCCGGCGCGGGCGTTTCGTGGTCTGGGCGGCCCGGCCTGCCGGGGCGCCAACCGCATCGTGGCCCGGAGGGACCGCCCTGCGGGGGCGTCAACCGCAGTGTGGTTCGTGGGCGGGCGTTCCGCAGGGCGGAACGGGTGGGCACGGACCACGCACCCGCACCCGGCCACCCTGCCCAGTACCCGGGCACCTGAGCCGCCGCAATCCCGCGCCCCGTAAAATCTGCACGTCAGGGCATCGCACCGCCGCCACACCAGGGAGTCGCACCCGCATGGCCGAACACCCCGCCTACCCCGTAGGCCTCCGCCTCGCCGGCCGCAAGGTGGTCGTCCTCGGCGCCGGCCAGGTCGCCCAGCGCCGCCTCCCCGCGCTCATCGCGGCCGGCGCCGCCGTCACGCTCGTATCCCCCGAGGCCACCCCCTCCGTCGAGGCCATGGCGGACGCCGGTGAGATCACCTGGGTGCGGCGCCCCTACCAGGACGGCGACCTCACCGACGCCTGGTACGCCCTCATCGCCACCAGCGACCCCGACGCCAACTCCGCCGCCTCCGCCGAGGCCGAGCGCCACCGCGTCTGGTGCGTCCGCTCCGACGACGCCGACCAGGCCACCGCCTGGACCCCGGCCACCGGTCACAGCGAGGGCGTCACGGTCGCCGTGCTCACCACCGACGCCCGGGGCCGCGACCCCCGCCACACCGCCGCCATTCGGGACGCGGTCGTGGAGGGCCTGCGCGACGGCACCCTCGTCGCCCCGCACCACCGCACGCGCCACGCGGGCGTCGCCCTGGTCGGCGGCGGCCCCGGCGACCCCGACCTGATCACGGTGCGCGGCCGCCGTCTGCTCGCCGAGGCCGACGTGGTGATCGCCGACCGCCTCGGCCCTCGCGACCTGCTCGCCGAACTCCCGCCGCACGTCGAGGTGATCGACGCGGCGAAGATCCCGTACGGCCGTTACATGGCCCAGGAGGCCATCAACAACGCCCTGATCGAGCACGCCAAGCAGGGCAAGTCGGTCGTACGACTCAAGGGCGGCGACCCCTATGTCTTCGGCCGGGGCATGGAGGAGGTCCAGGCGCTCGCCGAGGCCGGAATCCCCTGCACGGTCGTGCCCGGTATCTCCAGCTCGATCTCGGTGCCGAGCGCGGCCGGTATCCCGGTCACGCACCGGGGGGTCGCGCATGAGTTCACCGTGGTCAGCGGCCATGTCGCGCCGGACGACGCGCGGTCGCTCGCCGACTGGCCGTCCCTCGCGAAGCTCACCGGGACCCTGGTGATCCTGATGGGCGTCGACAAGATCGGGCAGATCGCCGAGACCCTGGTGGCCCACGGCAAGTCCCCTGACACCCCGGTCGCCCTGGTCCAGGAGGGCACGACGGCCGCCCAGCGCCGGGTCGACGCGACCCTTGCCACGGTGGCGGAGGTCGTCCGCACGGAGGACGTGAAGCCCCCGGCGGTCATCGTCATCGGCGAGGTCGTGAACGTCGGCCCGCATCCGTCCGCCGGAGAGGCACCGGCTCCGTCCGCCGGATAGGCACCGGCTCGGTCCGCCGGAGACGCACCGGCGTAACCCCGGGTAACACAACCCGTTCCAGCCCGTTGGCACCACACCCAGGACAAGGCAGTATCACCCTGTGGCCGAACTCATCACCGTTGAGGACCCCGACGACCCGCGCCTGCGCGACTACACGGGCCTGACCGACGTCGAGTTGCGCCGCAAGCGCGAGCCGGCCGAGGGCCTGTTCATCGCCGAGGGCGAGAAGGTCATCCGCAGGGCGAAGGACGCGGGCTACGAGATGCGTTCGATGCTGCTGTCCGCCAAGTGGGTCGACGTCATGCGTGATGTCATCGACGAGCTCCCGGCCCCCGTCTACGCGGTCAGCCCGGAGCTCGCCGAGAAGGTCACCGGCTACCACGTGCACCGCGGCGCGCTCGCCTCCATGCAGCGCAAACCGCTGCCGACGGCGACCGAACTGCTGAGCACCACCCGCCCGGTCGGCGTCACGGAGCCGGTCGGCGACCACACGGACATCGGCGCGGTGTTGCCTCCGGGTCTGCAGGAGCGTGCCGACCACCGCCGTATCGCGATCTTCGAGGACATCGTTGACCACGCAAACCTGGGTGCGGCCTTCCGTAACGCGGCGGCTCTCGGGGTGGACGCCGTATTCCTCACCCCACGCTGTGCCGACCCTCTCTACAGGCGGGCCGTGAAGGTGTCCATGGGGGCCGTCCTCGCCGTCCCGTACGCCAGGTTCGAGTCATGGCCGCGTGACGCCGATGTCATCCGCAAGCACGGCTTCGTGCTCGCGGCGCTCTGTCTCTCGGCGCGGTCCATCACTCTCGACGAACTCGCCGCCCGCCGTTACGAGAAGCTGGCCCTGATGCTGGGCACGGAGGGGGAGGGGCTGTCGGCCGGAGCGCTGCGGGCGGCCGACGAGCATGTGCGCATTCCGATGGATGCCGGTGTCGACTCGCTGAACGTGGCCGCTGCCTCTGCTGTCGCCTTCTACGCCACCCGGCCGGGATCTGACTGACCCCCGCAGAGGGGCTGTTCCCGGCGCGGCAGTCTGTCCGGTTCACCGCTGCCCGTGGCTTCGCCCCGGAAAGGGCCTCCTGTGACGGAGGCCCGGCCCTGTCAGAGGCCACCGGTTTCCGTCAGCCGACGACGGTCCAGGTGTCGCCGCCCGCGAGCAGTGCGGCCAGGTCGCCTTTGCCGTGCTGCTCGATCGCCGTGTCGAGCTGCTCGGCCATCAGGGTGTCGTAGACCGGCCGTTCGACGGACCGGAAGACGCCGATGGGGGTGTGGTGCAGGGTGTCGGGGTCGGCAAGGCGGGAGAGGGCGAAGGCGGCGGTCGGGGAGGCGGAGCGCGCGTCGTGGACCAGGACGTCGGCCTCGTTCTCCGGGGTCACGTCGACCACCGTCAGGTCACCGGTCAGCCGGTCGCGTACGACTCCGCGTGTGCCGTCGGTGCCGAAGCGGATGGGCTGCCCGTGCTCCAGGCGGATCACCGCCTCGTCCGCCGACTGCTTGTCCTTGAGGGCGTCGAAGGCGCCGTCGTTGAAGATGTTGCAGTTCTGGTAGATCTCGATCAGGGCCGTGCCCGGGTGGGCGGCGGCCGCGCGCAGTACCTCGGTGAGGTGCTTGCGGTCGGAGTCGATGGTGCGGGCCACGAAGGACGCCTCCGCGCCGATCGCCAGCGACACCGGGTTGAACGGGGCGTCCAGTGAGCCCATCGGCGTCGACTTGGTGATCTTGCCGACCTCGGAGGTCGGCGAGTACTGGCCCTTCGTCAACCCGTAGATCCGGTTGTTGAAGAGCAGGATCTTCAGGTTGACGTTGCGGCGCAGGGCGTGGATGAGGTGGTTGCCGCCGATGGACAGCGCGTCGCCGTCGCCGGTGACCACCCACACCGACAGGTCCCGCCGGCTGGTCGCCAGCCCGGTGGCGATCGCCGGCGCCCGGCCGTGGATGGAGTGCATGCCGTAGGTGTTCATGTAGTACGGGAAGCGGGAGGAGCAGCCGATGCCGGAGACGAAGACGATGTTCTCCTTCGCCAGCCCCAGCTCCGGCATGAAGCCCTGGACGGCCGCGAGGATCGCGTAGTCACCGCAGCCGGGGCACCAGCGCACTTCCTGTTCTGACTTGAAGTCCTTCGCCCGGAACTTGAGTTCAGTCTTCACGAAGCGCCTCCTCCAACACGCGAGCCAGTTGTTCAGCCTTGAACGGCATGCCGTTGACCTGGGTGAAGGACCGCACGTCGGTCAGGTACCTCGCGCGCAGCAGCATCGCCAGTTGCCCCAGGTTCATCTCGGGTACGACGACCCGCCGGTACCGGGCGAGAACGTCGCCGAGGTCGGCCGGGAACGGGTTGAGATGGCGCAGGTGGGCCTGCGCGATCGATTCGCCGGCCGCACGCAGCTGTCGTACCGCCGCCGTGATGGGCCCGTAGGTGGAGCCCCAGCCCAGTACCAGGGTGCGGGCGCCGCGCGGGTCGTCGACATCGAGGCCGGGGACGTCGATGCCGTCGATCTTGGCCTGCCGGGTGCGCACCATGAAGTCGTGGTTGGCCGGGTCGTAGGAGATGTTCCCGGTCCCGTCCTCCTTCTCGATGCCGCCGATGCGGTGCTCCAGCCCCGGAGTCCCGGGAACGGCCCAGGGGCGGGCCAGGGTCCGGGGGTCCCGCTTGTACGGCCGGAAGACCTCGGTGCCGTCGTCGAGGGTGTGGTTCGGGCCCTGGGCGAACCGCACGGTCAGGTCCGGGAGTTCGTCCAGCTCGGGGATGTGCCAGGGCTCGGACCCGTTGGCCAGGTAGCCGTCCGACAGCAGCATCACCGGCGTCCGGTACGTGAGCGCGATCCGGGCCGCCTCCAGTGCCGCGTCGAAGCAGTCGGCGGGTGTGCGGGGCGCGACCACCGGGACGGGGGCCTCGCCGTTGCGGCCGTACATCGCCTGGAGCAGATCGGCCTGTTCGGTCTTGGTCGGCAGCCCGGTGGACGGCCCGCCGCGCTGGATGTCCACGATCAGCAGCGGCAGTTCGAGAGAGACGGCGAGCCCGATGGTCTCCGACTTCAGGGCCACGCCCGGACCGGAGGTGGTGGTGACGGCGAGCGAGCCGCCGAAGGCCGCGCCCAGTGCCGCGCCGATCCCCGCGATCTCGTCCTCGGCCTGGAAAGTGCGCACGCCGAAGTTCTTGTGCTTGGACAGCTCGTGCAGGATGTCGGAGGCCGGAGTGATCGGGTACGACCCGAGGAACAACGGCAGATCCGCCTGCCGGCCCGCGGTGACCAGGCCGTACGCCAGCGCCAGGTTGCCCGAGATATTGCGGTAGGTGCCGGTCGGGAAGGCGGTTGCGGCCGGAGCGACCTCGTAGGAGACGGCGAAGTCCTCGGTGGTCTCGCCGAAGTTCCACCCCGCCCGGAACGCGGCGATGTTCGCCGCCGCGACGACGGGCTTCCTGGCGAACTTGGCGGTCAGGAACTTCTCCGTGCCCTCGGTGGGGCGGTGGTACATCCAGCTCAGCAGCCCCAGCGCGAACATGTTCTTGCTGCGCTCGGCTTCTTTGCGGGACAGGTCGAATTCCTTCAGCGCCTGCACCGTCAGCGTGGTCAGGGGCACCGAGTGAACGCGGTAGCCGTCCAGCGAGCCGTCTTCGAGCGGGTCGCCGTCGTAGCCGACCTTCCGCACCGCCCGCCCGGTGAACTCGTCCGTGTCGACGATGATCTCCGCGCCGTGCGGCAGGTCGCCGACGTTCGCCTTCAGCGCGGCCGGGTTCATCGCCACGAGCACGTCCGGCGCGTCACCGGGGGTGAGGATGTCGTGGTCGGCGAAGTGCAGCTGGAACGACGACACCCCGGGCAGGGTGCCGGCGGGAGCGCGGATCTCGGCCGGGAAGTCGGGCAGCGTCGACAGGTCGTTGCCGAACGACGCCGTCTCCGCGGTGAACCGGTCACCGGTGAGCTGCATGCCGTCTCCGGAGTCCCCCGCGAACCTGATGATCACCCGGTCCAGTCGGCGGACCTCCTTCGCTCCCGATGCCTCACGACTCACCGCATCTGCTGGGGTCATGTACTCGTTCCCTCTCCCTGGGGCGATGTCAAGATCAGGTCAGGCGCGTGTCGGCCATAAGCTGGCCGATTCATCTCTGCTTCTTCATAAAGTGTCTCGATAGTGTGCGCTTTTGGGCCGAGACCGTATGGTTCTCGGTCCGGGTCAGGGTGACCTGACACACGTATACATCGTACGCACGCACGTGTACGATGTATCAAGAGTGTCTTATGCGGCCATGCACGGGGGGCTGGTTGGCCAGTTGAACGGGGTATGTCGGGCGTTATGTCGCCTGCGAAATCGACAGAAACCGGGCGGTGCGTGACCGGCCTTCGCCTGAGTGAGGTTTCTTCGGGGTGAATTCCATTTTGTTTCGGCGGCGTTTCCCGATTTCCTTTATTCGCTGGCGTGGGCCATTGATTCTTTGACGGGTCGACTGCTCGGTCTGTACCCTGTACAGAGACCGTACCCTCTATGGCTTGGCGCGACGCTCCGCTTTATCAGATGAATATGGGGGATTTCACGGATGGGGCATCAGTCCATAAGGCTTGTAGAACCGCGCATTCCGCAGCAACTTGCCGGGCGGGGTGCGCCCGTCAGGGCCGAGGCGAAGCGGGCTCGCAAGGCGATACGCGTGCTCACTGTCGAGAGCGAGCCTCAGGTCGCGAAAGCGCTTATCCGCAACCTGTCCCGGCACGGGTTCCAGGCGGAGAGCGTGCCGACCGGGGCGCAGGCGCTGCAGAAGTACCGGAACGTCGATCTGCTCCTCGTCGACCTGGACCTGCCAGACCTCGAGGGGGTCGAACTCTGCCGCAGCATCCGCGCCGTCTGCGACGTCCCGATCATCGTCGTCACGGCTCGTGACTCGGAACTGGACCGGGTGCTCAGTCTGCGCGCCGGTTCGGACGACTACGTGACCAAGCCCTACAGTCTCGCCGAACTGATCGCCCGGATCGAGGCAGTCATGCGCCGGGCTCTGCGGCAACCGGTTTCCGTCGAAGAGGCCATTACCGTCGGTCCGCTCGGTATCGACCCGGGCGCTCGGCAGATCAGCCTCGACGGCCAGCCGGTCGAGGTGACACGCAAGGAATTCGATCTGCTGTATCTGCTCGCCTCGCGTCCGGGTAGCGTCGTTACCCGCAAGCAGATCATGGCGCAGGTCTGGAGGGATTCCCGGTCGGAGCCGGGGCGCACCATCGACACGCATGTCAGCAGCTTGCGGAGCAAGCTGGGATCGAGTAGCTGGATCATCACGGCCCGCGGTGTCGGATTCCGCATGGGGCACGCCTGATCCATTGCGGCGGTCATCCGGGGGCACCCCGGGTGATGACTGTCCCTTCTACGGGATTCACCTTGATTTCGGGACGTACCCCACTCGGGGACTTTCGGATCAAAGGTTGAATTCGAGGACGTCCGGTCAACGGCGACCGGCGCTCCTCCCCTTCCGGGCCCGTCGTGAAGTGCCGACGGGATCACCGACCAGTCCACGAAGGCCTCCTTGGCGGGGCGTCCTCATGCCGCGCCGCGCCACCCCGGCAGTGGGCCGGCTGCCCATGAAGTGGCCGTCCTGCGCCTGGTCGAGGACAGTGGCCAAGGGGCCTTGTTCCGAAGGTCCGGGTCCGTCTCCCGCACCGCCTGGACGGTGCGCGCGGTGAGGACGGTGGAGAGCGCGACCGCGACCGCGGCGAGCTCCTCGGCCGTGGGAGCGCCGCTGGTGATGCGCCAGGAGGTGGCGGCCGGCATCCGGGAGGCGTCGACCGTGGTGTTTTCCTCTGCTGTCATTGGTTCCTCTCCCCAAGACGTCGGCGGGGAGGGGGGGGGGAGGGGAGGGGGGGGGGGGGGGGGGGGGGGGGGGGTAACGGGGGGGGGGGGGGGGGGGGGGGGGGGGGGGGTGGAGAGGTGTGGCTGTGAAAGTTTAAAAAAGCAACCTGCTAGACATAAGGGGTGGGGATGTTCTTCGGTC
>NZ_JBVIKO010000033.1:0-101250 GCF_055580905.1 Streptomyces sp. NPDC031497
AAAAAAACAAAAAGAAACAACCCCCCCCCCCCCCCCCCCCCCCCCCCCCCTTCCTCCCCCCCCCCCCCCCCCCCCCCCCCCCCCCCCCCCCCCCCCCCCCCCCGCGGCCGGCTACTGGTGCTGGGCCGTCCTGATCGTGCCCAGGTTCGGCCCGGCGGCCGGACGGGCGGACTTGGTCCCGGCCGAGACGGGGTCACCGGCGTCCGTGCGCAGCGCGAACGCGCGCGCGGCCGAGGCGACGCCGTTGAAGTACGGCCGGTACACGAAGTCGTTGCCGCTCGCGCTGATCGACGAGCCGGCCGTGTTCAGCGCGCCGGCCGTCACCGAGCCGGTGTCGCCGAAGGCGATCACGGCCTGGGTGCCGGCGGACTCGCGCAGCAGATAGCTCTTGACCTCGTCGGACAGGGCCGGCCGGGAGGTCCACAGGACGGGCCCGTAGACGTTCATCGCCGAGCCCGCGGAGACCCCGTCCCGCCAGGAGCCTGCGTAGGCGACGGCGGCCTGGCCGGGGGTGGTCCACCAGAACTTGGCGACGGCCACCGACAGCGCCTCGCTGTTGGCCCCCGTGATCGGGTAGTAGTAGTACGTCGACGGCCACTTGGAGAACGACGCGTGGGTCAGCGCGTACTTCGCGTCCGACCCGACCGTGATGACCATGGTCTTGGCCGGGTTGAGGCTGTTGAGGTACGACTTCACCGCCGACGTCAGCGACTTGCCGCTGGTCAGAACCACGCTGCCGGTGCTGCCGGTGCCCTCGGCGCCGGCCGCGGCGGCCGCCGGGAGCGCCGCCTGGTAGTCGGTGCCGCTGGCCAGGAAGACGTACGAAGGGCTGGTCGTGACCGTCTGCGCGGCCTTGACCGAGGTGTCGTAGCGGTCGGTGCCCGAGACCCGCTTCGGGACGTAGCCGAGGGACTTCAGCTGCGTGGAGACGTTGGTGGTGAGGACCGAGGTCCCGCCGACCATCCAGACGTTCGCGCCCTTCTTCAGGGTGCGCTTCAGCTCGTTCTTCACCGCCGTCGACAGCCCGGTCTTCACGGTCGTCAGCACCGGGCCCTGCCGCTTGCCGGCGAGGGCGGTGGCGGTCGGCGCGTCGGCCGAGTCGTCCTGGTTGAGCAGCACGGCGGACTTGGCGTCCAGCAGGCCCGGCTCGCTCTGCCCGACGGTGTTCCAGCTCCAGTGGGAGGAGGCGATGTCGGTGGCGCCCGCGTCGGCGCCCCAGACCCGGGCGGTGGTGTTCTTGCGGACCGGCTGCCAGCTGGGATTGACGCTGAAGTTCTGTCCGGCGGTGTCCGCGACCTTGGTCAGCTCGCCGGTGGCCACGTCCGCGTACTCGACGGTGTGCACATCGCCGCTGTCGGGCGAGGTGTGCGCGTCGAAGACGATCCGGGTGCCGGTCGGCGACCAGGACGGGTTGGCGTACGAGCGCGGCCCCGTCGTCAGTTGCTTGACGCCGGTGCCGTCCGCGTTCGCCGTGAACACCTGGTAGTTGCCGTCGGTGTCCTTGCGGACGAAGGCCAGCCTGGTGCCGTCGGGCGACCAGTCGGGCTGCTCGGCGTCGGTCAGGACGCGCTTGACCGTCTTCGCGTCCGAGTCGTAGACGTAGACGCCGGCGTTGTCGTAGCAGCCGTAGTTGACGTTGCGCTGGAAGGCGACGAGACCCGATGCCGGGTTCACCGTCGGGTGGGTGTCGCAGACGGTGGACGGCTCCAGGGCGCTGCTGAGCAGCGGCTCGGGGGCCCAGGACCCGTCCGAGGGGCCGTAGACGAGCTGGCCCGCGGTGGAGAAGACGACGTACCGGCCGCTCCAGCCGTAGGCGAGGTCCTCGTAGACGGCGCTGGAGCGCACACCGGTTGCCCAGGGAAGGGTGATCTTGGTGGAGCCGCTGGGACGGTAGCTGGAGATCTGGCCCGCGCTGGTGACCAGTCGGCTGCCGTCCGGCGCCCAGGCGGCGTAGTCGCCGCCGACGCCCGGAATCTGCGTGGTTCTGCCCGTCGCCGGGTCGATCAGCATGCCCCCGTCGACGAGGATCTTGCCCTCGGTGCCGGGCCAGCTGCCGGCGTCGTCGGCGACGGCGCCCGGCGCGAGCGCCAGGGTGCCCGTCGCGGCCAGTACGGCCGCGGTCGCGAGCGCCGCCGCACGGCGGCGCGTGAACATTCTCAAGTTGTCGACCCCCCATGGTCTGTACAGCCCCTGCACAGGGGCCGGGTCACTGTAGTGACCAACTAGTTGCCATGGGAACAGAGTTGCGGATGAACAGCTGTCTGCTTCCAGGTTACGAAGCGCACTCCCGTGCCCTGGCCAGCAGCAGCTCCCGCTCCCGCTCGTTGCGCGCCAGCCCCGCCGCCCGTTCGAACTCCGCGCCCGCCTCCGCCGTACGCCCGAGGCGGGCCAGCAGGTCACCCCGCACGCTGGGCAGCAGATGGTAGTCCCGCAAAGCGGGTTCGGCCGTCAGCGGGTCCACGATCGCCAGGGCCGCCGCCGGGCCGTCCGCCATCGACACGGCCACCGCCCGGTTCAGCTCGACGACCGGCGACGGGGACCGGGCCGCCAGCAGGCCGTACAGGGTGGCGATGGATCTCCAGTCGGTCTCCTCGTAGGTGTACGCGTGCGCGTGACAGGCCGCGATGGCCGCCTGCAGGGCGTACGGCCCCGGGGCACCCGTCGCCGTGGCGTCCGCGCGGGCGAGCGCCCTGATGCCGCGGGCGATGAGCATGCGGTTCCAGCGGCGGCGGTTCTGGTCCCCGAGCAGGACCGGCTCGCCGTCCGGGCCGGTGCGGGCGGCCGTGCGGGAGGACTGGAACTCGAGGAGCGAGGTGAGGGCGTGCACCTCCGGCTCCTTCGGCATCAGCGAGGACAGCACGCGGGCCAGCCGCAGCGCGTCCTCGCACAGCGAGGGGCGCAGCCAGTCGTCGCCCGCCGTGGCCGCGTACCCCTCGTTGTGGATCAGGTAGATGACGTCGAGCACGGAGCCGAGCCGGGCCTCGCGGTCCGGGCCGTACGGCACCTCGAAGGCAATGTTCCTGGTGGCGAGGGTGCGCTTGGCGCGGACGATGCGCTGGGCGATGGTCGGCTCGGGGACCAGGAAGGCGCGGGCGATCTCGGCCGTGCTCAGACCGCCGAGGAGCCGCAGGGTGAGGGCGGTGCGGGCCTCCGGCGACAGCACCGGGTGGCAGGCGGTGAAGACCAGACGGAGCAGGTCGTCGTCGATGTCGTCGGGGTCGGCGGGCTCCTCCGGCGGGGGCACGTCCGCGAGGCTCCGGCCGATCTCCCGGAGCTTGCGGGTGTAGTTCTCCCGGCGCCGGACCAGGTCGACGGCGCGGTGGCGGGCGGTGGCCGTGAGCCAGGCGCCCGGGTTGTCGGGCACCCCCTCCCGGGGCCACTGCTCCAGGGCGGCGACGAGGGCGTCCTGCGCCAGTTCCTCCGCGATGCCGACGTCCCGGACGATGCGGGCGACGACGGCGATCACGCGGGGCGACTCCAGGCGGAAGACGGTCTCGATGGCGTGCCGGGCCTCGGCGTCGACGGAGGGCTGTGTGCTCACAGCCCTCCATTCGACACCTCCGGACGGCGGTACGCCAGGAGGATCAGCCCTCCGCGATCTCCCGCACCTCGCAGGTCACCGTCCAGAACTCCTCGTGCACCTTCAGGAACCGCTTGGTCCACTCCAGAGCCTCGGCCATGTCCTTGCACTGCATGATCGCGTAGCCGCCGACGACCTCCTTGGACTCGGTGAACGGCCCATCGGTGACGGAGATCTTCCCGCCCTCCCAGTGCACCCGGGTGCCCTGGGCGGTCGGCGTGAGCCCCGCGGTGTCCAGCATCACGCCGGCCTTGGTGATCTCCTCGATCAGCTCGCCCATCCGCTGCATCAGCTCCTGGCTGGGACCTTCGGCGGGGGCGGCGGACTCGTCGATCTTCACGAGCGACAGGTAACGGGGCATGGTGACTCCTGGGATTCGGGTGCGGTGCGGGGTCTCTCCCCCCGCATCTCACCCTTGCGTCGAACGCGCCGGGACCGGATCGACACGCGCGCCGGAATTTCCCGAAGTTTTTTTCCGCGCCGGCCGCAGGGCCCTAGCGCAGCGACTTCCACAGGTCGCTCGCCTCGGGCTCGTCGGCGACCACCCGGTTGGGGTCGGAGGGCGCTGTCACCACGGGCATCATCACCGTCTTGAGGTGGTCCGAGGTCAGGCCCTTGAGGCTCTGGCCGAGGCGCATCAGCTCGCTGAGCGAGTCCAGGCCCGTGTCGGTGGTGAGGCTGGAGGTGACCGCGTCGGCGACCTCGTAGAGCTTGGCCGGGTTGGTCAGGAGGCTGACGGAGGCCATCTGGTCCAGCAGGGCCTTGACCAGTTTCTGCTGGAGGCCTATCCGGCCGAGGTCGCTGCCGTCGCCTATGCCGTGCCGGGTGCGGGCGAGCGCCAGGGCCGTGGTGCCGTCGAGGTGGTGGGTGCCCTTCTTCAGGTGCAGATGGCTGTCGTCGTCGTCGATGTCCTGGTCGGTGGTCACGGTCACCCCGCCGAGCGCGTCCACCAGCTTGGCGAAGCCCGAGAAGTCGATCTCCAGGTAGTGGTCCATGCGGACGCCGGTGATCGACTCGACCGTCTTCACCGCGCACACCGCCCCGCCCACCGAATAGGCGCTGTTGAACATCGCGCCGTAGGCGACGGAGGTCGAGCCGCCGGAGGACAGCGGGCAGGAGGGGCGGGTGACCAGGGTGTCGCGGGGGATGCTGACGACGGTGGCCGACGTCCGGCCGGCGTCGACATGGACGACCATCGCGGTGTCGGAGCGGGCGCCCGAGCTGTCGCCGCCGCCGAGTTGCTGGTTCTCCTTGCCGCTGCGCGAGTCCGAACCCAGCACCAGGATGTTGACGGAGCCGGTGGGCAGCGGCGAGGCGGAGGCGGACGCGGTGGCCGTCGGCGTCGTCACCGCCTTCGCCGGGCGGTCGTCGCCGAGCGCGCTGTTGATGTCGACGCTCTTGATGTTGTCGTTGAGGTGCCAGTAGACCCATCCCGCGCCCGCGATGCCCAGCGTCATGACCCCCGCCAGGGTGAGGCCGACGATCTTCAGCCCTCTCGACCGCCGGCCCACCTGTCTGCCCGCGCCGTCCTGCTCCTCGTGTCCCGTCACGAGACAGGAACGTAAGTCCGAATTATTAGGGGACTGTTAGCGCGAGCGCCGCGAAGAGGTTTTCTTCGGAAAATCTCACCCTTCTCACGCCGAACTCAGCGTGAGCGTCGGCACCGGATTGCTCCCGCTCCAGGACGCGTTGAACCCGAAGGTCACCGAACCACCGTCCGCGACCGTCCCGTTGTAGGAGGCGTTCGCGCAGGAGACTGCCGTGCCCGACTGGGTGCAGACGGCGTTCCAGGCCTGGGTGATCTGCTGCCCGGCTCCGTACGTCCAGTTCACCTTCCAGGAGGCGAGGGAGGCACCCGAGCAGGAGATGGTCACCTGGCCGGTGAAGCCGGTGTTCCACTGGCTGCCCACGCTGTAGGCGGCCGAGCAGGCACCGGTCGGCGGCGGTGTGGTCGTGGTCCCGCCGAGCGCCTCCGCGATCCCGTAGTACGCCGGTTTCGGCACGTAGTTCGCGTCGTACGGCGTCGCGGCCCCGTACCCGGGGAAGGTGCTGTCCACCCAGGAGTCGGAGTCGGTGAAGCCCCACACGGTGACGTTGACGCAGCGGCTCACGGCCACGCACGCGGCCACCACCGACTTGAAGTCGGCCTTCTGCTGGGCGAGCTTGGTGCTGTCGGAGGGCAGCGCCATCCTGATGTCCAGCTCGGTGATCGCCACGTCCACGCCGAGGTCGGCGAAGCGCTGGATGTTCTGCTGGAGGGTGGCAGGCACCTGGCCGAGGACGAGGTGGGCCTGGAGCCCGACCCCGTCGATCGGGACGCCGGCCGCCTTGAGCGACTTGACCAGGTTGTACAGGGCGGTGGACTTCGCGTTGACGCCCTCGACGTTGTAGTCGTTGATGTACAGCTTGGCGGCGGGGTCGGCCGCGTGTGCCCAGGTCAGGGCGTTGGCGATGTAGTCGGCGCCGAGGCCGTTGTACCAGAGGGTGGAGCGGTAGGTGCCGTCCTCGTTGAAGGGCTCGTTGACGACGTCCCAGGCGGCGATCCTGCCCTTGTAGCGGCCGACCTCGGTGCTGATGTGGTTCTGCAGCAGGCTGCTCAGCTGGGCGGACGTCCAGGTGCCGTTCGTCAGCCAGCCGGGGTTCTGGCTGTGCCAGACCAGGGTGTGACCGCGTACCTGCTGGTTGTGGGCCTGGGCGAAGGCGACGATCTGGTCGGCCTCGGTCCAGTTGAAGGAGCCCTGGGTGGGCTCGACCGACCCCCACTTCATGGCGTTGCCCGGGGTCAGCGAGCTGAACTGGGCGCCGGCCACGTCGCCGTAGGTCCCGGTGAGCTTGGAGCCGGTGACCGCGGTACCGATGACCTTGCCCTTGGCGGCGGCGAGGTCGCGCAGCGGGGTGTCGGCGGCGTGCGCCGCGGGCGCCGTGAACAGCAGCGCGGCGCCGGTGACGAGTGCCGCCAGGGACACGCCCGTGGATAAGCGGGTGGACCAGCGGGGGAAGAAGCCTGTTCTCAGAGATCTCATGGCGGGTGCCTCCGAAACTTTCGGTCGTACAACCGATTGGCTTCGGTGGAGTGTGGAGACGCCCGCACCACCCGTCAATAGGTCAACTTCCGGCCAGCCCGTCTCAACCGGCCGCGGGCGCCGCCGTGCTCGACCGCACCACCAGGCTGGTCGCCAGCTCCACCCGGGTCGCGGTGGTGGCCTCCTCCGCCCGCCCCATCTCCAGCACCAGCCGGGCCGCCGCCTCGGCCATCTCGGTGAGCGGCTGCCGTACGGTCGTCAGCGGCGGCCCCACCCAGCGGGCCACCGGCAGATCGTCGAACCCGACGACGCTCACGTCCTCCGGGATCCGCAGCCCCAGCTCGCGCGCCGCCTCGTAGAGCCCGAGGGCCTGGAGGTCGTTGCCGGTGAAGACGGCGGTGGGCCGGTCGGGCATGCGCAGCAGCTCCAGGCCGAGCCGGTAGCCGGCGTCGTGGTGGAAGTCCCCGGCCTTGACCAGGCGCTGGTCGACGGGGAGCCCGGCGGTCTCCAGCGCGGCCCGGTAGCCGTCCACCCGGGCCCGGCTGCACATCATCCGGGAGGGCCCGCTGATCGCCCCGATGCGCCGGTGCCCCAGCTCGACCAGGTGCCGGGTGGCGGCCAGGCCCCCCTGCCAGTTCGTCGCGCCGATCGAGGGGACGTCGGGCCCCGGGTCCCCCGCCGGGTCCATCACCACGAAGGGGATCGACCGGCTCAGCAGCAGCGCCCGCTGCGACTCGTCAAGACCCGACAGCACCAGCACCACCCCGTGCGGCCGCCGCGCCGCCACCTGGTCGGCCCAGGTCCGCCCCGGGGTGAGACGGCCGGCGCTCTCGCTGAGCACCACGCTCAGCCCGGCGTCCCGGGCCACGTTCTCCACCCCCCGGATGACCTCCATCGCCCAGGCGCTCTCCAGCTCGTGGAAGACCAGGTCGATGAGTGGCGACCGGGAGGCCTCGGCGCGCCGCCGTCGGTAGCCGTAGGCGCGCAGCAGGTCCTCGACCCGGGTGCGGGTCGCCGGAGCGACATCCGCGCGCCCGTTCAGGACCTTCGAAACAGTCGGAGCGGACACGCCGGCCTCACGGGCGATTTCGGCGAGCGTCGCCGTCTGCGTTTCTGCGGGCTTCGGAGGCGTCATGCCCGCGATCGTATCCCTGCGCTCCCCCTTGACGAAGACCTGCGCACGCCATAGGTTCCCGGAACATTCGGTGAGTTGTACGAAACATTCGTGACGGGAGTTTCATGACCACCGCTCCTTGGCGAGACCCCGCACTGCCCGCCCCGGCCCGCGTCGACGACCTGCTCCCCCGGATGACCCTGGAGGAGAAGACCGCGCAGCTCTATGGCGTGTGGGTGGGCGCCGCCACCGACGGCGACGGGGTCGCCCCGCTGCAACGCGAGATGACCGCCGAGTACGTCTGGGACGAGTTGGTCACCCTCGGTCTCGGCCAGCTGACCCGCTCCTTCGGCACCGCCCCCGTGGACCCGGCGCTGGGCGCGCGCGCACTGGCCCGCGCCCAGCGCCGGATCACCGCCGCCGGCCGCTTCGGCATCCCGGCGATCGCCCACGAGGAGTGCCTGGCCGGCTTCACGGCCTGGCGGGCCACGGCCTATCCGGTCCCGCTGGCCTGGGGCGCCGCCTTCGACCCGCCGCTGGTGGAGGAGCTGGGCCGGAGCATCGGCGCGGATCTGCGCTCGGTCGGCGTGCACCAGGGTCTGGCCCCCGTCCTGGACGTGGTCCGCGACCCGCGCTGGGGACGGGTCGAGGAGACGATCGGCGAGGACCCGTACCTGGTGGGCACGGTCGGCACGGCCTATGTCCGCGGCCTGGAGTCGGCCGGGATCATCGCCACGCTCAAGCACTTCGCGGGGTACGCCTCCTCGGCCGGCGCCCGCAACCTGGCCCCGGTCCGGGCGGGGGTGCGGGAGTTCGCGGACGTCACCCTCCCCCCGTTCGAGATGGCGCTGCGCGAGGGCGGGGCCCGCTCGGTGATGGCGGCCTACAACGAGACGGACGGCGTCCCGGCGTCCGCGGACCCCCGCCTGCTGACCGAACTGCTCCGCGACGACTGGGACTTCACCGGAACCGTCGTCGCCGACTACTTCGGCATCGGCTTCCTGCAGACCCTGCACCGGGTGGCCGGCACGGAGGCGGAGGCGGCACATCTGGCGCTGGCGGCGGGCATCGACGTCGAACTGCCGACCCTCAAGTGCTACGGCCGCCCACTGGTGGCGGCGGTGCGGGAGGGCACGGTCCCCGAGTCCCTGGTGGACCGGGCGGTCCGCCGGGTGCTGCTCCAGAAGTGCGAACTGGGACTACTGGACGAGGGCTGGGATCCGGAGCCGCGGGGCCCGATCGACCTCGACTCGGCGGCCAACCGCGACCTGGCCCGCCGGCTGGCGGAGGAGTCGGTGGTCCTGCTGGACAACCCGGACGGCGTCCTGCCGCTGGCCCCCGGCACCCGTGTCGCGGTGGTCGGCCCGCGCGCGGCCGACGCCCTGGCCATGCTCGGCTGCTACTCCTTCCCGTCCCATGTCCTGGCCCATCACCCGGAGGTCGACCTGGGCATCGCCGTCCCCACCGTCCTGGAGTCGCTGCGCGCCGAACTCCCGGACGCGAAGGTGACGTTCGCCGAGGGCTGCGACGTCTTGGACCCGGACACCGCCGGCTTCGAGGAGGCGGTGGCACGCGCGGCGGAGGCGGACGTGTGCGTGGCGGTGCTGGGCGACCGGGCGGGCCTGTTCGGACGCGGCACGTCGGGCGAGGGCTGCGACGTCGCCGACCTGTCGCTGCCCGGCGTCCAGGCCGACCTGCTGGACGCGCTGCTCTCGACGGGCGTTCCGGTGGTCCTGGTCCTGCTCACCGGGCGCCCCTACGCGCTGGGCCGCTGGCAGGGCCGGCTCGGCGCGGTGGTGCAGGCGTTCTTCCCCGGGGAGGAGGGCGGCCCGGCGGTGGCGGGAGTGCTGTCGGGCCGCGTCAACCCGTCGGGGCGGCTGCCGGTGAGCGTCCCGCGGGTGCCCGGCGGCCAGCCCTGGACCTACCTCCAGCCCCCGCTCGGCCTGGCGGGCGAGGTCAGCAACCTGGACCCGACCCCGCTGTACCCGTTCGGGCACGGCCGCTCGTACACGACGTTCGCGTGGGAACCGGTGTCACAGGGCACGGCCGGGATCGGCACGGACGGTTCGTACGACGTGACCGTGGCGGTCCGCAACACCGGCGACCGGGCCGGCACCGAGGTCGTACAGCTCTACCTGCACGACCCGGTGGCGTCGGTGACCCGCCCGGACGTCCGCCTGGTCGGCTACCGGCGCCTGGACCTGGCGCCGGGCGAGTCCCGCCGGCTGACCTTCCGCTTCCACGCGGACCTGTCGGCGTTCACGGACCGGGAGGGGGCGCGGGTGGTGGAACCGGGGGCTCTGGAGCTGCGGGTGGGCGCTTCGAGCACCGAGGTCCGGGCCACGGTACGGCTGCAACTGACAGGTCCGGTGCGACGGTTGGGGCCGGACCGGGTTCTGCGCTGCGAGACGGAGGTGGGGTGACCGCCAGGGCACGGCAGACGCCTTCCTGAAGTGCGGCAAGGCACTCTTCACGGCCCACCGCAGGACTAAGCGGATAGAGTTATCCGGTTAGTGTTACAGTGGTGCGTGCCGGCCTGGTCCGAAACGTGAGGAGTCCCGATGTCACGCAGCCGTCGGCTGTCGCTGGGCGCCGTCGTCCTGGTGGTGAACGCCCTGCAATGGGTGATCGCCGAAGCCGTCACCGCGGCGGCCTGGAACGATCCGCCCTACAGCTACGCCACCAACTACATCAGCGACCTCGGCGTGCCGGACTGCGGCACGAAGTTCCAGGGCCGCGAGCTGTGCTCCCCCGCGCACCAGCTGATGAACACCTCGTTCATGCTCCAGGGGATCCTCTTCGCGACCGGCGTGATCCTGCTGTCCCTGCTGGTCGGCGGCCGTGCGCGACGCGTCGTCGTCGCCCTCGCCGCCACCCATGGCGTGGCGTTCGTGCTGGTCGGGCTCTTCCACGGCTCCGCGAACGGGCCGGACTACAGCCTGGTCGTCCACGTCGTGGCGGCCGGTGTCGGCATCCTGTGCGCGAACGCCCTGGCGATCATGGCGGGGGCGTCACGGAGCCTGGCCCTGAGCCTCGGCCTGCCGAAGCCGTACCGCGTCTTCAGCGTCACGGTCGGCGTCCTCGGCCTGCTGAGCGAACTCCTCGTGTCCGTCTCCACCGCTACGGCCGGTGTGTTCGAGCGCGGCGGGGTCTACTCCTGGCTGCTGTGGAGCGCCGTGACGGGTGTCCTGGTCCTGGCCGGACAGTCCCGCCGGACCGCCGTCGTGGAGAATGTCGTGGCGTGACCCCGGATACCCAACGCCCGCTGCGCGCGGACGCGGAACGAAACCGCCGGCTGATCATGGAGACCGCCGACTCCCTGTTCGCCCGGCGGGGGACCGTCGCCACCCTCAACGAGATCGCCCACGAGGCGGGGGTCGGCGTCGGCACGGTCTACCGCCGCTTCGCCGACCTCCAGGCGCTGATCGACGCCCTGTTCACCGAGCGGTTCACGACGTTCCTGGGGCTCGCGGCGGCGGCCGAGCGGCACCAGGACCCGGGGCAGGCGCTGCGCCACTACCTGCTGGAGGCGGCCGGCTGGCGGGCGCGGGACCGGGCGCTGGAGGTCATCCTCGCCCACGCGGACGTCTCGGCAGAGCCGATCACCAAGCTCCGCGACGAACTCGGCCGCCACGTGGACGGCCTGGCGGAACGTGCGGTGGCCGCGGGCGCGGTCCGCGAGGACTTCGCCGCCGCCGACGTCTACGCGTTCCTCCTCATGATCGGTACGGTCGCCGACCGCACCGCGGACGCCGCGCCCGACGCCTGGCGCCGCTACGCCGAGCTGCTGCTGACCGGCTTCGGTCTGACCCCCGCCCCGGCGCCACACCCGCCCGCGATGACCGACGCCCAGGCCCTCCAGATCTGGCCGAAGCCCGGAAACGCCGAAGGCTAGGGCCTGTCTGACAATTCCCGTCGTCGCCCGGAGGGCGGCCTCGCGGCGTCAGGTGCGTGCTCTCGGCGCGCCGGGCGTAGGCCCTCGTACTGGACGTACTCGGGTCTGCGCCCGGTGCGGCGAGAGTGCGTGCATGGCGTCGCGAGGCAGACGGGAATTGTCAGACAGGCCCTAGCCCTCTCCCACCGACTCGAACCGCCAGCGGTGCACCGGCCGGTCCACCAGGTCACCGGGTGGGTCCGCGAGTTCGGGCAGGCCCTGGTCGTCGTACGACGCCTGCCACCACGTGACGACCAGTACCCGGTCCTGCGGTGCCCGGAAGGTCTCCCGGCGCAACGGGGTCCCGGCAAGGCTCTGCCCGCGCGCCCACGTCAGCAGCTCCGCGCCCCGGCCCGCCACCGCCCGTGCCTCCCACATCAACGCGACCGTCACGTGTACAGGTTCTCCTTGCTGACCTCGTGCACATGGTCGTGGTGGTGGCCCGGCACATGCGGGTCCGTCACCGGCAGGGAGCTGTCCGCCGAGAGGTCCCAGCTGGACGCGGCCCGGTTGCGCGCGACCATCTCGGCGCCGAGAGCGGCCACCATCGCGCCGTTGTCCGTGCACAGCTTCGGGCGCGGGACGCGGAGCCGGATGCCCGCGGCCTCGCAGCGCTCCTGGGCCAGGGCACGCAGGCGGGAGTTGGCGGCCACTCCGCCGCCGATCATCAGGTGGTCGACGCCCTCGTCGCGGCAGGCCCGGACGGCCTTGCGGGTCAGGACGTCCACGACCGCCTCCTGGAAGGAGGCGGACACGTCGCGGACCGGGACGTCCTCGCCGGCCGCCCGCTTCGCCTCGATCCAGCGGGCCACGGCGGTCTTGAGGCCGGAGAAGGAGAAGTCGTAGGCGGGGTCGCGGGGGCCGGTGAGACCGCGCGGGAAGGCGATGGCCCGCGGGTCCCCCTCCTTCGCGTAGCGGTCGATGACCGGGCCGCCGGGGAAGCCCAGGTTCAGCACGCGGGCGATCTTGTCGAAGGCCTCGCCGGCCGCGTCGTCGATGGTCGCGCCGAGCGGCCGTACGTCGGAGGTGATGTCCGAGGAGAGCAGCAGGGAGCTGTGCCCGCCGGACACCAGCAGGGCCATCGTCGGCTCCGGCAGCGGACCGTGTTCCAGCTGGTCGACGCAGATGTGGGAGGCGAGGTGGTTCACGCCGTACAGGGGCTTGCCGAGCGCGTACGCGTACGCCTTCGCGGCCGAGACACCCACCAGCAGCGCCCCGGCCAGGCCGGGGCCGGCCGTGACCGCGATGCCGTCCAGGTCCTTCGCGCTCACGCCCGCGTCCTTCAGCGCGCGCTGGATGGTCGGGACCATCGCCTCCAGGTGCGCCCGGGACGCCACCTCGGGCACCACTCCGCCGAAGCGGGCGTGCTCGTCGACGGACGAGGCGATGGCGTCGGCGAGCAGGGTGGTGCCCCGGACGATGCCGACGCCGGTCTCGTCGCAGGAGGTCTCGATCCCCAGAACCAGGGGTTCGTCAGCCATTGATCTCGGTTCCTTGTCCGGAAGTGGGGCCGTCGGCGGGGCCGCCGCCCGGTTTCGTCGTCAGGCGCATCACCAGGGCGTCCACGTTCCCCGGCTGGTAGTAGCCGCGTCTGAACCCGATGGCCTCGAAGCCGAACCGCTCGTAGAGCTTCTGCGCACGGGTGTTGTCGACCCGGCACTCCAGCATGACCTCGGCGCACTCGAAGGCGGTCGCGGCCCGCAGCAGTTCGGTGAGGAGCTGTCCGCCGAGCCCGGTGCCCCAGTGGTCGCGGGCGACGGCGATGGTCTGGACGTCCCCGAGTTCGCCCTGGGCGGCCAGCCCCGCGTACCCGATGACCTGCTCGTCGGCCAGGGCGACCACGTACCGCCGGCTCGCCTCCGGGCCCCTGGAGTGTGCCAGCTCGGACCAGAACATCCCCCGCGACCAGGCGTCCTCGGGGAACAGGCCCTTCTCCAGCTCCAGGACCCGGTCGATGTCCCACCAGCGCATCTCGCGCAACTGTGCTGTCACTTGGGCGTGACCACCTTGTAGTTCTTGGGCACCTGGGCGTCCGGCCGGCGCAGATACAGCGGCCGGGGCGCGGGCAGCTCCTCGCCGGCGGCCAGCAGCTCGACCGCGAGCGAGGCGAGGGCGGCCGCGGAGACGTGCTCGGGTGCGTGCACGACCGGGAAGGCGTCGGGGTAGAGCATCGCCCCGGCTCCGACGGCGGGCATCCCGGCGACCCGCTCGGCGATGTCGGCGGGCCGGTCGACGGCCGGATCCGTGAGCCGGGTGCGCGAGTCGGCGTACGTCGCCCAGTAGACCTCCTTGCGGCGGGCGTCGGTCGCCACGACGAACGGGCCGTCCTCGATGTCGGCCGCGTAGGCGAGCCCGTCGAGCGTGCACAGGCCGTGCACGGGCACGCCCAGCGCGAGCCCGAAGGTGTCGGCGGTCATCAGACCGACCCGCAGGCCGGTGTAGGGACCGGGACCGACGCCTGTGACGATCCCGGTGACGGCGTCCAGCTTGACCCCGGCCTCGGCGAGAACGCGGTCGACGGCCGGCAGCAGCAGCTCGCCGTGCCGGCGCGCGTCCACCTGGCTCGACGAGGCGATGACGGCCTCACCGTCGTGCAACGCGACGGTGACGGCGGGGGTGGCGGTATCCAGAGCGAGCAAGAGCACGCGAACAGCCTACGGCTCCGACGCCGCGAGCACGGCCGCCAGGGGCCGACGGTCACTGGCTGCTACGGTCTGTACGAAGTACGACATATACGGCGAGTCAGAGGTGGCGCACGTGTCAGGGACCAGCTCGGGAATCGTGGCCGGCCTCACCGCGGCGGCCGTCGGGGCGGTCGGTCTCCTCGCCTACCAGGCCTCGGCCACCGTTCCGCCCGGCCTCGGCTCCCGGCCCTCGTCGAGCCCCGCCCCGGGAGAACCGGCGGCCAAGGCACCCCGCGACCAGCTCCATCCCACCGCCCTGCCGAACAACTCCGGAACGGGTGAACGGGTGGTGTACTCGGTGGACGACGACCGGGTCTGGCTCGTCAACGAGCACGAGCGCGTCGAGCGCACCTTCCCGGTGCGGCCCGGCACGATCGACCCGCCGGTGGGCGCCTACTGGGTGACGTCCCGCTCGAAGGCGGTCACGGGCACGGACGGTCTTCCCATCGAGCACGTGGTCCGCTTCACCACCACGAAGGACGGCTCGGCGATCGGTTTCAGCGCGGTCACCGGTACCACCACGATCGAACCCCCCGACCCGACGGTCAGAACAGGCGGCATCCGCGAAACCCGCCCCGACGGCTACGCGATGTGGATGTTCGCGACGATCGGCGTGAAGGTGATGGTGATCCGTTGAACGCCCCCGAGGAACGCACCCCGTAAGGGGCGCGGGGAACTGCGCGCTCAGCCCCCACACAGCCGCGCCGGAGAACCTACCGGCCGCCCCGCCTAGGCAGCCCTACGGCCCTGCTCGACCGGCCTCAGAGGCAGCTCCGGCACTCTCGGCGGCCGAGACACCGCGTCAGCGGCCGCACAGGACGCCAGAAGCTCGCGCATGGAAACTCCGGCGACCGGGACCGGCCGCCGCTCCTGGGACGTGGACGCGGGCATGGACGCCTCCTGAGCTGCGGGGCGGACGAAGTTAGGTACACCTAACTACGGGCTGGGTACCATGTGACCACGCCCGAGTCACGAAACGCAATATCTTGCCGACGCCTTGTCGGAATGTTCACGGTCGGAATGTTCAGCCGGGGTGTTCACGGTCGGGATGTTCACGGTCGGGATGTTCACGGTCGGGGTGTTCACGCGACCCCCGGCCCGCACCCACCGCGACGGCGGACACGGCTCCGCCCGCCGGTCAGGCGGACAGGGCCCCCAGAGCCACCCCGGCCCACCGCTCCCCGAGCCCCGTCAGGGTCACGTGCCGCACCTCGTCCGTGGTGTCCCCGACGGCCCGGTGGATCCGTACGACGAGCCGGTCCTCGGTCAGCTCCTCGACCTTGCCCTCGCCCCACTCCACGACGATCACCGACTCGGGCAGCGAGACGTCGAGATCCAGGTCCTCCATCTCGTCGAGGCCGCCGTCCAGGCGGTACGCGTCGACGTGGACGAGCGGCGGCCCGGCCACGAGGGACGGATGGACGCGGGCGATCACGAAGGTCGGCGAGGTGACGGCCCCGCGCACACCGAGCCCCTCGCCCAGCCCGCGGGCCAGCGTCGTCTTGCCGGCGCCGAGTTCCCCGCTGAGCATCACGAGGTCACCGGCGCGCAGCAACTTGGCCAGTCGGCGCCCCAGTTCCCCCATCTGCCCGGGAGAGTTAACGATCAACTCCGTGCCGTTGCCGGCCTCGGCCCCGGCCAGGCCGTCAGCCTGGCTGTGCCGTGCTGCTGGTGCTTCCATAGCCACTTACCGTAGCCCCTGCCGGCACGGCACCCGCGCGGGTGAGCAGGTCGGCGAGGCGGTCGGTGACCACTTCCGGGTGTTCCAGCATGACCAGGTGCCCGGCGTCCGGGACCAGCACCAGTTCGGCGTCGGGCAGCAGATCGGCGATGACCTCGCTGTGCTCGCTGGGGGTGACGAGATCCTGCACTCCGGCCAGCACCAGCACCGGCAGATCCTGGAAGTAGGCGAGGGCCGCGGTCTTGTCGTGGTCGGTGAAGGCCGGGTAGAACTCGGCGACCACGTCGATCGGGGTGGACTCGATCATCCGCTCGGCGAACCGCTCGACCGCCGGGTCGACGTCCCGGGACGCGAACGAGTACCGCTTGATGATCCCGGCGAACAGGTCGGCGGTGGCCCGCCGTCCCTTCTCCACCAGCGCGGCCTGGGTGCCCAGCGCTTTCAGCACTCCGGGCAGCACCCGGCGCACCGCGTTGACGCCGGCGACCGGCAGCCCGAAGTTGACCTCGCCGAGCCGCCCGGACGACGTACCGACGAAGACGGTGGCGACGACCCGCTCGCG
This sequence comes from Streptomyces sp. NPDC031497, assembly GCF_055580905.1. NCBI lineage: Bacteria > Bacillati > Actinomycetota > Actinomycetes > Kitasatosporales > Streptomycetaceae > Streptomyces > Streptomyces sp. NPDC031497. The sequence continues at coordinate 16,579 of NZ_JBVIKO010000033.1, forward strand.
GATCAGCTCGGGGTACTGCGCGGCGAGCGCCATCACGGTCATGCCGCCCATCGAGTGCCCGACCAGCACGATCGGCCCCTCGGGGACGGCCGCGTCGAGGACGGCCTTCAGGTCCCGGCCCAGCTGGTCGATGGTGAGCGGAACGCCCCGCTCGTGCTGGTCGACGCCCCGCCCTGAGCGGCCGTGGCTGCGCTGGTCCCAGTGCACGGTACGGACGACCCCGCGCAGGGCCGCCCGCTGGAAGTGCCAGGAGTCCTGGTTGAGGCAGTAGCCGTGGCTGAAGACGACGGTGACGGGGGCGGGGGCCTTGCGGCCGAAGAGCCGCCGGCGGCGCGGGGAGACGGCCGGGCCGAGGTCGGGCTCCACCTCGTCCACCTCGTAGTACAGCTCGGTGCCGTCGTCGGAGTACGCCTTGCCGGGCGTGCCGCGCAGGGTGCCGTACGGTCCCGCCGAGTCCAGGGCCAGCCGGGCCTTGCGGCGCATCCCGCGGCCGACGGTCATCCGCTCCAGGGCGACCCCCGCGGCCGCCCCGGCGGCGAGCACTCCTATGGCGGCCCCGGCGATACCGGTGACCTTGAGCCAACTCCCGTCCGCCCCCGTGGCGGAAGCGACGGCCGCCGCGGCGTCCGCTACGGCCTCCGCACTGCTCTCGCTCACGTACCGCTCCTCTTCGCCGTACTGCAGTTCGCTCGTTAGGTGATACGGGTGATGCTGACGAGGTGAGTGTTGCCTCTGTTGCTGCTGTTACAGATGTAACCGGGTTCTGCCGTTGCCGAACCCCGGAGGTCAGTCCCCGTCCCCTGGTTCTTGCCCACTCGGTTGCCCGTTCACATAGACGCGGGGAACCCGGGTTCCGATGCGGGTGACGATTTCGTAGGCGATGGTGCCCGCGGCCTGGGCCCAGTCCTCGGCGGTGGGCTCGCCCCGGTCGCCCGGACCGAACAGCACGGCCTCGGAGCCGACTTCGGGTTCGTCGCCGCCGAGGTCGACGACGAACTGGTCCATCGCGACGCGACCGGCGACCGTCCGCCACTTGCCGCCGACCAGCACCGGTCCGGTGCCGGAGGCATGGCGCGGGATGCCGTCCGCGTAGCCGACGGGGACCAGCCCGAGGGTGGTCTCGCCGGGCGTGACGTAGTGGTGCCCGTAGCTCACGCCGTGGCCGCCCGGGACGTGCTTCACCAGGGCGAGGGAGGCGGAGAGGGTCATCACCGGGCGCAGCCCCAAGTCGGCCGCGCTGCCCAGCTCGGGGCTGGGCGAGAGGCCGTAGAGGGCGATACCGGTGCGGACCATGTCGAAGTGGGACTCGGGGAGGGTGAGGGTGGCCGGCGAGTTGGCGATGTGCCGCACCTCGGGGCGCACGCCCTGCTCCTCGGCGTGGGCGAGCATCTCGCGGAAGAGGGTGAGCTGGGCGGTGATGGAGGGATGGCCGGGCTCGTCGGCGCAGGCGAAGTGCGACCAGAGCCCCGTGATCCGGACCAGGCCCGCCGTCTGCGCGCGCAGCGCCTCGGCGACCAGCCCGGGCCAGTCACCGGGCTGGCAGCCGTTGCGCCCGAGCCCGGTGTCGGCCTTGAGCTGCACACGCGCGGGGCGACCGGCGGCACGGGCGGCCGCGACGACCTCCCGCAGCGCCCACATCCCGCTCACCGACACGTCTAGGTCGGCCTCGACGGCCTCCCGCCACGGCCCGCCCGGGGCCCACAGCCAGCACATGATCCGCACGTCCGCGGGCAGCCCGGGGTCCGCGCGCAGCGCCAGGGCCTCCTCCGGGGTGGCCGTACCGAGCCAGCTCGCGCCCGCCTCGACGGCCGCGCGGGCACACCGGACGGCCCCGTGGCCGTAGGCGTCGGACTTCACCACGGCCATCAGGGCCGCGCCCGGCGCGAGGGCGCGCAGGGTCCGTACGTTGGCCCGCAGGGCGGCCAGGTCGATCTCGGCGCGGGCCCGCAGGGGCGCGGTCGGTGCAGTAGCTGTCTCACTCATCGCGCCCCCAGTGTCTCAGAGGCCCCTGACAGCCCTCCGGCACAGGCCCCGGTACGGGCCCCGGTCGCCTTCGGGTACCCGCCGGCACCGGTTCAGGTACCCGTCCGGTGCCCCCACACGTACACCTTGTCGCCCTTCTTCAGCACGCCCCACAGCTTCTTCGCGTCGCCGAGCTTGAGGTTCACACAGCCCCAGGAGCCGACGGTGGTGTAGATGGAGCCGTAGACCGCGTGGAAGGCCTGGCCGCCGTCGAAGAACTGGGCGTACGGCATGGGCGAGTTGTACAGGGTCGACCAGTGGTTCTTGTGCCGCCAGTAGACGGTGTGCCACCCGGCCCGGGTCGCGTACCCCTTGCGTCCGCTGCGCATCTGCACCGGCCCGAAGACCACCTTGCCGCCCTTCTGCACCCAGGTGACCTGCCGGTTGAGATCGACGCAGGCGACCCGGTACGACTTCACGGGGCAGTTCTTCTTGGCGTTCGGGTTCTTCTTCGCCGAGAGGAGCATCATCTGGTACCAGGTCACGGGCCCCGCGAACCCGATGGCCGGCTTGATCTTGTACGTCTTCTGGAACTTCTGGATGGCCTTGCAGTCGGCGGTGGACTGCTTGCCGTCCACCTTCAGCTTCAGCCACTGCTCGATCTGCTTCTGATACGGCCCGGTCAGCTTGGAGCAGCTCACCTTGGCGACGGCGTCGCTGAGCGGCACGTACTCGACGAGGTCGTACGCCCCCGGCGGCGCCGGCTTGGGCTCGACGGCGTCCTCCTTGGCGCTGGGCGTGTACACCTTCGGCGCCAGCATCTGGTCGGGGGTGTCGACCTGCCAGGGCTGCCCGGGCCCGGGGGCGACCCCCGGCACCAGCTCCGACTCGGCGACGGCGGAGGGCGGGTTGGGGGCGGTGTCCGCGGCGGCGCTCCCGGCCCCGAGGCAGAGAACGACCACGGCGGCGACGAGGGCTCCCGCGACCCCACGCACAGAACCGCCCCGATAACACATGATTCGTCCACTAATCATGCGATCAGACAACCCCGCGCACCCAGGAATCCGACGAAGCCGCGCGGCCAGGTCACCCGACGGATGCAGGCGTCTCGGGCGAGACGGGGGACACCCCTGAGAGGCACGGAGCCGACCTCACCCCACGACCGACACGAGCAGGACACACCCCTCAACGGCACGGGACCTGACTCGGCGACCGACGCAAGCGGGCCACACCCCTCAGGGGCACGGAGCCCAACTCCGCGGCCGACGCGAGCAGCACGCATCCCTCAGGGGCGCGGGGCTGAATCGGATGTGCGGCTACCGCCGCGTGAGCGCGCTCAGCCCCCACCCACCCGCACCTGAACCGCGGCGCTGCCCCGTGACGGTGAGGTCCTGGCCTACCGAGTCGGGCGGGTGGGTGGGAAAACACCCCTCCACGCCGCCCCCAACTCCTCGGCCACCGCATGCGCGACCGTCGGCGCCCCCTGCGCCGCGAACCGCCCCGCGAGCCCGTGCAGATACGCCGCCACACTCCCCGCGTCCCGCCCGTCAAGACCGCACGCCAGCAGCGACCCCGCCAGCCCCGACAGCACATCCCCACTCCCCGCGGTGGCCAGCCACGGCGTCCCCGTCGCGTTCACCCGCACGGCCGCCCCTCCCCCCGGCTCCGCCACCAGCGTCGTCGACCCCTTCAACAGCACCGTCGCCCGATACGCCCCCGCCAGCTCCCGCACCGCCGCGAGCCGGCCGGCCTCGACCTCCTCCCGCGGTACCCCCAGCAGTGCCGCCGCCTCCCCGGCGTGCGGGGTCATCAGCGTCGGCGCCGTACGAGCGCGCACCACGTCCCGGTCGGCGAGCCGCAGCCCGTCCGCGTCGACCAGCACCGGCACGTCCGCCTCCAGTACCTCGGCGACGGCCTCGGCGTCGTCCCCGACCCCCGGCCCGGCCACCCATGCCTGTACCCGCCCGGCCTTGCGCGGCCCCCCGTCCGACACCAGCGTCTCGGGAAAGCGCGCCAGCACCTCGTCCCCGGCGGGCCCGACGTACCGTACGGCCCCGGCCCCGCCCCGCAACGCCCCCGCGACGGCCAGCACCGCGGCCCCGGGATAACGGGCCGACCCGGCGGCGATCCCCACCACTCCCCGCCGGTACTTGTCGCTCTCCGCGGACGGCGTCGGCAGCAGCCGCGCCACGTCCACGTCCTGCAACGCCTCCAGCTCGGCCTCCTCGGGCAGTTCGAGCCCGATGTCGACCAGCCGCACCGAACCGGCGTACTCCCGCGCCGGATCGATCAGCAGCCCCGGCTTGTGCGTCCCGAAGGTGACGGTCAGGTCCGCCCGTACGGCCGCTCCCCGCACCTCGCCGCTGTCCGCCTCCACCCCGCTGGGCAGGTCCACGGCGACGACGACGGCCCGCGAGCGCTCCACCACGGCGACCAGCGCGGCCGCCTCGGGCCGCAGCCCGCCCGACCCCCCGATCCCCACGATGCCGTCCACGACGAGATCGGACCGCAGAATCAACTCCTCGGCGGCACCGGCGAGTACGGCCGTACCGCCGGCCCGGCGCAGCGCCGCCAGGCCGCCGGCGTGGGTGCGCTCCGGCGCGAGCAGCACGGCCGCGACCCCCGCACCTCTCCTGGCCAGCCGCGCCCCGGCGTACAGCGCGTCGCCGCCGTTGTCACCGCTGCCGACCAGCAGCACCACCCGGCTGCCGTACACCCGTCCGAGCAACTCGGCGCAGGCGGCGGCCAGCCCCGCGGCGGCCCGCTGCATCAGCGCCCCTTCCGGCAGCCGCGCCATCAACTCCCGCTCGGCCGCCCGTACCGTCTCCACGCTGTAAGCAGTCCGCATGCCCCGAGTCTCCCCCGGAACCGCCGGGGCGCGCATCCGCCCGGCCGCCCGGGTCACCCCTCCGCGATCACCACCGCGGACGCCACCCCGGCGTCATGGCTGAGCGACACATGCCAGGACCGTACGCCGAGTTCCGCCGCACACGCGGCCACGCTGCCCTTCACGCGCAGGAGCGGCCGCCCGCTGTCCTCCACGACCACCTCCGCGTCCGTCCAGAGCAGCCCGGGCGGTGCGCCCAGCGCCTTGGCCAGCGCCTCCTTGGCCGCGAACCGGGCCGCGAGCGAGGCGATACCGCGCCGCTCCCCGCTCGGCAGGAACAACTCCCGCTCCACGAACAGCCGCCCGGCCAGCCCGGGAGTCCGCTCCAGCGACTCCCGGAACCGGTCGATCTCGGCGACGTCGATCCCTACCCCGATGATGCTCACCCGGGCACTCTACGAGCCGCCCGGCCGCCGCAGGCCCGCCCGGCCGCCCCGCCTCACTCCACCGTCACCGACTTCGCCAGGTTGCGCGGCTGGTCGACCTCGTTGCCGCGGGCCGTGGCCAGTTCGCAGGCGAAGACCTGGAGGGGGACCGTGGAGACGAGGGGCTGGAGCAGGGTGGGAGTGGCCGGGATGCGGATCAGGTGGTCGGCGTACGGGACCACCGCCTCGTCGCCTTCCTCCGCGATCACGATCGTGCGCGCGCCCCGGGCCCGGATCTCCTGGATGTTGGAGACGATCTTGTCGTGGAGGACGGACCGGCCGCGCGGCGAGGGGACGACGACCACCACCGGCAGGTCCTCCTCGATCAGCGCGATCGGGCCGTGCTTCAGCTCGCCCGCCGCGAAGCCCTCGGCGTGCATGTAGGCCAGTTCCTTGAGCTTCAGGGCGCCTTCGAGGGCGACCGGGTAGCCGACGTGCCGGCCGAGGAACAGCACCGTCTTCTTGTCGGCGAGGGAGCGCGCGAGCACCCGTACCGGCTCCATGGTCTCCAGGACCCGCTCGACCTCGCCGGAGATGTGCGAGAGGTCCCGGATCACGGCGCCGACCTCGTCGCCCCACTTGGTGCCCCGCACCTGACCGAGGTACAGGGCGACCAGGTAGCAGGCCACCAGCTGGGTGAGGAACGCCTTGGTCGAGGCGACCGCGACCTCCGGACCGGCGTGGGTGTACAGCACCGCGTCCGACTCGCGCGGGATCGTCGAGCCGTTGGTGTTGCAGATCGCCAGGACCTTGGAGCCCTGTTCCCGCGCATGCCGCAGGGCCATCAGGGTGTCCATGGTCTCGCCGGACTGGGAGATGGCGATCACCAGGCTCCGTGAGTCCAGGATCGGGTCCCGGTACCGGAACTCGCTGGCCAGCTCCACCTCGCAGGGGATGCGGGTCCAGTGCTCGATGGCGTACTTGGCGATCAGGCCGGCGTGGAAGGCCGTACCGCAGGCGACGATGACGACCTTGTCCACCTCGCGCAGCTCGGTGGCGCCGATCCGGACCTCGTCGAGGGTCAGGGAGCCGGCCGCGTCGATGCGGCCCAGGAGCGTATCGGCGACCGCCTTGGGCTGCTCGGCGATCTCCTTGAGCATGAAGTAGTCATAACCCCCCTTTTCCGCTGCCGACGCGTCCCAGTCGACGTGGTACGAGCGGACGTCCGCCGGGGCGCCGTCGAAGCCCGTCACCGTCACGCCGTCCCGGCGCAGCTCCACCACCTGGTCCTGGCCCAGCTCGATCGCCGCCCGCGTGTGGGCGATGAACGCGGCGACGTCCGAGGCGAGAAAGGCCTCGCCTTCTCCAACGCCCACCACCAGCGGGGAGTTCCGGCGTGCGCCCACCACCACGTCCGGGTCGTCGGCGTGCACCGCGACCAGCGTGAACGCGCCCTCCAGACGCCGGCACACCAGCCGCATCGCCTCCGCGAGATCGGCGGTGACGGAGAACTCCTCCGCCAGCAGGTGCGCGACCACCTCGGTGTCCGTCTCGGAGGCGAGGTCGTGCCCGCGCTCCGCCAACTCGGCGCGCAGCGCGGCGAAGTTCTCGATGATCCCGTTGTGGACGACGGCGACCCGGCCCGCGTTGTCGAGGTGCGGATGCGCGTTGGCGTCCGTCGGCCCGCCGTGTGTGGCCCAGCGGGTGTGCCCGATCCCGGTGGCACCGGCCGGCAGCGGCCGCTCCGTCAGCTCCTTCTCCAGGTTGACCAGCTTTCCGGCCTTCTTCGCCGAGGCCAGCCCGCCGTCCGCGAGCACGGCGACGCCCGCGGAGTCGTACCCGCGGTACTCCAGCCGCTTCAGCCCGGCGACCACCACATCGAGCGCCGACTGCGCCCCCACGTATCCCACGATTCCGCACATGAGCGGCAGCCTAAGTGCCGACCCCCACCCGAACACGGCTCAGCGTGCCCGAAATCGGAAATCATCGCGCCGATCCGTGCTGATGAAACCCGGCCGACCTCATCCGGCCGTCACCGGTCGCCCGCAGCTCCCCTCCACCGGTCCCGCACGCAGGAATGCCACAGGACTACCGTGGGCGCGCCGTGAACACAGCTCCCTCACCCCCGGAACAGACCAAGGACGGCAGCGTGAGCTACAGCATCCACCTCTGCCGGTTCGTCGGCGGCGAGCCGGTGCCCATGGACGAGACCGCTATACGCGAGGTGCTCGGTCCCGTCACCGTCGGCGGCATGCCCGCCTCCGGGCTGCCGGAGTCCTGGGATCTCGAAGCCGAGGACGGAGGGGGCTCAGAGGTCTACGGCGGTTCCGAGGGGCTCTCCTTCAGCAGATTCTCCACCGGGGCCGTCCTCGACCGCATAGCCGAACTCGCCCGTCGCGCGGGCGCGGTGATGCTGCCTCAGGACGGCCCGGCGATCCTGGGACACGAGGCCGGGCGCGAGCACCTTCCGGAGTCCCTCCGCGCGGACGCGATCGTGGTGCCGCCCGCCGCCCTGACCGGCCGGACCGTCTCCCAGGTCATCGACCCGCAGCCGGAAGAGCCCCGACGGCCGGTCCTTCCGCACTTCCCGTACCACCCGAGCCCGGTCGCCACCGGCTCCGTGACCGCCTCCGACGAGGCATGCGCGTGCTGCGGGCAGAGACGCGGGTGGGTCTACACCGGCCCCGTCCACGCCGCCGACGCCCCGGACACCGGCATCTGCCCGTACTGCATCGCCTTCGGCACCGCCGCCGAACGCTACGGCGCCTCCTTCACCGACACCGTCGACGGTGACGTACCCCGAGACGTCGTGCTGACCATCCTGGAACGCACCCCGGGGTTCCACGCCTGGCAGTCCCCGTACTGGCTGACGCACTGCGGCGACGGCGCCGCCTTCCTCGGCCGCGTCGGGGCCGGGGAACTCGAGGCGTATCCGAGCGCGGTCGAGCACCTGCGCCGGCAGTGGCCGGCCGGTCAGGGCGACGGCCTGCTGGACTCGCTCGACAAGGACGGCCGGCCGACCGCCTACCTCTTCCGGTGCCGGGTCTGCGACATCCACCTCGCCTATGCCGACTTCACATGACCGAAGCCGCACGTGACCGACCCCACCCCCCACCCAGTTCAAACTCCGTTAACAATGGATTGTGATCTCTCCGGTCTCCCCGATGCCCCGGAGCGCCCACCGGCACAGGCCGGAGGCGACTCCCTATGTCGACCTCACCCGTTCCGAGTGGAGCGCGCTGCGCGACAAGACGCCATTGCCGCTCACCGCCGAGGAGGTCGAGAAGCTGCGTGGCCTCGGCGACGTCATCGACCTCGACGAGGTGCGGGACATCTACCTCCCGCTGTCCCGCCTGCTCAATCTGTACGTCGGTGCCACCGACGGGCTCAGGGGCGCCCTGAACACCTTCCTCGGCGAGCAGGGCTCCCAGTCCGGCACCCCGTTCGTCATAGGCGTGGCCGGCTCGGTCGCCGTCGGGAAGTCGACCGTCGCCCGGCTCCTGCAGGCCCTGCTCTCCCGCTGGCCCGAGCACCCGCGCGTGGAGCTGGTGACGACGGACGGCTTCCTGCTCCCCACCAAGGAGCTCGAAGCCCGCGGTCTGATGGCACGCAAGGGTTTCCCCGAGTCGTACGACCGCCGGGCCCTGACCCGCTTCGTCGCCGACATCAAGGCCGGCAAGGACGAGGTCACCGCCCCCGTCTACTCGCACCTGATCTACGACATCGTGCCGGACCGGAAGCTCACCGTCCGGCGTCCGGACATCCTGATCGTCGAAGGGCTCAACGTCCTCCAGCCCGCCCTGCCCGGCAAGGACGGCCGCACCCGGGTCGGCCTCGCCGACTACTTCGACTTCAGCGTGTACGTCGACGCGAGCGCCGAGGACATCGAGCGCTGGTACCTCAACCGCTTCCGCAAGCTGCGCGCGACCGCCTTCCAGAACCCGGACTCGTACTTCACCAAGTACACCCAGGTGTCCGAGGAGGAGGCCCTGGAGTACGCCCGCGGTCTGTGGCGGACCATCAACAGGGCCAACCTGGTCGAGAACATCGCCCCCACCCGGGGCCGCGCCACCCTGGTCGTCCGCAAGGGCCCGGACCACAAGGTGCAGCGACTGAGGCTGCGCAAGCTCTAGAACGGCCTTGCCGGCACCTGACCCGAGGCAGGGCGCCCCGAAAGGGGCGCCAGGCTGTGCCATGTGCGGCTCCGCCGCGTGGGCGTGACCGGCCACGGCGAACCGGCAGCCCGCCGCGCCCGTCCCCGCCGCCCCGAACCCGGCGAAAAACCTACCCCAGCGCGGACTTCACGGCGTCGGCCAGCCGCCCCGCCACCGACCGGGCCTGCTCGATGTCCGCGGCCTCCACCATCACCCGTACCAACGGCTCGGTGCCCGAAGGGCGAAGCAGCACGCGCCCCGTCTCCCCCAGCTCCCGCTCCGCCTCCGCGACCGCCGCCGCCAGGTCCCCGGAGGTCTTCACCCGGGACTTGTCGACGTCCGGCACGTTGATCAGCACCTGCGGCAGCCGCTCCATCACGCCCGCCAGCTCCCGCAGCGACCGCCCGGTCTGCGCGACCCGCGCCGCCAGCAGCAGCCCGGTCAGCGTGCCGTCACCGGTCGTCGCGTGGTCGAGGATGATGACGTGCCCGGACTGCTCGCCGCCGAGGGCGTACCCGTGCTCCTTCATCTCCTCCAGGACGTACCGGTCGCCGACCGCGGTCTGGACGAGGTGCAGCCCCTCCCGCTCCAGCGCCAGCTTGAATCCGAGGTTGGACATGACGGTGGCGACGACGGTGTCGGAGCGCAGCGCACCCCGTTCCCGCATGGCCAGCGCCAGCACGGCCAGGATCTGGTCGCCGTCGATCTCCTCGCCGGTGTGGTCGACGGCGAGGCACCGGTCCGCGTCGCCGTCGTGCGCGATGCCGAAGGCGGCCCCGTGCTCGACGACCGCGGCCTTCAGCTTGTCCAGGTGGGTGGAGCCGCAGCCGTCGTTGATGTTGAGGCCGTCCGGCTCCGCGCCGATCGTGACGAGGTCCGCGCCGGCCCGGCGGAACGCCTCCGGCGAGACCCCCGCGGCCGCGCCGTGCGCTTCGTCCAGGACGATCCTCAGCCCGTCCAGCCGGTTCGGGAGGACCGACAGCAGGTGGGCGATGTACTGCTCGGAGCCCTCTTCGTAGGACCGTACCCGGCCGACGCCCGCGCCGGTGGGCCGCTCCCAGGGCTCGCCGTGGCGGTGGGACTCGTAGACCGCCTCGATCCGGTCCTCCAGCTCGTCGGCGAGCTTGTGGCCGCCGCGGGCGAAGAACTTGATGCCGTTGTCGGGCATGGCGTTGTGGCTGGCGGAGAGCATGACGCCGAGGTCGGCGCCGAGTGCGCCGGTCAGGAAGGCGACCGCCGGGGTGGGCAGCACCCCGACGCGCAGGACGTCGACGCCCGCGCTCGCCAGGCCCGCGACCACGGCCGCTTCCAGGAACTCCCCGGACGCGCGGGGATCCCGTCCGACGACCGCCTTCGGCCGGTGGCCCTCGAACGTGCCCGCCTCGGCCAGCACGTGCGCCGCGGCCACCGACAGCGCGAGCGCCATCTCGGCCGTCAGGTCCGCGTTGGCGACGCCGCGCACGCCGTCCGTGCCGAAGAGTCGTCCCACTTGTCCTCCTGAAGAAGCGTCTTTGCTGCCAGGAAATGATGGCAGGCGCTTAGTCATGCGATCACACCAGCCTTTGAGCGTCTTGTGTCGTTATACGCCCTTGGCTGGGATAAACGAACGCCCCGACGGCACATGTGGCGTGCCGCCGGGGCGTTCGGAGTACGCGCCGACCCAGAACCCGGATACGCGGGCCAGGCCCGTATATGCGTACGGGCAGGCAGCGAGCGATTAACGCTTGCTGTACTGCGGGGCCTTGCGGGCCTTCTTCAGACCGGCCTTCTTGCGCTCGACCGCACGGTCGTCGCGCTTGAGGAAGCCGGCCTTCTTGAGCGGGCCGCGGTTGTTGTCGACGTCGGCCTCGTTCAGGGCGCGGGCGACACCGAGACGGAGCGCACCGGCCTGACCGGAGACACCGCCACCGGCGATGCGGGCGACGACGTCGTAGCGGCCCTCGAGCTCCAGCACCTTGAAGGGCTCGTTGACTTCCTGCTGGTGCACCTTGTTGGGGAAGTAGTCCTCAAGGGTGCGACCGTTGATCTTCCACTTGCCGGTGCCCGGGACGATCCGGACGCGGGCGATGGCGTTCTTGCGACGGCCCAGGCCGGCGGCCGGCTGCGGGTCGCCGAAGCGGGACGCGAGCGACTCGGAGGTGTACTCGCCCTCGACGGGGACGTCCGACTCGGTGGTGTAGCTGTCGATGTCGACGAGCTCGGTCTCTTCGACCGGCTGCTCAACAGTGGTCTCGGCCACGATTCTCCTCAGATTCTCTTCAGTCTTAGGGGGTGGCCGGACTTACTGCGCGACCTGGGTGATCTCGAACGGCACCGGCTGCTGCGCAGCGTGCGGGTGCACGTCACCCTTGTAGACCTTCAGCTTCGAGAGCATCTGACGGCCCAGCGTGTTCTTGGGGAGCATGCCCTTGACGGCCTTCTCGATGGCCTTCTCGGGGTTCTTGTCCAGCAGCTCGTCGTAGCGGACGGAGCGCAGACCGCCCGGGTAGCCGGAGTGGCGGTACGCCATCTTCTGGGTCCGCTTGTTGCCGGACAGGTGCACCTTGTCGGCGTTGATGATGATGACGAAGTCACCGGTGTCGACGTGAGGAGCGTAGATCGGCTTGTGCTTGCCCCGCAGAAGGGACGCGGCGGTGGTGGCGAGACGACCCAGGACGATGTCCTGAGCGTCGATGACGTGCCACTGGCGCGTCACATCGCCGGGCTTGGGGCTGTACGTACGCACGGTTCGTAGCCTTCGCTTCGAGTGAATGGTCCTGAACAGGTCACCGAAACGATCACGACAGCCCGATCCACTGCGGCGACGCATACCGCGTACGTGGGATTGCTGGTCATCGGCCCGGTGGACCGGTGTAAGGGCCCGTCCCGTGAGAATGAGCAAGCCAATACACAACGAAGAGTCAGCGTACCGGGGCGCCCCCGGACGGGTCAAAACGAGCTCGCGCAGACATCGGAGGCGCGCGATGACGCCGGGATGCTCCGCCGTGCCCCAAAGGTCCACTATCACCCTTCGTACTGTCACACCAGTACCCCCGGGCCCCGTCTAAGATGCGCCCCATGAGCTATGGGCAGGGGGGACCCCAGTCCCAGTGGGATCCCTGGAAACCGCAGTCGCAGCAGCCCTGGAACGGCGGCGCCGACCAGACCCCGGACTGGGCCGCGCTCGCCGAGGCCTCGGAGACGCGGAACAAGCGGCGCAGAGTGCTGTTCATCGGTGGTGGCGTGGTCGCCACGCTGGCGATCGGCACGGCCGTCGCCATGGCCGTGGTGTCCGCGAACGGCGACAACAACGCCTCCGGCACACCCAGCAACCTGCCGGCGAGCGCCTCGCTGCCGAGCGACTCGGCGGACTCGACGCCGTCCTTCGCGCCGACCAGTGCGCCGCCGCCGCTGGACCCCGAGGAGTTCATATCCAGTGTGAAGAAGGACACGGCGCCGCTCAGCGCCGAGACCCTCTTCCCGGGCACCCAGCTGACCATGGGCGAGACGGTGTACAAGAAGGGCGCCACGGCCGACACCAAGAAGTGCGCCACGGCCGCCAAGGGCACCCTCCCGAACATCCTCACCAAGAACGACTGCACCCGGCTGCTGCGCGTCACCTACTTCAAGGACGGCGCCGCGGTGACGGTCGGCGTGGCCGTCTTCGACACCGAGGCGCAGGCGGCCAAGGCCAAGACCGAGGCCGACAAGAAGGGCTTCGTCACCGCACTGGCCGGCTCCGGGGTGAAGGCCTTCTGCGCCTCCGGCGTCTGCCGTACGACGACCAACTCCTACGGCCGGTACGCCTACTTCACCACCGCCGGTTTCCTCAACGGCAAGGACGTCACCACCAAGGACACCAAGGTCTTCCAGACCGGTGACGACCTGGCGGAGTTCACCTTCCGGCAGATCCGCAGGCGGGGCGAGGCCCAGGCCTCGGCGGCCGCGAACCAGTGACGTATCCGCGGAGCGCGTGAGACTCTCCCCGGGCCCGACCGGTGATCAAGGAGATCACCGGTCGTCGAGCCCTTGGGGGGACTCATGACCCACACGTCCGGACGCAGACTGCTCACCGGCGCGGCCGGCCTCGGCGGCCCGGCTCTCGCCACCACGGCCGCCGCCGCGGCCCCGGCCGGCGCCGTCTCCGGCCCCGGCGCGGGCCGGCTGAACGTGCGGGACACCGACTCCGCCCACCGCGACGGCCGCCGCCTCCACGGCCTCACCCTGGACGGCCGCGACCAGAAGGACGCCACCGGCGCGGCGGCCGACGGCGTCCGGAGCGACCCGGACGTCAAGGACGTCGGCATGGACGAGGTGACGGTCCCGCGCCGCACCGGTCACGGCCTGGACGCCCAGAGCACGTCCGACTGCCGGCTCCACCAGGTGCACCGCGTCGACAACGACGGCCACAGCCACGGCCTCACCGAACCCGCCCAGGTCCTGACCGGCGGCAGAATGGCCGCGGGGTCCGGTCGGTGACGGAACGGGGGCGGGCGAGGGTCATGCGCATGCGGGGACGGGTCGGGCTCGTCGGGGCGGGTGCCGCCGCCGGGCTGCTGGGTCCGCTGGCACTGTGGCGGGCCCTGCGGGACGACGCGGACGGCGCGCAGATGCCGCAACTCGTCCCCACCGATCTGCGGGACCGTGACCCCGAGGCGACGCCCGCGGCCCGCCGGGTCTACGCGCTGCTGGCCGGCCTGGAGAACGACGCCCGCCGCGGCCGTGCCACCCGCACGGTGATCGGGCAGCACGTGGAGCTGCAGAACGAGCGCTACAACGCGGGGTACGGCGACTACCGGGGCACCAAACAGCCGGGCTACTACTACCGCAAGGCCCGGGACATCACCGGACGGCTGCCCGGTTTCGTGGAGCTGGACCTCGGCCCCGGTTACGGGCAGCCGGGCTGGGCGGTGGGCACGGCACGCTCCTACTCCCGGGCCTGGCCGGCCTGCCGACGCTTCTGGGGGTACACCGAGGACGCCGTGGACCTCGCGGTCGGTGTGTGGTCGGGCCTGCCCCGGGCCGCCGACGGCTCCTACCGGCCCTCCGGCACCCACCAGGACTGCGCCTCCGGCGCCGAGGTCTCCCTGCCGCACAACGGCGGCGGCCCCGCGGGCCTGGTCGGCTTCTCCTTCCACCAGCCCTACCCGGGCAGCGCGGTCAAGGGGTTCGAGCAGACCCTGCTGCGCAACTCCCCCGGCGCCGAGGACCGGGGCTGGTTCGGCCGGGTGGTCACCCCGGGCAGCGCCGAGCACCGGGCCCTGCTGCACGACCTCGACTTCCTCGCGGACCATCTCGGCTATCTCGCCGGCCAGGGGGTACCGGTGCTGCTGCGCCCGTACCACGAGATGAACACCCGGCCGGGCCACGGCTTCTGGTGGGCGGGGCAGGATCCGGCCGCCTTCCGGAAGCTGTGGCGGCTGGCCCACGACCACCTGGTGCACCGTCGCGGCCTGCACAACCTGATCTTCGTCTGGTCGCCGAGTTCCTGGGACGGCACCTACGGCCACCGGCCCGGCGCGTACTACCCGGGCGGCCGCTATGTCGACGTCGTCGGCGTGGACGCCTACAGCGACACCCCGGCCAAGCCGCTCGGGGGCGCCTGGACCGAGGTCTGGTACCGGGGCCTGGAGGAGTACCGCAGGCCGCGCATCGTCGCCGAGTCCTTCCATGTCCCGCTGAACGCGGCGCAGCCCCGGACCCTCACCCGGACGCCGTGGGTCATGTGGACGGTGTGGGGCCAGGCGCTGTCGTACGACAATCTCGCCGAGCCCCGGACGAAGAACACCACGGCCGACGTGAAGCGGACCTACGGCTCACCGAAAGTGATCACCGGTGGACGCCCCGCGCACGTCGGGGACCTGGACTGGGGAACGCTGCACAAGAGTCCCTGAGGTTAACTTCTGAACACAACTTCCACACACGCATTCCCATGTACCGCACATACATGCAATGATCGCTGCTCTGTTCGGTCAGTGGTTCGGGCGCCCGGGGGGGCATCTGAGAGGCGGCTGGCCGAGGCGCCATAGAAGGCGCGGGGGGATCGAACCCGGAACAGCGAAGCCGTCCTGGCATGCCCTGCCACGCCGCGGCCGAGGTCCGTCGATGCCTCCGCGCGCCACCGATCTCACGGGGAGTTCCACAGCCGTCATGGCATCGACAACGGTCGACAGCGGTGCGCCGCACTCGCGGCACGCCGCGAAACTGGCGAAGCGCACCGCCGCCTGGAAACCGGGCATCCTGCCGTTCCTGATCCCGCTGGTCTTCCTGACCCTGTTCAGCCTGTGGTCGTACACGCCCAGCGACTCGCCGCTGGCGTGGCTCGTCACCATCTGCTGGGCGCTGCCGGTTCCCGGTGTACTCGTGTCAGTACAGGGCTTCTTCCTCATCCGACGCCGGCTCCGCAAGGCGCATCTGATGACCCCGCCGGCCCTGGTGGACCAGGACTTCCTGATCGTTCTCGTCCCCACCATCGGACGGCACGACACCTACCCGGCCCTGGAGCGCTCCGTCCTCTCCTACGTGGAGCACCTCCCGGAGTGGTTCCCGTACATGCGCGTGGACGTGCTCACCGAGGAGGGCTGCGAGGCCGGGGCCCGGATCGACGAGCTGGCCGCGGTCAGCCCGCTGATCCGCGTCGTCACCGTGCCCAAGGCGTACGAGACCGAGAACGGCACCCGCTTCAAGGCCCGGGCCAACAACTACGCCCACGAGCTGCGCATCGAGGAACGCGAGGCCCTCGAGCACGTCTGGGTGCTGCACATGGACGACGACACCGGTGTCGGCCCCGACACCTCGGCGTCCCTCGCCCAGTTCATCAACCGCCAGCGCCGCGCGACCCCCGAAGAGGTCAAGCACATGGCGCAGGGCATCCTGACCTACCCGCGCGAGAACGCGGTGTCCCTGCTGACCTGGTTCGCCGACGCCATCCGCCCCGCCGACGACATCGCGCGCTTCCGGGCCTTCACCGGCCTCGGCACCCCGGCCGCCGGCGTGCACGGCGAGCTGCTCGTCATCCGTGCCTCCATCGAGGCCGAGATCGGCTGGGACTTCGGCCCCAGGGAGATCGTCGAGGACGCCCGGCTCGCCCTGACCTTCTGCCGTCTCTACCCGGGTCGCAGCGACTGGTTCAACGGCCGCTGCTACGGTGCCTCACCGGCCAACGCCAAGGACTTCATCAAGCAGCGCGAGCGCTGGGCCTGGGGCCTGGTCGCCCTCTGCTTCAACCGCAGGGTCCCGCTGCGCTACCGCTGGTTCCTGACCATCTGCGTGACGAGCTGGATCCTCGGACCTCTTCAGCACGTCGGCACGATCATCTTCGTCGCCTGGTTCATCGGCGACATGAACACCTCGCCCGTGACCCAGTCCGTGGTCATTCTGTGGTCGATCAGCTTCGCGTATGTGATCTGGGCGTACTGGGAAGGGCTGCGGCTCAACGCGATCGCCTCGGTCAGCGGCCGGCGCAGGTGGTGGGAGCCGGTGGCGGTCCTCCTGCTGCTGCCCTACTTCTCCCTCATCGAAGGAATCGGGGGCATCAAGGGCCTCTGGAAGTTCCTCCGCCGTGAGGAGAACAAGTTCGTCGTCATCGCCAAGCCCGCCTGACCCGGAAGAGACCTCACACCCATGAAGCGCGCACGCCTGCCCATGCTCGCCGTGCTCCCCGTCACCGTCGTCTCCCTCGTGGTCGCGGCCCCCTTCGTGATCGGCGACCACCCCCTGCAGTGGTCGTCCGGATCGCTCATGCCCCACCTGGTGCTCGACGGCAGCGAGCCCACCCACCCGGCCGGGTCGAAGTCCGGCACCGGCACCGCGACCGCTTCGGAGAACACCGAGGTCGCCAAGGTCGGCAAGGAGTGGAAGAAGGGCATGCCGCAGTGGGGCGTCCAGCTCTACTGGGAGGACAACCCGGAGCACTCCCTCACCTACGTGGAGAAGCAGGCCCGGCTCCACGCGAACTACCTGGTCGGCCTGCACGCCAACTCCGTCAGCGTCTCCTTCCCGTTCTTCACCGGGAAGAAGTCCTCGACGAAGATCACCGGCGGCACCAAGACCCCCACCCCCGAGCGGCTCGCCCGGATACTGGCGATCTTCCACGAGGCCGGACTGCGCACGACCGTACGGCCGCTCATGGACGAGACGTCGCTCGACATCGCGGACGGCAACTGGCGCGGCAACATCGCCCCCTCCGACCGTGACGCCTGGTTCGCCTCGTACGAGAAGTTCCTGACGCCCTACCTGAAGGCGGCCCAGGGCGAGAAGGCGGCGACCTTCGTCATCGGCACCGAGCTGAACTCCATGGAGGGCGACGACCGCTGGAACGCGCTCGTGGACAGGGCCGAGAAGGAGTTCACCGGCGAGGTCGCGTACGACGCGAACTGGGACAACTACGTCAGCGGCCCGATCTCCATGCCCGTCAGCCACCTCGGCATCGACGCGTACTTCCCCGTCAAGGTCGGCGACGACGCCTCGGTGGACACCCTCGTCAACGGCTGGGACGACTGGCTGGACAAGAAGGCCACCGGCACCCTGCCGAAGATCACCGTCGCCGAGGCCGGCATCGGCGCCATGAACGGTGCCTACCGCTCCCCCGGCAACTTCTACACCAAGCGCGCCGTCAACCTCCAGGTGCAGGCCAACTGGTACACCGCCGTCTGCCGGGTGGTCCAGGAACGGAAGATGAGCGGCGTCTACTGGTGGTCGATCTACTTCGACGACGACCCCAACGACAAGCCCGACGACAAGGTTGCCTCCCGGCTCGACTTCGCCGGCCGCCCCCTCTCCGAGAAGGCGATCAAGTCCTGTTTCACCTCCGACTACGCGGGCCCCGGGACTGACACCGCTAGCTGACCGAGCGAGGCAATCATGCAAGAAGCCATCATTCTGGTGGGCGGCAAGGGAACCCGCCTGCGCCCACTGACCAACCACACCCCGAAGCCGCTTCTCGGCGTCGCGGGCTCCTCCTTCATCCGCCACCAGGTGGCCAAGCTGATGGCGGCCGGTGTCGAGCACCTGGTGTTCGCCACCTCGTATCTCGCCGACCTCTTCGAGGACGAGTTCCGGGGCTTCTCCCAGGACCTGGAGATCTCCTACGCCGTCGAGGAGGTCCCGCTGGGCACCGGCGGCGCCATCCGCAACGCCGGCCGCCTGCTGCGCGGCCCGTCCGACGCCCCGGTCCTCGTCCTCAACGGCGACATCCTCTCCGGCGTCGACCTGCGCGCCGTCCTGGAGCGGCACGAGGCCCGGCGGGCCGACGTCACCCTGCACCTCACCCGGGTCGCCGACCCGCGCGCCTTCGGGCTCGTCCCCACCGACGGGGACGGGCGGGTGCTCTCCTTCCTGGAGAAGCCCAAGACGGCCGAGGAGTGCGTCACCGACCAGATCAACGCCGGCTGCTACGTCTTCCGCCGGTCGGTCCTGGACGCCATCCCGGCCGACCGCGAGGTCTCGGTCGAGCAGGAGACCTTCCCGGGGCTCGTCGCCCGGGGCGGCCGCGTCTTCGGCCACACCACCGCCGACTACTGGCGTGACCTCGGCACCCCGCTGGCCTTCGTGCACGGCTCCGCCGACCTGGTCACCGGCCGCGCGGCCTCGCCGCTGGTCGGCCCGCCCGCCGAGGCCCTGATCCACCCCACCGCCACCGTCGACCCGACCGCCCGCGTCACGGGCGGTTCGACGATCGGCCCGCACGCCGTCATCGGCCCGCGTGTGGTCGTCGACCGCTCCATCGTGGGCGAGCGCGTCACCGTGGCCGAGGGCGCCCGGATCCATGAGTCCGTGGTGGACCACGACTCCTCGATCGGCAGCGAATCGTTTCTGCGCGAGGCCGTGGTGGGCTGCCACTCCCACGTCGGCGCGGAGAACGAACTGCCCGCCCAGTTGCGGCTGTCCTGCGGCATCCGCATTCCCGCCCAGGGGGTGCGCGTCAGCGGGACGGCTGCCGCCTGCCCGACGGCCCACTGAATTCACCGGCCCGACCGGACAGTTACTGGAGAGACGTGACCAGCCATCGTTCAACGGCCGCGAGTGAACAGCGCCTTCGCAAGTATCGGCCGGACATCCAGGGCCTGCGTGCCGTCGCCATCATGATGGTCGTCGCCATGCACTGTGGCATCGTCGACATCCACGGCGGCGTGGACGTCAGCTTCGTCCTCAGCGGGTTCCTCATCGGCGGCCAGCTGCTCGCCGAGATCGACAAGACCGGCAAGGTCTCCCTGACCAAGTTCTGGGCCCGCCGCTTCCGGCGCCTCGGCCCCGCCATGGCGGTCACCATCATCGCCACCGCGATCGTGGCCTGGGTGTTCGGCAGCCCGCTCCGCTTCGACACGTATATGAAGGACGGGCTCAGCTCGGCCCTCAGCATCATGAACTGGCGCCTCGTCGAAACCGGTACCGACTACTTCGCCAACGACGGCAGCCAGTCCCCGTATCAGCACTTCTGGTCGCTGGGCATCGAGGAACAGTTCTACCTCGTCGCCCCGGTGGCGCTGGTCGTCACCGTCTGGCTGAGCCGCAAGATGTTCCGTAACCGGGCCCTGGTCGGGCTGTTCCTGACGGCCGTCATCGGCAGCTCGTTCTACCTGGGTTACACCCTGACCTCGGTCAACCAGCCCCTCGCCTACTTCTCCACCCACACCCGTATCTGGGAACTCACCACCGGTGTCTTCCTCGCCCTTGTGGCCCGGTCCCTCTCCCGCCTGAACTCGGCTCTGGCGGCGGCCGTTTCCTGGCTGGGGCTCGCGACCACCCTGGTCACGGCGCTGCTCATCTCCGACGAAACCCCGCTGCCGGGGTACGCGGTCGCGGGTCCCGTCCTCGGAGCCGCCATGATCATCGCGGGTGGCTGTGCTGCGCCACGGCTCGGCGTGGAACGGCTCCTCGACAATCCCGTGTTCAACTTCGTCGGCAATGTCAGCTACGGCTGGTACCTCCTGCACTGGCCACTCCTGATCCTCTGGCCGTACATCGCCGACCGGGACATCACTTACTCCGACCGCTTCCGGGTCGCGTCGGCGTCGTTCATCCTGGCCGTCGCCATGCACTACGTGGTCGAACGCCGGTTCCGCAACAACGTGGACCTGGTACTGCGCCCGTGGAAGGGAATCCTGCTCGGCGGTACGACCACCGCCACCGCGGCCGGGGCGACTGCCCTGGCGATCTTCCTTCCCCTGAACCTCGACACGGTGGCGTCCACCACCACCGTCGCGTCCGGATACAGCAACCAGGCCTCGGTGGAAGACGCCGCACTCCAGACCCGGCTGTCCGCGGCCGGACAGAGTTCGCTGCAGAAATCCCCCGATGACCACGCGAACAAGAGCTGCATCGACAGCACCACCGACAAGGAGTTCAACCTGGCGGACGCCTGCGTACTGGGGGATGCGAAGGGCAAGCAGACCATGGTCCTCATGGGGGACTCGCACGCCTGGCAGTGGAGCGACGCCTTCGACAAGATCGGGCAGGAGCTGCACACCAGGATCGTGATCGTGTCCAAGGGAGGATGCTCCCCGCAGGTCTACGACATCACCAACCCCGAGCTCAACCGCGAATACACGGAATGCACCAGCTGGCGGAATTCCGCCTTCGCGGCACTTGACGAGATCAAGCCCGACATCATCGTCATTTCCGACCGTGCTCGCCGGGAAGCGACCAGAGCGGGAGCCGAAGCCCTGTTCGCGGCCCTGAAGAACAACAGCGCCCAACTGGTCTACATGACGGACACCCCGGAGCCCGGCCAGAACATCCCGGACTGCCTCGCCACCCACACCAATGACCTGTCCGCCTGCAACCGGAAGAGGAGCGAAGCGCTCGAGTTCCCGAAATTCCGGACCATGGAGCAGCAGGTGGCCGAGAAACACGGCGCCTACATCATCGACACGGTGCCCTTGTTCTGCGCGCAGGAAGTCTGCCCGGCCGTCATCGGCGACCAGGTCGTCTTCACCGACGACAGCCACATCACCTCGGGCTACGCCAAGACACTGATCCCGTATCTCAAGCCGACCCTCAAGAAGGTCCTGGCCGGCTGACCCCATGCACCTCGCCGCGTACCCGGCGGGCCTCCCGCTGCCGCTCGGCAAGCCGGTCGTCCGCCGGATACGCGACCTCCTCCAACGTCAGCCCGTGCGGCCGCACGACGTGCACGGCGCTGTCCCGCACCCGCGCGTCCAGCACCTTCCGCGGCCACTCCACACCCCGGTGCCCGTCGCCGACGAACAGCAACGCGCCCACCATGGACCGCACTTGGTTGTGGCAGAAGGCATCGGCCCGGACCTCGATCTCGACGACACCGCCGGCGGTACGGCGCACCCCGAAGTCGAGGATCTCCCGGACCGTCGAGGCGCCCTCCCGCTTCTTCGCGTACGCCGCGAAGTCGTGCTCCCCGACCAGTGACTTGGCGGCCGCGTCCATCACGGCGACGTCCAACTCCCAGTCGTGCCACAGGACGTGGTTGCGCAGCAGCGGATCCACGCCCCCCGGCCGGTCCCCGACCCGGTACACATAGCGCCGCCACAGCGCCGCGAACCGCGCGTTGAACCCCGCCGGCGCCTCACCCAGCGCCCACACCCGCACGTCCTTCGGCAGCCTCCCCGCGAGCCGCTTCAGGAGCTTCTCGCGCTGCTCCTCCCACACCCCGGCCGGCAGATCGACATGCGCCACCTGCCCGCGCGCGTGCACCCCGGCGTCCGTCCGTCCGGCCACGGTCAGGTCGTACGTCGTCTCCTGTGACCGGGTGACGACCCGCAGCGCCTCCTCGATCTCCCCCTGTACGGTCCGCTTCCCCCCGGCCTGCTTGGCCCATCCGTGGAACCCGCTCCCGTCGTAGGACAGGTCGAGGCGGATGCGGACGTGGCCGGGCTGAACTTCGTCACTCACACGGAGATCCTCTCAGGAACACAGAAGCGGGCCCGCCCCTCGAAAGGAACGGGCCCACCAGCGCGCCCCTCAGGGGCGCGGGGAACTGCGCGACCAGCCACTACGGCGCCGCAGTCAAAGGACGGCCTTACGCCTCCTTCGACTCCTCGGCAGCGTCCTCGGCCTCGTCGGCCTTGGTCACGTCGACCTTGGCGTCCTCGACCTCGACAGTCTCAGCAGCCTTGACCTCGTCGGCGTCCTTGGCGGCACGCCGCGTCGCGGCCTCGGCCTCACCCGTCGCCTGCTGCGCGACCGTCAGCGCCTCGACCAGCTCGATGACAGCCATCGGCGCGTTGTCGCCACGACGGTTACCGATCTTGGTGATACGGGTGTAACCACCCGGACGGTTCTCGTACCGCGGGCCGATCTCGGTGAAGAGCGTGTGCACGATGCTCTTGTCCGTGATGACCTGGAGCACCTGACGGCGGTTGTGAAGGTCGCCCTTCTTCGCCTTGGTGACCAGACGCTCGGCGTACGGCCGCAGACGGCGGGCCTTCGCCTCGGTGGTGGTGATACGGCCGTGCTCGAACAGCGCCTTCGCGAGGTTCGCGAGGAGCAGCTTCTCGTGCGCGGCACTGCCGCCCAGACGGGCACCCTTGGTGGGCTTCGGCATGGTTCTTCTCCTGTGTGTCTGCCCCGGCCGTATCAGGTACCGGAGTCAGTATCCGAGCAGACGGTCGTCTGTCGGAGACCCCGCGCCCCAAGGGGCGCGGGGAACTGCGCGACCAGCCACAACGGTCCCGCAGCCTGGAACGGGCAGTCGGTCCCGAGCTCTTAGTACTGCTCGGTCTCGACGAACCCGGCGTCGACGTCGTCATCGGCCCCGAAGGCGTCAGCCGCAGCCGTCGGGTCGAATCCGGGCGGGCTGTCCTTGAGGGCCAGGCCCATGCCGGCCAGCTTCGCCTTGACCTCGTCGATGGACTTCGCACCGAAGTTGCGGATGTCCAGGAGGTCGGCCTCGGAGCGGGCGACGAGCTCACCCACGGAGTGGATGCCCTCACGCTTGAGGCAGTTGTAGGAGCGGACCGTGAGCTCCAGCTCCTCGATCGGCAGCGCCAGGTCCGCGGCCAGGGCGGCGTCCGTGGGGGACGGGCCCATGTCGATGCCCTCGGCGTCGATGTTCAGCTCGCGGGCGAGACCGAACAGCTCGACCAGGGTCTTACCGGCGGAGGCCATGGCGTCACGGGGACGCATCGCCTGCTTCGTCTCGACGTCGACGATCAGCTTGTCGAAGTCGGTGCGCTGCTCGACACGGGTCGCCTCGACCTTGTACGTGACCTTGAGCACCGGCGAGTAGATGGAGTCGACCGGGATTCGGCCGATCTCCTGGCCCACCTGCTTGTTCTGCACGGCGGAGACGTAACCGCGGCCACGCTCGACCGTCAGCTCCATCTCCAGCTTGCCCTTGCCGTTGAGCGTGGCGAGGACCAGGTCGGGGTTGTGCACCTCGACACCGGCCGGGGGCGCGATGTCGGCGGCGGTGACCAGACCCGGGCCCTGCTTGCGCAGGTACATCACGACCGGCTCGTCGTGCTCCGAGGAGACGACCAGCTGCTTGATGTTGAGGATCAGGTCGGTGACGTCCTCCTTGACGCCCGGCACGGTGGTGAACTCGTGCAGGACACCGTCGATGCGGATGCTGGTGACAGCAGCGCCGGGGATCGACGACAGGAGGGTGCGACGCAGGGAGTTGCCGAGGGTGTAGCCGAAGCCCGGCTCCAGCGGCTCGATCACGAACCGGGAGCGGAACTCGTCGACGACCTCTTCGGTCAACGAGGGACGCTGAGCGATCAGCATGGTGTGGATCCTTCAGTTGCGGGCGCCCGCTATTTGACGCCCTACTGGTACTGCAAGGGTACGGGCGATACGGCCCTTTTACGGAGCCGTACCGCCCGGAAACCTCAGGCCCGAAGGCGTCGCGTCAGACGCGGCGGCGCTTCGGCGGACGGCAGCCGTTGTGCGGGGTCGGGGTGACGTCCTGGATGGAGCCGACCTCGAGGCCCGTGGCCTGCAGGGAACGGATGGCGGTCTCACGACCGGAACCCGGGCCCTTCACGAACACGTCGACCTTGCGCATGCCGTGCTCCTGCGCGCGGCGGGCAGCCGACTCGGCGGCCATCTGCGCGGCGAACGGCGTGGACTTCCGGGAGCCCTTGAAGCCGACGTGGCCGGCGGAGGCCCAGGAGATCACGTTGCCGGACGGGTCCGTGATGGAGACGATCGTGTTGTTGAACGTGCTCTTGATGTGCGCGTGGCCGTGAGCGACGTTCTTCTTTTCCTTGCGGCGCACCTTCTTGGCAGCGCCCTGACGACCCTTGGGGGGCATCTAGTAACTCCTACGGGGAGGTGGTCGGTCCTACAGCGAAGACCGCTGATGAAGCGTTGTCCGCTGTGGACTACTTCTTGCCCGGCTTCTTCTTGCCGGCGATGGCGCGACGCGGGCCCTTGCGGGTGCGGGCGTTGGTGCTGGTGCGCTGACCGCGGACGGGCAGACCGCGGCGGTGCCGCAGACCCTGGTAGCAGCCGATCTCGACCTTGCGGCGGATGTCGGCCTGGATCTCGCGACGGAGGTCACCCTCGGTCTTGATGTTGTTGTCGACGTACTCACGAATCGCGACCAGCTGCTCTTCAGTCAGGTCACGGACGCGGGTGTTCGGGTCGATGCCGGTCTCGGCCAGCGTCAGCTGGGAGAGCGTACGGCCGATGCCGAACACGTAGGTGAGGGCGACTTCCACACGCTTTTCGCGCGGGATGTCAACACCGGAAACGCGTGCCACTTCAATGGCTCCTGGTGATCTTCGGAGGTCTTCCGCAGGACCGGATCCCAGCCGCCGGCCTCTTGTGTTTCAAAGATTTGGTACGGCCTGGGTCCCCGGCCTCCGAACCGGGGGTGTCGAGCCGTCTCCGGCTCGGGTCCTGCGTATGAACAAATTCAGCTTGCGTCGCGCGAATCTCTGCGATGAATGCAGAGGGATCGGTCGTGCGTCAGCCCTGGCGCTGCTTGTGGCGCGGGTTCTCGCAAATGACCATGACCCGACCGTGACGGCGGATCACCCTGCACTTGTCGCAGATCTTCTTGACGCTCGGCTTGACCTTCATGGGATTGAGGTTCTCCGGGTCAGTTGCCGGCAGCCCCGCTCGCACGGGACCTGGGCAAGATCTACTTGTATCGGTAGACGATCCGGCCACGCGTCAGGTCGTACGGAGACAGCTCCACCACGACCCGGTCGTCAGGGAGGATGCGGATGTAGTGCATACGCATCTTGCCGCTGATGTGTGCCAGGACCTGGTGGCCGTTCTGGAGCTCCACCTTGAACATCGCGTTCGGAAGAGACTCGACGACAGTGCCCTCGATCTCGATGGCACCTTGCTTCTTGGCCACGCTTCGCCCTTCGAATCGACTACCTTGATCGACTCCCACGCGTCCCGCTTGGGATACCCCACGGGCGCATGCGGACATGCGGGTGCACGAGAGCCGACGAGTCAGTCTACGTCAGCGCACCCGGAAAGACGAATCGGTGGAGTCTGCCCCACAGAGCAGATCATTAAGCGCACGGAACCACAGCACCCCGTCAGGGGCGCGGGGCTGTTTCGATATGCGGCGCCGCCGCGCGGGCGCGACCAGCCCCCACCCAGCCGCGGCGTCGAAAGGTGCTCAGCCCAGGGGATCCGGCGCAGCCGTGATCCCGTGCTCGGCCAGCTTCGCCTTACCCCCGTCGGGAGACGTCAGCACCAGGGGACCCTCTTCGGTCAGCGCAACGCTGTGCTCCCAGTGCGAGGACCACGTCCCGTCGGTCGTGATGACCGTCCAGTCGTCCTCCAGCACCTCGGTCCGCGGCGTCCCCAGCGACACCATCGGCTCGATGGCCAGGCAGAACCCGGGAACCAGCTTCGGCCCCTTCCCCCGCCGCCGGTCGACGTAGTTCAGCAGGTGCGGGTCCATGTGCATCTCGGTGCCGATGCCGTGGCCGCCGTAGTCCTCGATGATCCCGTACCGGCCGCCGCCCGGCTTCGGCTGCCGGCGGATGTACGTCTCGATCGCCCTGGACACGTCCACCAGCCGGCTGCCCTGCTTCATCGCCGCGATGCCGGCCCACATCGACTCCTCGGTCACCCGGGAGAGCTCGATCAGCTCCGGAGCGTGGCCGGAGCCCACGAAGGCCGTGTAGGCCGCGTCACCGTGCCAGCCGTCGACGATCGCACCGCAGTCGATGGAGATGATGTCGCCGTCCTTGAGGACGACGTTCTCCGCGGGGATGCCGTGGACGACCACGTCGTTGACGGACGTGCAGATGGTGGCCGGGAAGCCGCCGTACCCGAGGAAGTTCGACCTGGCGCCGTGCTCGGCGAGGACCTTGCGGGCCACCTCGTCCAGGTCCTTGGTGCTGGCACCGGGGACCGCCACCTCCCGGGTGGCCGCGTGGATGGCGGCTACGACCAGGCCCGCCGCCCGCATCTTGGCGATCTGCTCGGGGGACTTGATCTGCACCATGGGGGCCTGCGCTCTCCGTCACTCACGTCAACGTCAACCGGATACCTGTACAACAGTACGGCCGCGGCACCCGAGGGGGCACCGCGGCCGGAACCGCCGTGGAACTACTTCTTGTCGTCCTCGTTCTGCCCCAGCGCCTCCAGCGCGCGCCGGGTGATCTCCTCCACCGGGCCAAGCGAGGAGATCGTACGGACCAGGCCCTGCGACTTGTAGTAGTCGATGATGGGCTCGGTCTGTGTGTGGTAGACCTCCAGCCGCGTACGGACGGTGTCCTCGGAGTCGTCGTCGCGCTGGTACAGCTCGCCGCCGCAGATGTCGCAGACACCCTCGACCTTCGGCGGGGTGTACGTCACGTGGAAGACGTGGGACGAGTCGTTGCGGCAGATGCGGCGGCCCGCGATCCGCTTGACGACCTCGTCCTCCGGGACCTCGAGGTCGAGTACCGCGTCGAGCTTGATGCCCTCGCTCTTCAGGAGCTCGTCGAGCGCCTCGGCCTGCGAGACGTTGCGCGGGAACCCGTCCAGCAGGAAACCGCCGGTGGCGTCCGGCTGCTCCATGCGGTCCTTGGCCATGGCGATGGTGACCTCGTCCGGGACGAGGTTGCCGGCGTCCATGTAGGACTTCGCGAGCTTTCCGAGCTCCGTCTGCTGGCTGATGTTGGCCCGGAACAGGTCGCCCGTGGAGATGTGCGGGATCTTCAGCTTCTCGGCGAGGCGAACGGCTTGCGTTCCCTTACCGGCTCCCGGCGGCCCGACGAGGACGATTCGCATCAGCGGAGGAACCCTTCGTAATTGCGCTGCTGGAGCTGGCTCTCGATCTGCTTCACCGTTTCGAGGCCCACACCCACGATGATCAGGATGCTGGTGCCACCGAACGGGAAGTTCTGGCTTGCCCCAAAGCCAACCAACGCCATCGTCGGTACGAGAGCGATCAGGCCCAGATACAGCGAACCCGGCCAGGTGATCCGGTTGAGCACGTACGACAGGTACTCAGCGGTCGGTCGGCCAGCCCGGATGCCCGGGATGAAGCCACCATACTTCTTCATGTTGTCGGCTACTTCTTCGGGGTTGAAGGAGATGGCGACATAGAAGAACGCGAAGAAAACGATGAGCAAGAAGTACAGGGTGATGTAAATCGGGTGGTCACCCTTGGTCAGGTTCGTGGAGATCCACTGCTTCCAGCCCGAGTTGCCGCCGGCGAACTGTGCCACGAGTGCCGGGATGTAGAGCAGCGACGAGGCGAAGATGACCGGGATCACACCGGCCTGGTTCACCTTGAGCGGGATGTACGTGGACGTGCCGCCGTAGGACCGGCGGCCGATCATGCGCTTGGCGTACTGGACCGGGATCCGGCGCTGGGCCTGCTCGACGAAGACCACCAGGGCGACCATGATCAGGCCGACCGCGATGACGGTGCCGAACTCGATCCAGCCGCCCGCCAGGGTGCCCTGCTTCTTGATGGCCCACAGCGCGGACGGGAACGTCGCGGCGATCGAGATGAACATCAGGATCGACATGCCGTTGCCGATGCCGCGGTCGGTGATCAGCTCACCGAGCCACATGACGACGGCCGTACCGGCGGTCATGCAGATCACCATCGTGATGGTGGTGAAGATCGCCTGGTCCGGCACGATGCTGGAGGCGACCGTGCAGCCGGAGAAGAGGGCGCCGCTGCGGGCGGTGGCCACCAGGCCGGTGCCCTGCAGGATGGCGAGGGCCACCGTCAGGTAACGGGTGTACTGGGTGATCTTCGTCGTACCTGCCTGGCCCTCCTTCTTCAGGGCTTCCAGGCGCGGGATGACCACGGTCAGCAGCTGCAGAATGATGCTGGCGGTGATGTACGGCATGATGCCGAGCGCGAAGATCGTGATCTGCAGCAGCGCGCCGCCGCTGAACATGTTGACGAGACCGAACAGGCCCTGGTTGCCGGAGGCCTCGTTCACACACGTCTGGACGGCTTTGTAGTTGACGCCGGGGATCGGGATATGGGTACCGACCCGGTAGACCACGATGATGGCCAGCGTGAAGAGCAGTTTCTTGCGCAGGTCGGGCGTCCTGAACGCCCGGGCGAACGCGGTGAGCACGGTGCCTCCTGCGACCCCCGCGCAACTGCGTCAAGGGTGACGGTCTTGAGGTTCGACGAATGAGGAAAAAGAACAGCGCAGGCCACCTTACCGGCGACCACGCCCCCTAGGAACGACCAACCGGGGATACCCCACTGTGAGGGTATCCCCGGTCGGGATCGCTTACGTCATCGATGACGTCCGAGTGCTCAGACGAGCTCGGTGACGGTGCCGCCGGCGGCGGTGATCTTCTCCTTGGCGGAGCCGGAGACGGCGTCGACCGTCACCTGCAGCGCCACGGAGACCTCACCCTGGCCGAGCACCTTGACGAGGCTGTTCTTGCGAACGGCACCCTTGGCGACGAGCCCCTCGACGGTGACCTCGCCACCCTCCGGGTACAGCGCGGCCAGCTTGTCGAGGTTCACGACCTGGAACTCGGTCTTGAACGGGTTCTTGAAGCCCTTCAGCTTCGGAAGACGCATGTGGAGGGGCATCTGGCCACCCTCGAAGCGCTCCGGAACCTGGTAACGGGCCTTCGTACCCTTGGTACCACGACCGGCCGTCTTACCCTTCGACGCCTCACCACGACCCACACGGGTCTTGGCGGTCTTGGCGCCCGGGGCGGGACGGAGGTTGTGGATCTTGAGCGGGTTGTTCTCCGCCATGATCAGTCGACCTCCTCAACCGTCACGAGGTGGCGGACGGTGTGCACCATGCCGCGGAACTCGGGGCGGTCCTCCTTGACGACCACGGTGTTGATCCCCTTGAGACCAAGGGACCGCAGGGTGTCACGGTGGTTCTGCTTGCTGCCGATGTACGACTTCGTCTGCGTGACCTTGAGGCGAGCCATTACGCACCCGCTCCCGCACGCGCACGAAGCAGAGCCGCGGGGGCGACGTCCTCGAGGGGCAGACCGCGGCGGGCCGCGATCTCCTCGGGACGCTGCAGGCCCTTGAGGGCCGCCACGGTCGCGTGCACGATGTTGATCGCGTTGTCGGAGCCCAGGGACTTCGACAGGATGTCGTGAACGCCCGCGCACTCCAGCACGGCGCGCACGGGACCACCGGCGATAACACCGGTACCCGGCGAAGCCGGCTTGAGCAGGACGACGCCCGCGGCCTTCTCACCCTGGATGGGGTGAGGGATGGTGCCCTGGATACGGGGGACCTTGAAGAAGTGCTTCTTGGCCTCCTCAACACCCTTGGCGATGGCGGCCGGCACCTCCTTGGCCTTGCCGTAACCGACACCCACGGTGCCGTCACCGTCGCCCACCACGACCAGCGCGGTGAAGCTGAAGCGACGACCACCCTTCACAACCTTGGCGACGCGGTTGATCGCGACAACGCGCTCAACGTACGCGGTCTTCTCGGCGGCAGCAGCGCCGCCGTCACGGCCCTTCCGGTCCCGCCGCTCGCCGCCACCGGCACCGCCACCGCGGCGCTGGGGTCCAGCCATTGGATTACCTCTCTCTTTCCGCTAGCTACAAGCGGCTCAGAACTTGAGCCCGGCTTCGCGGGCGGCGTCCGCCAGGGCAGCGATGCGCCCGGCGTACTGGTTGCCACCACGGTCGAACACCACGGCCTCGACACCGGCGGCCTTGGCACGCTCGGCGACCAGGGCGCCGACCTGCTTGGCCTGCGCGGACTTGTCACCCTCGCCACCACGGACCGAGGTGTCCAGGGTGGACGCCGACGCCAGGGTGTGACCCTTGATGTCGTCGATCACCTGGGCCACGATGTGGCGGTTGGAGCGGGTAACGACCAGACGGGGACGCTCCGCCGTACCGGAAATGTTCTTACGGATCCGGATGTGGCGGCGCTTGATCGCGGCGCGCTTGTAGGCGTCGCCCTTGAGGATCTTCTGTCCGTATGCCATGGCTTACTTACCCGCCTTTCCGACCTTGCGGCGGATGACTTCGCCCTCGTACTTGACGCCCTTGGCCTTGTACGGGTCGGGCTTGCGCAGCTTGCGGATGTTGGCCGCGACCTCGCCGACCTTCTGCTTGTCGATGCCCTCGACCGAGAACCGGGTGGGGTTCTCGACCTTGAAGCTGATGCCCTCGGGGGCCTCGACGAGGATCGGGTGGCTGTAACCGAGCGCGAACTCGAGGTTCGAGCCCTTGGCGGTCACGCGGTAACCGACACCGCTGATCTCGAGCTTCTTCACGTAACCCTGGGTCACGCCGGTGATCATGTTCGCCACCAGCGTGCGGGACAGGCCGTGCAGGGCCTTGCTCTGACGCTCGTCGTTGGGGCGGGTGACGTTCAGAACGCCGTCCTCACCCTTGGCGATCTCGATCGGCGCCACAACGGTGTGGGTCAGCGAGCCCTTGGGCCCCTTGACCGAGACCGTCTGGCCGTCGATGGTGACGTCCACGCCGGCGGGAACCGTGATGGGGAGCTTGCCAATACGCGACATAGCTGTTTCCTCCGTTCCCTTCTGCTACCAGACGTAGGCGAGGACTTCCCCGCCTACGCCCTTCTTGCCGGCCTGCTTGTCGGTGAGGAGGCCGTGCGACGTGGAGATGATCGCCACGCCGAGGCCGCCCAGCACCTTGGGCAGGGAGGTGGACTTCGCGTACACCCGGAGACCGGGCTTGGAGATCCGCTTGATGCCCGCGATGGAGCGCTCACGGTTGGGACCGAACTTCAGGTCCAGGACGAGGTTCTTGCCGACCTCGGCGTCCTCGACCTTCCAGCCCGTGATGAAGCCCTCCTGCTGGAGGATCTCCGCGATGTGAGACTTGATCTTCGACGCCGGCATCGTCACGGAGTCGTGGTATGCCGAGTTCGCGTTCCGCAGACGCGTAAGCATGTCTGCGATCGGATCAGTCATGGTCATGAATTGGCCTTCGGCCTCTCTCGCCGGGGTTTCCAGGTGCCCATCCCTCTCCTCGATCCGAGACGAGGCGGGTGCGGTGCGGTGGACCTACGGCGTAGTAAGTCGTACGGGCGACCGTCAGGCGCCCAACCCTCCAAGCCTAAGCCATGAAGAGGTGGGCACCTGACACGCCCATTGCTTACCGAGAGCCTCCGGAATCCCTAAAAGGGGGATTACCAGGAGCTCTTGGTCACGCCCGGCAGCTCGCCACGGTGAGCCATCTCACGAAGGCACACGCGGCAGAGGCCGAACTTGCGGTACACGGAGTGCGGACGGCCGCAGCGCTGGCAGCGCGTGTAGCCACGCACACCGAACTTGGGCTTGCGAGCAGCCTTGGCAATCAGAGCCTTCTTCGCCATCTCGCTCACGCCTCCTTGAACGGGAAGCCGAGGTGACGAAGGAGCGCGCGGCCCTCAGCGTCGTTGGTCGCCGTGGTGACCACGGTGATGTCCATACCCCGGGTACGGTCGATCTTGTCCTGGTCGATCTCGTGGAACATGACCTGCTCCGTGAGACCGAAGGTGTAGTTGCCACGGCCGTCGAACTGCTTGGGGGACAGACCACGGAAGTCGCGGATGCGCGGGAGCGCGAGCGACAGGGTGCGGTCCAGGAACTCCCACATGCGGTCGCCACGGAGCGTGACGTGGGCACCGATCGGCTGACCCTCACGCAGCTTGAACTGCGCGATGGACTTGCGGGCCTTGGTGACGGCCGGCTTCTGACCGGTGATCGTGGTCAGGTCGCGGATCGCGCCCTCGATCAGCTTCGAGTCACGGGCGGCGTCGCCGACACCCATGTTGACCACGATCTTGACGAGGCCGGGGATCTGCATGACGTTCTCGTACTTGAACTCGTCACGCAGCTTGCCCGCGATCTCCTCGCGGTACTTCAGCTTCAGACGCGGAGCAGTGGTGGTAGCCATCAGATGTCCTCACCCGTCCGCTTGGCAACGCGGATCTTGTTGCCTTCGTCGTCGAAGCGGTAACCGACACGCGTGACAACCTTGTTGCCGTCCTTCTCAACGACCAGCTGGACGTTGGAGACGTGGACGGGCGCCTCGGTCGTGACGATGCCGCCGGCCTGCGAACCGCGAGCGGTCGGACCGGCCTTGGTGTGCTTCTTGACCCGGTTGACACCCTCGACCAGGACCCGGTCCTCGCGGGGGTAGGCCGCGATGACCTTGCCCTGCTTGCCCTTGTCCTTACCGGTGATGACCTGGACCAGGTCGCCCTTCTTGATCTTCATGCTTACAGCACCTCCGGAGCCAGCGAGATGATCTTCATGAACTTCTTCTCGCGCAGCTCACGGCCGACCGGGCCGAAGATACGGGTGCCACGAGGGTCGCCGTCGTTCTTGAGAATGACAGCGGCGTTCTCGTCGAAGCGGATGTACGAGCCGTCCGGACGGCGGCGCTCCTTGACGGTGCGAACGATGACCGCCTTGATGACGTCACCCTTCTTCACGTTGCCGCCGGGGATCGCGTCCTTGACGGTGGCGACGATGACGTCACCGATGCCCGCGTAGCGGCGACCGGAGCCACCGAGCACACGGATGCAAAGGATTTCCTTCGCACCAGTGTTGTCGGCGACGCGCAGTCGCGACTCCTGCTGGATCACGTCTATCTCCTGTGTGTCTGCCGGTTCCCGGCAGGGGTCCTGTTACGGAACCCCTGCCGAGCCTGGCGGAACTGTCCTGCGAGGGATGCCCCGCAGGAACTTACTTTTGGAATTCCCTTGCGGGAATTACCTACTTGGCCTTCTCGAGGATCTCGACGATGCGCCAGCGCTTCGTCGCGGACAGCGGCCGGGTCTCCGCGAGGAGGACACGGTCGCCGACGCCCGCGGCGTTCTGCTCGTCGTGCGCCTTGAGCTTGTTCGTACGGCGGATGACCTTGCCGTACAGCGCGTGCTTGACGCGGTCCTCGACGGCGACGACGACGGTCTTGTCCATCTTGTCGCTGACGACGAGACCCTCACGGGTCTTGCGGAAACCGCGCGCCTCGGTTGCGTTCTCAGTCACGTTGCTCTCGCTCATCAGGCGCTCTCCACCGTCTCGATGCCCAGCTCGCGCTCACGCATCAGGGTGTAGATCCGCGCGATGTCCTTACGGACGGCCTTGAGCCGACCGTGGTTCTCGAGCTGACCCGTCGCCGCCTGGAAGCGGAGGTTGAACAGCTCTTCCTTGGCCTCGCGGAGCTTGTTCAGAAGCTCCTCGTTGCCCAGCTCGCGCAGCTCGGACGCCTTGGTACCGGCCGACATCACGCTTCACCTGCCTCGCGCTTGACGATCCGGCACTTCATCGGCAGCTTGTGGGCTGCGCGAGTCAGGGCCTCACGGGCGATCTTCTCGTTGGGGTAGGACAGCTCGAACATGACCCGGCCCGGGTGCACGTTCGCGATCCACCACTCCGGAGAACCCTTACCGGAACCCATGCGGGTCTCGGCAGGCTTCTTCGTCAGCGGGCGGTCCGGGTAGATGTTGATCCAGACCTTGCCGCCACGCTTGATGTGGCGGGTCATCGCGATACGAGCCGCCTCGATCTGGCGGTTGGTCACGTACGCCGGCGTGAGGGCCTGGATGCCGTACTCGCCGAACGCGACCGTGGTACCGCCCTTGGCCTCACCACGACGCTTCGGGTGGTGCTGCTTGCGGTGCTTGACCCTACGGGGGATCAGCATGTCGGTCAGGCCTCCGTTCCGGTGCTCTCAGCAGCCGGAGCGGCGGCGGCCTCGGCCTGGGGGGCCTCGGCAGCGGGAGCCTGCTGCGGCTTGCGACCGCGCCGCTCGCCACCACGGCCACCACGGGCCGGGCGGTCACCAGCGCCACCGCCACGGGCCGGGCGGTTGCCGGCACGGGCTGCGGCGTTCTCGGCGCGGACCTCGGCGATGTTCTTGACGTCGCCCTTGTAGATCCAGACCTTCACACCGATACGGCCGAAGGTCGTCTTGGCCTCGAAGAAGCCGTAGTCCACGTTCGCGCGGAGCGTGTGCAGGGGCACACGGCCCTCGCGGTAGAACTCCGAGCGGGACATCTCGGCGCCGCCGAGGCGGCCACCGCACTGGATCTTGATGCCCTTGGCGCCGGCCTTCATCGCCGACTGCATGCTCTTACGCATGGCGCGACGGAAGGAGACGCGGGAGGACAGCTGCTCGGCGACGGCCTGGGCCACCAGCTGAGCGTCCGTCTCCGGGTTCTTGACCTCGAGGATGTTCAGCTGGACCTGCTTGCCGGTCAGCTTCTCCAGGTCACCGCGGATGCGGTCGGCCTCGGCGCCGCGGCGGCCGATGACGATGCCCGGACGCGCGGTGTGGATGTCCACGCGGACACGGTCACGGGTGCGCTCGATCTCGACCTTCGAGATACCGGCGCGCTCCATGCCGGACGTCATCATCCGACGGATGGCGACGTCTTCCTTGACGTAGTCCTTGTACAGCTTGTCGGCGTACCAACGCGACTTGAAGTCGGTCGTGACACCGAGCCGGAACCCATGCGGGTTTACCTTCTGGCCCATTACCGGGTTCCTTCCTTGCTGCTGACGACCACGGTGATGTGGCTGGTCCGCTTGCGGATCCGGTAGGCACGGCCCTGGGCGCGCGGCCGGAACCGCTTCAGGGTCGGACCCTCGTCGACGTACGCCTCGGAGATGAAGAGGCTGTCGGCGTCGGTGTGGTCGTAGTTGTGCGCGGCGTTGGCGATGGCGCTGTCGAGCACCTTGCCGACCGGCACGGAGGCTGCCTGCGGAGCGAATCGCAGAACAGCCTGGGCCTCCGTGGCATCCATGCCACGGATGAGGTCCACCACGCGGCGGGCCTTCATGGGCGTGACGCGGATGTACCGCGCCTGGGCCCTGGCTTCCATGGTTGTCCCTTCAGTTTCTTACGTGTCTGAATGCGATCCGCTGTTAGCGGCGCTTCGACTTCCGGTCGTCCTTGACGTGGCCCCGGAAGGTGCGGGTCGGCGAGAACTCGCCGAGCTTGTGGCCGACCATCGACTCGGTGACGAACACCGGGATGTGGGTCTTGCCGTTGTGCACCGCGATCGTGTGACCGAGCATGGCCGGGACGATCATCGAGCGACGGGACCAGGTCTTGATGACGTTCTTGGTGCCGGCTTCGTTCTGGACATCCACCTTCTTGATCAGGTGGTCGTCTACGAAGGGCCCCTTCTTCAAGCTACGAGGCATCTCAACCAGTCCTTAACGCTTCTTGTTCGTCTTGCGGCGGCGGACGATGTACTTGTTCGACGCCTTCTTGGGCGAACGAGTACGACCTTCCTTCTTGCCCCACGGGGAGACGGGGTGACGACCACCGGACGTCCGGCCCTCACCACCACCGTGCGGGTGGTCGACCGGGTTCATGACGACACCACGGACGGTCGGGCGAACGCCCAGCCACCGCTTGCGGCCGGCCTTGCCCCAGTTGATGTTCGACTGCTCGGCGTTGCCGACCTCACCGACGGTGGCGCGGCAGCGCGCGTCCACCATGCGGATCTCGCCGGACGGCATACGGAGGGTCGCCATGGCGCCCTCACGGGCGAGCAGCTGCACCGAGGCACCCGCGGAACGGGCGAACTTGGCGCCACCACCGGGACGGAGCTCGATCGCGTGGATCGTGGTACCGACCGGGATGTTGCGGAGGGCCAGGTTGTTGCCCGGCTTGATGTCGGCCCCGGGACCGTTCTCCACGGTGTCGCCCTGCTGCAGGTTGCGCGGGGCGAGGATGTAGCGCTTCTCGCCGTCCGCGTAGTGCAGCAGCGCGATGCGCGCGGTGCGGTTGGGGTCGTACTCGATGTGCGCGACCTTCGCCGGCACGCCGTCCTTGTCGTGACGACGGAAGTCGATCACTCGGAAGGCGCGCTTGTGTCCGCCACCCTGGTGGCGAACGGTCACACGACCGGCGTTGTTACGGCCGCCCTTGCTGTGCAGCGGGCGGACCAGCGACTTCTCCGGCGTGGACCGCGTGACCTCGACGAAGTCGGCGACGCTGGCGCCACGACGGCCCGGCGTAGTCGGCTTGTACTTGCGGATTCCCATTTCTCAGTCCTCGTCCGATATCGGACGATCCGACCCGCTTACGCGGTCGGACCGCCGAAGATGTCGATACGGTCGCCCTCGGCGAGGGTCACGATCGCGCGCTTGGAGCCCGCGCGCTGACCGAAACCGGTCTTGGTGCGCTTGCGCTTGCCCTGGCGGTTGAGGGTGTTGACCCCGGTGACCTTGACGTCGAAGACCGCCTGGACGGCCTGCTTGATCTGGGTCTTGTTGGCGCCCGGGGCGACGATGAACGTGTACTTGCCCTCGTCCAGAAGCGCGTAGCTCTTCTCCGAGACGACCGGCTTGAGCAGCACGTCACGGTGGTCCGTGAAGGACTTGCTCAGCGGGGTCTCGACGGTGTTCTTGCCCTCGGCCTCGTGGCGGCGCGCCTTGGCGACGCGCGCGGCCTTGGCGGCCTTGGCGGCCTTCGAGGCGATGCTCGGGTGACGGGTAGCCATCAGACCTCGGTCCCTTCGGTGTCGTTGGCCTTCGGGCCGGCGACGAAGGACTCGAGAGCGGCCTGGGTGAAGACCACGTCGTCCGAGACGATCACGTCGTACGTGTTCAGCTGGCCCGGCTCCAGGATGTGGACCTGGGGCAGGTTGCGGGCGGACAGCCACGCGGCCTCGTCGGCGCGGTCGACGACCAGGAGCAGGTTCTTGCGCTCCG
Organism: Streptomyces sp. NPDC031497; assembly: GCF_055580905.1. Lineage (NCBI taxonomy): Bacteria > Bacillati > Actinomycetota > Actinomycetes > Kitasatosporales > Streptomycetaceae > Streptomyces > Streptomyces sp. NPDC031497. Next base: position 53,966 of record NZ_JBVIKO010000033.1, read on the forward strand.
AGATCTTGCCGAACAGCGTGCGAGCGGCCTTGGTGCTGGGGTTCTCGCCCTCGACCACGCCGGAGACGACGTGGATGCGGTTGTGGCGCGCCCGGTCGGTGAGGGCGTGACGCAGAGCGGCAGCCTTCATCTTCTTCGGGGTGCGCTGCGAGTAGTCACGCGGCTGCGGGCCGTGGACGACGCCACCGCCGGCGAACTGCGGGGCGCGGGTCGAGCCCTGACGGGCGCGGCCGGTGCCCTTCTGGCGGTACGGCTTCTTGCCGCCACCACGGACCTCGCCACGGGTCTTCGTCTTGTGTGTGCCCTGGCGGGCGGCCGCGTTCTGCGCGACGACGACCTGGTGGATCAGCGGGATGCTGACCTTCTCCACGCCGAAGATCTCCGCGGGGAGCTCGACGCTTCCGGTCTTCTCGCCGGCAGGCGAAAGGATGTCAACAGTGCTCATCGGTTACCTCAGGCCCCCTTGGCCGCGGTGCGGACCAGGACGAGGCCGCCGTTCGGACCGGGAACCGCGCCCTTGATGAGCAGCAGACCCTTCTCCGCGTCAACGGCGTGGACGGTCAGGTTCTGGGTGGTGACACGCTCGTTGCCCATGCGACCCGCCATGCGGAGGCCCTTGAACACGCGGCCCGGGGTGGCGCAGCCACCGATGGAACCGGGAGAGCGGTGCTTGCGCTGGGTGCCGTGACCGGCGCCGAGGCCCTTGAAGTTGTGACGCTTCATGACACCGGCGAAGCCCTTGCCCTTGCTCTTGCCGGTGACGTCGACCTTCACGCCGGCCTCGAAGACCTCGGCGGTGACTTCCTGACCGAGGGTGTACTCGGTGGCGTCGGCCGTCCGGATCTCGACGAGGTGACGACGGGGGGTGACGTCGGCCTTCGCGAAGTGACCCTTGAGGGGCTTGTTCACCTTGCGCGGGTCGATCTCGCCGAAGGCGAGCTGGACGGACTCGTAGCCGTCGACGTCGTTGGTGCGGACCTGGGTGACGATGTTGGGGCCGGCCTTGACGACGGTGACCGGGACGACACGGTTGTTCTCGTCCCACACCTGCGTCATGCCGAGCTTCTCGCCCAGGATGCCCTTGATCTGCTTAGCCATTCTCAGATCACCGGCCCTCAGAGCTTGATCTCGATGTCGACACCGGCCGGGAGGTCGAGTCGCATCAGAGAGTCAACGGTCTTGGGGGTCGGGTCGAGGATGTCGATCAGGCGCTTGTGCGTGCGCATCTCGAAGTGCTCGCGCGAGTCCTTGTACTTGTGCGGCGACTTGATGACGCAGTACACGTTCTTCTCAGTGGGCAGCGGCACCGGGCCCGCGACCGACGCACCAGTGCGGGTCACCGTCTCGACGATCTTCTTCGCCGAGGAGTCGATGACCTCGTGGTCGTAGGCCTTGAGCCGGATGCGGATCTTCTGTCCCGCCATGGCTACTCAGTAGTCCTGTCTCTGTTTAACGCTCTGGAACCCGGCGGATTCCTTTTGCTGCCTTCGTTTCCTCCGACCCACGCGGTCGGGCGTGTCGCGCTCCCGCTGACACAGATGCCCCTTGTTCGAACATCCCTGCGGGGAATGCACACGGCCCTTCCGGAACCGCAAGCCGAGGGCGGAAGGCCCACCGGGCGCCTGGCCGGTGCCGCACCGCACTTCCCGAAAGATTCCCGTACGTCCGTCCCAGTGCTGCCATAGGGCAGTTAGGACGACGAGTACTGTGGGACTCGCTTCCGGTCCTCCCGGCGGGAGGCGCACAGCATCAACACTCGACCGAGCAACTCCGACAGTCTGCCACAGCGGGTGGGGGGCTGGCCAATCGGGCCGGGGAGCTTACCCCCGGAGTGACGCAGGTCAAACCCGGGCCCTCCCCAGCAGCGTTCCCGAGGGCCTCGGCCGGTCCCGGCCGCACCGTAATCCGCTCGCCCGCCGTAACCCGGCACCCCTACGCTGAACAGGCACGACGGCTGTCACGGGGGACGTTCACCATGCGTACGCACTATCCACGGACCCGGCATCTGCCCTGGTCGCCCGGAGCGACCGCCGACGACCTCCGGATCACCGACCTGTCCGGTCTGCGCGGTCGCGAGGTCGTCGTCACCGAGAAGCTGGACGGCGAGAACACCACACTTTACGCCGACGGCCTGCACGCCCGTTCGCTGGACTCGGCCCACCATCCCTCCCGTACCTGGGTCAAGGCACTCCAGGCCCGGATCGGCCACGCCGTCCCGGAGGGGTGGCGGGTGTGCGGGGAGAACATGTTCGCCCGGCACTCGATCGCGTACGACGACCTGGAGAGCTACTTCTACGGCTTCTCGGTGTGGGACGGGGAGGGCCGCTGCCTGGACTGGGACCGCACGGTGGTCTTCCTGCGCGGGCTCGGCGTTCCCGTTCCCCGGGTCCTGTGGCGGGGCGTGTTCGACGAACGGGCGCTGCGTGCTCTGCGGTTGGACCCCGGGCGGCAGGAGGGATACGTCGTCCGGGTCGCGGACGGGTTCGGCGCACAGGAGTTCGGGGAGCGCGTGGCCAAGTGGGTGCGGGCGGGACATGTGCGGACGGACACGCACTGGATGCACGCGGCCGTCGTCGAGAACGGGCTCGGGGCCGGGGCGGCCCTGTGGGCGGTGCGATCGGGAGCGGCCGTCGACGTGCGGGCGCTGGAGGAGGCCGTGGGGCTGCCCGGCGAGGGGGACGCACGGGCCGTCGGCCGCTTCGATCCGGCGGGGCGGTCCGGGGACGACCTGCTGGCCGGCGTCCTGGCGGCGCTGCTGCACGGAGTGAGGCGGGGGCGGCTGGCGGCGCGGCTCGCCACGGTGGCGGGCATTCCGCTCGCCCGCCGGGTCGCCGACCTGGTGGGGCTGCACCCGGCTCTGCACCGGCCGTATCCGGACGAGGACCGACGGGCCGGTCTGGTGCGCTTGTCGTACGCGGCCGACCTGGGCCTGCTGCATGCGGTCGCCCGGGCCACCGCGCACACGGACGCGGCGCGCGAGCAGGTGGAGTGGTCGGCGCTGCACGCCGAGGACGTGCGGAGCCTCGGGCTGCGGGAGGCTTTCGCCGGGCTGCCGGCCGACACGGCCGCCCGGTGCCGGGCCGAGGCCCGGGAGGCGTACGCGCTGGGGCGGATCGGCAGTGCCGAGGAGGCCGTCGCCGCGACCTGGCGCTGGCGGTCCGGTGCGTTCCCGAAGCTGATCCAGACGGTCGGCCCGGCCGGCAGCGGCAAGAGCACCTTCGCACGGGGACTCCCGGGCGTGGACGCGTACGTCTCCCTGGACGACCTGCGCGAGGCGCGCGGCGCGCGCGCCGACCAGCGGGCCAACGGCGAGGTCCTCCGCGAGGGGCTCGGCCGGCTGGACCGGGCCCTGGCCGGCGGCGGGACCGTGGTGTGGGACGCCACGTCCCTCACCAAGCAGCAGCGCTCGCTGGTGCACGGGATCGGCCACCGCCGTGACGCCCTGATCACGCACGCCGTGGTCCTGGTGGACGAGGACGAGCTGGTACGGCGCAACACCCGCCGCGAGCACCCGGTGCCGCCCGACGTGCTCACCGGCCAGCTGCGGCGCTTCGTCCCGCCGTACCCCGGCGACGCTCATCGCACCTGGTACATCGGGGCGGCCGGGACCGTCGAGGAAGAGGTGTGACGCGTGCGTACGAGCGAGGAGATCTATCACCGGGTGCGCTGGGACGCGCGTTTCGACCCGGCCCGCTTCGTCCTCGGCGTCCTCCAGCGCGGCGCCGCGCCGAAGCGTGTCCCGCTGCCCGCGTTCGTGCCCGGGGGTGAGATCCCCTGGCACCGGGTGCTGTTCATCGAGGCCGACGGCGAGGTGGTGTGGGACCGGGCCACGGGGGCGGACCGGATCGACGCGACGGAGGCGGGGCGGGTTCACGAGGCCCGGCTGCTCCGGGCGCCGTTCTTCACGGCCCGTACGCCGTACGCGTGGGACGGCGCGGACTGGGGGCCCGCGCCCGCGCGGCGCGGAGACGCGTCCGGCGGTGTTCGGCTATCCGGGGGTGTTCGGGTATCCGGCGGTGTGCGGGTACTGACCTGGAACACGCTCTGGGACCGTTACGACGCCGACCGCATCGACAGTGCCGGGCGCAGGCCTCTGCTGTTGCGGGCCCTGCGCGACGCGGACGTGGACGTGATCGCGTTGCAGGAGGTCGAGGCGGAACTCCTCGCCCTGCTGCTGGGCGAGGAGTGGGTGCGGGCGGGCTGGACCCTGGGCTCGGACCCGCGAGGGCGGGACGTCGACGCGTGCGGTCTGCTGCTCCTGAGCCGGCTCCCCGTCATCGAGGCCGCGCACCACGAACTGGGCCCGCACAAGGCGGTGACCGCCCTCGTCGTGGCGGCGGGCGCACGGCCCGTCGTCATCGCGGCGACCCATCTGAGCAGCGACCACTCGGAGAACGGCGCCGACCGGCGCACGGCGGAACTCACCCGCATCGCCGAGGGCCTGGCGGGCGTGGACGCCGAGCTGGTCCTGATGGGCGACTTCAACGACGGCGGCCACACACCGCAGCTGACGCTGGGCCTGCGGGACGCGTGGAGCGAGGTGCACGGCGCCGACGACACGACCCCGACCTTCGACCCGGGCAGCAATCCGCTGGCCGCGATCTCGTCGCTGACGGGCCGGGTCTCGCGGCTGGACCGGGTGCTGCTGCGCGGGGAGGGGCTGCGGGTAGGGCGCGCCGAACTCCGCGGTGACGCGCCGTCGGCGGAGGGCACGTACATCTCCGATCACTACGGTGTCCTGGCAGAGCTCGCGTTGGGCGCTCCGGAGGCGGACGCCCTGGACTCCCTCGCCGAAGGACCGACGCCCCGGACGGCGCTGGCGTGGCTCCCGCCCGAGGAGCTGTGGACTCCACTGCAGGAGATCCGCCGGGACCACGACCCGCAGATCCGCCGCTGGCCCCCGCATGTGAACCTGCTCTTCGGATTCGTACCGGAGCACACCTTCGAGCGGGCGGCGGCGGTGCTCACGACGGCCGCCACCGCTCCCTTCGACGCCCGGCTGGAGGGGGTGCAGTGGTTCGGCCACCGGGAGGACGACGCCACCGTCTGGCTCGACCCCGCGGCCGCGGGCGAGGAGCCCTGGGCCGACCTGCACCGCACGCTCCTGCGCCACTTCCCCCGCTGCGGTGGCCGCCGCACGGGGTTCACCCCTCATCTCAGCCTGGGCCGCACCACCGACCCGAACACCCTGGCCGGGGCCTGCGCGGCCCGGCTCGCCCCGATGCCGGTCAGGGTCGGCGAGCTGGCACTGCTCTCGCGGCGCGGGGACGAGCCGATGCGGGTGCGGGCCACGGTGACGCTGGGAACGGGCGAGGTGCGGTGGGCGGAGGAGGCCGCGCAGGGCGGGGCCCAGGACATGGCGCGGGTGGCCGAGGAGACCACCCGCCGCGTCGAGGACGCGCTCCCCGACGCTGTCGTACACGCCGTCGGCTCCCGGCGTATGGGCTGCGCGCTGCCCGGTGCGGACCTGGACCTGGTGGCGGTGCTGCCCGGCACGGTCGGACTCCCCGCCGTACAGGCACGGTTGGCAGCTGCTCTGCCCGAGGCGACGGACGTGCGCGAGGTGGTCGGGGCCCGCGTACCCGGTCTGCGGTTGCGGATCGACGGGCTGGACGTGGACCTGGTCGCGGTCACCACGGGCTCGACGGATTCCGCGGAGGCGGTGTCGCGCCGGACCGAGTTGGGCGAGGCGGCCGCGATCGCGCTCAGCGCGGTGAGCGACGCCGAAGCGGTGCTGGCCTCGGTGGGCGACCACAGACCTGCCTTCGCCCGGCTGGCCACGCAGGTCAAGGCATGGGCGAGGGCCCGGGGCCTGGACTCGGCGCCGTTCGGCGGCCTGCCCGGCCTGGCCTGGTCCGTCCTGGCCGCCCGCACCACGGCCGAGGCCGCGGACCTCGCGCCAGGCGATCTCCTACGGCACTTCTTCGCGACGTGGGCGGCCTGGGACTGGCGGGAGCCGGTGGGCAGGACAGCCGACCGAACCCGCCCCCACCCCCACCTCCCCCTCACCATCACGACGCCCTCCGCCCCCGTACGCCCTTGCACCGACCAGGTGACGCCGGGCATGCGTGACCTGGTGGCCCAAGAGCTGTTCCGCGCCTGGGAGTTGCTGGAAGGAACCACGGACCCCTACCCCCGGGCCGAACTCCTCGCACCTCCCCCGCTCCACCGCCGCCACGCGGCCTGGGCGGTCCTCACGGTGGGCCCGGGCGCGGACGAGGGCCGGGTGCGGGGCAGGATGCGAGCCCTCGTCACCGACCTCTCGACGTCGGCCCCCGACTGCCATGCCTGGCCCCGCCCCTTCACCGCGAACCCGGTCCGCTACGCCATCGGCCTGGGCTCCGCCCCGCCGACCGCCGGCCATCTCGCGGCTCTCGCGGAACGCCGACTGCGCGGTCTGACCGGAGTCACGCTGACGCGGGCCGAAGGGGGCGGGGTGCCGACCCTGCGCTGACGCCGTGCGTCGGACGGCGCGCGCTCAGAATCCCCAAGGGTCATGGTGCGGAACGAGCCCGGGGTCCTCCGACCACACCAGCCGGCATTCGAGCTGCTCTCCGAGCAGTCCGCTGAGCAGCCGCACGGCCCAGCCGTTCCAGCAGACGGCGGTGGGGAAGGCGGTGGTGCGGAAGGCCGGGACATCAACCGGGATGTCGTCCGCCCGGAAGACCGAGTCCTTGATCCGGCCGATCACGTCGGGAGGCGAGGACTTCTCGCCGTCCAGGCAGTCGGCCACCCGCTCGACCAGACAGAGCAGGTAGTCGTCGTCCGCGTCCTTGATCCGTACCGGCAGCAGCTTTCCGGCTCCCTCCAGTTCGCCCCACATCAGGTCGGCGATACGGCGGCTCAGGACCGGCAGGCCGGCGCCTCCGTTGGGGAACTCGTTCTTCGGCCACGCCGGATCGCCCACCCACTCCGCGGTGAACCGCACGGGGTGCGGCCCCTCGGAGCCACCGCGCTGCCAGCGCAGGAGGTCCACAACGTCGTCTCCGAAGTGGAGGAGCTGGAAATCGGCCGTGCTCGGCAGGAGGCGGTAGACCGCCGGATTCCGCTGCGGCACATCAGACATCGCGCCGGTACTCACCGCCCGCCCGGGTTCATGAAACGGCGGCATCGACCCTCACCGGGAGTTCCGTGTCGTCCTGGACCGCACCGACGAGCAGCGACCGGCGGCCCAGGACCCAGGCCCGCTGCTCGATGTAATCGATGCCCTGCGTCCGGCCACCGTCCAGTCGGACGAGGCGCCCGGCAAGGACACCGGTCTCCACCTCGTGTGCGATCCGTCCGACCACCTGCGCGGACTCGTCGTACAGCGCTTCCAGCGCGTCGAAGCCGGCCTCCTCGTCGACCTCGCGCTCCCACAGGGTGACAGCGAGCCGCACCTGCGGGGCGTCCCCCTCGATACCCGCCAGGAGGTCGTCCTTGCGCCAGACACGAGGGAACGCGGCACCCGGCACCTGGCGCGCCACGCCCCAGCCCAGCCGTTCCAGGACGGCACCGATCCCCTCACCCGTCAGGCTCTCGTCGTCGGCCAGGAGCTCCAGAACTGCAACGACCTCGTCCACGCCTCAATCCATTCCGTTTCCCGGCACGTGGAAGACGTTCAGCCTTCCATCGGCGAATTCGTCTGGGAACTTGCTGCTGAAAAGATCCCGGAGGTGCTCGGCTCCTTCCGGGTAGGAAGTGGCATACCGCACCCCCTTGCGCGGTCAGCGTGGACCGGGACGACCTGGCGTTCGCAGATCCGGATGATGCGGTGGGTGCGAGCCGCCGTCAGATCGTGGGCGCGGCCCGGCAGCGCGGGTGAGATCCAGAGCAGCCGGCCGTCCGGATCGGTCACCGGCTGCACGTTCACGCCGTGCCGTTTGTGCTTGTGGGAGTAGTCGGCCCGGCTGTCGCCGACCCGGTCGCACTCCGCGAGGGTGCCGTCCGGTAAGACGTAGTCGGGGTCGGTTTCGCGCAGGACACGCAGCAGGCCGGGCGCGCGGCCGGCGAGCAGATTGATGACGGCGGCCGTATAGGCGTGGACGGTGCCGACGGAGATACCGAAGCCGGCCGCGATCTGCGCGAGGGTGTCGTGCCGACGCAGGTACACCAGGGCGACCAGCGCACGCTGGTGCGGCGGGAGTTTGCAACGACGGTCACCCTCGCGGATGACGATGAGCATCGTGACCCACCCGACCAAGGCGTGAGGCAGGTCGAGTGCGGCAGAATACGGAACCAACGCGGCTCCTGTGCCTGTGGGTTGAGACTACGAACACCTCCTCCAACGGCACGGGAGCCTCGTGCGTTGCGCACCCTGTCGGCGTCACCCGGTCAGTGGCCGAGCTGAAAACCCTCAGTGATCGGCCGCCCGTTGAACGCACCGTCGGAGCGCCCGACCGCCGTCCCCTCCTCGAACTTCAGCACTTCGATCCTGCCGCCCATGCCAGAGTGCGGGCCACTGTCCATCTGCATCACCAGCGTTCCTTCCGGGGTGTCCGGGGCGGCCAGGGTCACCATCGCTCCGCGCGTCGCCGGGAGAACGCCTGGCTCACAGCTCGATCGGCCGGTAGGCCAGTGCCTGATCCACCACTTCCTCAGCCGTGAGATCCCGGTCCGAGTAGTAGATCAGATCGGTTACCCGAGGATGCGGCACACTCCGCTTCAGCTCCTCCACCAACGCGTCTTCCTCCGCCTCGGGCAGACGTGCGTCAATGAGCTGCTGAACCATCTGAACGAGTTCTTCACGTGTTTTCGAGATCACGTAATACTTCCCCTCGACCTGATCCTGCTAGCTGCCGAAATGGTAGCCACCCTCCAGCACCTCCTTATGATATCGCGGCGTTACGACCACCAGGTTGTCGAGGTCGTACACACCGCCACCTCGTCCGATGGGCTGGACGTGATGCAGCACGTAACGGCCCTGGCCCGGAATGGCCTGACCGGCCGCGGTGAAAGGCGCCTTCCCCTCGGCCATGGCGGTCTGGCCGGACTTCTTGAACTGCCCGGCCAGTTCCGGATTCTTCGAGACCTCTTCCCAGAACGCCGCCCTGAAGTGGTCGAAACTCTTGAACTCGCGCCCCTGCAGCCCTCGGGCCACCTGTCCTGGAATTCTCCCCGCATTTCCATGGCTCCCCCTCAACCACTTACCGGTGATATCCGGAAGCCGGTCACCTCCTGTGACCATGCCCGGAGAATTGCGAAGCTCCGTCGCACTCTTCCGGGCCGCGATCTCGCAGGGGGTCAGACCGAGAGGATCACCCCATGTGTGCGGATTATGCACGTATGCAACGGGGTTTGGGGCGGGCTCCAGGCCGAGCGGGTCCTGGGTGAGGTAGAGGGCCGTTTCAGGGTCGTAGTGGCGGAAGAAGTTGTAGTGCAGGCCTGTTTCCAGGTCGTGGTACTGACCCGGAAAGCGGAGCGGTGTGTGAGCAGTGCCGTCCGCCGCCCACGCGGTGACACCCCACAGGGTGCTGCGGGCCCGCCCGGCGACGTTCCCGGTTTCGTCGACGAGTTCGGTGGGAGTGCCGACGACGTCGGTGACGATGGCGAAGAAGCGGGAATCGATCTCGTCCTGAGGTGCGTCCGCGGCCGACTTCCGCTCCGTCTGGGCTATCGGCGCCAGGCCGTGGTGGTCCCAGGTGAGGGTGACCGAGGTGTCGACCGACGTCGACGTGGTGGTCTGTTCGCAGAGAGCCGTGCCGTCCCAGGTGAAATCGACCTGTTCGACCACGGTGACACCGTCGTCGGCAAGACGCAGTTTCGCCGTCCTGCGCCCCAGTGGGTCATACGTGTACCGCCAGCGCGTGCCGTCGGGTGTGACGACCGAGACGAGCCGGTCCTCGGCGTCCCAGGTGTAGCGCCAGGTGTCGGGCTTGCGGGACAACCGTGTCCTCTGCCGCAGGGTCACCCGGCCGAGGTCGTCATGTTCGTAGCGGACCTTCCCGGCCCGCGTGAGACGAGTACCGCGGTAGGCGCGGTCTCCGGTGGCTTCGTGGCCGGGGTGGGTGTGGGGCCAGTCGGCCTGGGTCTGGTTACCGGCACTGTCGTAGGCGTAGGTCTCGGTCCAGTTCTCCGCCCGCACCGCGGTGACCCGCCCGGCCGCGTCCAGATCGAAACGACGGCTTCCGAGGACCGAGGCGTCGACCCCGGTCAGATTCCCGTCGGCCCGGTAGGCGAAAGACCGGTGCAGGACGGGCCGGATGTCGGTGCGCGTGATCGTCTGGCTCGTCAGGCGCCCCACCTCGTCGAACGCCTGGGCCAGGGTCGCGGCGGTGCCGATGTGCCGCGTCACCTCTCGGCCCGCCGAATCGTGCTCGAAGTCGATGACTCGCCCGGAGGTGACGAGACGGGTGAGCCGCCCCGCTTCGGCGTAGGTACGGCTGCTCGTGGCACCGGAAGGAGTGACACGGCCCACGAGCTGCCCCGCCGCGTCATAGGAATAGGTCACGGTCCGTCCGTTGACCGTCTCGGCCAGGAGACGGCCGACGCTGTCGCGCTCGAAGGTGAGCGCGGAGTCGGGTCCGGCGGCATGCGTGAGGTTGCCCAGTTGGTCGTACGCCCAGGTGGTGACGGTCCCGCACGAGTCCTTGCGTATCAGCTGGCCAAGGGCGTCGTATGTGCAGGTGATGGTCTGGCCGAGTGCGTCGGTGCGGGAGACGAGGCGCCCGGCGGCATCGTGGGCATACGTGAGAACGCGGCCGTCGAAGTCGGTCTCCGATGTCAGTCGACCGGCCTGGTCGTAGTCGTAGCTCCAGGCCATGCCCAGGGGGTTGGTGACGCGGACGAGGCGCAGGGACGCGTCGTAGGAGAACTCGTGGCGAGCCCCGTCCGGACCTGTGCGGGCCGCGAGCAGGTCGAAGTGGGTGTAGTCGGAACGGGATACCTGCCCCAACTGATCGGTGTGGCTCGTGCAGTTGCCCTCGCCGTCGTAGCTCCACTCCTCCACGGCACCGTCCGGTGTGACACGGCGCAGAAGCCGGCCCTCCGTCGACCAGGCCAGTCGCGTGGTGTGCCCCAACTCGTCGGTGATGGTGACGGGGTTCCCGAAGGCGTCTCGTTCCCAGCCGGTGGCACCCAGCTGGTCGGTGACCTCAAGAGGCATGCCCGCACGATCGCAACGCACGGTGGTCGTGCGGCCCAGAGGATCGGTGACGGTAAGGGGATGGCCTTCCGGTGTGTAGGTGCTGCGAGAGGTCGCCCCGCCTGGATCGGTGATCGACGTGCAGTTGCCGCGTTCGTCGTAGGAGTACCGCCATGAGGTGCCGTCCGGCAGGTTCACGCACGTAGTGAGATGGAGATCGTTGTACTCGTAGCGGACCGTGACACCGTCGGGCCCCGTGATCGCGACCGGCTGCCCCAGTTCGTTGACGCTGATCCGCGTGGTGTGGCCGAGCTGATCCGTCGTCGAGGTGACGTGCTGGTGGGTGTCATGGTCGGTGCGCACCATGCCGCCCAGCGCGTCGATCTCGGCGATGACGAGGGAACGCTCGTCGACGACGAAACGGCTGGTGGCACCGTCCGCGCTGGTGATCTCCGTGACACGACGGTCGGGCCAGGCCGGTGCGGCCTGGTCGTAGGCGAAGGTGTTGGCCATGTGCCCGGCCTCACCGCCTTGGGCGATGCACCGGTCCTGCTCGTCGTAGGTGTACGAATAACGGCGGAGGTTCGTGTCCTGCCACGACGTGATGCGCTGCCGCTCGTCGTAGGTGAATCGCGTCGGCGTGGCTGCCGAGCCGGCGACTTCGGTGAGGTTCCCGGCGGTGTATCCGTACCGCTTGACCGTGACGTCTCGCCCGTCCTCGCCCGCGCCGGCCAGTGCCAGCGCGATGACGCGCCCGTCTTCGACGGTGAGCTTGAGGTGATACCCACCGGAGTGGCGGACGGCCTGAGGGGCACCCTCGTCGTCGTAGTCGAAGTCGACGGTGTTGTCGTTGCGGTCGGCTGTTCGCTCCAGGAGTGCCACGCCACCGACAGGAGCGGCGAAGCGGCGGCTGATGCCCGTGAGCGGCTCGGTGATGAGGTAGCCACCCGTGTCCAGCCGGGTCAGCGGCCAGAGAGGGCCGCTCTCAGGAGATACGGAAACCGCGGGCCCCTCGGGGTGCGGATAGGACAGCAGCATGCCGTCCTCGGTGACGAACAGGACTCCCTGCTCGTCGATTTCGAGACGCTGGTCGACAGTGGAGGACCAACTGGGCCCGAACCAGCGGCCCGAGCGACCACCCGACGAAGCGCGGCGGGTGAAGTCCAAGGCCAGGGTTCCCGGCAACGCGACATCCGTCTGCGCCAGGTACATATGGCCGGTAGCCGGGTCGATCGGGTCGCCGCATCCTTTGATCAGGCCTTTCAGCCTGCTGTAGGCGCCCTTTGAGCCTTCCGCGAGCAGTCCTCGGGCGGACTTGAGGCCCCGCAGACCTCCAGCCATCGCCTTCATGCCGCCCTTGATGTTCCTCAGTTCCTTGAGGCCCTTGGCGAGCTTGCCGAGGCTGGTGATGCCCTTGCCGCCGGGTATGCAGTCCAGCGCGGCGAACGCCACATCCCATAGAGACGCTTGGCCCTTGGAGTATTTGTAGAGCGTGTCCGCGAGCACGACGAGGGCGGCGACGAGGACGATGGCGCCGAGGATGGGCCCGCCGATGATCAACGCGATGATGCCGACGACCGCGACGACGACCTTGCAGACGGTGACGATGGTGTCCCAGTTGTCCTCGAACCAGTGCCCGACGTCCTGCCACCAGTGCCGGTTCGGGATCCCCGCGTCGGAGGCCTCGTCGATCTTCCGCTTCGCCTCACCCGCCGCGTCGTCCCGCATCTTCCGGGCGTCCTCGGCCATCTTCTTCGCGGCGTCGAGGGCGTTCTGCGCGGTGGTGACGTCCGACTGCGCCTTGGTGTGCGCCGACTTGGCGCTCTGCACGTCCCGGGTGGCGGCCCGCACCTTCGCCTCGTCCGGCTTGTCGGCGGTGGACTTGCTGCCGGTGGGGTCGTCCTTGTACTTGTCCGCCTCCTTGCCGGCCCGGGTGACCCACGAATCGGCCGACGACAGCCGGGACTTGGCGGAGGAGAGATCCGACTGGGCTTCCTTGGCCTTGGCCAGGGCCTTGTCCGCCAGGGCCTGCGCCCGCTCCAGCTTCGGCCAGTAGTCCGCGAGCGCGTCGCCGCACATCTCGTACGACTTCTTCAGCTTCTTCAGGTTCTTCGGGACGTCCTTGAACTGCTCCTTGAACACCTCGGCGGATTTGCCGGCCCACTGCAGGAGGGTGTCCTCGCCGGCCATGCCCTTGACCAGGCGCAGGGCGTCGGACACGTCGTCGGCGAAGTCGTGCAGCTGTGTGGCGAGGGTGCGGACGCGCTGCGGGTCGCCCGGGGTCGGGTCCCTGTCGAGGTCGAGTGGATGCCAGTCCGCCGGCCGATACCCCGCCATAACCCGCAACCCCCGTCGCGTGTGCCCCGTCAACAAGCCTGTGCACAAGCGAACTTACAAGGAACGGTCGTTCGAGGTAAGCCCGGCGGTCAGGCTGGGCCGTGGACCGGGCCCTCAGGCGGCGCCAGGGCGGTCGCCGACGGTCCAGAAGCGTGAGCCCTTCGGCGGCGCCGGACGCACGTCCCAGCCGGACAGGTCCTCTTCGGGATCCCCGTCCGGTGTCCTCCCCTCCTTGGGCTCGAAGTAGAGCCCGTAGGCCCAGAACTCGGGAAACTCATGGCACATGAGATCCGGATAGGGTCCTGTCTCCGCGCCTTCATAGGCCGCGTTGACCCGCGCAACCGCCTCTGCGGGAGAAATACCGAACCTGGTCACCAGCACTTCGGCGATGTCCCGGAAGAACTCGAGCATCCCTTCATCGAGTTCCACAAGAAATTCCTGGGTTCTCACCCCGGTGCCCCTTCTGGCGTCGAGTGGTCAGGGCGCCGCGCCCTCGGTCGACGGCGAACGGTTTCCGGATCCGGCTCCGGTGCGAAGGCGGGACGGGCGCTGGGGAAGTCGCCGGGGAACACGTCCATGCGGGTTGCGCCGGACAGGACGGACACGAGGAACTCCACGATTCCACCGTCGAAGTAAGGCCACTTGGTGTTGCGTGCCCCGTTCGCGGTGACGGTCCATTCGTCCGGGGCTGCCTCGGGTTCGGTGACCCAGTAGATCGTGTCTCCGTTGTCGGTCTTCCCGACCGCCAGTAGGTGATCGATCCTGTACGGGACTTCCTTCTGCAAGCTCTCCGGCATCTGCTCCAGCAACTCGGCGGCGCGTTCGGCGGCGTCGACGAGGCGTGTCGGCCAGAACTCCGAACGCGGGTGCAGGATGGTCATGAAGTCGTCGAAGCCGCCCGGCCCGTACCGCTCCGACAGCCACTTGTAGTCGTAGGGCAGGGGGACACCGAGTTCGTCCTCCACTCGCGCCCAGTCGACGGCGCCCACGGCCGCATCCGTCGGCGGCGGTACGAGTCGCAGCAGCTCTTCTCGTGCGGTCGTCACTGCATCTCCGTCCGTTCAGCGGTGGCGGCGTCCACGCAGGATCCGCCGGCCGTCTTCGATGGCGTCCACGGAGCGCAGCCACCAGTACTCCAGCTTGTCCCGCACCGTCACGTACACCCGACGGCGCTTGAACCAGGGCGGCAGGTCGCGGTACGGCACGAAGGTCAGGGTGTCCCTGATCGGGTGTTCCGCGACGCCGCCGGGGCCTTCGGCTCGCAGGGCCGCGAACAGTTCCGGGGTCAGCCGCCCGTTGAGCCGTGCGGCGTGGCCGGCCGCGACGAAGGCGTTCGTCCGCTGGAGGCCGTCCGGGAACCCCATCACCCTGACGATCCGGGGCGACGCCTCCTCCAGCGGGCAGTGGAACGCCAGTCCGATCACCGCCGTGCCGAGATGGTCCTCGCCGCGCTCGAAGGCCGCATCCCACTCGCCAGGGTCGTCGAGCCCCAGCAGACCCTCGCCGCTCTCCCAGTCCAAAAGGCCGGTCCGCTCAGTCCGCGAACCGGAACGTCGACGTGATCGCGTCGAAGATGTCGAAGAAGGAGTCGGCCAGGTCCAGGACCTGGCTGCTGCCGGCGACCAGGGCGACCTTGCCCTCCTGGCCGGGTACCGGGATGAACGTCTGCATCAGGACCGCGCGGATCGTGCGGTTGAGGCTGTCCTCGGGGACCGGGATGTCCTCGATGCCGTAGGTGCGCGCGGCGGGGCCGACGCCGGGGATGTCGACGGTCGTCACCTTGCGCCAGGAGTCGCCCTCCCGGTGCGCCTCCTTCGGCGCGAGCTGGGCGGCGATGGCCGCCGGGTCGTTGGAGAGCGGCGCGCCCTCGCGGGTACGGCCGCCGACCAGCGACACCGTGACCGAGCCGGTGATCGGGGTGTCACCGCCGAAGCTCTCCGCCATGCAGCCGCAGTACATCGCGCCCGACTTCCACGCGTCGGCCGCGGACTTGCGCAGGAAGCCGACGTACGTGTCCCGGTACTGCGCGAGCTCCGGGTGCTGGGCCACCCGCTCGTTCACCATCCGCCGGATCGAGTCGTCCCGCGACTCCGGCCGTACGTCGAACTCCCACCACGATTCCGGCACCTTGATGCGGAATCCGCCGCGCTCGATGGTGAGCGTCTCCATATAGCGGGCCATGGTGTACGTCGTCCCCCGTCCGATGGTGTGATGTACGGTGCGGCCAGACTACGAGATGCGCGAACGGGGGACGGTCACGTGGGCAACGGCAAGAGCGATCTCGCGATACCGCTGAGCGAGCTGGAGGACTACGGCCGTCAGCTGCGCTCCATCAAGGAACGTCTCAACCACACCAAGAAGATGTTCGAGTCCTACAAGGACGATGTCGGCAGCGGCACGGTCTACGACGCCCTCGACGACTTCGAGTCCAACTGGCACGACGGCCGCGAGGACATCACCAAGCAGATCGACTCGCTCGCCGACATGTCCGACACCGTGGTCCGCGAGTTCAAGAAGCTGGACGACGATCTCGCGAAGAAGGCGAAGGACGCGGTGCGGCCGGAGGAACAGCAACAGGGTGGCGGCGGGAACAAGGCGGAGTAGTACGCGCTCTCCCGGGACAGGTCTCTCCGTATGCCGGACACCGCACTGCTCGTCATCGACATGCAGCGGGCCCTGTTGAAGGACGCCTACGACGGCGAGGCCTGCCTGGAGAGGGTCGCCGAGCTCGCGGAGCGGGCCCGCGCGGCAGGCGTACCGGTCGTCTACCTACGGCAGCGGTTCGACCAGGTGCCCCCCGAGTGGCTCGAAGTCCATCCGACGCTGACGCCCCGGCCGGGGGACGTCGTCCTCGACAAGGACAGCGCGGACTCCTTCCTCGGCACGGCGCTCGGCAAGGTCCTGGCCGAGCTGGCCGTCCGTCGTCTCGTCGTCACCGGCTACGCCTCCGACTACTGCGTCGACTCCACCAGCCGCAGCGCCCTCTCCCACGGCTACGACCTCGTCCTCGTCGCCGACGGCCACACGACGATCGAACGCCCGGCCGGCGCCGAACCCACGGCCGCGCAGATCGTCGCGCACCACAACGGGATCTTCTCGGTCATCCGGTACGCGGGGCGGTCGGTCGCGGTCGTTCCGGCGGCGGAGATCCGCTTCACCGCCTCACCGGCCGGCTGAACGGACGACCAGGCGCCGGTGGCGTTCAGCGCGCCTACGCGTCTGCAGCCCAAGTAAAAGGACGGGTTAATTCCAGGTTATTCGGAATGAACAGCCTCCGGAATTTCCGCTCAAAAAAACCTGCGAGTTTCCCTTCCTGATCATTTTCAAACCCTGTGACATTTTCTGACCTCGGCTTTACCATCGCCCAATGCGTATTTCCGAGGTCGAAGCCGCCAACGCCCGCATGCTGGCCCACGCACCGTCGGTCAGGCCGGTCACCGCCAAGGACATCATCCGCGAACACCGCAAGAAGTTCCCGTACCGCGGCTACGTCGACATCGAGTCGCCGTACTGTCCGCCGTTTGTGATGTTCTGCGTGAACGATGATGCGGTCGCCATGGACACCCTGTGGAACGGGAGGTTCGGCTACGAGCCCGGAACCCTCGGCACCTGGTCCCGGCTGGCGGCGCGGAGCGCGACGATCGCGGACGTCGGTGCCCATGTCGGGTACTTCTCGATGATCGCCGCGCACGCCAATCCGAAAGCGAAGGTGCACTCCTTCGAGCCGGTCGACCAGATTCACTCGCGGCTCTCCGTGAACGTCCGGTCGAACGGCGTCCAGAACGTCAAGCTCTACCAGGCCGGCGTCTCCAGCAAGCCCGGCTGGGCCGACATCAGTGTCCGTTTCTCCGGGAACCTGCTGTCCACCGGTTCGACCCTGGAGGGCGCCGCCTCCGACGCCCGGCTCCAGCACATCCAGCTCGTCACGCTCGACGAGGTGTTCGCCGACACCAAGCTGGACCTCGTCAAGATCGACGTGGAGGGCCATGAGATGTCCGTGCTGCACGGGGCCCGCCAGGTGCTGAAGCGCGACCGGCCGTTCCTGGTGATCGAGGCCCTGGTCAACGCCCCCCTCGACGACCTCTTCGCCGAGTTCGAGCCGCTCGGCTACGACGCCCACTGGATCACCGAGGCCGACGGCACGCTGGTGCCCTGGCAGGAGCCCCGGCCCCCGCGCACCCGGAACCTGCTCTTCGCCCCGAAGGACTGACCTGGGGCTGTCCCACCCCTGGCACACCTGTGTCCTCGTGAGCGTGCGTCGCAAGGTCACTGTCTCCGTCGCAGCCTGTTCCCTGACCCCGCCCCTCGCCGCGGTGGGCGTCGTGGGAGCGCCGCAGGCCCTGGCGGGCGGTACGGGCCGTCTGGACGGCGTATGGCGCATGGACGGGTACGGGAGACCGTCCTCGCCGTCGACGGCCGAGGGGTGCAGGAGTACCGGACGACCGCCGTCAGCTGCCTCAAGGGCGACGAGGAGTTCCGCAAGAACCGCGACTCGGCGTTCGACCGGGCCGTCGCCCTGTTCCGGCAGCGGGCCTGAGGTGAACTGCCGCCGAGGATCCGCCGTCCCCGCGGTCGGCCGACGCACCGCCTAGACCCGACGGCTCTCCAACGGCCCCAGATACGTCGGCGTCAGCCCGCCCGTGTCGATCACCAGCCGCTGCACCACCACCGTGGGGTCCACCGCCCAGAACTTCAGCCGGTGGACCCCGGATCCCACCGTGTGGCGCGTCGCCGTCCGGTTCACGTTGTCCGACGTGTTCCGCGCCCACACCACGTTCAGCAGGCCGTCGTCCGCGCCCGCGGTGATGTCCACGGGCTGGGGGCGGTCGTCGTCGAAGGACAGCGCGTAGCGCAGGCCGGCCGTCGTCGGCAGCGCCGGATTCCGCGGGGACAGGTACGCCCACACCGTCACCTCCCCCGCCGACAGCAGGGTCACCTCGTACTCCAGCCGGGGCCACGCGTCTCCCCAGCCCCCCGTCACCGGCCACGCCGTCATCCCCGCGCCGGTCCGGCCGATGCCCTCCAGCCGGCGCCAGCCGCCCACCGCGCGGTCGTGGTGCTCCGCGTCGATCGCCACATAGCCGCCCGCCTCGACGAAGCCCCGCAGGCCCCGCGCCGACGGCTGCTCCGCGACGCAGCCCACCGTCACCGACTCCCCCGCCCCGCTCACCGTCAGCGTTCCCGTGGACCGGCCGGCCGGTGCCCGGGACCAGTCCACCCGCACCTCCACCCGGACCTGCCGCGCCACCCGGCCCCGGGGACGGTCCACCCGCAGCCACGGCACCGACGTCTCCACCCGGTAGTCGAAGGGGGTACGGCCCCGGTTGAACACCTCGACGTACTGCTGCGGCCGGGTCTGGTACGGGCTGAACGACGGCAGACCCGCCGCGTCCCCGTCCACCGACACCCCCAGGCCCGCCGCCTCCGGCACCTCGATCCGCCGTACCGCCGGGAACAGGACGTCCGGCAGGGCCACGTTGTCCTTCTCCGGCTGCTGCCAGGGCGCGTTGGGGCCGTACCGGTCCACGTCCCCGTAGTCGATGTGCGGCTGGGTCTGGAAGCCCCGCCATTTGCCGCCCGCGACAGCGGAGTTGAAGCGCTCGGCCAGGGCGAAGTCCCGCAGCAGGGCCTGCTCCGCCTCCGCCGCGCGGTCGTCGGCCGCCGCTCTGCCCTCACGGGCGTAGCGCAGGTTCGTGAACTCGGCCTCCCGCAGCGCGTACAGGTTGGCGGTCGCCGTCACCTCGTACCCGACCAGCTCGAACCACGCGTCCCGTACCGCGGCCGGCAGCCGGCGCTCGATCCGGGTCGCCCTTCTGCCCAGCTCCCGCCACTCCTCGGTCACCCGCTCCAGCTCACGGTGTTCGAAGGAGAAGGGCGTCTGCCGGTCGTCGTACACCACCTGGCCGTCGTCCGCGAGCGTGATCCGGCGGTTCAGCAGCTCCGGCTTGCGGCGCGCCTGCAACCGGCCGTAGGCGGCGAGCACTTCGGCCGCCTCCCGCGCGAACTCCTCGCCGAAGATCTGGCGCGCGTATTCCCGCTCCCACTCGCCCAGCCGGTCGATGTCCCAGCGCTCGGGGTTCCAGGCGTAGTCGAGGAAGAACTGGGTCGGCAGCTCGTTGCCCTTCAGGTCGCCAACGTTGGCCACCCACAGGCCGTGGTTGCCGTAGGCGTGCGCCTGGTGGAGCTGGTCCCAGACATTGCGCAGGTTGGCCGTGTCGACCCACTTGTAGTTGCGGCCGGCACCCACGTAGTCGAAGTGGTAGTACAGGCCGTGTCCGCCGCTCCGGGGTTCCGCCGGGGACGGGTGCCTGCGGATGTTGCCCCAGTTGTCGTCCGTCAGGACCACGGTGACGTCGTCGGGGGCCCGCAGCCCCCGGTCCCAGTAGCGCTGGACCTCCTTGTAGAGCGTCCACACCTGGGGGGTCTCGGCGGCCGGCCTGCCCGTGACCTCCTCGATGATCCCCCGCTGGGCCGCGATGATCTCCCGCATCAGTTCGATGCCGTCACCGTCGGGGAGGCCGGTGTCGCCGTTGCCGCGCATGCCGAGGGTGACCACGCCCTCGAAGCCCTGATCGACCATCCGCTGGATACCGGCCCGCCAGTACGCCCTGATCGCCGTCGCGTTGCGCAGGTACGACCACTCGCCGGTGCCCCCGTAGGGGTCGGTCCCGTCGGCCGCGTGGCGGTTCCACTCCTCGATCCCCCGCATCATCGGCGCCTCATGAGACGTGCCCATGACAACGCCGTACTCGGCGGCCCTGCGGTGGTTCTCCGGGTCGTCCTCCGCGAACGCCCGCCCCCACACCGCCGGCCAGAGGTAGTTGCCCTTCAGCCGGAGCAGCACCTCGAAGACACGGGCGTAGAAGTCCGCGTTGAAGCCGCCGGGAAAGCCCGGGGCCTTGCCGGGTCCGAAGCGGGCCGGCACCCAGGTCCCGAGCGCCGGGTTCTCGTCGTTGATGAAGAACCCGCGGTACTTCACCGCCGGCGTGCCCTGGGTGTGGCGGCCCGGCAGCACCCACACCCGGTCGCGGTGGACCGGCGGTACGTCGTCCCACCAGTACCAGGGCGAGACCCCGATGCCGTAGGAGACGTCGTACGCCCCGAAGATCGTGCCGCGCGGGTCGCTGCCCGCGATGACGAAGGCCTTCTCCACGCCGGGCAGCGGATGCTCCACCACCGCCTGCAGCGAGGTCTCCCAACGGCCCCGGACCCCCGTCACGTCCAGCTTGCCGGACGCCACCAGGCCGTCGATCAGCGGGCTGCGGCCGATCGTGCCGACGAGCACCGCGTGCCGGGCCACGGTCGAGCCCGGGCGTACGCCGGTCACGCGCGCGATGTCGGCACGGAGGTCGCCCGCCACCCGTACGACTCCGGGGTGGTCCTCGGCGCTCACCACGACCGGGGCGCCGACGAGGGAGAACGCCCCGCCGGTGAAGGAGATGTACGCCCCGGGGTCCGTCACCCGCGGCCCATCCCCGGCCCCGGTCGGCCACGCGATCCCCGGCGAGAGCACCGGTACGGCGGCGGCACCCAGCACGGTTCTACGGCGCACAGACATGGCACATCCCACCCCTCCACCCGAATTTGGTCAGCGGCATGACAAATGGTGGGGTGAGTGGCTCCCGGGAGCCAGGGGTCGTACGCGCCGAATAGTTTCGATAGGCCGGCACGCCGAAAGGCCCGTACGACCGGAGTCGTACGGGCCTCTCAGATACCTACCGGGTCAGCCCTTGCGGGCCGAGATCACTTGTTGATCTTGGTGACCTGGCCGGCGCCCACCGTGCGACCACCCTCACGGATGGCGAACTTCAGGCCCTCCTCCATGGCGATGGGCTGGATCAGCTCCACCTTCATGTCGGTGTTGTCGCCCGGCATGACCATCTCGGTGCCCTCGGGGAGGGTCACGACGCCGGTCACGTCCGTGGTACGGAAGTAGAACTGCGGGCGGTAGTTGTTGAAGAACGGCGTGTGACGGCCACCCTCGTCCTTGGACAGGATGTACGCGGTCGCCTCGAACTCGGTGTGCGGGGTGACCGAGCCCGGCTTGATGATGACCTGGCCGCGCTCGACGTCCTCGCGCTTGATGCCACGGAGGAGCAGACCGACGTTCTCACCGGCCTGGCCCTCGTCGAGCAGCTTGCGGAACATCTCGATGCCGGTGACCGTGGTGGTGGTCTTCTCGGTCTTGATGCCGATGATGTCGACGGTCTCGTTGACCTTGAGGACACCACGCTCGATACGACCGGTGACGACGGTGCCACGACCGGTGATCGTGAAGACGTCCTCGATCGGCATCAGGAACGGCTTGTCGACGTCACGCTCGGGCTCCGGGATGGACTCGTCGACGGCCTTCATCAGGTCGAGGACGGACTGCGTCCACTCGGAGTCGCCCTCGAGGGCCTTGAGCGCGGAGACCTTGACGACCGGCAGGTCGTCGCCCGGGAACTCGTACTCGGAGAGCAGCTCACGGACCTCGAGCTCGACGAGCTCCAGGATCTCCTCGTCGTCCACCATGTCGGCCTTGTTCAGGGCGACGACGATGTACGGAACGCCGACCTGGCGGGCCAGGAGCACGTGCTCCTTGGTCTGCGGCATCGGACCGTCGGTGGCGGCGACGACGAGGATCGCGCCGTCCATCTGCGCGGCACCGGTGATCATGTTCTTGATGTAGTCCGCGTGACCCGGGCAGTCGACGTGGGCGTAGTGACGGGTCTCCGTCTGGTACTCGACGTGCGCGATGGAGATGGTGATACCGCGCTGACGCTCCTCGGGCGCCTTGTCGATGTTGTCGAACGCGGTGGCCTCGTTCAGGTCCGGGTACGCGTCGTGCAGCACCTTGGTAATGGCGGCCGTGAGGGTCGTCTTACCGTGGTCGATGTGACCGATGGTGCCGATGTTGACGTGCGGCTTAGTCCGCTCGAACTTCGCCTTCGCCACTGGGGTCCTCCTGGGAGTGGTTCTGTACGCCTTGATTCGATCGGCGCCAGGTGATCTTTGCTGTTGGTTCCCGGGCCCCGGGCCATTCCGCCACGAATGCGGAGGAACGGCCCGTGAGGCTCCGGGGTCAAGCCTAAAGCGTCGTAGCGCGGTGCGTTACTCGCCCTTGGCCTTCGCGATGATCTCCTCGGCGACGTTCCGCGGAACCTCGGCGTAGGAGTCGAACTGCATGGAGTAGCTGGCCCGGCCGGACGTCTTGCTGCGCAGGTCGCCGACGTAACCGAACATCTCCGAGAGGGGCACGAGGCCCTTCACGACGCGGGCACCGGCCCGCTCCTCCATGGCCTGGATCTGACCACGGCGGGAGTTGATGTCGCCGATGACCTCACCCATGTAGTCCTCGGGCGTGGTGACCTCGACGGCCATCATCGGCTCAAGGAGCACGGGGGACGCCTTGCGCGCGGCCTCCTTGAAGGCCTGCGAACCGGCGATCTTGAACGCGAGCTCGGAGGAGTCGACCTCGTGGTAGCCACCGTCGAGAAGAATGACGCGGACGCCCGTCATCTCGTAGCCGGCCAGGATGCCGAACTGCATGGCCTCCTGCGCACCGGCGTCCACCGAAGGGATGTACTCCTTCGGGATGCGGCCACCGGTCACCTTGTTCACGAACTCGTACGAGGCGTCGCCGCCCTCGATCGGCTCGATCGCGATCTGCACCTTGGCGAACTGACCGGTACCACCGGTCTGCTTCTTGTGCGTGTAGTCGACGCGCTCGACGGCCTTGCGGATCGTCTCGCGGTACGCGACCTGCGGCTTGCCGACGTTGGCCTCGACCTTGAACTCACGGCGCATACGGTCGACCAGCACCTCGAGGTGCAGTTCGCCCATACCACCGATGATGGTCTGGCCGGTCTCCTCGTCCGAGTGAACCTGGAAGGACGGGTCCTCCTCGGCCAGGCGCTGGATCGCGATGCCCAGCTTCTCCTGGTCACCCTTGGACTTGGGCTCGATGGCGACCTGGATGACCGGCGCCGGGAAGTCCATCGACTCCAGGATCACCGGGTTCTTCTCGTCGCACAGCGTCTCACCGGTCGTGGTCTGCTTCAGACCCATCACGGCGATGATGTCGCCGGCGCCCACCGACTCGATCTCCTCACGCTTGTTCGCGTGCATGCGGTAGATCTTGCCGATGCGCTCCTTGCGGCCCTTGACGGAGTTCAGCACGGCCGTGCCGGACTCCAGGCGGCCCGAGTAGACCCGGACGAACGTGAGCTTGCCCAGGTGCGGGTCGCTCATGATCTTGAACGCGAGGGCGGACAGCGGCTCGTCGTCGGACGGCTTGCGCTTGACGATCTCCTCCGCGTTGTTGACGGCGTGGCCCTCGATGGCCTCGACGTCGAGCGGGGAAGGCAGGTAGCGCACGACCGCGTCGAGCAGGGGCTGGACACCCTTGTTCTTGAACGCGGTACCACAGAACACCGGGGTGACCGTGATGTCCTTGGACTTGCCGGACGCGATGGTGATGCGACGGATCGCGGCGTACAGCTGCTCCTCGGAAGGCTCCTCGCCCTCCAGGTACAGCTCCATGATCTCTTCGTCGTTCTCGGCCACGGCCTCCAGCAGCTTGCCGCGGTACTCCTCGGCAGCCTCGGTGTGCGTGGCCGGGATGTCGACGACGTCGTACATCTCGCCCTTGGTGGCCTCGGCGGACCACACGAGCGCCTTCATGCGGACCAGGTCCACGACGCCCTGGAAGTCGGCCTCGGCACCGATCGGGAGCTGCATGACGATCGGCTGCGCGCCCAGACGGTCCTTGATCATGTCCACGCAGCGGTGGAACTCGGCACCGGTCCGGTCGAGCTTGTTGACGAAGCAGATACGCGGCACGCCGTAGCGGTCCGCCTGACGCCAGACGGTCTCGGACTGGGGCTCGACACCCGCGACGCCGTCGAACACCGTCACGGCACCGTCGAGCACGCGGAGCGAACGCTCCACCTCGACGGTGAAGTCGACGTGGCCCGGGGTGTCGATGATGTTGATCGTGTGGTCGACGTCTTCCAGCGGCCAGTGACAGGTGGTGGCAGCAGAGGTGATCGTGATGCCACGCTCCTGCTCCTGCTCCATCCAGTCCATGGTGGCGGCGCCGTCGTGAACCTCGCCGATCTTGTACGACACACCGGTGTAGAACAGGATCCGCTCGGTAGTGGTCGTCTTGCCCGCGTCGATGTGGGCCATGATCCCGATGTTGCGGACCTTGGCCAGGTCAAGTGAAGTGGTAGCCATAAGGCTTCAGTCTTCTCTCGGTCTCGATGTGGGTAGCGACTACCAGCGGTAGTGCGCGAAGGCCTTGTTGGACTCGGCCATCTTGTGGGTGTCCTCGCGCTTCTTGACGGCCGCACCGAGGCCGTTCGAAGCGTCGAGAAGCTCGTTGAGCAGGCGCTCGGTCATGGTCTTCTCGCGACGGGCGCGGGAGTAGCCGACCAGCCAGCGCAGCGCCAGGGTGTTGGCGCGGCCGGGCTTGACCTCGACCGGCACCTGGTAGGTGGCGCCACCGACACGGCGGGACTTGACCTCAAGCGTGGGCTTGATGTTCTCCAGCGCGCGCTTGAGCGTGATGACCGGGTCGTTGCTGGTCTTCTCGCGCAGGCCCTCCATGGCGCCGTACACGATGCGCTCGGCGGTGGAGCGCTTGCCGTTCAGCAGCACCTTGTTGATGAGCGAGGTGACAAGAGGAGAACCGTAGACCGGGTCGATGATGACCGGGCGCTTCGGGGCAGGGCCCTTACGAGGCATTCTTACTTCTCCTTCTTGGCGCCGTAGCGGCTGCGGGCCTGCTTGCGGTTCTTGACACCCTGGGTGTCGAGCGAGCCGCGGATGATCTTGTAGCGAACACCGGGCAGGTCCTTCACACGGCCGCCGCGCACGAGCACGATGGAGTGCTCCTGCAGGTTGTGTCCCTCACCCGGAATGTAAGCAGTGACCTCGATACCGCTGGTCAGACGCACACGCGCGACCTTACGCAGGGCCGAGTTCGGCTTCTTCGGGGTGGTCGTGAACACACGCGTGCAGACGCCACGACGCTGAGGGGAACCCTCGAGTGCGGGCGTCTTGTTCTTCTCGACCTTGTCCTGCCGGCCCTTGCGGACCAGCTGCTGGATCGTAGGCACTACTTCTCCGGTTTCTGTGTGCCGAATGGTGAAGCTAACCTGGAACATCGCCGACCCACGCGGTCGGGTGTGTCGGATTCCGTGGACTCCTGCCGAACGGCAGAAGGGGGCGCGGATCGCGGTGGCCACTTCGTCACTCCGGTGCGGTTTGAAGGCACGCACGAGGGTCAGGGCACACCCCAGGCACAAGGTCTGAGCGTACCTAGCGCAATCACTCCGGTCAAAACAAAAGGCGCGGGACCGGTTGCGGAGGGCCTGAGCTGCGGTTTTATCCGTGGTCTCCGATATACCACGAAAGCCAACGACACGCGAACGGGAGTGGGCGCGGAGTCCCGGGCCGCGCAAGGCGATCCGGTCCTCCCCTCGTCGGGTGCCCGGAACGCCCCCTGGGACCTCCCCCTGGGGACGGTCCGTGCTCTGCCGAACAGCACTCGAGAGCGCTCTTCCCGCTGGTCCGGGCCTGGCTTCCCGCTGGTCCGGGCCTGATCCGAGCGGTCTCGGAGCCCGCCGGCGTCGGCGGGCGCGCCGGCGGCGCAGAGTGGCGTCTCTACGACTCCGCGATCCTCGTCTCCGTCCGGGTACCCCTCCCCCACCGCTGTCGGCCCTGGCGCCCGATCCGCCGCGCCTGATGGTGTTCTTCACCACGGCCGCGGTGGCGGCGGAGCCGTCCGCGCCCTACGTGATCTCCGAGACGGGGATCTTGTAGCGGGTGCCGTTCGGGTGCCGTCGGCCGCGGCCGGGTACTCGGCGACGAGTCTGTGCGGCAG
Source organism: Streptomyces sp. NPDC031497 (assembly GCF_055580905.1). Lineage (NCBI taxonomy): Bacteria > Bacillati > Actinomycetota > Actinomycetes > Kitasatosporales > Streptomycetaceae > Streptomyces > Streptomyces sp. NPDC031497. The sequence goes on from NZ_JBVIKO010000033.1 coordinate 80,236, forward strand.
GCGGCCCTTGGAAAACTGACCGGCCGCCCGTTCACCTTGGCCCAACGCCGCACCTGTTCCGGGGCGACGTCAGGAGTGGCCCGCCCGGGATTCCGTACCACGGCTTCCTCCTGCTCCGCCGACAGCACGTGGTGGTCCGAGGCGAGCGAGCCGGCCAGTCCGGCAAGGTCGTCCTCCGGGGCGTCGGCGAAGGTACGCAGTCGGGCCGCGACAAGCTGGGGCGGTGCCGTCGCGATGAATTCGCCGTTCTTCGTCCTGACGGAGGCTGCCAGTAGCGGATTGCTCAGGAGCTAAAGTGCGTCCTCGATCTCACGAGGGCCGAGGGGATTTCTCTCCGTGCCCTTGACACCTGCCCGATGGCTTCGAGACTTCGTGCGGCAGAAGCCCGGACAGAGTGCGCAGAATCGGAGAAGATGATGCCGAACAACTCCTGAGGCAAGAGCCGCGCACAGCCTTCAGAGCGTCGAATTTGATGCCGTTCTCGTGGACCACACCAGCCGATTCCGTCTTCACTTCGCCAGTCACGCGGCAGCGCCTCGTGGGAGAAATCCGGTCGGCTCTGTCGTAGGCCGCATCGAGGATCAAGAAGGGCAAACCGACGTGTCAGCTCCCCGCGGGAGAGCCGGTGACCAGGGGATCTGAGGGTCGACCAGCGCAAAACCGCCCCGGTTTCCGACTCCTCGCGCGGCGCCGAGAGGACCTCACGACGGCCACCGGTGCTGGGGCGTAGGTGTGCAAGCCGACCTGCTCGAGGATGTTCAGGGCTCTGAGCGCTCACAGGATCTGCTCGGCAGAGGATTCCTTGACGGTGAACTGGTAGGCCCCGCAGGCTTCAGCTCGACGCTTTCTGATACAGGTCCGTGAATCCCGGGATTTCTTCGCCTGCGTGAGCCGGAGGGCATCGCGCAGCGAACGGCCACATTTCAGCCCGTACGAAATATCCGCCGCCTTGTTGAGCCCGGTGCGACTCCTTCCTGAGTCAATCTCCCGCAATATCTCGCCCACGAAACGGACGTCGTGTGAAACCGCGGCCAAGTAATCGGAACCTGCCTTTGACGATGAATCCGCAGGAGCCAAGACTGCGCACGGCCGCTTTGATTGTTGTTTCCGTACCGGTAATACGTCGATGTCGCGCACCCCTGATCCAGACTGGCCGGCGTGACGAGTCCGAACACGCCGAAGGGCGGCCACCCCGCAACGGGGTGACCGCCCTTCAGAACCAACTACTACTGGTTGTACGGACCGTAGTCGTAGTCCTCCAGCGGAACGGCCTGGCCGGAGCCCGTGCCGAACGGCGAGTAGTCGATGTCGTCGTAGCCGACGGCCGAGTACATCGCGGCCTTCGCCTCCTCGGTCGGCTCGACCCGGATGTTCCGGTAGCGGGACAGACCCGTACCGGCCGGGATGAGCTTACCGATGATGACGTTCTCCTTGAGGCCGATGAGCGAGTCGGACTTGGCGTTGATCGCCGCGTCCGTGAGGACTCGCGTCGTCTCCTGGAAGGACGCCGCCGACAGCCAGGACTCCGTGGCCAGCGAGGCCTTGGTGATACCCATGAGCTGCGGACGACCGGAGGCCGGGTGACCGCCCTCCTGCACCACACGACGGTTCTCGTGCTCGAACTTCGAGCGCTCGACCAGCTCGCCGGGCAGCAGCTCGGCGTCGCCGGACTCGATGATCGTCACACGGCGCAGCATCTGCCGGATGATGATCTCGATGTGCTTGTCGTGGATCGACACACCCTGCGAGTTGTAGACCTTCTGGACCTCGCCGACCAGGTGGACCTGGACGGCACGCTGGCCCAGGATGCGCAGCACGTCGTGCGGGTTGGTGGCACCCACGGTGAGCTTCTGGCCCACCTCCACGTGCTCGCCCTCGCTGACCAGGAGCCGGGCGCGCTTCGAGATCGGGAACGCCGTCTCGTCGCTGCCGTCGTCCGGGGTGATGACGATCTTCTTGGTCTTCTCGGTCTCCTCGATCCGCACGCGGCCCTGGGCCTCGGAGATCGGGGCGACACCCTTCGGGGTACGGGCCTCGAAGAGCTCGACGACACGCGGCAGACCCTGGGTGATGTCGTCACCGGCCACACCACCGGTGTGGAAGGTACGCATCGTCAGCTGGGTACCGGGCTCACCGATGGACTGGGCGGCGATGATGCCGACCGCCTCACCGATGTCGACCAGCTTGCCGGTGGCCAGCGAACGGCCGTAGCACATGGCGCAGGTGCCGACGGCGGACTCGCAGGTCAGGACCGAGCGGGTCTTGACCTCGGAGACGCCACGGGCCACCAGTTCCTCGATGAGGACGTCACCGAGGTCGGTGTTGGCCGGGGCCAGCACCACGCCGTCGACGACGATGTCCTCGGCCAGCGCACGTGCGTACACGCTGGTCTCGACGTTCTCCGCCTTGCGCAGCACGCCGTCCGCGCCGACCTCCGCGATGTGCAGCTTGAGACCGCGCTCGGTGCCGCAGTCCTCCTCGCGGATGATGACGTCCTGCGAGACGTCCACCAGACGACGGGTCAGGTAACCCGAGTCGGCGGTACGCAGGGCGGTGTCGGCGAGACCCTTACGGGCACCGTGCGTGGAGATGAAGTACTCCAGCACCGACAGACCCTCACGGAACGAGGCCTTGATCGGACGCGGGATGGTCTCGTTCTTCGCGTTCGACACCAGACCACGCATACCGGCGATCTGCCGCATCTGCATCATGTTTCCTCGGGCACCCGAGTCAACCATCATGAAGATGGGGTTCGTCTTGGGGAAGTTCGCGTTCATCGCCTCGGCGACCTCGTTGGTCGCCTTGGTCCAGATCGCGATGAGCTCCTGCGTGCGCTCTTCCTTGGTGATCAGACCGCGCTCGTACTGCTTCTGGACCTTCTCGTCCTGAGCCTCGTAGCCCGCGACGATCGCCTTCTTCGCCTCGGGGACGACGACGTCGGAGATGGCCACGGTGACACCGGAGCGGGTGCCCCAGTAGAAGCCGGCCGCCTTCAGGTTGTCGAGCGTCGCCGCCACGATGACCTTGGGGTAGCGCTCCGCCAGGTCGTTGACGATCTCGCCGAGCTGCTTCTTGCCCACCGAGTAGTCGACGAACGGGTAGTCCTCGGGCAGCAGCTCGTTGAAGAGCGCACGGCCCAGGGTGGTGCGCAGCCGGAAGGTGTCACCGGTCTGGTACTCCGGCTCGCCCTCCTCGACGGCCGGCGGGGTCCAGCCGCGCGGCGGGATGGTGCCCACCGGGAAGCGGATGTCGATCGCCGACTGCAGCGCCAGCTCGCCGGCGTCGAACGCCATGGTCGCCTCGGCCGTGGAGCCGAACGCACGGCCCTCGCCCTTGGTGTCGCGCAGCTCGCCGTCGGTGGTGAGGAAGAACAGACCGAGGACCATGTCCTGGGTCGGCATCGTCACCGGACGGCCGTCGGCGGGCTTGAGGATGTTGTTCGAGGACAGCATCAGGATGCGGGCCTCGGCCTGCGCCTCCGCGGACAGCGGCAGGTGCACGGCCATCTGGTCACCGTCGAAGTCCGCGTTGAACGCGGTGCAGACGAGCGGGTGGATCTGGATGGCCTTGCCCTCGACCAGCTGCGGCTCGAAGGCCTGGATGCCGAGGCGGTGCAGGGTGGGCGCACGGTTCAGCAGCACCGGGTGCTCGGCGATGACCTCTTCGAGGACGTCGTACACGACGGTGCGGCCGCGCTCCACCATGCGCTTGGCACTCTTGATGTTCTGCGCGTGGTTCAGGTCGACCAGGCGCTTCATCACGAACGGCTTGAAGAGCTCCAGCGCCATCGCCTTCGGCAGACCGCACTGGTGCAGCTTCAGCTGCGGACCGACGACGATCACGGAACGCGCGGAGTAGTCCACACGCTTGCCGAGCAGGTTCTGACGGAAACGACCCTGCTTGCCCTTCAGCATGTCGCTGAGGGACTTCAGCGGGCGGTTACCGGGGCCGGTGACCGGGCGACCACGACGACCGTTGTCGAAGAGGGCGTCCACGGCCTCCTGGAGCATGCGCTTCTCGTTGTTCACGATGATCTCGGGCGCACCGAGGTCGAGAAGGCGCTTCAGGCGGTTGTTGCGGTTGATCACACGGCGGTACAGGTCGTTCAGGTCGGAGGTCGCGAAGCGGCCACCGTCCAGCTGCACCATCGGGCGAAGGTCCGGCGGGATGACCGGGACGCAGTCCAGGACCATGCCCTTGGGGCTGTTGCTGGTCTGCAGGAACGCGGAGACGACCTTGAGGCGCTTGAGCGCACGGGTCTTCTTCTGGCCCTTGCCGGTGCGGATGATCTCGCGGAGCTTCTCGGCCTCCTCGTCGAGGTCGAAGGACTCCAGGCGCTTCTGCAGCGCCGCGGCACCCATCGATCCGTCGAAGTACGTGCCGAAGCGGTCGCGCAGCTCGCGGTAGAGGAGCTCGTCGCCCTCCAGGTCCTGGACCTTGAGGTTCTTGAAGCGGGTCCACACCTCGTCGAGGCGGTCGATCTCGCGCTGCGAACGGTCGCGCAGCTGCTTCATCTCGCGCTCGGCACCCTCGCGCACCTTGCGGCGCACGTCGGCCTTGGCACCCTCGGCCTCCAGCTCGGCCAGGTCGGCCTCGAGCTTCTTGGCGCGGGCTTCGAGGTCGGAGTCCCGGCGGTTCTCGACCTGCTGGCGCTCCACGGAGACATGAGCCTCCAGGGAGGGCAGGTCGCGGGTGCGGCGCTCCTCGTCGACGAACGTGATCATGTACGCCGCGAAGTAGATGACCTTTTCCAGGTCCTTCGGGGCGAGGTCGAGCAGGTAGCCCAGGCGCGACGGGACACCCTTGAAGTACCAGATGTGCGTGACGGGCGCGGCAAGCTCGATGTGGCCCATCCGCTCACGGCGCACCTTGGCGCGGGTCACCTCGACGCCGCAGCGCTCACAGATGATGCCCTTGAAGCGGACACGCTTGTACTTGCCGCAGTAGCACTCCCAGTCCCGGGTGGGGCCGAAGATCTTCTCGCAGAAGAGCCCGTCCTTTTCCGGCTTGAGGGTGCGGTAGTTGATCGTCTCGGGCTTCTTGACCTCGCCGTGGCTCCACTGACGGATGTCGTCAGCGGTGGCCAGGCCGATCCGGAGCTCGTCGAAGAAGTTGACGTCGAGCACTATGCGTCAATCCCTCTCAGGGTTGTGAGTCTTTGGTCTGATACGGGGGCCTGGGGGTCGGCGGGGGCCTCACACGGTGGCGAGGCCCCTACCGGACTCCCGTCAGACCTCTTCGACGCTGCTCGGCTCACGCCGGGACAGGTCGATGCCGAGCTCCTCCGCCGCGCGGAAGACGTCCTCGTCGGTGTCACGCATCTCGATGGACATACCGTCGCTGGACAGCACCTCCACGTTCAGGCAGAGCGACTGCATCTCCTTGATGAGGACCTTGAAGGACTCGGGGATGCCGGGCTCGGGGATGTTCTCGCCCTTGACGATGGCCTCGTAGACCTTCACGCGGCCGGTGACGTCGTCGGACTTGATGGTCAGCAGCTCCTGGAGGGCGTAAGCGGCGCCGTAAGCCTCCAGCGCCCACACCTCCATCTCGCCGAACCGCTGGCCACCGAACTGGGCCTTACCACCCAGCGGCTGCTGGGTGATCATCGAGTAGGGGCCGGTCGACCGGGCGTGCAGCTTGTCGTCGACCAGGTGGTGCAGCTTGAGGATGTACATGTAGCCGATGGAGATCGGGTCCGGGAACGGCTCACCGCTACGGCCGTCGAACAGCCGCGCCTTGCCGGACGGCTGCACCAGGCGGTCGCCGTCGCGGTTCGGGATGGTGTGCTGGAGCAGACCCGCCAGCTCGTCCTCGCGGGCACCGTCGAACACCGGGGTGGCGACGTTGGTGCGCGGGGCGACCTGGTCGGCGCCGATGACCTGGAGGCGCTGGGCCCAGTCGTCGGCGAGGCCGGAGACGTCCCAGCCGCGGCTGGCGAGCCAGCCGAGGTGGATCTCCAGGACCTGTCCCGGGTTCATTCGGGACGGGACACCCAGCGGGTTGAGGATGATGTCGACCGGGGTGCCGTCCTCCAGGAACGGCATGTCCTCGATCGGCAGGATCTTGGAGATGACACCCTTGTTGCCGTGTCGGCCGGCCAGCTTGTCACCGTCGGTGATCTTGCGCTTCTGCGCAACATACACACGGACCAGCTGGTTGACGCCGGGCGGCAGCTCGTCGCCCTCCTCGCGGTCGAAGACGCGGACGCCGATGACCTTGCCGATCTCGCCGTGCGGGACCTTCAGCGAGGTGTCACGGACCTCACGGGCCTTCTCACCGAAGATCGCGCGCAGCAGGCGCTCCTCCGGCGTCAGCTCGGTCTCGCCCTTGGGCGTGACCTTGCCGACGAGGATGTCGCCGGCGACGACCTCGGCACCGATCCGGATGATGCCGCGCTCGTCGAGGTCGGCGAGGACCTCCTCGGAGACGTTCGGAATGTCCCGGGTGATCTCCTCCGGGCCGAGCTTGGTGTCACGGGCGTCGACCTCGTGCTCCTCGATGTGGATCGAGGAGAGGACGTCGTCCTGCACGAGGCGCTGCGACAGGATGATCGCGTCCTCGTAGTTGTGACCCTCCCACGGCATGAACGCCACGAGCAGGTTCTTGCCGAGGGCCATCTCGCCGTTCTCGGTGGCCGGACCGTCGGCGAGCACCTGGCCCGTGATGATCCGGTCGCCCTCGTTGACGATGACCTTCTGGTTGACCGAGGTGCCCTGGTTGGACCGGGAGAACTTGGCCAGGCGGTACGTGATGTACGTGCCGTCGTCGTTGGCGGTGGTGATGTAGTCCGCGGAGACCTCCTGGACCACACCGTCCTTCTCGGCCTTGACCACGTCACCGGCGTCGACGGCGGAGCGGTACTCCATGCCGGTGCCGACGAGCGGGGACTCGCTCTTGATGAGGGGCACGGCCTGGCGCATCATGTTCGCGCCCATGAGGGCACGGTTGGCGTCGTCGTGCTCCAGGAACGGGATCATGGCGGTCGCGACCGACACCATCTGGCGCGGCGAGACGTCCATGTAGTCCACGTCTTCACCGGCGACGTAGTCGACCTCGCCGCCACGGCGGCGGACCAGGACGCGGTTCTCGGAGAAGCGCATGTCGTCGTTGAGGCCGGCGTTGGCCTGCGCGATGACGAACCGGTCCTCTTCGTCGGCGGTCAGGTAGTCCACCTCGTCGGTGACCTGGCCGTCGACGACCTTGCGGTAGGGGGTCTCGACGAAACCGAACGCGTTGACGCGACCGTAGGAGGCGAGCGAGCCGATCAGACCGATGTTCGGGCCTTCGGGCGTCTCGATCGGGCACATACGGCCGTAGTGCGACGGGTGCACGTCACGGACCTCGAAGCCGGCCCGCTCACGGGAGAGACCACCCGGGCCAAGAGCCGACAGACGGCGCTTGTGGGTGAGACCCGACAGCGGGTTGTTCTGGTCCATGAACTGGGACAGCTGGCTGGTGCCGAAGAACTCCTTGATGGAGGCGACGACCGGCCGGATGTTGATCAGGGTCTGCGGCGTGATCGCCTCGACGTCCTGGGTGGTCATGCGTTCACGCACGACGCGCTCCATACGGGCCAGACCCGTACGGACCTGGTTCTGGATGAGCTCGCCGACGCTGCGCAGACGACGGTTGCCGAAGTGGTCGATGTCGTCGGTCTCGACGACGATCGAGCCGCCGCTGTCGCCGACCGTCTCGGTCTCGCCCGCGTGCAGCTTCACCAGGTACTTGATCGTCGAGATGATGTCCTCGACGGTCAGGATGCCGGCGTCCAGCGGGGCGTCCGCGCCCAGCTTCTTGTTGACCTTGTAGCGGCCGACCTTGGCGAGGTCGTAACGCTTCGGGTTGAAGTACAGGTTCTCCAGGAGCGTCTGCGCGGCCTCGCGCGTGGGGGGCTCGCCCGGACGCAGCTTGCGGTAGATGTCGAGCAGCGCGTCGTCCTGGCCCTGGGTGTGGTCCTTCTCCAGGGTGGCGCGCATCGACTCGTACTCGCCGAACTCCTCGAGGATCTGCTCGGTCGTCCAGCCGAGCGCCTTGAGCAGCACGGTGACCGACTGCTTGCGCTTGCGGTCGATGCGGACACCGACCATGTCGCGCTTGTCGATCTCCATCTCCAGCCAGGCACCCCGGGACGGGATGATCTTGGCGGAGAAAATGTCCTTGTCGGACGTCTTGTCGATCGAGGAGTCGAAGTAGACACCCGGCGAACGGACCAGCTGCGACACCACGACGCGCTCGGTGCCGTTGATGACGAAGGTGCCCTTGTTCGTCATGAGCGGGAAGTCGCCCATGAAGACCGTCTGGGACTTGATCTCACCGGTCTCGTTGTTGGTGAACTCGGCCGTGACGAAGAGCGGGGCCGCGTACGTGAAGTCGCGCTCCTTGCACTCGTCGATGCTGTTCTTCGGGGGCTCGAAACGGTGGTCGCGGAAGGTCAGCGACATCGACCCGGAGAAGTCCTCGATCGGGGAGATCTCCTCGAAGATCTCCTCCAGACCGGACTTGGTGGGGACGTCCTGACCGGACTCCAGAGCCTCCTCGACCCGACTCTGCCAGGCGGTGTTGCCGAGCAGCCAGTCGAAGCTCTCGGTCTGCAGCGCGAGCAGGTTGGGAACCTCGAGAGGCTCCTTGATCTTTGCAAAAGAGATGCGCAGCGGGGCGGTGCTGGCGCCGTTGTTCGTATTCGCGTTCGAGGCAGTGCGCGAGGCGGCCAAGAGGGGGTCCTTCCGAGGGCTCGGACTCACTACGCGCTCCCCGGTCCCTTCCCGGACACAGAGACAGAAACCCCAAGTCAGAGGAGGCTCGGTCGTCGGCATTCGAGTGAGGGCAGACCCCTGGTGACGGGCAGGGGACAGCTAACAGGCAGCGCAAAGGGTCAGTGTAGCCACTCGGCACACTGATGTCCAGTCTCCATTTTCTGAGACCCTCGCCATCGTCAACGCCTGCGTCATGCCTGCCCTCAACGCACGTTGATACTGCCCTCTTCGTCGCCGATCCATGCCTCGGATTCGGACCGTTCTGGCGACGCGTCCTGAGAATTGCGCGCTGCGTGCGGTTCGTCAAGGCCCCCCTGCGCAAACCCGGTGCGCCAGGGACACGACGAAGATCACCATACCTCCCGCCGGGGCGGGTGCAAGGCAACCGTGGTCGACCTCCCAGGAACGCCGAAGAGCGACCACCCGGATGGATGATCGCTCTTCGCGGTCCGCGCGTTACAGCCCTGGAGGACGTGTTTCAGCGCACAGAGGTCTGGTCGACCTCAGAGGCCTTACTTGACCTCGACGGAGGCGCCGGCGCCCTTGAGGGACTCGGCGGCCTTCTCGGCGGCGTCCTTGGCGACCTTCTCGAGGACGGGCTTCGGGGCGCCGTCCACGAGGTCCTTGGCCTCCTTCAGGCCGAGCGAGGTCAGCTCACGCACGACCTTGATGACCTGGATCTTCTTCTCGCCGGCACCCGTGAGGATGACGTCGAACTCGTCCTTCTCCTCCTCGACCGGGGCGGCGGCGGCCGGACCGGCCGGGCCCGCGACGGCGACCGCGGCGGCGGCGGTGACGTCGAACTTCTCCTCGAACGCCTTCACGAACTCGGAGAGCTGGATGAGGGTCATGCCCTCGAACTCGGCGAGCAGTTCGTCCTGGGTGAGAGCCACGATGGCTTTCCTTCCACTAATTCGGCTGGTGCCGGATGTACATGTCTGGCGGGCGTACGTTCGGCCCGCTAACGACCTCTGCCTCGGGCGGGGAGCCTCAGGCGGCGGTCATTTCGGGAGCCGAATTACTCGGCACCGCCCTGCTCGTCCTGCTTGGCACGGAGCGCGTCCACGGTGCGGACGAGCTTCGAGGGAAGCGCCTGGAAGAGCTGAGCAGCCTGCGTCTGCTTGCCCTTCATGGCGCCCGCCAGCTTGGCGAGCAGAACCTCGCGGGACTCGAGGTCCGCAAGCTTCTTGATCTCGTCGGCGGACAGCGCCTTGCCGTCAAGGACACCGCCCTTGATGACGAGGTTCGGGTTGTCCTTGGCGAAGTCACGAAGACCCTTCGCCGACTCCACCGGGTCACCGGTGACGAAGGCGACCGCCGTCGGACCGTTGAACAGGTCGTCGAGCGTCGAGATCCCGGCCTCGTTGGCCGCAATCTTGGTCAGCGTGTTCTTCACCACGGCGTACTGGGCGTTCTCACCGAGCGAACGACGCAGCGTCTTGAGCTGCGCCACGGTGAGACCCCGGTACTCGGTCAGCACGGCGGCGTTCGAGCTGCGGAACTGCTCCGTCAGCTCGGCTACCGCGGCAGCCTTGTCGGGCCTTGCCATAGAGCGTCGGCCTCCTTCCGGGTGATGAGGACCGCTCAGAAGGGGCTGAGAAAACGAAACGCCCCGGCGCAGGCGCACGGGGCGTAGCTCGACCGAACACACACACGCGAGCGTGTGTCCCGGGAGCACTTCCACAGTCACCTGCGCGGGTCGTCCGCGGTTCAGCGGATCCTTCGGTCACCGCACACTCTGACGAGCACACGGCAACGACCAGCGGTCTTTGGCTTCGTTAGGAGCGTACGGGACCGGTGCGCTGTCAAGCAAATCCGGCCCTGCGACGCTGCCGTGCGGGGCTCAGGAGACGGTGCCGCCCTGTTTCTTCAGCAGCGTCCTGAAGTCCTCGGTGTCGGCGGCCGGGGGCCGCTCGGCGGTGACCTTCACGCCGTAGTCGCTGTAGTAGGCGGTCTGGGTCATCGCGCCGTTCGGCGTGGCGGCCTTCTCGATCTTCTTGACCAGCAGGTCCTTGTCGTCGACCCAGATGTCGACGGTCTCGGTGCCGACGCCGGCCTGGGTGAGCTGGTCGCGCAGCTCGCTCTCGCCGCTCAGTTCGGAGACGCTCACCGTGCCCGAGTAGTGGGTGGTGTGCACGCCGGAGACCTGCTCCTCGCCCGTCCTGCGCACGTCCCCGGAGGCGAGCAGCAGCCGTACCGACTGGTTGGGCGTGGTGTTGCGCATCAGGTCGGTCATCATGGCGCCCGAGCCGCCGCCCAGGGTGGCGAGGTAGTCGTACGGGTACTTGATCCAGTGCTTGCCGCTCAGCTGCCGGGCGAAGGCGGGGCCGACCTTGGCGTAGTAGGCGTCCCGGAGGTACCGGGTCTCCAGGGACGTGGAGTCGAGCCGGCGCATCAGGTCGGCGGTGCTGCCGCCGGTGTAGGTGATGGTGAGCGTGCCGGTGAGGCCGTCCGTCCAGGCGAGGGTGCCCTCGGCCTTGGTGGATATCAGGGAGCCCAGCGCGGTGGTGGAGCGGACCCGCACCGACCGGGCGCGGTGCGTGGACCGCTCGGCGGAGCGGAGGGCAGTCAAGGCGCGGGCCTGGTGGGCGGTGCCGTCCTCGGCATCCGGGGCTGCCGAGGAGGTACAGGCGGCCACTCCGGTCAGCGCGGTAGCCACCGCGAACGCCAGGACCACCCGGCGCACACTCGACCTCTTCATCTCGCCCCACCCCCATACGAGTCCCGCACCCCCGACGCTAACCCAGTCCACTCACAGCCACGGCCGAAGCCCACCTGGGGCCGGACCGGCACACGCGGAAAACGGGGCGGGTTCCGCGGCCTTAGACCGAGCGGGCCCGCGGATGAAGAGCGGGCAGATCCCGCGACCGAAGCCCGGACGGGCCCCGCGACCGAAGACCGGACGGGTCCCGCGCCCGAGGACCGGGCAGACCCCGCGACCGAAGCCCGGACGGCCCCCGCGACCGAAGACCGGGCAGACCGCACGCCCGAAAGCCCGGCAGACCTGCGGCCGAAAACCGGACGGGCCCCACGGACGAACACCGCGCAGACCGCACGCCCGAAAGCCCGGCAGACCTGCGGCCGAAAACCGAGCAGGCCCCACGGACGAGCACCGAGCAGACCCCACGCCCGCAAGCGCGGCGGGCCCGCGGCCGAAAACGGGACGGGCCCGCCGGAAAACGGGACGGGCCCCGCAACCCTCTCGGGTTGCGGGGCCCGTCCTGTTGGCGACGCGTCCCTGACGCGGCTGCCGGACCGAGCGCGGGGCTCAGACGGCGGCCGGGTCCTCCTCGGTGAGGAGGTTGCGGGTGCGGTTCGAGTCGACCGGGATGCCGGGGCCCATCGTGGTGCTGATGGCGGCCTTCTTGATGTAGCGACCCTTGGCGGCGGACGGCTTCAGACGGAGGATCTCCTCCAGCGCGGCGCCGTAGTTCTCCACCAGCTTGTCGTCGTCGAAGGACGTCTTGCCGATGATGAAGTGCAGGTTCGAGTGCTTGTCGACGCGGAACTCGATCTTGCCGCCCTTGATGTCGTTGACAGCCTTGGCGGTGTCCGGCGTGACGGTGCCGGTCTTCGGGTTCGGCATCAGACCACGCGGGCCGAGGACGCGGCCGAGGCGGCCGACCTTGCCCATGAGGTCCGGGGTGGCGACGACGGCGTCGAAGTCCAGACGGCCCTTCGCCACCTCGTCGATCAGTTCGTCGGCGCCGACGATGTCGGCACCCGCGGCACGCGCGGCCTCGGCACGGTCACCGGTCGCGAAGACCAGGACCCGGGCGGTCTTACCGGTGCCGTGCGGGAGGTTCACGGTGCCACGGACCATCTGGTCGGCCTTGCGCGGGTCGACACCCAGACGGAAGGCGACCTCGACAGTGCCGTCGAACTTGGTCGTGGAGGTCTCCTTGGCGAGACGGACGGCCTCGAGCGGGGCGTACAGCTTCTCCCGGTCGATCTTCTCGTCCGCAGCGCGAAGGGCCTTGCTGCGCTTGCTCACAACTTGCTCCTGTGGGTTCTGAAGGAGTCGTGGTGTACGGGCCGAGCAGGCCCTACCACGGTGGTTCTACGAAGGTGGGGGTCAGCCCTCGACCGTGATGCCCATGGAACGGGCGGTGCCGGCGATGATCTTCGACGCGGCGTCCAGGTCGTTGGCGTTGAGGTCGGGCAGCTTGGTCTGGGCGATCTCGCGGACCTGCGCCTCGGTGATCTTGGCGACCTTGGTCTTGTGCGGCTCGCCGGAGCCCTTCTCGACACCAGCGGCCTTGAGGATCATCTTCGCGGCCGGCGGGGTCTTGGTGACGAAGGTGAAGGAACGGTCCTCGTAGACCGTGATCTCCACCGGGATGACCCAACCGCGCTGCGACTCGGTCGCGGCGTTGTAGGCCTTGCAGAACTCCATGATGTTGACGCCGTGCTGACCGAGCGCGGGGCCGACCGGCGGAGCCGGGTTCGCCGCACCGGCGTTGATCTGGAGCTTGATGAGCCCCGTGACCTTCTTCTTCTTGGGAGGCATAGCTCTCCGGGTCCTTTCATTTCGGGTCCTGCCTGCGCGAGGGGACCAACCCGAACGCAGGCATACCGCACAACGATAGCGGGTATAGATGCGCGGCCAAAAACGAAGCAGGTCAGATGGCCCGCTTGGGGCCGATCTGACCTGACTTATCCAGGGGCGCGGGGCTGCATCGATATGCGGCTCCGCCGCGCGGGCGCGAACAGGCCCCACGCACCTGCGACCGAAGAACTACCGACTAGTTCTTCTGGATCTGGTCGAACGACAGCTCAACCGGCGTCTCACGCCCGAAGATCTCCACCAGACCCTTGACCTTCTTCGAGTCGGGGTTGATCTCGTTGATCGTCGCCTGCAGCGTGGCGAACGGACCGTCGGTCACCGTCACCGAGTCGCCCACCTCGAAGTCCAGTACCTGGACCTCGACCTTGCGCTGCGGCGCCGGCTTGCCCTCGGCCTCCGCCGCCTCGCGCGCCGCCTTCTCCTCGGCCTCCGGCGCGAGCATCTTGACGATCTCGTCCAGGGTCAGCGGGTAGGGGTCGTAGGCGTTGCCGACGAAGCCGGTGACACCCGGGGTGTTACGGACGACACCCCAGGACTCGTTCGTGAGGTCCATGCGGACGAGCACGTAACCGGGCAGCTTGTTCTGCTTGATGGTCTTGCGGTCGCCGTTCTTGATCTGGACGACCTCTTCCTGCGGCACCTCGGCCTGGAAGATGTAGTCCTCGACGTTCAGCGAGACGGCGCGCTGCTCCAGGTTGGTCTTCACGCGGTTCTCGTAGCCGGCGTAGGTGTGGATGACGTACCACTCACCCGGCAGCAGCCGCAGTTCCTCGCGGAGCGCCTGGACGGGGTCGACCGGCTCGGCCGGCTCTTCCTCGGCGGCGTCAGCGGCCTCTTCGACCTCGTCGGCGTCTTCCTCGGCAGACTCGACGACCCCGGCAGCCTCATCGGCGTCTTCCGCGTCGACGTCCTCGTCCTCGACGTGGACCGCGGTCTCCTCGGCCGGCTCCCCCAGTGCGGCCTCGGCAGCCTCGAACTCGTCCTGCTCGTCCGCGCCCTCGACGATGTCGAGCTCGTCGTCGACCGTCTCGGCCGCCTGCCCGCGGGGCTCGGTGGCGTCGTCGTTCAGGTTCGGGTCAGACACGATGGCTGCTTCTTCCTGGATACATAGGGGTGGAACATGCGAAAAGGGGCGCCGGTACCACGGCGCCCTTCGCTCTGTGCTCAGCCGAAGACGTACTTGGCAGCGTGGTTGAGTCCATAGTCAATCACGGTCACCAGAGCGATCATGATGGCGACGAAGAAGATCACCACGGTGGTGTACGACGTCAGCTGGTTACGAGTCGGCCAGACGACCTTGCGGAGCTCCGCGATGATCTGGCGGTAGAAGGTGGCAAGGCGCTTCAGCGGGCCCTTCTTGGCACGCTTACCGCCCTTGCGGGCCTTCTTCTTGGACTCCGACAACTCGTCCTGGGCATCAGGCGTATCGATGGAGCCCACGGCGTCCGTCATTCATCCTCACCTGATCCCGGGTCGTGGCCGTGCCGCGCCCGGTTCCTGAGCCGCACGGCGGTGCAATGCTTGTACGTACATGCGCACACATCCTGGCGGTGTGTGTAGCAGGGCCGGAGGGACTTGAACCCCCAACCGCCGGTTTTGGAGACCGGTGCTCTACCAATTGAGCTACGACCCTTTGCTGTGTCCCCCAACGTACCGCATCCGGCCGAGTGCTCGGAGTGCACCCGCTCGGTCGCGCCTGCTGAAGGCCAACGAGGAGAGAGTGTACGTGGTCCGCGGCGCCGCGTCGAACAGAAAGTGGCAGTCCGGGGCGACCGTACGGAAGATCGTCCTGGCCGGGGACCGGATCCGCACGCTTGTTCACGGTCTGGCCCGTGGTTGTTCAGTCTGTGAAACCGGCGTGCCAGGCAGGTTTCCGGTCTGAAACGATGGGCCCCATGAGCGCTGCAACCCCTCCCACCGAGCGCCGGGTCTCCGCCCGAGTCGGCGCGATCTCCGAGTCCGCCACCCTCGCCGTGGATGCCAAGGCCAAGGCCCTGAAGGCCGCCGGGCGCCCGGTGATCGGCTTCGGCGCCGGTGAGCCCGACTTCCCGACCCCGGACTACATCGTCGACGCCGCGATCGAGGCCTGCAAGAACCCGAAGTACCACCGGTACACGCCGGCCGGCGGTCTGCCCGAGCTGAAGGCCGCGATCGCCGCGAAGACGCTGCGCGACTCCGGCTACGAGGTGGACGCGAGCCAGGTCCTCGTCACCAACGGCGGCAAGCAGGCGATCTACGAAGCCTTCGCCGCGATCCTGGACCCGGGCGACGAGGTCATCGTCCCCGCCCCGTACTGGACGACGTACCCGGAGTCGATCCGTCTCGCCGGCGGTGTCCCGGTGGAGGTCGTCGCGGACGAGACGACCGGCTACCGCGTCTCCGTGGAGCAGCTGGAGGCGGCGCGCACGGAGCGGACCAAGGTCGTGCTCTTCGTCTCTCCGTCCAACCCGACCGGCGCGGTCTACAGCGAGGCCGAGACCGAGGCGATCGGTCGCTGGGCCGTCGAGCACGGCCTGTGGGTGCTGACCGACGAGATCTACGAACACCTCGTCTACGGCGACGCGAAGTTCACCTCGCTGCCGGCGATCCTGCCCGAGCTGCGCGACAAGTGCGTCGTCGTCAACGGTGTCGCCAAGACGTACGCGATGACGGGCTGGCGGGTCGGCTGGGTCATCGGCCCCAAGGACGTCGTCAAGGCGGCCACGAACCTCCAGTCGCACGCCACCTCGAACGTCTCCAACGTGGCGCAGGTCGCCGCCCTGGCCGCCGTCTCCGGCGACCTGGAGGCCGTGGCGAAGATGCGCGAGGCCTTCGACCGGCGCCGCAGGACCATCGTGCGGATGCTCAACGAGATCGACGGCGTGGTCTGCCCGGAGCCCGAGGGCGCCTTCTACGTGTACCCGTCGGTCAAGGCGCTGCTCGGCAAGGAGATCCGCGGCAAGCGCCCGGCCTCCTCGGTGGAGCTGGCCGGGCTGATCCTGGAGGAGGCCGAGGTCGCGGTCGTACCCGGCGAGGCCTTCGGCACGCCCGGCTACCTGCGGCTGTCGTACGCGCTCGGTGACGAGGACCTGGCCGAGGGCGTGAGCCGGATGCAGAAGCTGCTGGCCGAGGCGCAGGACTGACGCAGGACCGCCCCCTTTTCCGCGCTCCACGCGCGCGTGCGGGCCGTTTCCCTCCGGGGAGGCGGCCCGTTCACGTGTGCGAGCAAGGCCACTAAAGGGGAATCGGCTACCCGTACGGCGGCCGCGTGCGGCAGGATCCTGGAATGGAGCACGTACGTGATGTCTCTGAGCTGCCGAAGGCTCATCTGCATCTGCACTTCACCGGTTCGATGCGGCCGGCGACCGTCCTGGAGCTGGCCGACAAACACGGCGTACGCCTCCCCGAGGCGCTCACCGACGCCCTGACCAGTGGCGAACCACCGAGACTACGGGCCACCGACGAACGCGGCTGGTTCCGTTTCCAGCGGCTGTACGACGCCGCGCGCTCCTGTCTGAGAGAGCCCGAGGACATCCGGCGCCTGGTCCGGGAGGCCGCCGAGGAGGACATCAAGGACGGCTCGGGCTGGCTGGAGATCCAGGTGGACCCGACGTCGTACGCACCGCGCCTGGGCGGGCTGATCCCGGCGCTGGAGATCATCCTGGACGCGGTGGAGACGACGTCCAGGGAGACGGGCCTCGGCATGCGCATCCTGGTGGCCGCGAACCGTATGAAGCACCCTCTCGACGCGCGCACGCTCGCGCGGCTGGCCGTGCGGTACGCGGACCGGGGTGTGGTCGGCTTCGGGCTCTCGAACGACGAGCGGCGGGGCATGGCGCGGGACTTCGACCGGGCGTTCCACATCGCCCGCGAGGGCGGCCTGCTGGCGGCTCCGCACGGCGGCGAGCTGACCGGGCCGGCGTCGGTGCGGGACTGCCTGGACGATCTGCACGCCTCCCGGATCGGGCACGGCGTGCGGGCGGCGGAGGACCCGAGGCTGCTCAAGCGCCTGTCGGACCGGGGCATCACCTGCGAGGTGTGCCCGGCCTCCAACGTGGCGCTGGGCGTCTACGAGAAGCCCGAGGACGTTCCGCTGCGGACCCTCTTCGAGGCGGGCGTCCCGATGGCGCTCGGCGCCGACGACCCACTCCTGTTCGGCTCCCGCCTGGCCGCGCAGTACGACATCGCGCGCGTGCACAACGGTTTCACGGACGCCGAACTCGCGGAGCTGGCCCGGCAGTCGGTACGGGGTTCGGCGGCACCGGAGGACGTGAAGGCGAAACTGCTGGCGGGCGTCGACGAGTGGCTCACGGCGCCGGTGTCCTGATCGGGGTCTTCGTCAGGGCCTTCGGAAGTGGGTGTACGGCGGGTACGCCTTGAAGCAGACCAGGACCTCGACGGGGTGCCCGCCGCCGGGCGGCTGCCGCAGCCCCCACAGCCCCGACAGCAGTGCCGAGTGTCCCTCGGCCACCCGCTTCTGCCGGGGCCCCCAGCCGGCCGCGTAGGCCAGGGACATGGCGGTCTCGGCGAAGGCGTCCCGGCCGCCGAAGAGGAAGAAGGTGTTCGCGTGGGTGGTGTGCCGTAGCTCGTCCCGGCGGTCGTGGTAACGCCACCGCGCGCGCCAGGCGGCGGCGTCCCGCGCGGTGCGCGCCTCGTCGGTGCGGACGGTGAGCGGGCTGCCGCCCTGCCGCAGCCGCCGGCGCAGCTGGGGCCACTGCGAGGCGCGCAGGCCCAGCGAGCCGTGGGCCAGGACGAGGTCGACGAGCGGTCCCTGCCCCTCGTCGGGCGGCACCCCGTCCCGCAGCGGCACATGGACGATCGTGTGCGGTGAGTGGGCGGCGAACGAGAACAGCCCGGCGAGCCGGTTGAGCCCGTCGTGGTCGCCCATGAGTGTGCCAATGGGCGCGGGCCTGCGCAGGGAGGTGTGGCGCAGGGGTTGCCGGGGCTGGACGACGCGGTGCTCGTGCGGACCGGTGCGGGGCCGGAACTCGCGGAGTCTCAGCCGCATACGGAGTGCCTCATGGCATCAGGGTCGCGGGCGGCCGGGTTCCTCGGCAACGGAGATTCCGGCGAGCAGGGTGCGGACGAGCCGGGCGGCGAACGTGTCCACCGGCGGGCGCCGGCCGGTCGGGGTCGCCTCGAAGGCGAAGACGCGCTGGACGCAGGCGCCGAGCAGCAGGGAGGCGGCGGCGAAGGTGTCGGCGCCCTGGCGGATCCGGCCGGCGGCCTGTTCGGCGCGCAGATAGGCGTCGAGGGCCTCGATCGGCATGTGCGGGCCGGCGCCGATCGTCCGCAACTGCTCGTCGAGCCGGTGTTTGAGCTGCTTCTCGGCGTAGAGGGAGGCGGCGATCGGGAAGCTCTCCTCGTAGAAGAGGGCGGCCTGGCGTGCGATGTGGGTGAGGTTCTCCTCCAGGGAGCCCCGGCCGGGTTCGTGGGAGAGCTCGCCGAGCAGCGGGATCAGCCGGGGCAGCCGCTCGGACAGGACGTGCACGAACAGCTCTTCCTTGCTGGGGAAGTACTTGTAGAGCGCCGCCTCGGAGCAGCCGGCCGCCCTGGCGATCTCCTTGGTGGTGGCGCGGGCGAGCCCAGCGGTGCGCATCAGCTCGTGAGCGGCGTCGAGGATGCGGGCGCGGGCCGGTTTCTGCTGCATGACGCCCAAGGATCACATGTCCTTTCCTGCCGGTGCGACGGATGTCCCGAAGAGCCTTGACGGGTGGGTGAGTGCTTACCCACTCTAGAGACCGGTAGGGGTGAGTGAATACTCACCCACCCCTGGGCGCACGAGCACGCATGAGCACACGGGAGCAGTCATGAACCTCACCGTCTTCGGTGCGACCGGCGGGATCGGCCGGGAGATAGTCCGTCAGGCGCTGGCGTCCGGTCACCGGGTCACGGCGGTCGTCCGGGACCCCGCCAGGCTGGCCGTGACCGGCCCCGGCCTGGAGGTGGTCCGCGCGGACGTCACCGACCCCGAGGCGGTCCGCCCCGCGGTCGCCGGCCGGGACGCGGTCCTCTCCGGCCTGGGTCCGCGCGGCCGGGGGGACGCCGGGGTCGCCGCCCGCCTGACCCGCACGGTCCTGGCGGCGATGGAGACCGAGGGGGTACGGCGCCTCGTGGTGGTCAGCGCGGCCCCGGTGGGCCCGGAACCGGACGACGGCCTCCTGGACCGCACCGCGCGCGGTCTGGTCGGCAAGGTCCTCAAGCCGGTCTACGACGACCTGCGCGCGATGGAGGCGGAGCTGTCCGGCAGCGGCACCGACTGGACGTCGGTCCGCCCGCCCCGCCTCCAGGACAAGCCCCTCACCGGCACCTACCGCACGGTGATCGGCGGCTTTCCCCCGAAGGGCCGCTTCATCGCGCGGGCGGACGTGGCCCACGCCATGCTGTCGATGATCGAGGACGCGGGGACGGTGAAACAGGGGGTGGGGGTGGCGTACTGACGGGGCCCGCAAGGGCGGGCGCCGTGCCGCCCAGGGCCGGTACGGGCGCTACAGGCTCACGCCCACGGTCACCGGCTCGTTGACGAGCGTCACACCGAACGCCTCGTGGACACCGGCGACGACTTCGCGCGCCAGCGCCAGCAGGTCCTCGGTCGTGGCCCCGCCCCGGTTGGTCAGCGCCAGCGTGTGCTTGGTGGAGATCCGGGCCGGGCCGCTGCCGTACCCCTTGGCGAACCCGGCCCTGTCGATCAGCCAGGCCGCCGAGGTCTTGGTGCGCCCCTGGCCTGCCGGGTAGGCGGGCGGCTCGGCCTCGTCCCCGAGCCGCTCACGCACGCGCGCGTGGAAGTCGGCGAGTTGCTCGTCCGTGAGGATCGGGTTGGTGAAGAAGGACCCCGCCGACCAGGTGTCGTGGTCCTCGGGGTCGAGCACCATGCCCTTCCCGGCGCGCAGTTCGAGCACGGTCTCGCGTACGCGGGCCAGCGGCGCCCGGTCCCCCTGCGCCACTCCGAGCGCCCGCGCGGTCTCCGCGTACCGCACCGGCGCCGACAGCCCGGCCGCGTCCTCCAGCCCGAAGCGCACGCGCAGGACGACGTAGCGCTCGGGGTCGGCCTTGAACCGGCTGTGCCGGTACGCGAACGCGCACTCCTCGTTGGCCAGCGTCACCGTCTCGCCGGCCCGCCGGTCGTAGGCGATGACCTCGGTGATGGTCGAGGAGACCTCCTGGCCGTACGCCCCGACGTTCTGGATCGGCGTGGCGCCCGCGGACCCCGGGATTCCGGCGAGGCACTCGATGCCCGCGAGGCCCGCCTCGACGGTACGGGCGACCGCGTCGGTCCAGACCTCGCCGGCCGCCAGCTCCAGCGTCGTGCCGCGTGCTTCGAAGCCGGTGGTGGCGATGCGCAGGGCGGTGCCGTCGAAGCCCTTGTCGCCGATGACCAGGTTCGAGCCGCCGCCGATGACCAGCAGGGGGGTGCCGCTGTCGTCGGCCTCGCGGACGGCGGCGATCACCTCGGCGTCGGTGGTCGCGGTGACCAGCCGGGTGGCGGGGCCGCCGAGCCGGAAGGTGGTGAGGGGGGCGAGGGGGGCGTCGTGGAGTTCCTGCACGCGCCCAAGACTACGAGACGCCTCCGACACTCCCTCCGTCACGCGTCGCACGCGCGCGGGGGGGGGGGGGGGCGGGGGGGGGGGAGGGGGGGGGGGGGGGGAGGGGGGGGGGGATAGGGTGGGGGTGGTGGGGAGAGGGGTTTGTAGGGGGGGGGGGTATGAGGTGGGG
>NZ_JBVIKO010000034.1:0-97752 GCF_055580905.1 Streptomyces sp. NPDC031497
GGGAGAGTGGTGGGGGGGGGGGATAGGGGGGGAGAGAGGGGAATGGTTGGGGTGTGGGGGGTGGGGGGGGGGGGGGGTGGGAGGGGTGGGGGGGGGGGGGGGGGGGCCCCCCCCCCCCCCCCGCGCCCCTGACGGGGCGCTATCGCCGGCGTCGGGCGAGTGCCACCGCTCCTCCACCGGCCGCGACCAACGCCAGCGCGCCGCCCACCGCGTACGGCGTCACCGAACTCCCGCCCGTCTCCGCCAGCTTGGTCTCCTTCGCCGGCGCGCCCTGGGGCTTGACGTCGGTCACCGGGTCGGCGGGGTCCGACGGGTCGGCCGGGTCCGGCGGTGTCTCGCAGGTCGCCTTCGCCAGGGTCAACGTTCCTTCCACGTCGGCCACGTTCAGCTTCAGCGGGTTCACGGAGATCTTGAGTTCCAGGGCGCTGGCCGCCGCCGTGTTCGACGTCGTCTCGCGCTGGGAGAGGTCGAGGCGGACCTCGCCGACGCCGGGGACCTTGACGTCGGTGGGGCCGCCCGCGCTCAGCGTCACCCGCTTGCCGAGGACGGTGACGGCGCCGAGCACGTTCGCCGAGGCCACCGGCTGCCTGCCGGTCTCGCAGGTGGCCTTGGAGGTGACCGTGTCGAGTTCGACGAGGGACAGCAGGGGCAGGCCCGGCAGGTGCAGCCGGGCGTGGGCGAGGTGGACCGAGCCCTCGGCCAGGCTGTCGGAGACCGTCGCCTTCGCCGAGGCGACGTCCGCGCCGAGGACGCTGAACGGCTTGCCGCCGTCCACGCCGTCGAGCGTGGCGGTCAGCGCCGTGCGGTCGGCGCTCCGCGGGGCCCGGACCTCGTTCAGGGAGACCGCGAGCGGGACGTTCACGGTCTTGTCGAGGAGGGAGACGTCCAGGCCGGTGCGGAGGACGACGGCGCTCGCGCGGCCCTGGTCGGTGGTCGCGTGTGCGGTGCCAGCGCCGGCCAGGGCCGCGGGACCGGCGACCAGGGCGGTGGCCGTCGCGACGGTCGCGAGACGGCGTGCGGGCATGCGGAATGTGTCGCTGTTCACGGTGGTGGGACCCCCAGAGGAAACTTGCTCGGGACCCGCCAAGAATTACGCACTGTGGGTGAACGGGCAGCAATCCTCCGTTACTTCACTCATTAGTGGACTTTCCGTGAATCCATTCGAGTCGCCGGGCACAGGCGTTCCTTTACTCGACGACCTGCCCGTTCAGCACCACCCGGCGGGGGGATGCGAGGACGCGTACGTCCGCGCGCGGGTCGCTCCCGTACACCACCAGGTCCGCCGGTGCGCCCTCCTCCAGGCCGGGCCTGCCGAGCCAGGCGCGGGCCGCCCAGCTGGTCGCCGCGAGCGCGTCGACGGGCGGGATCCCGGCGGTGACCAGCTCGGCGACCTCGCCCGCGACCAGGCCGTGGGCGAGGGAGCCGCCGGCGTCCGTGCCGACGTACACCGGGATGCCTGCGTCGTAGGCGGCGCGGACGGTGTCGTAGCGGCGCTCGTGCAGCCGGCGCATGTGGTCCGCCCAGCGCGGGAACCTGGCGTCGCCGCCCGCCGCGAGCTGCGGGAAGGTGGCGATGTTGACGAGGGTCGGGACGATGGCGACACCGCGCGCGGCGAACAGGGGGACCAGCTCGTCCGTCAGGCCCGTCGCGTGCTCGATGCAGTCGATGCCGGCCTCGACCAGGTCCTGGAGCGAGTTCTCGGCGAAGCAGTGGGCGGTGACCCGGGCGCCGAGCCGGTGCGCCTCCGTGATCGCCGCCTCCACCGCGTCCCGCGGCCAGCTGGGGGCCAGGTCGCCGAGGTCGCGGTCGATCCAGTCGCCGACCAGCTTGACCCAGCCGTCTCCGCGCCGGGCCTCCTGGGCGACGTACGCGACCAGGTCGTCCGGCTCGATCTCGTGGGCGAAGTTCCTTATGTAGCGGCGGGTGCGGGCGATGTGCCGGCCGGCCCGGATGATCTTCGGAAGGTCCTCGCGGTCGTCGACCCAGCGGGTGTCGGAGGGCGACCCGGCGTCCCGGATCAGCAGCGTGCCGGCCTCGCGGTCGGTGAGGGCCTGCGACTCGGCTGTCGCCGGGTCGACCGGGCCCTGCGGGCCAAGGCCGACATGACAGTGAGCGTCCACCAAGCCCGGGAGGGCCCAGCCTTCGACGGTCCGGATGTCCTGGGTGCCGAAGGGGCGGTCGTAGGAGATGCGTCCGCCGAGGACCCATAGTTCGTCGCGGACGTCATCGGGGCCGACAAGGATCCGTCCCTTTACGTGCAGCACCGCTTGATCGCTCATGGGACGCACGATAGTTCGTCGGGTGCGGGTGCGTCGTGGCTGGTCGCGCCAGCGCGGCGGTGGCCGCATATCCGATACAGCCCCGCGCCCCCTCGGGGCGCGTCCCAGCGGGCGCGTCCTACGGCGTACCGTCCTCTTCCACGTCCGCCATCGCCGGATCCAGCAGGCGCGACAGGAAATGGCGAGTGCGCTCGTGCTGCGGGTTGCCGATGACCCGGTCGGGGGCGCCGTCCTCCACGATCACCCCGCCGTCCATGAAGACGACCCGGTCGGCGACCTCCCGCGCGAAGGTCATCTCGTGGGTGACCACCATCATGGTCATGCCCTCCCGGGCCAGCATCCGCATCACCGCCAGCACGTCCCCGACCAGCTCCGGGTCGAGGGCCGAGGTCGGCTCGTCGAAGAGCATCACCTCGGGGCCCATCGACAGCGAGCGGGCGATCGCCACGCGCTGCTGCTGGCCGCCGGAGAGGGAGGCGGGGTAGGCGTCCGCCTTCTCCGAGAGGCCGACACGGGCCAGGTTCTCGGCGGCCACCCGCGCGGCCCGCGCCTTGTCCCGCCGGAGCACCCGGCGCTGCGGCAGCGTGAGGTTCTCGGTCACCGTGAGGTGCGGGAAGAGGTTGAACTGCTGGAAGACCATGCCGATACGGCGCCGTACGGCGTCGATGTCGACATCGGGGTCCGTCAACTCCGTGCCGCCGACGAACACCTGGCCCTTGGTGGGCTCTTCGAGGAGGTTGACGCAGCGCAGCAGGGTCGACTTGCCGGAGCCCGACGGGCCGATGACGCACACGACCTCGCCCTGGCCGATCTCCAGGTCGATGCCGCGCAGCACCTCGTTGTCGCCGAAGGACTTGTGCAGGTCCTTGACCTCGATCTCGGGTCGGCTCATCGGACGGCCTCCTGGGCCTTCGCCTCCATGCGGCGCACCACGAAGCCGAGCGGGATCGTGACCAGCAGGTAGCACAGGCCGGCGACGAGGATCGGCGTGGAGTTGGCGGTCGTACTGGCCAGGTCGCGGCCGTACTTGGACAGTTCGCGCTCCTCCAGGGTGACGCCGAGGAACAGGACCAGGGAGGAGTCCTTGAAGAGGAGCACCAACTCGTTGGTCAGGGGCGGGAGGATGATGCGGAACGCCTGCGGGACGACGATCGAGGCCATCGCGCGGGCGGGCGAGAAGCCCAGTGAACGGGCCGCCTCCAGCTGGCCCTTGGGAACCGCCTGGATGCCCGCGCGGATCGTCTCGGCCATGTACGCGGCGGCGACCAGGCCGAGGGCCAGGGCCACCTTGCCGTAGGTGCCGCCGATGATCTCCGTGCCGGGGAAGGCGAGCGGGACCGCGACCCCGATGAAGATGAAGATCAGCAGGGCGGGCAGGCCGCGGAAGATCTCGATGTAGACGCCGGCCAGCCAGCGGTAGGGGCCGACGGAGGAGAGCCGCATCAGCGCGATCAGCATGCCGAGCGCGAGGCCGACGACGAAGCCGGACACCGTGTACAGCACGGTGTTCTTCAGCGCCAGCGTGATGACGTCCGGGAACATCTGCCGGGCGATGTCCCACTGGGCGAACTGGTTCTGCAGCCGTCCCCAGTCGGCGCCGGCCGCGAAGGCGGCCACGGCGGCGACGAAGACGACGTACTGCACACCGCGCGACAGCCGGCGCTTCTGCCGCCGGGACAGGCCCTTCCTGCGAGGCTGGAGTTCCGTGTCCGTGGTGGTCATGAGGCGGCCGGAGAGGCGGCCGACGCGTCGTACGGGCCGATCCACTTCTCGTACAGCTTCTTGTACGTGCCGTCGGCCTTCGCGTCGGCGATCGCCTTGTTGACGGCGGCGAGCAGCTTGGTGTTGCCCTTCTTGACCGTGAAGCCGTACTTCTCACCGGTGTTGATCTGCCCGGCGACCTGGAAGGCGGCGGCGTTGGCCTTGTCCTTCAGCCAGCCCTGGACCACCGGGTAGTCGATGACGACGGCCTTGACCTGGCCGGTGCGCAGGCCGTTGAGAACGGCGTCGGAGGACTCGAAGGAGACCGGGTCGAAGCCCTGCTTCCTGACGTAGTCCTCGCCGGTGGTCTGCGCCTGGGCGCCGAGCTGGACCTTCTTGGCCTTGGCGTCGGCGAGCGAGGTGATGCCGCTGTTCTTGTCGACGAGCAGGGCCTGGGTGGCGTCGAAGTACGGGTCGGAGAAGTCGACGTTCTTCTTGCGCTCGGCGGTGATGGTCATGCCGGCCGCGGCCAGGTCGCACTCGCCGGAGTTGAGGAAGGCGCCGGTCTTGAAGTTCTCGAACGGCGTGTCGAGGATCTGCTGCTTCACGCCGAGGTTCTTGGCGACCAGGTCGATCATCGACACGTCGAAGCCCTGCACCTTGCCGTCGATCTCCGACTGGAACGGCGGGTACGGCAGGTGGGTGCAGGTGGTGAGCTGGCCGGCCTTGACGAGTTCGACCCCGCCGGCGGCCGTTCTGGAGGCGCTGGAGCCGTTGCCGCTCGACGTGCAGCCGGCCACGAGGGCCAGCCCGGCCGCGGCGGTGACGGCGGCCAGGGCACGAGCCCGGCGGCGCCCGAGGAGCGTGGTCACGAGACCTCCCGTAGGTCTGCGGGGCTCCCGCGATGCTGTGAGGGAGCTTTGGATTCCGGTTGTGCGGGTTCCGATTATAAGGAGATGTTTGGGTATCTCAAACCAATCCGATGGCGATAAGGCCGTCCGGCCTAAGAAGTCGCTGGTCACCACCGATCGATGGACCGCGGCGGGTGCCGGTTACGCTCATGCTGATCTGCCCCTCCGTGAGCGAAGAGAGCACCGCCGTGACCCACCCCTTCCTCGACCTGCCCCCGCTGAGCGCCGCGCACTTCGCCGCCATCGAGGACCGCGTGGCCCGGTTGCTGGACACCCGGCAGGACGTCGTGATCATGCAGGGCGAGGCGCTGCTGCCGCTGGAGGGCGCGATCAGGGCGACGGCCGGGCCGGGGACGACCGCGCTGAACGTGATCACCGGCCCCTACGGGCAGACCTTCGGGAACTGGCTGCGGGACTGCGGGGCGACGGTGATCGACCTCACGGTGCCGTTCCACACGGCGGTGACGGCCGCGCAGATCCGGGAGGCGTTCGCCGCGCACCCTGAGATCGACTTCGTGTCCCTGGTGCACGCGGAGGCGGCGACCGGCAACACCAACCCGGTCGCGGAGATCGGCGCGGTGGTACGCGAGCAGGGCGCCCTCTTCTATCTGGACGCGGTCGCCTCGGTCGGGGCCGAGCCGGTGCTGCCGGACGCCTGGGGCGTGGACCTGTGCGTGATCGGGGCGCAGAAGGCG
Organism: Streptomyces sp. NPDC031497; assembly: GCF_055580905.1. Lineage (NCBI taxonomy): Bacteria > Bacillati > Actinomycetota > Actinomycetes > Kitasatosporales > Streptomycetaceae > Streptomyces > Streptomyces sp. NPDC031497. The sequence continues at coordinate 5,587 of NZ_JBVIKO010000034.1, forward strand.
ATGGGCGGTCCGGCCGGCGTCTCGGCGGTGTCGGTGAGCGCGCGGGCGTGGGCCCGGATGGCGGCCAACCCGCGGGCCCCGCGCCGGTCGTACCTGTCGCTGCTGGACTGGAAGGAGCGCTGGGTCGACGGCGGCCGCAAGGTGCTGCTGCACGCGCCGGCGCAGCTGGAGATGCTCGCGCTGGAGGCGTGCCTGGAGCGGATCGAGGCGGACGGCCTGGAGACGGTGATGCGCCGTCACCGTACGGCGGCGCTGGCCACCCGGGCCGGGGCGGTGGCCCTCGGCGGCGGCCTGGAGCCGTACGTGTACGAGGAGTCGGACGCGGCGCCGGTCGCCACGACGCTGCGGGTGCCCTCGGGTGTGGTGGCCTCGGAGCTGGTCGCCGAGGCGCTGGCGGGCGACGGCACGCTGCCGCTGGCCGCGGGCGGGGGCGCGCTGGCCGCGGAGATGATCCGGGTGAACCACTACGGGGTGGACGCGACGGTGGGCGCGGTCCGGTCGAGCCTGGCGGCGCTCGGCGCGGCGCTGGCGAAGCAGGGCCGGACGGTGGACCTGGAGGGGGCCCGGCGGGCGGTGGAGTCCTTCTGGCGGTAGCGGCCGGAAACCGGCGGGAGGCGCCGCGGCCGGTGCCGCCCGCGCCGGTGGACTTGTCCCCGGCATCGGCGGTGTATGGAAAGCGTTAACGGCAGCCGAATTCAAAGTAATTCCGAATTCCCTTTTGGGCGATGGCTTACCCGAGATCTTCTGCCCGCTTTTTGCGGAGCTAAACCGGGGGAATTTCATCCAGGTTTCAACCCTGTGACGCACTCCACATAAGCGGGTCATTTGCCCGGTTTGTGGTGGGAAATATCGGCACATACAGCCACGGCAGATGGGGCTGGCAACAGCACCTGCCGTGCATTTTTGCATTTGCCTCGCTAAATTCAGTCCGCATGACCGCTCCACAAGCAGACCTGATCGTCGAGCGCCCGATGGTGACCGACGGCGCCGCCCTGTGGCGTATCGCAAAGGATTCCGGAAGCCTCGATCTGAACTCCTCGTACAGCTATCTGCTGTGGTGCCGGGATTTCGCCGGCACGTCGGCGGTGGCGCGCGGCGCGGACGGCGAGCCCGTCGGATTCGTGACCGGATACACCCGGCCGGACCGCCCGGACACGCTGCTCGTCTGGCAGGTGGCGGTGGACGCCGTGCAGCGCGGCCGGGGTGTCGCGGCGCAGCTGCTGGACGGGCTGACGGCGCGGGTGGCCGCCGAACGGCCGCTCACCGCCGTCGAGACCACCATCACGCCCGGGAACACCGCCTCCGAGCGGCTGTTCACCTCGTACGCCGCCCGGCACGGTGCCACCGTCGAGCGCACCGTGCTGTTCGAGGCCGGCGAGTTCCCCGACGGTCCGCACGACCCCGAAGTCCTGTACCGCATCGGCCCCTTGACCCCCACATCGCACTGAGGAGCCTCCTGTGACCATCACCCAGCCCGACCTGAGTGTCTTCGAGACCCTGGAGTCCGAGGTCCGCAGCTACTGCCGTGCCTGGCCGACCGTGTTCGACCGGGCCCGGGGCAGCCGGATGTACGACGAGGACGGCCACGAGTACCTGGACTTCTTCGCCGGCGCCGGATCACTCAACTACGGCCACAACAACCCGGTGCTGAAACGGGCGTTGCTCGACTATCTGGAACGCGACGGGGTCACCCACGGCCTCGACATGTCGACCACCGCCAAGCGGTCGTTCCTCCAGACCTTCCAGGACCTGGTGCTGCGGCCGCGCGACCTGCCGTACAAGGTGATGTTCCCCGGTCCTACCGGCACCAACGCCGTGGAGTCCGCGCTTAAGCTGGCGCGCAAGGTGAAGGGGCGCGAGGCGATCGTGTCGTTCACCAACGCCTTCCACGGGATGTCCCTCGGGTCGCTGGCCGTCACCGGCAACGCGTTCAAGCGGGCCGGGGCCGGGATCCCGCTGGTGCACGGGACGCCGATGCCCTTCGACAACTACTTCGAGGGGACCGTCCCGGACTTCCTCTGGTTCGAGCGGCTGCTCGAGGACCAGGGGTCGGGACTCAACAAGCCCGCCGCGGTGATCGTGGAGACCGTGCAGGGCGAGGGCGGCATCAACGTCGCCCGCCCCGAATGGCTGCGCGCCCTCAAGGAGTTGTGCGAGCGGCAGGACATGCTGCTGATCGTCGACGACATCCAGATGGGCTGCGGACGGACCGGCGCCTTCTTCTCCTTCGAGGAGTCCGGGATCGTCCCCGACATCGTCACGGTGTCGAAGTCCATCAGCGGCTACGGACTGCCCATGTCGCTGTGCCTGTTCCGGCCCGAGCTCGACGTGTGGGAGCCGGGCGAGCACAACGGCACCTTCCGCGGCAACAACCCCGCCTTCGTCACCGCGACCGCCACCCTGGAGTCCTACTGGACCGACGGCCCGGCGATGGAGAAGCAGACCCGGGCCAAGGGCGAGCAGGTCGAGCAGGCGCTCATCGCGATCGTCGAGGAGAACCTCGCCGACGTGCGGGAGTACCGGGGCCGGGGCCTGGTGTGGGGCATGGAGTTCCACGAGAAGGCGCGGGCCGGGCGGGTCGCCAGGCGCGCCTTCGAACTGGGGCTGCTCATCGAGACGTCGGGGCCGGAGAGCGAGGTCGTCAAGCTGCTGCCCGCCCTGACCATCACCCCGGACGAGCTGGACGAGGGACTGAGCATCCTCGCCCGGGCCGTCCGGGAGACCGTCTGACCAGGATCTAGCAAGGAGGCTGTACACCACCGTGATCGTCCGTTCGTTCAAGGAGATCGAAGGCACCGACCGGCATGTCAAGGCCGCGTCCGGGACCTGGGAGAGCAAACGCATCGTCCTCGCCAAGGAGCGGGTCGGCTTCTCGGTGCACGAGACGATCCTGTACGCGGGCACGGAGACATCGATGTGGTACGCCAACCACATCGAGGCCGTGGTCTGCGTCGAGGGCGAGGCCGAGCTGACCGACCGCGAGACCGGGACGTCGTACACGATCACGCCCGGCACCATGTACCTCCTCGACGGGCACGAGCGGCACACGCTGCGCGTCAAGGAGGACTTCCGCTGCATCTGCGTGTTCAACCCGCCGGTCACCGGCCGGGAGGACCACGACGAGAACGGCGTCTATCCCCTGCTGACGGAGGAGGGCTGACCATGACCACGATCACCGACCTGTACCCGAGCCGCGGCCCGGTCGAGGTCTCCGTCCCCCGCAAGGACCCGGTCGTCTGGTCGGCTCCCGGTGCGGCCGGGCCGATCGCCACGGACGGGCTGGAGGCGTTCGAGCGGGACGGCTTCCTCGCCATCGACCAGCTCCTCGCGGACGACGAGGTCGCCGTGTACCGGAAGGAACTGGAGCGGCTGGTCGCCGACCCGGCGATCCGGGCCGACGAGCGCTCGATCGTCGAGCCGAAGTCCCAGGAGATCCGCTCGGTCTTCGAGGTGCACCGGATCAGCGAGGTGTTCGCGAACCTGGTGCGCGACCAGCGGGTGGTCGGGCGGGCCCGGCAGATCCTCGGCTCGGACGTCTATGTCCACCAGTCGCGGATCAACGTCAAGCCCGGGTTCGGGGCCAGTGGCTTCTACTGGCACTCGGACTTCGAGACCTGGCACGCCGAGGACGGGCTGCCGAACATGCGGACCGTGTCGGTCTCGATCGCGCTGACCGAGAACCACGACACCAACGGCGGCCTCATGATCATGCCGGGCTCGCACCGGACGTTCCTGGGCTGCGCCGGCGCCACCCCGGAGGACAACTACAAGAAGTCGCTGCAGATGCAGGACGCGGGCACGCCCTCGGACGAGGCGCTGACCGCGATGGCCGGCGAGTACGGCATCAAGCTGTTCACGGGCCGGGCCGGTTCGGCGACCTGGTTCGACTGCAACTGCATGCACGGCTCCGGCGACAACATCACGCCGTTCCCCCGCAGCAACGTCTTCATCGTGTTCAACAGCGTGGAGAACGCGGCGGTGGAACCGTTCTCGGCTCCGGTACGACGTCCGGAGTTCATCGGGGCGCGGGACTTCACACCCGTCCGGTGAACACGGTCACCCAACCGACCGGCCCGCCGCGCAGCGGCCAACGGACACAGCATCGGGGCGCGGGACTTCACTCCCGTCCGGTGAACACGGTCATCCAACCGACCGGCCCGCCGCGCAGCGGCCGTCGGACACCGCATCGGGGCGCGGGACTTCACGCCCGTGCGGTGATCTCCCCCTGAGCCGGCCGGGCCGGGACCTCCCGTGGGACGGGGTCCCGGCCCGGTCGTGTCCGCGTGCCCTCAGCCGCCGAGCACGTCCAGGAGCCGGTCCACGTCCGCGGCGGTGTTGTACAGGTGGAACGCGGCCCGCAGGTTGCCCGCCCGGTCGGAGACCTCGATACCGGCGCGGCTCAGTTCCGGCTGCCGGACGCCGAGTCCGGGCACCGAGACGATCGCCGAACCCGGCGCCGGCAGCGGCGCGTGGCCGAGGGCGGCGAGTCCGGCCCGGAACCGGTCGGCGAGGGCCACGTCGTGCGCGTGGACGGCGGCCACCCCGAGTTCCTCGATCAGATCGAGGGAGCGGCGCAGGCCCGCGAAGGTGAACAGGGCGTGGGTGAGGTCGAACCGGCGGGCGGAGTGGGCGAGTTCGGCGACCGGGCCGTAGCAGCTGTCCCACGGCTTTTCGCCCGCGACCCAGCCGGCCAGCAGCGGGGTCAGCCCGCCGAAGTCCTCGGGGACCACGAGGAAGGCCGTGCCGTGCGGGCCGAGCAGCCACTTGAAGGAGACCGCGGCCGAGAAGTCGTAGCCGTCGGCGTCCATCGGGAGCCAGCCGGCGGACTGGGAGAAGTCGACGTAGGTACGCGCCCCGTGTTCCCGGGCGGCCTCCCGCAGGGCGGGCAGGTCGGCGAGGCGGCCGTCGGCGGACTGGGCGGCGCTGACCGCGACCAGCGCGGTGCCGGGGCGGACCGACTCGGCGATCCGCTCCAGCGGCACGGAGCGGACCTTGAGGTCGCCGCGGACGTGGAACGGGTTCAGTACGGAGGTGAAGTCGTCCTCGGCGGTGAGGACTTCGGCGCCGGCGGGCAGCGAGGCGGCGATCACACCGGAGTGCGCGGCGACCGAGGCGCCCACCGCGACCCGGGTCGCGGGGACGCCGGCCAGCCGGGCGTACGCGGCCCGGCAGGCCTCCACGTCCTCGTACAGCGAGGTCAGCGGCCGGCCCTCGGCCCGCAGCAGGGCCGCCTCGTGCAGGGCGGCGACGGTACGGGCCGGCAGCAGGCCGTTGCTGGCGGTGTTCAGGTAAGTGCTCTTCGGGGCGAACTCGGCGCGGACGAGGCTCTCGAACGTCTCCGTGGTCTCCATGGCTCCACTTTGCGGCCCACGGAACCCCCCGTCCATTGCGGATTTTTACCCAGAACCGCTAAGCACTGCTTATACGACGGCTCTGACCTGGGGTTTCTCAGTGCTGCGGCACCGCGCACCCGTCCGGCCCGCAGGCCTCGGCGCCACCCTCGTCGATGAGCTGGAGCGGGGAACGCGCACCCCAGGCCTGACCGAGCGCCTGGGTGAAGACCTCGGCGGGCTGGGCCCCGGAGACCCCGTACTTCCGGTCGAGGACGAAGAAGGGCACCCCGTTGGCGCCGAGCTCGGCGGCCTCGCGCTCGTCGGCGCGGACGTCGTCGGCGTAGCGGGCCGGGTCGGCGAGCACCCCGCGCACGGCGTCCGCGTCCAGCCCGGCCGCCACGGCCAGCTCGACGAGCCGCTCGACGCCCTCGGTGAACAGGGACCGCTCCTCGGCGAAGTTCGCCCGGTACAGGAGCTGGATCAGCTCGTCCTGCCGGCCCTGCTCCTTGGCGAAGTGCAGCAGCCGGTGCATGTCGAAGGTGTTGCCGTGGTCCCGGCCGTGGGTCTGGTAGTCGAGACCCTCGGCGGCGGCCTGGGCACCCAGGTTGTCCTCGCCGGCCTGGGCCTGCGCCGCACTCATGCCGTACTTCTTGGTGAGCATCGCCAGCACCGGCTGGACGTCGTCCTTGGCGCGGCCCGGGTCCAGCTCGAAGGAGCGGTGCACGACCTCGACCTCGTCGCGGTGCGGGAAGGCGGCGAGCGCCTTTTCGAAACGCGCCTTTCCGACATAGCACCAGGGGCAAGCGATATCGGACCAGATCTCCACGCGCATGCTGTCGGCTCTCTCCAGGTAGTCAGACGTCTTCAACTACCTGAACCTTCAACCAGCAGGCTTCATTCCCCGTCCACCGTGTACCGCAGGTACAGGTGGTGGTCACCGTCGGCGGGCGGCTGCTCCGGGTCCGGCACCCAGCCCTGGCGGGCGTAGAAGGCCTGGGCCCGCCGGTTGTCGGTGTGCACGTCGAGCACGGCGGTCCGCCTGCCGTCGGCCCGCCACTGCTCCAGGCAGGCGGTGTGCAGGGCGGTGCCGACCCCGGCCCGCCAGTGGTCGGGGTCGACATGGAACTGGAACAGCTTGACCGTTTCCGCGGGCGCGCCCTCCGGTGTGCGGAAGGAGGCGACCGCGGTGATCACGCCCGCCTCCACCACGCACAGCACCTGCCCGGCGGGCCGCTCGACGGCCTCCCGCCAGGCCGCCGTCCAGTCCATGCCGTCGTCCGGGAGACCGTCCGGGTAGTACGTCGACCGGGCCCGGCGGTGCAGCGCGGCGATCTTCTCCACCTCGGCGGACAGGGCCGTACGGATCACCCGCAGCCCCTTCAGACGGTCACTGATCATGCAACGGAGGACGTGGAGACGCCCGCTTCGGTTCCGGGGCCTCGCCGCTCAGCTTCCGTCGCGGAGGTCGGCCGGCCAGTCGGGCCTGAACTCGATGTGGTCGTACGTCACCACGCACCCCTCCCCTATCGGGGACTGGGTCATGAAGCCGACCAGCGCGTCTTCCGTCTCCTTCTCGCCCCCCAGCGTGAACAGCCGCACGAAGACCCATCTCTTGCCGTCGTGGGAGGCGTGGAAGGCGAGTGCCCGCCCGGTCCGGCTGATCCGCAGCCAGACCGAACTCCCTTCCACGGTGAAGGCGTTGGAGTCGTCGGAGTGGCCCCGGGTGACCACCGTGCAGACGGTGGGGACGTCCGGGGAGTTCTCCAGACAGAGCTTGGCCCAGGCCCGGTCGCCGACGTGGACGTACAGCACACCGGCGTCGAAGGCGGCACCGAAGCCGACGGTGACCCGGGCGATCAGCTGGAAGTCCCCCTCGGGCGCCCCGAGCAGCCGGGGCGCGTCCGAGGCGGGATCCAGGGCCTCCCCGGTGGGCGACACGAACCGATCCTGCCGGGCCCCGGCCCACCCGGTGAGCACACCATCCTCGTAGAACCAGTGCCCGTCGGGCCCGTAAGTACGGAGGAGAAAAGGAAGTTCGGGAAGTTCGACGTCCATGGTCAGATTGTGTCAGCAGAACCATTCGACATGCGCACGGCCAACCAACCCGATGCTGCGCGAGGCCGAGCCCGAAAGCCAGGGCAAGCCCAGCCGACTCAGGGGCGCGGGGAACTGCGCGACCAGCCACATCGAACCGGCACCCCGCGACCCACCCCGCACCCCCACGGCGCTACCGCTCCAGCACCCCGTTGAACCGCCGGGGAAGCCCCAGCGGGTTGTCGTCCCGCAACTCCGCCGGCAGCAAAGCCTCCGGCACCCCCTGATACGCCACCGGCCGCAGCCACCGCTCGATGGCCGTACCGCCCACAGAAGTAGACGTGGACGTCGTAGCGGGGTAGGGCCCACCGTGATGCTGGGCCGGGGCCACGGCGACCCCCGTCGGCCATCCATTGACCAGCACCCGGCCGGCCAGCGGCGTGAGCTCCGCGAGGATCTCCGCCCCGAGCCCCTCCCCCGCGGCCTCCTCGGCGGAGACGTGCACCGTCGCCGTGAGATTCCCCGGCAGCCGCGACAGCACCGCCGTCGCCTCGTCCCGGTCCGCGTACCGGACCACCACGGTCACCGGCCCGAAGCACTCCTCCAGGAGCAGGTCGTACGCCCCCTCCTCGCCCAGCCGACTCGCCGGCACCGTGAGGAACCCCGCGCTGACGGTGTGCTCGCCGCCCGCCCCCGGCGTCACCGGGCTCTCCACGTCGGGGAGTCCGGCGCGCTCGGCGACGCCGGCGACGAAGTTGTCCCGCATCCGGTGGTCGAGCAGCACGCCCGCGTCGGTGTCGCTGACCGCGTCCGTGAGGGACTTGACCAGGCCGTCACCGGCGGCGTCGGCCGGCACGAGGACCAGGCCCGGCTTCACGCAGAACTGGCCGACGCCCAGCGTCATCGACCCGGCGAGCCCGGTGCCGATCTCCCCGCCGCGCTCGGCGGCCGCGGCCTCCGTGACCAGGACGGGGTTGAGGGAGCCCAGCTCGCCGTGGAAGGGGATCGGGACCGGCCGGGCGGCGGCGGCGTCGAAGAGCGCACGGCCACCCCGTACCGAACCGGTGAAGCCGGCCGCGGCGATCAGCGGGTGCCTGATCAGCTCGATACCGGCCTCGAAGCCGTGCACCAGACCGACCACCTCGGCGGGGATGCCGTGCTGGGCGGCGGCCCGGCGCAGCACCTTGGCGACCAGCTCGGACAGGCCCGGGTGGTCGGGGTGGGCCTTGACGACGACCGGGTTGCCCGCGGCCAGCGCGCTCGCGGTGTCGCCGCCGGCGACCGAGAACGCGAAGGGGAAGTTGGAGGCCGAGTAGACGGCGACGACACCCAGCGGGACCTTGTAGCGGCGCAGGTCGGGGACGGGCGGGGTGGCGGTGGCGTCGGGGTGGTTGACGATGACGTCGAGGAAGGCGCCCTCGTCGACGATGTCGGCGAAGGCCCGCAGCTGGTAGGTGGTGCGGGCGAGTTCGCCGGTGAGCCGGACCGGGCCGAGCGCGGTCTCGGCGTCGGCGGCCTCCACGAGGTGGTCCTTGGCCGCGTCGAGTCCGGCGGCGGCGGACCGCAGGAAGGCGGCGCGGACCGTGCGGTCGGCGAGGGAGCCGCGTGCGGCGTGCGCCGCGGTGACGGTGGCGTCCACCTCCTCGGCTGTGGCTTCCACCGCAACCTGTTCACGCTGCTTCCCGGTGCGCGGGTCGACACTCCAGACTGGTGCTGCTGTCACCGCGGGTCCCTCCATGTAGTGCGTTCTGCCGCAGAGCCGGGTCACTCACCAGGGATGTTCGATATACTGAACGCTGTCTCTGATGATGAATACGATGTCGGAGACTATATCCTCGGTTTCTCGTCCAACGAAGGGGTCAAGGGCGATGTCGGCAGGCGAGACAGGCGGCGGGGCACAGGTCAAGTCCGCGGTACGGACCGTGGAGTTGCTCGAGTACTTCGCCGGCCGGCCCGGTATGCACTCCCTCGCGGCGGTCCAGGAGGCCGTCGGATATCCCAAGTCCAGCCTCTACATGCTGCTGCGCACCCTGGTGGAGCTGGGCTGGGTGGAGACGGACGCGACCGGCACCCGGTACGGCATCGGCGTGCGGGCGCTGCTGGTCGGCACGTCGTACATCGACGGCGACGAGGTGGTCGCGGCGGCCCGCCCGACCCTGGACCGGCTCTCCGACGACACCACGGAGACCATCCACCTGGCGCGCCTCGACGGCACGAACGTGGTCTACCTGGCCACCCGCCAGTCCCAGCACTATCTGCGCCCCTTCACCCGGGTCGGCCGCCGGCTCCCCGCGCACTCGACCTCCCTCGGCAAGGCGCTGCTCGCCACCCACACCGACGAGCAGGTCCGCAAGCTGCTCCCGGAGACCCTCCCGGCGCTCACCGAGCACACCCTCACGGACCGCGAGAAGCTCATCGAGGAGCTCCACCAGATCCGCGAGCAGGGCTTCGCGATCGACCGCGAGGAGAACACGCTCGGGCTGCGCTGCTTCGGGGTGGCGATCCCCTACCGCACCCCGGCTCGCGACGCGATCAGCTGCTCGGTCCCGGTGGCCCGGCTCACCCCCGCCCACGAACAGATGATCAAGGACGCCCTGTTCGACGCCCGGGACCGCCTGACACTGGCGACGCGACGGCTCTAGGGCACCTGTCGAGTCGTGTTCGACGGGCGGTCGGCCCCCTTGACTCTCAGGTCGCTCGAGATCTCATAGTGCCGGGTGTGAACGAGCTCTATTCCATCGGGGACGCCGCCCGCCGCACGGGCCGACCACGACAGAGCAGGTGAGCCTGATGCACAAGCTCGTGTCGATGTCCGACGACGACCGTGACCGGCTCGTCAACCGGTTCTGGGACTTCGTGACCGACGGCCTGGACGTCCACCCCGGCTATGTCGAGCGGCTGCACGGCAAGCGGCCGCGGCTGCCCGAGGAGCCGTCGGCCGAGCAGCTGGAGGCCTGGATCGAACTCGCCGAGATCGTGGAGGACGGGGAGTTCCGCACGGCGCTGCGGGACTTCTTCCACCGCACCTTCGGCACCGAGCAGGGCAGGCTGATGGCTTCACCGGAGATGATGGCCCGCGTCGAGAGGCATCGGCGGCTTCTCCTGGAGGCACAGGCCTTCCAGCAGGCCGGCGTCCCCGCGGATTCGCCGCGGGCCCGGGACATCGCCGAGCGGGTGGCCGCCGGCTCGGCCGCGTTGGCCGCCGCCATGACAGGGGAGCACGACGTCGACAAGGCCCGGCGCGGCATCGTCGAGTTCGACCGCAACGGCAGGGCACCGAGGTCGTCGGCCGACGTGACGGGCCTGCGGCTGCTGACCAGGTACCACGGTCTGGTGGCGACGATCAACGGCACGCCCGAGCCGGACCCGGACCCGGACCGGGCGGCGGCAGTCCGGGAGTGGATGGCCGCCGCCCTGCGCCGGGGCGCCCGGTGAACCTGATCGATCCGCGGATCCGCCCACGTGACGAGGCGGCGCCGCATGAGCGGACGATGAGAAATCCGCCCGCACGGGAACGGGCGACCCGTCTTCGCTCGTCTGTCTGAGCGGAATGAACAAGACGATCAGGCGGGCGTCCGTCTTCGCGCTGCTGCTCGTGCTCGCTCTGCTGCTCAGGGCGACATGGGTGCAGTTCTACGACGGCCAGACCCTCGCGGACGACACGGACAACCGGCGCAACGCGATCGAGACGTACTCGCGGCCGCTCGGGAACATCATCGTGGGCGGTGACTCGATCACCGGCTCGGCACGGACCCTGAGCAGCAGCGATCTCAAGTACAAGCGCACGTACACGGACGGCAGGCTGTACGCGGCCGTGACGGGCTACGCCTCGCAGGCCTACGCCCCGACCCAGCTGGAGGGCATCTACCAGGACCTGCTGAACGGCACCGACAGCCGGCTGAAGACAGTCATGGACACGGTCACCGACCAGCGCGCCGACCCGGGCAACGTGATCACGACGATCGACCCGGCCGTCCAGAAGGCGGGGTACCAGGCGCTCGGCGGCAAGAAGGGCGCGGCGGTCGCGATCGACCCGAAGACCGGCAAGATCCTCGCGGTCGTCTCCACCCCGTCGTACGACCCCTCCTCGCTCACCGACGCCAACACGGCCGGTACGGCCTGGAAGAAGCTGAACGCCGACGCGGACAAGCCGCTCACCAACCGGGCGCTGCGCCAGCCGCTGCCGCCGGGTTCGACGTTCAAGCTGGTGGTCGCGGCGGCGGCGCTGGAGGACGGTCTCTACGCGAACGTCGACGTCAAGACCGACAGCCCGAACCCGTACACGCTGCCGGGCACGACGACCCCGCTGAAGAACGAGAGCAGCGCGGCACCCTGCGAGGACGCCTCGATCCGCACGGCGCTGCGCTACTCCTGCAACAACGTCTTCGGCAAGATGGCCGTCGACCTCGGCCAGGACAAGGTGCGGGCGATGGCGGAGAAGTTCGGCTTCAACAACGCCAAGCAGGACATCCCGGTGCGGGCCTGGGCCAGCGTCTACCCGTCGGACATGGACAAGGCCCAGACCGGCCTCTCCGGCATCGGCCAGTTCGACGTCACGGCGACCCCGCTCCAGATGGCCATGGTGTCGGCTGCCATAGCCAACGGCGGCAAGCTGGTCTCGCCGCACATGGTCTCGCAGATCACCGACAGCGGTGGCGATGTGCTGAAGAACTACGACGACGAGACGAGCAGCAAGGAGATCGTCAGCTCCTCGACCGCGGAACAGCTGCAGTCCGCGATGGAGACGGTCGTCAAGGAGGGCACGGGCACGAACGCGCTCATCGACGGGGTGACGGTGGGCGGCAAGACGGGCACCGCCCAGCACGGCGAGAACAACTCCAAGACGCCGTACGCCTGGTTCACGTCGTACGGCAAGTCCGACAGCACCGGCAAGGAGGTCGCGGTGGCGGTCCTGGTCGAGCAGTCGGACGCGGCCCGTTCGGAAGTGAGCGGCAACGGGCTGGCGGCGCCGGTGGCCAAGGCGATGATGCAGGCGGCTGTCAAATAAGCGCCCCGACAGGGGCGCGGGGAACTGCGCGATCAGCCACGGACCACCCGCAGCCGAAAGCGCACCCTCCGCGCCCCGCCCCTACTTCACACCCAGCACCTGCTCCACCGGATCGATCGCGAAGTACACCAGGAACAGCGCCGACACCACCCACAGCAGCCAGCTGACCTCCTTCGCCTTCCCCAGCACCGCCTTGATGACCACGTACGCCAGGAACCCCGCCCCGATCCCGTCGGTGATCGAGTAGGTGAACGGCATCGCGGCGATCGTCAGGAACGCCGGGATGGCGATCTCGTACTTGTCCCAGTCGATGTGCTTGACGTGGGTCATCATCAGGAAGCCCACGGCGATCAGCGCCGGCGCCGCCGCCTGGAGCGGCACGATCGTCAGCAGCGGCGTCAGGAAGAGCGCGAGTCCGAACAGCCCGCCGGTGATCAGGTTGGCGAAACCGGTGCGCGCACCCTCGCCCACCCCCGCCGCCGACTCGATGTACGCCGTGTTGGAGGAGGCCGAGCCCACGCCGCCGGCCACCGCCGCCGCGCCGTCGATGAACAGCACCCGTCCGATGCCGGGCACCTGCCCCTTCTCGTCCAGCAGCCCGGCCTCCGCGCTGATGCCCACGATCGTGCCCATGGCGTCGAAGAAGTCGGACAGGATCAGCGTGAAGACCAGCAGGACGGCGGTGAGGACACCGGCCTCGGCGAAGCCGCCGAACAGGCTGAAGTGGCCGACGAGTCCGAAGTCGGGGGCGTCGACGATCTTGTCGGGGACCTTCGGCGTGGTCAGACCCCAGCTCTTGATGTCGGCGACCGAGTCGATGACGATCGCCACGACGGTCATGGTGACGATGCTGATCAGGATCGCGCCCTTCACCTTGCGCGCGACCAGTGCGATGGTCAGGAGCACGCCAAGACAGAAGACCAGTACGGGCCAGCCGGTGAGCCGGCCGACGGCACCCAGCTGCACCGGCACGGTGGTGTTCGCGGCGTCCGGGATCCGGCTGACGAACCCGGCGTCGACGAAGCCGATGAAGGCGATGAACAGACCGATGCCGACTCCGATCGCCTGCTTCATCGGCTGCGGAATCGCGTTCATGATCGCTTCCCGCAGGCCGGTCGCCACCAGCACGCAGATCAGGATGCCTTCGAGGACGACCAGGCCCATCGCGTCGGACCAGCTCATCAGCGGCGCCAACTGGAAGGCCACGACGGCGTTGAGCCCGAGACCGGCCGCGATGGCCAGCGGCAGGTTGCCGCCGACGCCCATGATGACCGTCATCACGCAGGCCACCAGCGCGGTGGCGGTGACCAGTTGACCGGTGTCGAGGGTGTGGCCGAACTTGTCCTTGGCGCTGCCGAGGATGATGGGGTTCAGGACAAGGATGTAGGCCATGGTGAAGAACGTGGCGAAGCCGCCGCGTATCTCCCGGCCGAAGGTGGACCCCCGTTCGGAGATCTTGAAGAACCGGTCGACGGTGTTCCCGGCAGGTGGCGCGGCACCCTGCCGCTCGTCCACCTTCTGCGACTCGGACATGGTCGTACTCCTCGTTGCCTGAGCGATCGTGTGCGGATGCTGGCTGGATTGTTCCCGCGTTGAACCGGTTTCAGGTTTTCTCCGTGTTACGGAATCGCCCTCGGTGTGGTTCGGTGGACCACACCGCGTCCGGCCCCTCGCACGAAGCACATCGAACCCCCGTACGACGCACACGAAATGATCACTGCTACGCTCCGGATCTCGCCGGAACGTTCCTCCGGATACTCGCAAGCCACCGCATGTCATCTACATGACACAGAATCCCTGACAGAAGAGGTCACCCGTGGGCACAGTCGTCGACGACGCCGCCTCCGCGGAGTTCCATGCCTTCTTCGAACGCCACTACGCCGAACTCTCCCGCCTCGCCCACATGTTGACCGGCGAGGCCGACGCCGCCGACGACCTGGCCGCCGACGCCCTGCTGGCGCTGTGGCACCGCTGGGACCGGGTGCGCGCGGCCGACCACCCGGTGGCCTACGCCCGGGGTGTCGTCGCCAACCTGGCCCGCACCCGTATCCGCGGCGCCGTGCGCGAGCGGCGTCGTATCGCCCTGTTCTGGTCGCACCGCGAGGAGAGGACCGAGAACCCGGACATCGCCGGAGTGGTCGACGTCCAGGGGGCGCTGCGCCGCCTGCCGTTCCGCAAACGGGCGTGTGTGGTGCTCCGGCACGCGTTCGACCTGTCGGAGAAGGACACCGCGCTCGCCCTCGGGATCTCGGTGGGTACCGTTAAGAGCCAGACCTCGAAGGGCATGGCCGAGCTGCAGAGACTGCTCGGCGACTCCCGGGGTGTGCCGCAGCGGGTGCACGCGGCGATGGCGCCGCGCGCCGGTGAGAGCGGAGGAAGGAACCGATGAGGCAGCAGGACGTGCACGACGAGCTGCGCGCCCGGCTGCACGAGGCGGCCGAGGAGCACGAACCCGACCGCGCCCGCATCGTGGCCCGGGTGGAGCGGGGCATGGCCGCGCAGGCCCGCCCCGGCCATCGCGCCACCCTTCCGCCCGTGTTCGGCTGGGTCCGGGTGGTCAGTGCCACGGCGGCGGTCGCCGCGGTCCTCGGCGTCGGCGGCTACGCGGTCGCCTCGGCCGTGAAGGAGACGCCCACCGAGAAGACGGTCGCGGTGTCGCCGACGCCCTCCGCGTCCCCGGACACCACCTCCCGGCCGCCGTCCCGCCCGGCGGTCCCGCCGTCCCCCAGCACGCCCCCGAAGTCCTCCTCCCCTACGGCGAGTCCGACGCCCTCCGCGACCGCGAAGGCCTCCGCCACCCCGGCAACTCCGGTCGCCGGGGGCGAGAAGGACGGCCCGCTGTGGTCGGACGGCTCGGTGGACCCGCACAGCAACGACTTCTGGGCGCAGTCCGACGTCACCCTGAAGACCTCGGAGCAACTCACCGCGCTCACCGTGCGGTTGAAGGTGGCCCAGACCGGCGGGGTGTCCTCGGCCGGAGCCTGGCGCTCGCTGCCGGAGACCGACTTCACGCAGACGGTGACTGAGCAGGACGGCTTCCTGGTCTACACCTGGACGCTCAAGCCGGACCGCGAGGTCGCCGTCGGCGAGTGGGTGTTCGCGGGCCAGTACAACCACGAGCAGGGCGGCCGCGACGCCAAGAAGGACAGGTACACGATCACCGGCAGCGCGGGCGGCAGGCAGTACGCGGTGACGGGCGACTTCGCCACCCACACGACAGCCGACGGCGACTCATAGGCAAGCAGCGCCTCCCCGCGCCCCCACAGGGGCGCGGGGCTGTACCGATATGCGGCTCCGCCGCGTGGGCGCGACCAGCCACAACGAAACCCGCGGCCTCAGTTCATGGTCGCCCCGATGGCGGTGGAGCCTGTAGTCAGGAACGTGGTAGCCGGCAGGGAACCGCCGGAGCCACGCGCCCCGTACGCGCTCGTCGCATCGGTCGACTTGAACGCGGGCGTGCTCACCCCACCGTCCCAGCTGTTCGCGGCGGACACGGCCCTGGACCCCAGCTTGTCCGCGCCGCCCCCGTTGCCCACCGCGAGGTTCCGCGCCAGCCGGGCCTTGCCGCTCTCGAAGAAGAACCCGGCCTGGGCGTTGGCGTAGGCCGTGTCGCGGTTCAGCACGATCGCGCCGGTGTTGGAGTTCTCGGTGAACCCGTTCAGGGTGTTGTCCCAGGCCGCGTCGTCGTTGACGACGTGCGCGACGGCGACGCCCCCGCCGCCCAGCTTGAACCCGTTGCCGTTGCCCTCGAACGCGGAGTCGTTCCAGCGGTTCCTGCCGTTGCCGAAGGCCCAGCTGTGCTCGACGGTGACCGGGGAGGAGAACTGCCAGAGGTCCAGCCCGTCGTCCGAGTTGTTGTAGAGGCGGGCGCCGGTCACCTTGTTGCCCGTGCCCGAGCCGAACTTGATGGCGATCCCGTCGGCGTTCTGGCCGTGCCCGGCCTTGTCGTAGTTGCCGTAGCTGTCCAGGTTCTGGACGAGGTTGTTCACGGTGTTGTCGCCGCGCAGGGTGAACCCGGAGTCGCCGTTGTCCGCGGTGACCAGGTTCCTGAAGACGCCGCCCGTGGACGAGGTGACGACGAAGCCCTGGGCCGGGGAGTTCTGGAAGGTGAGGTCCTGGACGGTCCAGTAGCTGCCGTAGATCCCGGTGAGCCAGGAGCCGGCGGGCAGCTTGGAGCCGTCGATCCTCACCTTCTCGCCGCTGTAGGCCTTGAGCGTGATGCGGTTCGCGCTGGTCCCGCCGGCCGTCGACTTGAGGGTGGCGGTCGGATAGTAGGTGCCCGCGCGGACCTGGATGACGCTGCCGGCGGTGGCGTTCGCGACGGCCGACTCCAGCTGGGCGGTGGTGGCGACGGTGACCGTGCTGGTGGCGGCCTGGGCACCGCCGTTCGACAGGCCGAGGTAGACGCCGCCCGCGCCCGCCGCGACGGCCACCGCCGCGGCGATCGAGAGGGTACGGGTCCTGCGGTGGCGTCCGGTGCTGAAGCGCACTGGCCGTTCCTTTCCTTGACGTCGCCGATGACGACGTGCTGACGAGGGGAGCGAAACGGGCCGGAGGGGCCGCCCCGGCCCGTTTCTGTCTCCCAGTCGCCACCGCGGCCGGAAAGGGTTGCCGCGTCAGCCGACTGCGATCTACGGCCTACGACACGAAGTACGTCGGGTTCGGAATCTTGTACGTGCGGTCCGCGTGGCCGCCGTCCAGGTCCGAGTACTGGTCGCCGAAGTTGGCGATGATGTCGTACCCGAGGTCCTTCTCGATGTGCTTGCGGGTGCCGGACTTGTACTGCACGGTGGTGCAGCTCCAGCTGCCCGCGGTGGCGCAACCGCTCAGGTACGACGGCGGGTTGGCCGCGTCCTTGAGGAACATGTGCCCGGCGTCGAGGTTGACGTCGGCGCCGATCTTCTTCAGGTTCTCGACGGCGGCGGTGCGCTGCGCCTCGCTGAGACCGGAGTTGTAGAAGACCTCCACCCCCTTCTGCTTCGCGTACTGCACCAGCCCGGCGCTGCCGAAGACGCCCGGACGGTCGGCCTTGTTGACGTAGGCCGCCCAGGTGGCGGAGTTGTACGTGTAGTTGTAGCGCTTCTCGTAGTCGAGGCTGAGCAGCAGCGTGTCGTCGATGTCGAAGACGACCGCGGGCTTCTCGCCCTTGCGGTGGGCCTTGCGCGCGGCCCGGTCGATGTACCGCTCGGCGTCCTTGTCGAGACGCGCCAGGTCCTTGGCGTACGAGCTGGTCGGCGACGCTTGGTACACGCCGTTGGCATCGGCGGCGGTGCCGTAGTAGGAGTCGATGTCCTTCACCAGGAGACCGATGTTGTAGGGCTCGTGGGTGGAGTTCGCGGTCGACTGGCCGGCCGTGGCGGCACCGGCGCCGTAGAGGGCGCCGCCGGCGAGCGCGCAGGCGGCGGCGATCGCCGCGAGACGAAGTGACTTATGCATGACAGGAGTTCTACGCGCGTCACCCCGGTGGGCGCGAGACCCGTTGCCTGATCGATATCTCATCCACAGGCAAAAACCGGGTCAAGCGCCCTGGAGGGATTGGTTCCGGATGTCCCGGTCAGTCCATGGTGGCCCCGATGGTGGTGCTGCCGGTCGTCAGGAAGGTGGTCGCGGGCAGCGTGCCGCTGGAGCTGCGGGCGTTGTACGTACTGCTCGCGTCCGTCGACCGGAAGGCGGGGGTGCTGATCCCGCTGTCCCAGTTGTTGCCGGCCGAGACGACCGAGGAGCCCTTGCTGACCAGGCCGCTCCCGTTGCTCACGGCGAGGTTCTTGCCGAGCCGGGCTGCGCTGGTGGCGAAGTAGTAGCCCCAGTTGCCGTTGGCGTAGGCGGTGGTGCGGTTGATGACGATCGCGCCGGTGTTGGAGTTCTCGGTGAACCCGTTGCCCGCGTTGCCCCAGGCGGCGGAGTTGTTGACGACGTGCGCGACCACCTCGCCGTCGCCGCCCAGCTTGTAGCCGTTGCCGTCACCGGCGAACCCGGAGTCGCTCCAGCGGTTGTAGCCGTTGCCGAAGGACCAGGTGTGCTCGACGGTGACCGGCGAGGAGAAGGACCAGAAGTCGATCCCGTCGTCCGAGTTGTTGTAGGTCCGCGCCGCGGTGATCAGGTTCCCGGTCCCCGAGCCGAACTTGACGGCGATCCCGTCGGCGTTCTCACCGTGGGTGGCGGCGTCGTAGTTGCCGTAGGAGTCGATGTTCTTGACGGTGTTGTTCACGGTCCCGTCCCCGGTGAGCGTGAAGCCGGAGTCGCCGCCGTTGATGGTCTTGATGTTGTTCCAGTTGGTGCCGGTGCAGGACTGGCAGACGACCGCGCTGTCCGGGGAGTTCTGGAAGGTGAGGTTGGAGACGTTCCAGTAGTCGGCGGTCAGCTTGAGGATCCAGGAGCCGGAGGGCAGCGAGGACCCGTCGATCTTCACGGTCTCCGAGCCGTACGCGGTGAGGGTGACCGGCGACGACGCGGTGCCGTTGGCGGTGGACTGGAGGGTGGCGGTCGGGTAGTAGGTGCCGCCGCGGACCTGGATGACCGTGCCGGCGGTGGCGTTCTTGATGGCGTTGGTCAGGTCGGTGGAGTTGCTGACCACGACGGTGGCCGCGTGCGCCGGGGTGGCGAGCACGGCGAGTCCGAGCGAGGCCGTGGTCACAGCGAGCGCGGTGAAGGAGCTGATACGACGCATGACGTGCGGGTCCTTTCGTCGATCAGAGCGGGCGGACGGGTTTCCAGTCGCCGAGGTAGGCGGCGGGGGTGTGCGACGCGGCCTCGGCGGCGCTGAGCTGGGGCCGGTTGTCGGGGACGGTGATCACCGCGCCCGGCCCGGTGTTCCGGTACTCGTGGAACCGCATGGACTGCCAGGGATAGGCGTCCCGCATGTTCGTGTAGGGCGCGACGGGGTCGATCCCGGGGCCGATGAGACTGTCCCGCACGACCAGCGAGGGCCAGGCGGTGGTCTCGTACGTCGGCACCCAGGGCCGCGCCAGCTTGTACGCCCCGTCCTCCGCGCCGGAGGAGAACCGGCAGCGGACGGCGAGGAACCCGTGCGGATCGGCACGGGCGGTCGAGGGGGCGAACACCATGCCCTTGGGAGTGAAGTCCACGTCCCGTCGCAGGGTGCGGAAGTGGCAGCTCTCGTACACCGCGACCGCCCGTCCGAAGACGAAGTCGACATCGCCCTCGACGTAGCAGTTGTGGAAGAACTGCCGGTCGAAGGAGCCGAGTTCGGCCGTGTCGGCGAACAGGGTGTCCTGGTGGGCGAGGAGCCGCACGTTCTCGAAGTGCGTACGGTCCCCGGTGAGGTACGCGGCGACGGCCTGGGTCCCGGTGATCTCCGGGTGGTCGGCGCGCAGCCAGTCGTTGGCGAGGGTGAGATCGCGTACGACGAGTCCGGCCGCAGCGGAGGTGAAGGTCGCGGAGCCGGCGGTGCCGTAGGTCCCCGAACCGTCGGGCTTCTGGGTCCCGTTGGCGTTGTCGAAGACGATGACGGCGGCCCGGGGGTCACGGCTCGCGCCCCGCAGGGTCAACCGCACCTTGTCCGCGGGCACGTTGACGACCTCGCGGTACGTCCCCGGGTGCACGACGATCGTCCGGCCCGGCCCGGACACCGCGTCCACGGCCGCCTGGACGGAGTCCCCGGGGTGGACGTGCAGAACGCGGCGGTCGTGGTCCGGGGCGAAGGCCGAAGAGGATCCGACGGCAATGGCGGTGGCGAGGAGGGTGCGTCTCGACAGCACGTCAGCGCTCCTTCCACGGGGTCCAGTCGCCGAGATAGGCCTCCCGGGTCGCGGACCCGGCCTGTTCGGCGGTGAGCTGGGGCCGGTTGGCGGCGACCGTGATCTCGGCGCCGGGGCCGAGGTTGCGGTACTCGGCGAAGCGCTGGCTCTGCCAGGGGAAGGCGTCCGACATGTCGGTGTAGGGCGCGACCGCGTCGATGCCGGGGCCGAGCCCGCTGTCCCGGACGACGAGCGAGGGCCGGGCGGTGGTGTCCGAGCTCGGCACCCAGGGGCGGGCCAGCTTGTAGGAGGCGCGCGGGACTTCGCCGGTGAAGCGGCTCCCGGTCACCAGATAGCCGCGCGGGTTGAGGACCGCCGTCGAGGGCGCGAAGACGAACCCGTACGGGGCGGCCGCCAGGTCGGTCCGGTCCAGGGTGCGGAAGTGGCACCCCTCGTACACCGCGGTCGCCCGCCCGAAGACGAAGTCGACGTCACCCTCGGCATAGCAGTGGGCGAAGTACTGGCGGGCGAAGACACCGAGGGCCGTCGAGTCGGCGTACAGGGTGTCCTGATGCCCGAGGAACCGGCAGTGGTGGAAGGCGCTGCGATCGCCCTGCACCTTGAGGGCGACGGCCTGGGTGCCGCCGATGTCCGGGTGGTCGGCGCGCAGCCAGTCGTTGGCGAAGGTGATCCAGCGGGCGGTGAAGCCGTCGGCCTGCACGGTGGTGGTGGCGGAACCGGTGGTGCCGTAGGTCCCACCGCCGGGCTTGGCGGTGCCGGCCGCGTTGTCGTAGACGATGACGACGTCACGCGGGTTCTCGGAGGCGCCGATCCAGGTGGCCTCGGTGCGGGTGGTGTCGAGGGCGACGGTCTCCCGGTAGACGCCCGGGGCGAGGACGAGGGTACGGCCGCTGCCGGTGGCGGCGGTGACGGCGGCCTGCACGGTGGTGAAGTCGCCGCGGCCGTGCGGGTCGACGTACAGGGTCTCCGGGGTGCGGCGGCGCTCGGGCGACCCGTACCCCCCGAACGGACGGCGGCGGCCGGCGGCGGCGCGCGCGGGGACCGCGGCGAGGCCGAGCGCGGCGCCCGCCCCGGCGCCCGCGATCAGGAAGCCCCTTCTGGACAGGGGAGGGTGAGGTTGGTGCGAGGGCATGCGGATGCTCCTTCGCGGTGCGGCTCAGGTGAGGTTCGGGGTGCGGCTCGGGTGAGGTTCGCGGTGCGGCTCGGGCGCGGGAGGGGGCCGGAGCGGTGGGGCGCCCCGGCCCGGGGACGCGACGGGGTCAGCGCAGTCGGCCGGCCCCGGCCGCGCAGTCGACGATGCGCGGCACGGCCCACGCCGGGTCGACCCTCGTGCGCAGGGTCGGGGTCCAGGTCGAGCCCGCCTGGAGGGTCTCGGCGGGGATCTGCGCGTTGTGGACGGCGATCAGGTCCGTCGGCTCACCGTTGACGTAGTTGTCGTCGGCGGTGAGCGTCGACTCGTTCCACTTCTTCAGGATCGAGCCGGCCCTGACGGTGTCGGGCAGGGTGAACGCGTTGTGCTCGGCGACGAGTTGGGACTCGATGCCGATGCCGTAGCTGTAGCCGTAGCCGTCCTCGGCGACGAAGTGGTTGTCGTAGGAGTCGACCTGCCCGAACCGCACCCGTGGCGCCCGCTCCACCAGGTTGGAGAACAGGTTGTGGTGGAAGGTGACCTTGAGGTGCCCCCGGTCGACGGCGGCCGTGGACGCGCTGTCGCTGTTGCCGATGAGGATCGTCTTGTCGTGGTCCTCGAAGACGTTCCAGGAGGCCGTGACGTAGTCGGCGCCCTTGACGATGTCCAGCTCGCCGTCGTGCTGCTCGTAGATCCGCCCGAAGTAGGAGGGCAGGGTGCTGTCCGGGTGGTCGCCGTCGGTGAACGTGTCGTGGTCCATCCACACGTGGGTCGACCCGTAGACGACCGCGCTGTCGTACTCGGAGTTCCAGTTGCCGTCGGCGGTGTCGGTCGGGTCCCACTGCGGGAAGCAGTCGAGGGGGCTCTCGAAGCTCAGGTTGCGGACGATGACGTTGTCGACGGCCTTGATCTGCAGGCTGGCGCCCTTGAAACCGGCGTCCTTGCCGATACCGACGATGGTGGTGTTGGCCGGGACGTTCGCCTTGATGTAGGCGTCCTGGTGGGCGGCGGAGGCGCGGCGCAGCCCCTCGGGGCTGTCGTCGGGCTCGCCGTCCAGGTTCGTTGCGTGCCCCCAGGCCTCCGGTGAGTACTTCGCGAGGTAGGCGGCGAAGTCGTAGCCGGGCACGGCGAACGAATCGCAGCTCGGCCCGTCCGCGTCGATGGCCCCCTTGACTCTGATGATCTTCGGCGCGCTGCCCCCGTCGGCCAGGGCGGCCTTGAACCCGTCCCAGGTGGTGACGGTGTAGACGTGCGCGGAGTCGGCGGCGGCTCCGCCGGTGGTACCGGTGGTGGCGGCGGCCCAGCCGTCGTCGGCGGCCGGCACCTGGCGGTCGAGCGCGGTCCGGTGCGGGGCGGCGGCCTGGGCGGTCCCGGTCACGGCGAGCACGAGGGCCGTGCAGCCCACGATCGCCATGACGCGTCCATGACATGCATAGGTACGCACTGTGCGGGTCTCCTCAGCTATGCGGGTGGCCAGGTGATCCAGGACGTGGGGATGTCCTGGTGCAGCCGGATGACGTCGTGCCGGGCCAGCACCCGGGTGCGCAGCGACTCCCGCGCCACGAGCCGGGCCACGGCGATGGCCCCCGGCGGATTGAAGTGCGTGTTGTCCTGCTCGGTGTCGGTCCAGTTGAAGTACGTCTTGGTCGCCTCGACCCCGAGCGACTGCCACAGCGCGAGCGACAGCGCCTCGATGTCGAGCAACGGGACACGTTCCTGTGCGGCGAGCGCACGCATCGCCGCCGGGTAGTCGCCGTGGGTCGGCACGGCGTTGCCGCCGGCGTCGAACCTCCGCCGCTCCACGGGCGTGGCGAGGACCGGCCGGGCCCCCTTGGCGCGGGCCCCGTCGAGGTACATCCGCAGATACTCCTGGAACGTCGTCCAGGGCTCGGTGTACCGGGTGGGATCGTCACTCTTCTCGTCGTTGTGCGCGAACTGGACGAGGAGGAGATCATGCGGCCGGATGGTGGCGAGGATGGCGTCGAGCCGCCCTTCGTCGACGAAGCTCTTGGAACTACGGCCGTTGACAGCCTGGTTGGAGACGGCGATTTCCTTCCGCAGGAAGAAGGGGAGAGCCATTCCCCACCCGGTCTCCGGGGCCGCGTCGGCGAATTTCTGGGCGGCGGTGGAATCACCGGCGATGTAAAGGGTGCGTTTCCTGTCGGGAGAACGGCCGACGAGAGGAACGGCAGCAAGGGCAGCCGTGGTTACCTGTCTGCGGGTGAGTGACACGAGGGTGCACCTCTCAGCTTCCTAGGGGCGCGGGGAACTGCGCGACCAGCCACTACGGGCCCGCAGCCCCCCACAACCGAAACCACCCGAGCTCTTAGTGATGGGCCTTCCAGTCCGCCTGAGCCTTATCAAGCTGATCGGCCAACGTGTCCAGAAACTCCTTCGCCGTCAGCTTCCCCAGCAACACCTTCTGGAAGTTCGGCTCGTTGTCGGCCTTGGAAACGGTGTTCCAGTCCGGCAGATAGTAAGGAAGCTGCACGACCTTGGTGGACGCCCCGTTGAGCGCCTCGGCGGCCAGTTTCGTCGGCTCCGACGCCCGCACCCACGCGTCCTGCGCCGCCTCGTTGTTCGCCGGCACCTGCCCCGCCGACTCGTTCCACTCGCTGTTGGCCTCGTGGGAGGCCGCGAACTCGATGAACTTCCAGGCGGCGGCCTTGTTCTTGCTGGACTTGAACAGCCCGAGGCCGTCGACCGGGTTGGACACCTGTACCCGGGTCCCGTCGTCGAGCGTGGGATTGGGAATGCCCTTGAACTTCCCGCTCAGCGCCTTCTCGTGGTCGGCGTAGGACCCGAGGTTGTGGCTCAGCATCCCGATCGTGCCGGAGTCCCACTGCGCGACCATCTTGGTGAAGTCGTTGTTGACGTCGGCGGACGGGGTGTCCTTCTTGTAGAGCCCGACGTACTTCTCCAGAGCGGCGACGTTCTTCGGGTCGTTCACCGTCGTCTTGTCGCCGTTCCAGAAGGAGGTGATCCCGCTCTGCCCGTACATGGCGTCCAGCGCCTGGGCTATCGATCCCTCACCGCCCCGGATGGTGTACCCGAACTTGTTGTTCCCCTTGTCGGTGAGTTTGTCGGCCGCCGCGAAGAAGTTCGTCCAGGTGGTAGGCGGGTCCAGTTTGGCCGCACCGAACAGATCGGTCCGGTACCAGAGCGTGCCGTTGTTCGCCGACGTCGGCACGGAATAGGTCTTCCCGTCACCGCCGGCGGCTTTCACGCTCTCCAGGAACTTCTCGTTGAGCTTGCCGTTCAGGGAACTCTTCGCGAGCCGGCTGTCCAGCGGCTCAAGGGCACCCTGCGCGGCGACCTCCGCCAGCATCGCGGTGCCGACACCGCCGACGTCGGGGAGTCCGCCGCCCTGGATGGAGGTGTCGTACTTGGACTGCACACTGGCGGCGGGCACCCCGACGTAGTCGACCTTGATGCCGGGGTTCTGCTTCTCGAAGTCGGCGATGATCTGCTTCCAGACGTCGGTGCGGACACCGCCGTTGTTGTCCCAGAAGGTGATCGTGCCCTTGCCGGAGCCCTCGTCTCCCTTGTCCCCCGCGCTGCCGCTGCCGTCGTCGCCGCAGGCGGTGGCGGTCAGGGCGAGCACGGAGCCCAGGGCGACGGCGACGGCCGCACGCCTGCTTCTGCGAATGCGGATGCTGCTCTTCATTGGTCGGCTCTCTTCTTCTGGATCCCATGGAGATGCGAGGTGGTGCGGACGTTCGGCTACTCGGCGTCGAGCCGGCGCCGGGGCGTGGTGGCGAACACCGGGACGCGCTCCTGCCCGAAGGCGGTCACCGGGTCACCGCCTTGCGGACCAGTGCGGCCGCCTCACCCCGCCCGAGCCGCCCGTCGGCGACGACGGTGACGACGCGTCGTACGACGGTCCCGCCGGGAGGGACCGGCAGCCGTTCGACGGGGGCCAGCGAGGAGCCGACGCCCGGGTACTCGGCGGTGCGGACGAACCAGGGGTCGCGTCGGGTGTCCTCGGTGGCGCCGGCGAAGACGAGGGTCCAGTCGGTGCCGGCCAGCGCCAGCCAGTCGGCGCTCCGGCCGTGCACCGCCGGCTCGCCCTCCCGGTCCGCAGTGAAGACGTCCGGGGCGGCGGCCTCCCTGCGGGCCCGCCAGAAGTAGCCGCCGTAGGCCGCGCCGGGACGTCCGTTGGTGGCGGGGCTGCCGATCGAGAGCGGGGCTTCGGTGATGTTGGTGAGGGAGAAGGTGAAGTCCAGCGCCCAGGCGGTGTCGGTGAGTTCGGTCGCGGCGACCGTGCGCCGCTCGCGCAGCAGCTCGGTGCCGGCGGCGGCCCAGCGCAGCTCTTCCACGAACCCGTCGGGGTCGCGCAGCTGGAAGGCCAGATGGCGCTGGGTGCCGTGGTTGTCCCGTTCGGTCGGACCCAGGTCCCGGACGAAGGTCCGGCCGCCCCAGAAGTTGAACCCCTCGACGTCGGGAACGGCGACACCGACGCCGAGGTGGTGGGTGTGGTCGGCCGGGGTCAGCTCGGTGACCGCCGTGCCGGCCAGGGTGGTGACGGGGTGCAGGTAAGGCCGCGGGGAGAGGCGGGCCGGCAGTTCGGGCCGGGTGACATAGCGGGCGACCGGGCGGCCCGCGACCCGTAACGCCAGGGTGTCTGTCATGTGCTCACCGCTTTCGGTGGGGCCCAGGGGGCGGACAGCTCGGAGTAGAGGGCGAGGGTGTCGGCGCAGGCCGCGACCAGTGCGTCGATGCCGGTGACGACCCGGCGGTCCTCCTCGGGCAGGAAGTGCCAGGCGTCGGCGGGCAGGGCGGCCGGGTCGCCGGCCAGTCGAATCGCTTCGACGACCTTCATGAAGGCGCCCGTCGAGTCCGGCTCGACCAGCAGTTCGGCGCCGGTGGTGAGGTGGTCGGCGAGGTTCTCCAGCAGGTCCGTGCTGCCGTACTCGGTCTCCTGCGGACCCTGGCCCGCCCGCTGCACCAGCACCCGGTCCTGCTTGTACCAGAAGGTGATCCGGCCGCTGGTGCCGTGCACCAGGACGTACGGGTCCCCCGGTTCCTCGGCGCAGAGCGTGGCGGCGACGGTGAGCGGGCCGCGCGGGGTGGTGACACGGACGCAGGAGGTGTCGTCCGACTCGATGTCGTTGGCGCGCAGCAGTTCGGTCTCGATGCCGGTGACGTCCTCGGCGCGGGGAGTGCCGAGCAGGGCGAGGCCGGTGGCGACGGAGTGCGCGAAGGGGTTGGTGAGGACGCCGTCGACGACGTCCACGCCACCGAGGCGCCGCTTGCCGGCCCAGGGCGCCCGCCGGTAGTAGGACTCGGCGCGGGCCCAGGCGCCGGCCCCGCCCACCCCCACCACGTCACCGATCGCGCCCTCGGCGAGCAGCTTGCGGATCGCGGGCACGGCACCCGAGCCCAGCGACTGGAAGCCGATCTGGCAGGCCACGCCCGCCTTGGCGACCCCGTCGGCCATCCGCCGGAACTCCGCGTACGACGGTGCCGGCGGCTTTTCGAGGAGCAGGTGCACGCCCCGCTCGGCGGCGGTCAGGGCAAGGTCGGTGTGGGTGGGGATCGGGGTGCAGATCACGGCGATCCGGGCGCCGGTCGAGTCGAGCAGGGCACCGAAGTCGGCGGACTGCTCGGGCGTGCCGAGGCCCTCCGGCAACTCGTCCGCGCCGAGCGGGGTCAGCTCGCAGATGCCGGCGAGCCGGACGACCCCCTTGTCCTGGAGGCGGCGGATGTTCTCCAGGTGCCAGCGGCCGTGGCCGCGCGCCCCTGCCAGCACGATGTCGATGGTCGAAGAGTTCACGGCATGCTCCCTGCGCTGTCGATCTTTGCGTGCAGGGTAAGCGTCCGGCCCGGTCGGCCCGTGAGGTGTCTCATCCCTTCACCGCCCCCGCGCCGAAGCCGGTGATCAGCCACTTCTGGATGAAGGCGAAGACGATCACCACCGGTACGGCGGCGATGATCCCGCCCGCGGCCAGCGCGCCCAGGTCGACGCTGTCCGCGCTCATCAGGGTGTTGAGCCCGACCGGGATGGTCTGCTTGCTCTGGTCGGACAGGAACATCAGGGCGAACAGGAAGTGGTTCCAGGCGTGCACGAAGGCGAAGGAGCCGACCGCGATCAGCCCGGGCCGCAGCAGCGGCAGGACGACGATCCGGAAGGCGGTGAGCCGGTCGCAGCCGTCGACCCAGGCGGCCTCTTCCAGGGAGTACGGCACGTTCCTGATGAAGCCGCTGATCAGGATCATCGACAGCGGCAGCTGGAAGACGGTCTCGGCGATGACGACACTGCCGAGCGAGTTGATCATCTGGAGCTTGGCGAAGATCTGGAAGAGCGGGACCAGCAGCAGCGCGCCGGGCACGAACTGGGAGCAGAGCAGGGCCAGCATGAAGCCGCGCTTGAGCCGGAAGTCGAAGCGGGCCAGGGCGTAGCCGCCGGCCAGCGCGACGACCGTGGTCAGCAGCAGGGTGGCGACACCGACGTACACGCTGTTGGTGAAGTAGGTGGCGAAGCTGCGCTCGGTCCACACCTTCTGGAAGTGCTCGAAGGTGACCGGCCAGGGCACCAGGGAGGTGGAGCCGGACGGGCGCAGCGCGAAGAGCAGGATCCAGTAGAAGGGGACGAGGGTGAAGAGGAGGTAGATCCCGAGGGGGAGGTAGATCTGCCAGCGGGGGGCCTCGTCCCAGGCGCGGCGCCGCTTCCCCGGCCGGGCGGGCACGGACACGACGGGTCGGGTCTCGGGGGCGATCTCGGTGATCACTTGGTCTCGCCTCCGAACTTGCTCAGCCGCAGATAGACCACCGAGCAGAAGAGCAGGATCACGAACGCCACCGTGGTCAGCGCGGAGGCGTAGCCGAAGTTGTGGGCGTCGACGCTGGTGTTGGCGATGTAGAGGGGAAGGGTCGTCGTCTCCCCCGCCGGACCGCCTCCCGTCAGGGTGTAGAGCAGGTCGACGTTGTTGAACTCCCACACCGCGCGCAGCAGGGTGGAAAGGACGATGGCGTCCTTGAGATGCGGCAGGGTGATGTGCCAGAACTGCTTGATCCGGCCGGCCCCGTCGACCTCGGCGGCCTCGTACAGGTCCCTGGAGACGGACTGGAGGTCGGCGAGGATGAGGATCGCGAAGAAGGGGACGCCGCGCCACAGGTCGGCGACCACGGCCGCCGGGAACACCGTCGAGGTGTCGGAGAGCCAGCTGGCGCCGTACGACCCGATGCCCGCGTCGGCGAGGTAACGGGTGACGCCTGTCTGGGAGTTGTAGAGCAGCACCCAGATCGCTGAGGTCAGCACGCCGGAGACGGCCCAGGGCGAGAAGACCAGCGCCCGGCCCAGCGCCCGCCCGACGAACGTCTGGTTGACGATGAGCGCCAGCGCCAGACCGAACAGCAGCTGCAACCCGACTTCCACCACGACCCACTTGGCGCTGAAGGTCAGCGTGGACCAGAACTGCGGGTCGTGCGCGAAGGCCTGGGTGAAGTTGCCGAGGCCCGCGAAGCCGTTCCGCCAGGGCTTGGTCGGGTTGTAGTTCTGCAGGCTGTAGTAGAAGACGCTGAGCACCGGGTAGGCGATGAAGCCCAGCATCAGCAGGGCGGCCGGGGCGATCAGCAGGTACGGCAGCCTGCGCGGCGTCGCGGAGGCACGGCGCCGCCGGGGTGGCGCGGGCGGTTTCGCCACGGCTGCGGCTTGGGCCATGACTGTTCTCCGTTCGCTTTGGTTACAGCGGGTGCAGGAAGCGCTTGCTGCATGGCGCGGTTGAAGCGCTTCGACGATCATCAGGGACAGTTGTGGGCGGTTAACGGGTGGTGCGGTCAGCCCGCGTACGGATCCGGGACCTCGCCCGGCCGGGCCAGGAACTCGAAGTCGCAGCCGGTGTCGGCCTGGGTGATCTGCTGGTCGTAGAGCGCGCCGTAGCCGCGCTCGTAGCGGGCGGGCGGCGGCGTCCACTCGGCCCGGCGGCGCGCCAGCTCCTCGTCGTCCACGTGGAGCCGGAGGCTGCGGGCCGCCACGTCCAGGGCGATGAGGTCCCCGGTGCGGACGAGGGCGAGCGGCCCGCCGACGTACGACTCGGGCGCCACGTGCAGCACACAGGTGCCGTAACTCGTGCCGCTCATCCGGGCGTCGGAGATCCGCACCATGTCCCGCACGCCCTGCTTGAGCAGGTGGTCGGGGATGGGCAGCATGCCGTACTCGGGCATGCCGGGGCCGCCTCTTGGCCCGGCGTTGCGCAGCACGAGCACGCTGTCGGCGG
This sequence comes from Streptomyces sp. NPDC031497, assembly GCF_055580905.1. NCBI lineage: Bacteria > Bacillati > Actinomycetota > Actinomycetes > Kitasatosporales > Streptomycetaceae > Streptomyces > Streptomyces sp. NPDC031497. Next base: position 35,028 of record NZ_JBVIKO010000034.1, read on the forward strand.
TGATGCCGAGGCCGGGGTCGTTGATGGTGCGCTGCATGGTCCGGTAGTCGTCGAAGACGACGGCGGGCCCGGTGTGCTTCAGGAGCCCCGGTTCGGCGGCGATGTGCTTGATGACGGCGCCGTCCGGGCAGAGGTTGCCGCGCAGTACGGCGACTCCGCCTTCGGCGGCCACCGGGTTGTCGCGGGTCCTGATGACGTCGTCGTCGTGCACCTGGGCGCCGGCGAGCTGCTCGCGGAAGGTGTCGTGGGAGACCGTCGGCCGGTCGAGGTGGAGCAGGTCGGGGATGCGGGAGAGGAAGCCCGGGAGGCCGCCCGCGAAGTGGAAGTCCTCCATGAGGTACGTCCGGCCGCCGGGCCGGACGTTGGCGAGGACGGGCACGGTGCGGGCGATGCGGTCGAAGTCGTCCAGGGTGAGCCGCACGCCCGCCCGCCCGGCCATGGCGATGAGGTGGATGACGGCGTTGGTGGAGCCGCCGAGGCCGAGGACGGTGGTGACGGCGTCCTCGAAGGCCTCGGGGGTGAGGAGCTGGGAGAGCCGCCGGTCCCGGTGGACGAGTTCGACGATCCGCATCCCCGCCCTGGCGGCCATCCGGTCGTGCCCCGAGTCGACGGCCGGGATGCTGGACGCGCCCGGGACGGTCACGCCGAGGGCCTCGGCGGCGGCGGTGAGGGTGGAGGCCGTCCCCATGGTCATGCAGTGCCCGGGGGAACGGGCCAGGCCGCTCTCCAGCTCCGCCATCTCGCAGTCGCCGATCAGACCGGCCCGCTTGTCGTCCCAGTACTTCCACATGTCGGTGCCGGAGCCGAGGACCTCGCCCCGCCAGTGTCCGGGGAGCATGGGTCCTGCGGGCACGAAGACGGCGGGCAGGTCGACGGAGGCGGCGCCCATGAGGAGGGCCGGGGTGGACTTGTCGCAGCCGCCCATCAGCACCGCGCCGTCGACCGGGTACGACCGCAGCAGCTCCTCGGTCTCCATGGCGAGGAGGTTGCGGTAGAGCATGGGGGTCGGCTTCTGGAAGGTCTCCGAGAGGGTGGAGACCGGGAACTCCAGCGGGAAGCCGCCCGCCTGCCACACGCCCCGCTTGACCGCCTGCGCCCGGTCACGGAGGTGCACATGACAGGGATTGATGTCCGACCAGGTGTTGAGGATCGCGATGACCGGCTTGCCGAGGTGCTCCTCGGGGAGGTAGCCGAGCTGGCGGGTGCGGGCGCGGTGGCTGAAGGAGCGCAGGCCCTCGGTGCCGTACCACTGGTGGCTGCGGAGTTCCTCGGGCTGTTTGCGAGGCGCGTTCACAGGGACCATCCGGAGGCGATGGCGGCGACCTCGGCGCGCTCTTCCTCGGGCAGCTGCCTGCTGGGCGGGCGGACGTCGCGGCGGCACAGACCGAGGGAGGCGAGGGCCTCCTTGACGACGGTGACGTTGTCCGCGGAGCCGTTGGCCGCGCGGAGTTCCTCGAAGCGGCGGATCTGTTCCCAGACCTTCATGGCGGCCGGGTAGTCGCCGGATCGAAGCGCTTCGATCATGTTCAGCGAAACGGCCGGGGCGACGTTCACCAGGCCGGAGGTGAAGCCGGTGGCGCCGGCCGAGAAGTAGGAGGGCGCGTAGGGCTCGGCGAGCCCGGCGACCCAGACGAAGCGGTCGAGACCGGCGTCGCGGGCGAACGCGGCGAACTTGGCGGCGTCGGGGACGGCGTATTTGACGCCGATCACGTTGGGGCAGGCGTCGGCGAGTTCGGCGAGGCGGGCGCCGGGGAGCTGGGCGTTGCGGACGTAGGGGACGACGCCCAGTTCGGGCACGGACTCGGCGATGGCGCGGTGGTAGTCGACCCAGCCGGCCTGCGAGACGTACGGGTGGACGGGCTGATGGACCATGACCATCCGGGCGCCGTGCTCCCCGGCGTGCCGGGCGGAGGCGACGGCGGTCGGCACGTCGTGTCCGACGCCGACGAGGACGGTGGCCCGCTCCCCGGCCTCCTCGACGGTCAGTTCGGTGACGAGCCGCCGCTCCTCGGGGGTCAGGGCGTAGAACTCGCCGGTGTTGCCGTTGGGGGTGAGGGTGCGGATCCCGCCGTCGAGGAGGCGGCGCAGCAGGGCCCGGTGGGCGGTCCGGTCGACGCCGCCGTCCGCGGTGAAGGGGGTCACCGGGATGGCCACGACGTCGGCCAGGGCCGCCCGTTGGGTCTCGAACGCCACGCTGCTCATTCCTGTCCTTCCTTGGCCTGGGCTTCCGGGTACGCACGCTCGACGAAGGACGCGATGTGGGCGTGCAGGGCACCGGCGGCGCCGTCGGCGTCGCCCGCCAGGGCCAGCCGCAGGATCTCGCGGTGCTCACCGGCCTCCTGTTCCCAGGAGGGGGAGGCGGCCCAGGCGACCGCGGAGACGAGGGCGGCCTGGTCGCGGACCTCGTCGAGCATCCGGCCGAGCAGCGGGTTGCCGCACGGGAGGTAGAGGGCGCGGTGGAAGTCCCGGTTGGCGAGGGAGCGTTCGGCGGTGTCGGTCGCGTCGTCGGCCCGGGTGAGGGCGTCACGGGCGGCGTCCAGGGAGGCACCCTTCCTGACGGCCCGCCGGAGCGCCTCGGGTTCCAGCAGGAGCCGTACGTCGTAGACCTCGCGCGCCATGTCGGCGTCCACCATGCGCACCGTGACGCCCTTGTACTGGTTCATCATGACCAGCCCGGTCCCGGCGAGTGTCTTGAGCGCCTCCCGCACGGGGGTCTTGGACACCCCGAACTGCGCGGCCAGCTCGGTCTCCACCAGGGCCTGACCGGGCGTCAACTGCCCGGTGAGGATGCGGTGTTTGATCGCGTCCAGCACATACTGCGTCCGGGACGGAATCGGCATGGGCACAGAGGTCATGCGCGCCTCTCGGGGTCACGTACCGGCTCGGGCGAGCCGGTCTGACGTATCTGATCTCGCGTATCGCGTCTCATATATGACGTACGAAGTACGACGCGGATGAAGGTAGGAGCACGGGTGTGCTTCGTCAATGCTTCTGACAAAGACGGTTGGGTCGGGGAGGAAGGCAGGGGGTCAGGCCCCGTGGAGGGGAGCCGCGCCGACCCAGCGGTGGTAGGCGTCCACGTCGACGTTGCTGCCGCACACGATCGTGACGACGTGCCGGCCGGCGAAGCGGTCACGGTCTTCGAGGACCGCCGCGATGCCGAGCGCGGCCGAAGGCTCGACGACGAGGCCGGCGTGGTCGAGGAGCGTCCGCATGCCGGCGATGATCGACGCCTCCTGGACCAGGACGGCGTCGTCGGCGACCAGGAGGAGGTCGTCCAGGACAGCCGGGACGGGACACCGGCCGGCGACGCCGTCGGCGATGGTGTCGGTCGCGTCGGTGGTGACGACACGCCGCCTGTGCCACGAGTGGGTCATCGCCGGTGCGCCCAGCGGCTGGACGCAGATCACCTCGACTTCGGGTGCCAAGGCCTTCACCACGTGGCCCACGCCGGTGGCCAGCGCCCCGCCGCCGAGAGCGATCAGGACGGTGTCGAACGACGGCGCGGTGTCCACCAGTTCCAGGCCGATGGTCGCCGCGCCCTCGCAGGTCTCGATGTCCAGGCTGTCCTCGACCAGCCGGATGCCGTCGTACCGGGCGATGGCCGCCGCCCGCTCGCGAGCCGTCTCGTGGTCGCCGTCCACCAGCTCCAGTCCGGCACCCAACGCGCGGATGCGATCGAGCTTGGCCCGGGTCGCGAAGCGGGAGGCCACGACGGTGACGTCGAGCCCACGGCCACGACCGGACCACGCGAGGGCCTGGCCGAGGTTGCCCGCGCTCGCGCACACCGCGGCTCGCGAGGCCTGGCCGGCCAGCAGGCTCGCGACCACCTCGGTGCCGCGGGCCTTGAAGCTGCGGACCGGGTTCGCCGTTTCGAGCTTGATGCTCACCGCGCACCCGAGGCCGGGTTCCAGTGCCTCGCAGCGGTACAGCGGAGTGTCGAGAAAGACCGGGTCGATCACCCGGCGGGCCGCCCGGATCCGAGCCGTGTCGAGACGCGTTCCCTGCACGACTCGGCAGCGTAGCGCCACCGGCGCCGGTTCCATGGGCAACTGCCTGGATGTGCGGGTCGGTGGAGGTGTGTCACCCGATTCAGAAACCCCGGGCCTCGCCCTCCCGCGCCACACTGGTGGGCCGCTCCGACACCGCTCCCGCCCGGGCCGCCGCCATCTCCCTCGTCAGGGTCGGCCCCACATGCGTGACCAGCAACTCCCGCGCCCCCGCCGCCCGGGCGATCCGCCCCGCGTCCTCCGGCGTCAGATGGACCTGTTCGCCATCGCGATGCTCGTCGAGGTCGGCCTCGCACAGGAAGACGTCCGCGCGGGCGGCGAGATCGGTCAGGGCGTCGCAGGGACCACTGTCCCCGGAGTACGCGAGAACGCTCCCCTGGCATTCGGCGCGCAGCCCGTAGGCCTCGACGTCGTGGGCCACCGCTCGCGCGGCGAGCCGCAGGTTCCAGTGCCGGACCATGTGGCCGTCGTACAGGGGCCGGAAGTCGAGCACCCCACCCAGGAAGCCCAGGTCCGGCCGGCCGAAGAAGCCGGCCAGCCGCCCCGCGCAGGCCTGCGGCGCGTAGACCGGGATCGGCGCGGCCGGCGTCATCCCGCCGAAGGCGTAGGCATACGCGGCGGCCAGCAGATCCGCGCTGTGGTCCGCGTGCAGGTGCGAGATCCAGATCGCCGTGAGCCGCGCCGGATCCGTGTGCCGCTGCAATTCCGCGAAGGTCCCGGTGCCCGCGTCCACCCACACCTCGGCGCCCCCGCCCCGCAGCAGATAGCCGGAGCACGGGCGGCCGGGCCGGGGGTGCGGAGAGGCCGTGCCGAGGACGGTGAGGCTCAGTGCCATGGCGAGGAGAGTACGGATCCGGGTCCCCGCCCGCTCACGATTCGAGTGGATCTACGGCTTTGGGCCCGGTCCCGTCACGCCTTCCAGCCCGGGTCCCGGCCGCTCAGCCCGACCGCCCGCGCCAGCAGCGGCGCGCTCTCCGGCACCGGAACCACCGGGCCGAAGGGGCCACGGTCGGCCTGCGCCGCCATCCGCAGGAAGCCGTACGCCGCCTCCAGCGCCGCCGGATCCGGGGCATAGGACTGCCCCGTCGCCCGGGCCAGGTCCCAGCCGTGGACGACCAGTTCGTCGGCGGCGACCGCCGCGGCCACCTCCCCCGGCAGGTCGACCCCGCCCGCCCGGGTCATCCCGCCCCACGCCGAGGGCTCCCGCCAGGCCTGTGCCAGTTCGTCGAGTGCCTTGGGCAGTTCCTGCCGCCATCCCGGGCCGAGTTCCGGCAGGGTGCCGTCGGGACGGTGGTCGGTCGTGGTCCCCAGACTCTTGCGGGCCGCGTCCCGGAAGGCCACGGACAGCCCCGCCACATGGCCCAGCAGGTGACGGACCGCGTAGTCCGGACACGGGGTGGCCGCCGTGAGCTGCTCGTCCGTCACCCGTTCCGCGAGCATCGCCACGATCCGCGTCTGCGGGCCGAGGTCGATCATGGTGCTGCCGGTCATTCCCGCCGCCTCCCAAGTCGTTGCCGGAGATCTCCGTCGGGAGGTAGACCGCACCGCGCCCGGAAACTCATCGGCACGCCCGGGCGATGCGCGCACTCGCCGTCCTTCTAAGGCACCTGCCCGATCCCCACACCCCCTCCTTAGGCCCACGATGACCAGGCATGACCACCTCCTCCTGGACCGTGACCCGCCTCCTGCGCGACCGCAACGCGGCCCTCTGCCTCACCGGTGTCGTGGTGTCCGGCTTCGGCAGTTCCGCGCTCTGGCTGGTGTCGGGCGTCTGGGTCAAGGACCTCACCGGATCCGACGGCCTCGCCGCCCTGTGCACCGCCGCGCTGTGGGCCCCCACCCTCGTCGGCCCGGCCCTCGGCACCCTCGCCGACCGCGTCCGCCGCAAGCCCCTGCTCATCCGCCTGAACCTCGCCCTCGCCGTCCTCCTGCTCCCCCTCTGGACGGTCGGCTCGGCCGGCTCCGTCTGGCTCCTCTTCACTGTCCTGGTCCTGTACGGCGCGGCGGGCGTCGTCGAGGACGCGGCCGGCTCCGCCCTGGTCGCGGCCGCCGTCGACCCGGCCCTCCTCGGTGACTTCAACGGGCTGCGGATGACCGCCCGCGAGGGCATGAAGCTGGTCGCCCCGCTGACCGGCGCCGCGCTGTACACGGCGTACGGCGGGCCGAGCGTGGCGGTGCTGGACGCCGGCACCTTCGTGCTGGCGGCGGGGGTGTGCGCGCTGCTCCGGGTGCGCGAGGAACGCCCGCGGCCGGCCACCGGGAGCCGGCGACGGGAGACCGCCGGGGGCGTCCGGCTGCTGTGGGGGCACCCGGCCCTGCGGCCGCTGGTGCGTGCCGGTGGCGCCACGATGTGTCTCGCCTCGCTCGGCAGCAGCCTGAACTACGCGGTGGTGGACGCCCTCGGCCACTCCCCCGCCTACACCGGCGTGCTGTACGCCGTCCAGGGCGCCGGCTCGGTCGCGGTCGGGCTGGTCTCCGGGCCCGCCCTGCGGCGGCTCGGCGAGCGCCGGTTCGCCGCGTACGGCATCGCGCTGACGGGGGTCGCGCTGGCCGCGCGGGCGGTGCCGTACGACGCGGTGGTGCTGGCGTGCGGTGCGGCGGGCGGGATCGGGCTGCCCTGTGTGCTGATCGCCGCCTACACCGCCGTACAGCGCGAGATCCCGGCCGCGGCGCTGGGGCGGGCCACCGCGACCGCCGGCACGCTGATGTTCACACCGAACGTGGTCGGACTGGCCGTCGGGGCCGCCCTCGTCGAACTCGTCGACCACCGGGTGCTGTTGGCGCTCCTCGGCGGTGCGCTGCTGGCCACCGCCGGTTCACTGGCTCAGCGCAGCGCCTCCCGCACCGCCGCCAGGTCGCCGTCGGACGCCAACCCGGCGTGATACAGCCGCAGTTCGGTCGCGCCCAGGTCACGCGCGCGGGCCGCGTCGGCCGCCAGGGTGCCGGGGCTGCCGCCCATCCCGGAGACCACCGTGAAGTTGGCGGCCAGGACCGTGTCCTCGCGCGCGTGCTCCGCGAAGGGCGCCAGCAGGGCCGTACCGCCCGCGCAGGGGACCACGACACCGTCCGCGACCGACAGCACGTGCGCGGGGTCCACGCCCGCGTTGGCGCCGCAGTGGTAGGCCACCGGGTCCGCGTGCAGCAGCACCTGGAAGCCCTCGGGGGCCGCCGCGCGCACCGCGGCCACGGCCGTCTCCTGGAGCGTGCGGGCCCGCCCGTCGCGCCACGCGCGGGTGGCCGCCGCCACCGGTTCGCCGAGCAGCTTCTCGACCGTCGGCCACCCGCCGTCGTCCGCCGCGCCCCGCCACAACGGCTCCAGGGCCTCCCGGACGGCCGTGGCCAACGCGTCGGCGTCCAGGCCCTGTTCGCCGTACCCGGCCCGGCAGGCCGGGCAGAAGCACAGCGCCATCAGGTACTGGCCGGCGTCTCCGAGGGCGACACCCGCGGTCTTGTCGTGGGCGTGCAGATGCGGGAGGCCGTACCAGCCGAGGGACTCCAGTTCGGTGCCGGCCGCGCCCGGGCGGACGGCGGCCTCGGCGGCGAGGTCGGTCAGGTACGCGCGCGTGGCGGGCTGGGCGATGCAGGGGGCCCAGGGGTAGCGGTCGCCGTAGGCGTTGACGACCGAGGTGTCCGGGTGCTCGGCGCCCAGGCGGGAGCTGTGGGCGAGGATCACCCAGGTGTGGACGTCGAGGCCGGCGCCGGCCAGGGCTTCGGCGGCCTCTCCGTAGGCGTCGCCGGGGGCCCAGGCACCGGCCGGGTGGGGGCGGAGCCGACGGTCCGCCCAGTGGTCGCCCGCCGGGTAGTAGACGGCCGCGTACTCGGCGGTGACGATGCGGTGACGCGGGTGCCGGGGGGTCAGCGCGCGGGTGGAGTGGTAGGCGGAGGCGAGGGTCACCTGGTCCACGCCGAGCGCGGCGATCCGCTCCGGGGCCCCGGGATCCCCGTTAACGTCCCAGGGGTAGACGAACGCCGACGCCTTCGAACGCCCTCCTGCGGATCTCACGGACGCCTTCGGCCGCCTCCCTCCGGAGACCGCCGGCACCTCCGGCCGCTCTCCCCCGGCCCCCTCCGGCACCTCCGACCGTCCTCCCCCGGCCCCCGCCGACGCCGTCACGCGTCCTCCTCCAGCAGTGCGTATCCGCGCTCGATCAGCTGGGCGAGCTGCTTCACATGGTCCTCGCCCGGCTCGTGCAGCGGGGGCCGGACCTCGCCGACGTCCAGGCCGCGCAGCCGTACGCCCGCCTTGACCAGGGAGACGGCGTATCCCCGGCCCTGGGCGCGGAGTTCGACGAACGGGCGGTAGAAGCCGTCCAGCAGGCGCTCCACCGTCGGCCGGTCCCCCTCGCGCAGGGCGGCGTGGAAGGCGAGGGCGATCTCGGGGACGAAGCAGAAGACGGCCGAGGAGTAGAGGGTGATGCCGATGGCCTGGTAGGCGAGCTGGGTCTGTTCGGCGGTGGGCAGGCCGTTGAAGTAGAGGAAGTCGCCGGGGACCTCGGTGCGGACGGCGCTGACGATGCGCTGCATCAGGTCCAGGTCGCCGAGGCCGTCCTTGAAACCCATGATGCCTTCGGTACGGGCGAGTTCGACGACCGTGGGCGGGGTGAACACCGCGTTGTCCCGCTGGTAGACGATCACCGGGAGATCGGTCGCCGAGGCCACCTCCCGGTAGTGCCGCAGCAGGCCCTCCTGGCCGGCGACCACCAGGTAGGGCGGCATGGCGAGCAGGCCGTCGGCGCCCGCCGCCGCGGCGAGACGCGCGTAGCGCACGGCGAGCGCGGTGCCGTAGCCGGCGCCTGCGATCACCGGTACCCGGCCCTCGGTGGCCGCCACGGCCGCGCCCACGCAGGCCTCGAACTCCTCGGGCAGCAGCGCGTGGAACTCCCCGGTGCCGCAGCAGGCGAACACGGCCGCGGCACCGGCCTCGACGCCCCGGCGCACATGCTCGCGGTAGGCGTCGAGGTCGAGGGAGCCGTCGGGGCCATAGGCCGTGACGGGGAAGAAGAGCGGCCCGCGCGGGTCACGGAGCCGCGCGGCGAGAGGGGCTGGCGTCACGGGCGCTCCCTGTTGATGCATGTGTCTGATCGGTGTCCATATTCATGAACGCGACCACGTTACGATTCCCCGTTGGTGCCGGTCAAGCCGCGAAACAGGGAACACGAAGGCGGATTACCGCACTCCACGGCACACTTGACTCAGCGCACCCCAGCTCCCTAGCGTGTCCACGAATGTGAATGCCGTACATGTACGCGATCGGCGCCGAATGAAGGAGACCGTGGATGCCCACTCCCCGCAAGCTACTGCTCACCGGCGCCGCAGGCGGGCTCGGCACCCTGATGCGGTCCCTGCTGCCGGAGTACGGCTACGAGCTGCGCCTCTTCGACGTCCGCCCGATCGACGGCGAGCCGGACGCGATCACCGCCGACCTCGGCGACCAGGACGCGCTGCGGGAAGCGGTGCGGGGCGTGGACGCGGTCCTGCATCTCGCGGGGATCTCCCTGGAGGCGCCCTTCGACAAGATCCTCCGCTCGAACATCGAGGGCACCTACCACCTGTACGAGGCCGCCCGCGAGGCCGGCGTGCCGCGCATCGTCTTCGCCTCCTCCAACCACGCCGTCGGCTACACCCCGGCCCCGCGCGCGGGCGATCCGCTGATCCCGATCGACACCCCGCGCCGCCCGGACACCTTCTACGGCCTGTCCAAGTCCTTCGGCGAGGACCTCGCCCAGCTCTACTGGGACAAGCACGGCCTGGAGACCGTCTCCGTCCGCATCGGCTCCTGCTTCGCCGAGCCGGCCGACGTGCGCATGCTCTCGGTGTGGATGAGCCCCGCCGACGGCGCCCGCCTCTTCCACGCGGCCCTGACCGCCGAGCAGGTCGGCCACACCGTCGTCTACGGCTCCTCCGCCAACACCCGCCTGTGGTGGGACCTGACCAGTGCCCGGGCGCTCGGCTACGAGCCGCAGGACGACTCCGAGCAGTTCGCGGAGAAGCTGATCGCCGAGCACGGCGAGCTGGACCCGCGGAACCCGGCCCACACCCACCTGGGCGGCCGGTTCGTCAACGACCCACCCGTCTGGCCGTACTGAGCGGCACGCGGAAACGGCGGACCCTCTCGCGCGCGGCACCGCGCGACACGGCGGAAAACGATCGTCCACGGCGGCGGGCGGGCACCGAACGGGCCCGCCCGCCGCCGCGTTCGGGCATCCGGGCTGCCCGCTCTCACGCGCCGCCCGGCAGCCGCGCAGGTCCGAGGCGGGCACCGCGACCGGCAAACGGGCACACCCGGGCAGTATCGGGCCCGCAACAGACCTGGTCAGCCTCGCACACCCGCTGTAGAACTTGCTGCATGGCCCGAACGGGCAGTTCCACAGGGAAGTGGGTGACGAGATGAGCACGCGGACGGCGGAAGAACGCCAGCGCGAGATCGTGCGGGCCGCGCGCGTTACCGGCTCGGTCGACGTCACCGCTCTCGCCGCCGCCCTGGGCGTGGCCAGGGAAACCATCCGGCGGGACCTGCGCGCCCTGGAGGACCACGGCCTGGTCCGCCGTACCCACGGGGGCGCGTATCCCGTCGAGAGCGCCGGTTTCGAGACCACGCTCGCCTTCCGTTCGACCAGCCATGTCCCGGAGAAGCGGCGGATCGCGTCGGCCGCAGCCGAGCTGCTGGGCGACGCCGAGACCGTCTTCGTCGACGAGGGCTTCACCCCGCAGCTCATCGCCGAGGCACTTCCGACGGACCGGCCGCTGACCGTGGTCACGGCGTCGCTGCCGGTCGCGGGCGCGCTCGCCGAGGCCGAGAACATGTCGGTACTGCTGCTCGGCGGACGGGTGCGGGCCGGCACGCTGGCGACCGTCGACCACTGGACGACGAAGATGCTCGCCGGTTTCGTTCTCGATCTCGCCTACATTGGAGCCAACGGCATCTCGCGGGAGCACGGCCTCACCACTCCCGACCCCGCCGTCAGCGAGGTCAAGGCGCAGGCCGTGCGCGCCGCCCGCCGGACGGTCTTCGCGGGCGTGCACACCAAGTTCGGAGCCGTCAGCTTCTGCCGCTTCGCCGAGGTCGGCGCCCTGGAGGCGATCGTGACGAGCACCCTTCTTCCGGCCGCCGAGGCCCATCGCTACGCCCTGCTGGGCCCGCAGGTCATCCGGGTCTGACACACCGACGCCCCACCCACGCCCTTCCCGAAGGGCACCTCCACACCCCGCAGTGCCCCATATATCACGATTCCTCCAGGAGCGATCCATGCGAACCCCGAGCCGACGGAGGCCGCGAGTCACACTCGCCATGGCCGCCGCAGGGACGCTGCTCGCCCCGCTGCTCTCCGGCTGCTGGGTCGGTGCGGGCGGGTCCGGTTCAGGCGGCGATTCGATCAACGTGCTGATGGTGAACAACCCCCAGATGACGGAACTCCAGAAGCTCGCGCCGCGCTTCACCAAGGAGACCGGCATCAAGGTCAACTTCACCGTCCTGCCCGAGAACGACGTCCGCGACAAGATCAGCCAGGACTTCGCCAACCAGGCCGGCCAGTACGACGTGGCCACCCTGTCCAACTACGAGATACCGATCTACGCCCGCAACGGCTGGCTGCACGAGATGGACTCCTACGTCGCCAAGGACCCCGGCTTCGACGAGAAGGACATCCTCCAGCCGATGCGCGAGTCCCTGACCGCCGACGACGGCAAGCTCTACGGCCAGCCCTTCTACGGCGAGTCGTCCTTCCTGATGTACCGCAAGGACGTCTTCACGGCCAAGGGCCTGACGATGCCCGCGCACCCCACCTGGCAGCAGGTCGCCGACCTCGCCGCCAAGGTGGACGGCGCCCAGTCCGGCATGCGCGGCATCTGCCTGCGCGGCCTGCCCGGTTGGGGCGAGCTGATGGCACCGCTGACCACGGTCGTGAACACCTACGGGGGCACCTGGTTCGACAAGGACTGGAAGGCCCAGCTGACCGGGTCCGGCTTCGAGAAGGCGACGAAGTTCTATGTCGACCTCGTCCGCAAGCACGGCGAGTCCGGCGCCCCGCAGTCCGGCTTCGCCGAGTGCCTCAACAACATGACCCAGGGCAAGGTCGCCATGTGGTACGACGCCACCTCCGCGGCCGGCCTCCTGGAGGCCGACGACTCCCCGGTCAAGGGCAAGCTCGGCTACGCCCCCGCGCCCGTCGAGCAGACCAAGTCCGCCGGCTGGCTCTACACCTGGGCCTGGGGCATCCAGAAGGCCTCCCGCAACCCCGACAAGGCCTGGAAGTTCGTGTCCTGGGCGTCCAGCAAGCAGTACGAGGAGCTGGTCGGCCAGACCAGCGGCTGGTCCAACGTCCCGGCGGGCAAGCGCGCGTCGACCTACACGAACCCGGACTACGTCAAGTCGGCCGCCGCGTTCCAGGAGATGACCAAGGAGGCCATCGAGAGCGCCCGCCCGAACGACCCCGGCGTCCAGCCTCGCCCCGCGCCCGGCATCCAGTTCGTCGACATCCCCGAGTTCACCGATCTCGGCACCAAGGTCTCCCAGGAGATCAGTTCGGCCATCGCCGGACGTCAGTCCGTCGACTCGGCCCTGAAGAAGTCCCAGCAGCTGGCCGAGAAGATCTCCAAGGAGTACGAGGGACGATGACCGCGACGACAGCCCCCTACGCAGCGACACCCGTACACGCCACGCGGCCGCCCTCCGCCCGCCTGCGCGCCTGGGCCACCCGGGCCCCTCTCCTGCCCGCCCTGGTCTTCATGATCGTCGTGACCCAGCTGCCGTTCGTGGCCACGGTGGTCATCTCCTTCTTCGACTGGAACGCCCTCTACCCGAAGGCCCGCCACTTCGCCGGCGTCGACAACTACCGCCAGGTCCTGACCGACGCCGACCTGCGCCACTCGGTGTGGACGACCGTGCTCCTCACGGTCACGGTGGTGCTGGTCAGCCTGGTCCTCGGCCTCGCGCTGGCACTGCTCCTGAACAACAGGTTCCGCGGCCGGGGCATCGTCCGCACCCTGCTGATCGCCCCGTTCCTGGTGGTCCCGGTGGCCGCCGCCCTGCTCTGGAAACACGTCCTCTACAACCCCGAATACGGCCTGCTCAACGGCCTGTTGCACTACGTCGGCGGACCGCAGCCCGACTGGATCTCCAGCACCCCGCTGCTGGCGGTCGAGGCCGCCCTGGTGTGGCAGTGGACGCCGTTCATGATGCTGATCCTGCTCGCCGGGCTGCAGAGCCGTGACCCCGAGCAGATCGAGGCCGCCCGGGTGGACGGCGCGAGCGACTGGCAGGTCTTCCGCTATCTCACGCTCCCGCACCTGCGCCGCTATCTCGAACTCGGCGCCCTGCTGGGCAGCATCTACATCGTCCAGAACTTCGACGCGGTCTTCACGATCACGTCCGGCGGCCTGGGCACCGCCAACCTGCCCTACACCGTGTACCAGAGCTTCTACCAGGCCCACGAGAACGGCCTCGCCTCGGCCGCCGGCGTCCTGGTCGTCATCGGCTCGATCATCATCGCGACCTTCGCCCTGCGCGTGGTGTCGTCCCTGTTCCGAGAGGAGGCGTCCCGCGCATGAGCAGCCTCGCCCTACACGTCAGGAAGCACCGGGGCCGCAGCGTCGGGCTGGTGGCCTGGCTGGTCGGCATCGTCTTCTTCTTCCCCATCGCCTGGATGGCGCTGACGTCCTTCCACTCCGAGGCGGACGCGGCGACCAACCCGCCCTCCTTCGGTGCCGCCCTCACCCTGGACGGCTACCGCGAGTTCTTCGGGTCGGGCGGCGGCGCGAGCCCCTGGCCGGCGCTGGTCAACTCGGCGGTCGCCTCGATCGTCTCGACCCTCCTGGTCCTCGTCCTGGCCTTCCCGGCGGCGTACGCGCTGTCGATCCGGCGGGTGAAGAAGTGGACGGACGTCCTGTTCTTCTTCCTCTCCACGAAGATGCTGCCGGTGGTGGCCGGCCTGCTGCCGATCTACCTGTTCGCGAAGAACACCGGGATGCTGGACAACATCTGGTTCCTGGTCATCCTCTACACCTCCATGAACCTGCCGATCGCGGTGTGGATGATGCAGTCCTTCCTCGCCGAGGTCCCGGTCGCGGTGATCGAGGCGGCGCAGATCGACGGCGCCCGCCTCCCGACGATCCTGGCGCGCGTGGTCGCCCCGATCGCCCTGCCCGGCATCGCCGCCACCTCCCTGATCTGCTTCATCTTCAGCTGGAACGAACTTCTCTTCGCCCGAGTCCTGACGGGCGTGGTCGCCGAGACCGCCCCCGTCTTCCTGACCGGTTTCATCACCAGCCAGGGCCTGTTCCTGGCGAAGGTGTGCGCCGCGTCGCTCGTCGTCTCCCTGCCGGTGCTCGCCGCGGGGTTCGCCGCCCAGGACAAGCTGGTCCAGGGCCTGTCGTTGGGAGCCGTGAAATGAAGGCCGCCGTCATCGAGTCCGTGGGCCGTGCCGTCGTCACCGAGGTCCCCGACCCGACACCGGGCCCCCGTGAGGTCGTGGTGGAAGTGGCCGCCTGCGGGCTGTGCGGAACCGATCTGCACATCCTCCAGGGCGAGTTCGCGCCCAAGCTGCCGATCGTGCCGGGTCACGAGTTCGCCGGCGAGGTGGTCGGCGTCGGCTCCCAGGTGACCGAGGTGGCGATCGGCGACCAGGTCGCGGTCGACCCGTCCCTGTACTGCCACGAGTGCCGTTACTGCCGGGACGGCCACAACAACCTCTGCGAACGCTGGGCCGCGATCGGCGTGACCGTGCCGGGCGGGGCCGCACAGTACGCGGTGGCCCCGGTCGCCAACTGCGTGAAGCTCCCCGAGCACGTCCGCACCCAGGACGCCGCCCTGGTCGAGCCGCTGTCCTGCGCGGTACGCGGCTACGACGTCCTCAAGTCCCGGCTGGGCGCCCACGTCCTGATCTACGGCTCCGGGACCATGGGACTGATGATGCTGGAACTCGCCAAGCGGACCGGCGCGGCGAGCGTCGACGTGGTCGACCTGAACCCGGCCCGGCTGGAGACCGCCCGCGCGCTCGGTGTCTCCGGGTCCGCCGCGAACGCCGACGAACTGGACCGGCCGCGGGGCTGGGACGTGGTGATCGACGCGACCGGCAACGCGGCGGCGATCCAGGACGGCCTGGAGCGGGTGTCGAAGGCCGGCACCTTCCTCCAGTTCGGCGTCGCCGACTACGCGACCCGGGTGACGATCGACCCGTACCGCATCTACAACCAGGAGATCACCATCACCGGCTCCATGGCCGTCCTGCACAGCTACGAACGCGCGGCGGAGCTGTTCGCGAACGGGGTCCTGGACCCGGAGGTCTTCATCAGCGACCGCCTCCCGCTGGACAGCTACCCGCAGGCGTTGGAGCAGTTCGCGGCGGGGGTGGGACGGAAGATCGTCGTCGTCCCCTGAGCCGGATCGCGGTGGTCCCCTGAGCCGATCGGGGGGTTCCGGGAGGGCCGCCCGACGGTAAGGGAACGGTAAAGCGGGGTCGTTCGTTCACGGGGCATGACAGCTATGACCCCTGGCTCGAACATCCCTCTCCCCGTCTCCCGGGTGGCGGTGGACGTCGCCGCCCCGGTGCGGCTCGACGTGTCGGGCCTGCTGCTCACCGGCGACGGCAAGGTGCGCTCCGACGACGACTTCATCTTCTACAACCAACCCAGCGGCCCGGGTGTGACGTACCGCTCCGGCGGCGGTACGTCCGCGGACGCGATCACCGTCGACACGGCCGCCGTACCCCCGGGCATCGAGAAGATCGTCGTCACCGCGAGCCCCGACGCCGCAGGTCAGACCTTCCAGGGCATCGAGCCGACGGCGACGATCCGCAACGCGGACGACGGCTCGGTGCTGGGCACGTTCACGCCGCCGCAGCTGGGCAGTGAGACGGCCCTGGTGGTCGTCGAGATCTACCTGCGCAACGGCGCGTGGAAGGCCCGCGCGGTCGGCCAGGGGTACGCGAACGGGCTGGCCGGCATCGCCACCGACTTCGGCGTGACAGTCGAGGAACCGGCGGCGGCCCCGGCCCCCCAGCCGACCGCTGCCCAGGCGGCGGCCCCGCAGCCGACGGCTCCCCCGGTCGTGGCCCCGCCCGCGCCCGCCGCGCCGCCCGCTGCGCCGGCCCCGGGCGCCGGGAAGATCAACCTCGACAAGGGCAGGGTCAGCCTCCAGAAGAACCAGACCGTGTCCCTGGTCAAGGGCGGCAGTCCGCTGCTCTCCCTGGTCCACATGGGCCTGGGCTGGGAGCCGGCGTTCCACGGCAAGGACATCGACCTGGACGCCTCGGTCATCGCCTACGGCCCGCAGCGCGACCACGTCGACAGCTGCTACTTCGGCAAGCTCTCCATCCTCAACGGCGCGATCAAGCACTCCGGCGACAACCTCACCGGTGAGGGAGGCGGCGACGACGAGGTGATCGTGGTCGACCTCGGCCGGATCCCCCCGGAGGTCACCGGTCTGGTCTTCACCGTCAACTCCTTCTCCGGCCAGAAGTTCACGGAGGTCGCCAAGGCCTACTGCCGCCTCCTGGACGCGGCGACCGGCGAGGAACTGGTCCGCTTCGACCTCACCAGCGCCGAGGCGCAGACCGGCGTGATGATGGCCAAGCTGGTCCGCCAGTTCTCCGGCGAGTGGGACATGACCGCACTGGGCGAGTTCGTGAAGGCCCGGACGGTACGGAACATGGTGAAGCCGGGGGCACAGGCACTCTGACGAAGGCTCGCTCACGCGGATCCGGGGAGGAGCGCGCGGCCGTGGGCACTACGGCCGCAACCCCTCCGTGAGCAGCGACAGATACCGCCGGATCTCCTTGCCCTGCCCGTTGGCCAGTTCCGATGCCGTGGCCAGTCCGTGTGCCAGGCGCAGGAGTTCGATCGGCTCGATGTCCGGGCGCAGGGTGCCCTCCGCCTTCGCCGCCTCCACCAGCCGGGTCGCCGCACCGCGGACCGTGGTGCCGCAAGCGGTGACCGCGGCCGAGCTGCCGTCCGTGACCGCCGAGCCCAGCAGCGCCTTCAGGCCGCGTACCTGGATGGTGGCGACGCACAGTTCGTTCAGCCACTCCGTCAGCGCCGCGCTCGGCGGCAGTTCCGCGGCGAACTCGTCGGCCAACGCCGCCAGCCCCTCCAGCCGGCCCACGAACGCGGCCTCCAGCAGCGCCTGCCGCGTCGGGAAGTGCCGGTAGAGCGTGCCGGAGCCGACGCCCGCCCGCTTGGCGATGTCATCCAGCGACGCGTTCTCCCCGTGCTCGGCGAAGGCCTCGGCGGCCACCTTCAGCAGTCGCTCGTAGTTGCGGCGGGCATCCGCACGCATGGGCCTGACCTGCGTCATCCAGTTACTCCTTGCGAACCGGGGACTCTCTCCGTATCTTATCGAACACCAAACGGAGACAGTCCCCACTTATCGCCGTGTGCTCCACGGGCAGTCGGCCTGCCCGTACTTCACCATGCCCGCGCCGGGGACGTACAGACCGGGAGAACCTCATGTCCGCCCCGTCCAGCCCGTCCACCGCGGCCGACACCCCATCGGCCCCTCCGCACCCCGCCAGGCTCGGTTCCGCCCTTCTCGTCATCGTCACCGCCTACCTGATGGTCGGCGTCGACTCCACCGTCGTCAACGTCGCGCTGCCCGACATCCAGCAGGACCTGGGGTTCAGCCGGACCGGCCTGTCCTGGGTGCTCAACGCCTACACCCTCACCTTCGGCGGCCTGTTACTGCTCGGCGGGCGGGTCGGCGACATCCTCGGCCGCCGTCGCACGCTCGGCGCCGGAGCGCTGCTGTTCGCACTGACCTCGCTCCTCGGCGGGGTCGCCACGGAGGGCGGCTGGCTGCTCACGGCACGCGCGCTGCAGGGCGTCGGCGCGGCACTCGTCGCCCCCAGCACCCTGGCCCTGATCACCACCAACTTCCCCCAGGGTCCACGCCGCAACCACGCCCTGAGCATCTACTCCTCCATGGCCGGCATCGGCAGCTCCGTGGGCCTGGTCCTGGGCGGCATGCTCACCTCGTGGGCGTCCTGGCGCTGGGCCCTGCTCATCAACGTTCCCATCGGCATCGCCCTGTTCCTGGCCCTGCCCCGCTTCGTCGCCGAGACCCCGCGCCACGCGGGCCGCTTCGACCTGGCGGGCGCGCTGACCGGGACGGCCGGGATGACCTCCCTCGTCTACGCGTTCATCCGGGTCTCCGAGGCGGGCTGGTCCGACACCCAGGCACTGTCCGGCTTCGGCTGCGCGGTCGCGCTGCTCCTCGGCTTCACCCTGGTCGAGTCCCGGGCCGACCAGCCGGTCATGCCGCTGCGGCTGTTCGCCGACCGCGACCGGGCGGGCGGCTATCTCACCATCATGCTGCTGCCCGCGGGCATGTTCGGCGCCTTCTACTTCCTCACCCTCGTCTGCCAGCAGGCCCTGGAATACAGCCCGTTGCGCGCCGGGTTGGCGTTCCTGCCGATGACCCTGGCGATGTTCACGACGGTGCGTCTGGTGCCGCGGCTGCTGGCCCGCTCCGGGGCCAAGCCGGTGCTGCTCACCGGCATCACCCTGCTGGTCGTCGCCGCCGGCTGGCTGTGGCGACTGCGGCCCGGCGACGGGTACGTCACCGGGCTGCTCGGCCCGCTGCTGTTGCTGGGCGCGGGCATCGGCCTGAGCTTCATGCCGCTCAACGCGACCATCCTGGCCCGCATCGAGTCCCGGGAGGCCGGCGCCGCCTCCGGCCTGCTGCAGACGCTGCAGTGGCTGGGCGGCACCCTCGGACTCGCCGTCCTGGTCACCGTGTACGGCACGGTGACCAGGCACGCGACCGGCACTCCGGCCGAGATCCTCACCCACGGCGCGTCCCGTGCCTTCGGTATCGGCGCGCTGGTCGCGGTCGCCGCGCTGCTGGTGACGGCGTTCGTGATCACGAGTCCGCGGCGGCAGGGAGCCTGAGCGCTCCGCTGGAACTGCCGCGATATGCCGCCTCGGGTGCGGCGCCGTCGTGGCTGGTCGCGCCCGCGCGGCGGAGCCGCATGTCGATACAGCCCCGCGCCCCTGCAGGGCGCTGCCGAGCCGCAGCGGACTTCGCCGGACCCGCTCAGATCAATATCGCCCCGATTCCGACAGCGCCCCGTCAGGGCCGCGGGGAACTGCGCGACCAGCCACAACGCACCCGTAGTCGACAACCGGCGCGCACCGGCCGGACGGTCGACAAACCGTCTAGAACAAAGCGCTGTACGCGTTCAGTGCCGGCTGGCCGCCCAGGTGGGCGTAGAGCACCGTGGCGTCGGCGGCGATCTCGCCCCGCTCGACCAGGTCGACCATCCCGGCCATCGACTTGCCCTCGTACACCGGGTCGGTGACCATGCCCTCGGTGCGGGCGGCGAGGCGCATGGCCTCCAGGGTGGTGTCGTCCGGGATGCCGTAGATGCCGGCGTGGTAGCGGTCGTCCAGCTCCACGGTCAACTCACCCTTGACCCCGATGAGTTCGCCGGTGCGCCGGGCTATCCGGGCCACCTGTTCACGGGTCTCGGCGGGCTTGGCCGAGGCGTCGATGCCGATGACCCGGCGCTCGCGGCCGCCCGCCTCTTCCAGCGCGGCGAACCCGGCGACCATGCCGGCCTGCGTCGACCCGGTCACCGAGCAGACGATCACCGTGTCGAAGAAGACGCCCAGCTGCTCCTCCTGCTCGGCGACCTCGTACGCCCAGTTGGCGAAGCCGAGCCCGCCGAGCGGATGGTCGGAGGCGCCGGCCGGGATGGCGTAGGGCCTGCCGCCGGACTCCTCGACCTCGCGCAGTGCCCCTTCCCAGCTCTCCTTGAACCCGATCCCGAACCCGGCCCGGACGAGACGTACGTCGGCCCCGGCCAGCCTGCTGATCAGGATGTTGCCGACCTTGTCGTACACGGAGTCCGGCCACTCGACCCAGCTCTCCTGCACCAGGACGCACTTGAGCCCGGCGCGGGCGGCGACGGCGGCGACCTGGCGGGTGTGGTTGGACTGCACCCCGCCGATGGAGACGAGCGTGTCGCAGCCCTTGGCGAGCGCGTCCGCCACCAGGTACTCCAGCTTGCGCGTCTTGTTCCCGCCGTACGCGATCCCGGAGTTGCAGTCCTCCCGCTTGGCCCACAGCGCGGCACCGCCGAGGTGGGCGGTGAGCCGCTCCAGCGGATGCACGGGCGAGGGGCCGAAGAGGAGGGGGTAACGGTCGTATGAGGAAAGGGACATGGGGTGCCTCCCGGCGGGGCGGTCAGTCGGTGGTGTCGTCGACCAGGTCTGCGAGGGTGTGCCAGATGGCGGCCGTGATCCGGAGAGCCGCCTCCGTGTCGCCGTCCGCGCATGCCTCGATGAGCCGTTCGTGCAGGCCTGCCGAACGGCAGGAGCCGCCCTCGCCGAAGCGACGGCGCTCCAGGCGGCGGATCAGCGGGGTGTAGCGGGCGACGGTGGCGGCGGCCGCGCGGTTGCCGGCCGCCCGGATCAGGACGTCGTGCAGCTCGTCGTCGGCGCGCAGGGCCGCGTCCACGTCACCGGCGCCCACGGCGGCGGCGAACCGGTCGTTGGCCGCGCGCATCACGTCGAGGTCGGCGTCCCGCAGCCGGGGTACGGCGGCCCGGGTGGCCAGTTCGTGCATGGCGCCGACCACGGCCGCCGCGTCCCGTACGTCGGCGGCCACGACCGGGGTGACCCGGGTGTAGCTCTGCGGTTTGCTCTCCAGGAGCCCCTCGTCGACCAGCCGGGCGAACGCCTCCCGCACCGGCGCCCGGGACAGCCCGAGCCGCTCCGCGAACTCGGCGTCCCGCACCACCGCACCGGGTTCGATCTCCCCGGCGACGATGGCATCGCGGATGGCCGCGTAGGCGCGGTCGCGGAGCAGGGTGCGGGGCAGGGGGCGCAGGCTCTCCATGAACTGAAATGTTAGATATCAAAGGCGGGTGCGGGCAAGGGTGCGGCGGGCAGGGGTGTGACCCGCACCCCCCGTGAAGGTGCGGGTCACGATCGAGGAGCGGCGCTCAGGCCGCCGCCGCCCACGGCCAGTCGGCGTCCCGGGCCGCCTCCAGCAGCGGCACCATCCGGAAGGCCGCGTCCGACAGGCCGCCGAAGGTGTGCCGGCCCGCCGTCCCGGACGGGCCGTGGCCCGCCCGGTAGCCGGCCAGGTTCCAGGTGTAGACCGGAATGTGCGCCGGGACCTGCTGGGTCGGGTCGCCGTGCCGGTGGTAGGTGTACTGCTCGTCGGTGACGATCAGCACCCGGTCCTGTCCCCGGTAATGCGAGCGGATCGCCGAGGTGGTGTCGGTGCCGCCCAGGTCGCCGAAGCGGCCGAGGATCTTCAGCACCGACTCGCCCTGCTCGAAGCCCAGCCGCTTGCTCGTCGTACCGAACTCGACGAGGTCCGCGTCCGCCGCCCGCAGCGCGAGCGCCGTACCGAAGATCGCCGCCGCGTCGGCCCGGTTGAGTTCCGAGCGCTCGGACAGCCGCGAGTAGAACATCGAACCCGAACGGTCGACGAGCACCAGCGTCCGCCCCGGCAGCGCGGGCACGTTGGCCAACGAGTGGCCGAGCGCCCGCTCCAGCGGGTAGGACCAGCGCAGCGACGGGGCGTGCTGGTATGCGGCGAGGTACCGGAACGGGAACTGCCGCGACCGCGCCACCTCCGCCGGATCGCTGATCCGGGCCGCCACCTGTGCGGCGACCTCGTCGGAGACCCCCGCCTCGTCGAAGTTCCGCAGGTTGCGGATGAGCGCCATGGCCCCCATGGAGGGGATCACGGCCTCCCAGGCCGCCTTGTCCATCGGCCCCTGGAGCCATCCGGCCAGCGCCTCCCAGGTGAGGCCGGCCGCCGCGAGCCGCTCGGCGCCACCGGGCTCGGTGACGACCGCACGCCGCCGGGCGACGGGCAGCGCCATCAGCTCGCGGTGCGCGGCGAGCACCGGGCTCGACGCGGGCGGTACGGCCGTGTCCGGGTGGTGCCGCCGGTCCAGTGCGTACTGGAACAGCTCGCCCTGCCACGGCTTGTCCGGGTCCGGCGCCGCGTGCACCAGGTTGAGGATGTCGCCGAAGCGGTAACCCTTGGACGCGGTGTCGTACTTGAGCAGCGACCTGCCGTGGTAGAGGCGCCGTACGGCATCGGCGATCCCCCGCTTGACGGGCTTGGGGACGGCACGGCCGTAGGTCGCCGTCCAGTAGGCGAGCAGTTCGCCGGGCTCGTCGGGCCGCTGGAGAACGGAGGCGACGACCTGCCGGTTCGAGGGGCCCTCGGTGGCACCCGCGGTCAGGCGTGCGTGCACGTACTCGGCGGCGCCCACGAGGGAGGCGGTCCGCATGTTGCCCTCGCAGCGCAGCCAGCCGAGCAGGCCGGCGGTCCAAGCCGGGTCGGTGACGGCGAGCTCGCGCACGAGCTTCGCGTACCGGTCGTCGCGGTCGGCGCCGGTCTCGTAGAAGGTCTCCTGCGAGACGAAGTTGGCGACGGCGAGCAGAAAGAGCTCGGAGCGCGTGTCCCGCTCCTGGCCGCGCCCGCCCTGGTAGGTGCGGAGCACGCGTCCGGTCGAGGTGACCCGCGAAGTGGGCTGCGCCCGGGCCGCCTTGGTGTTGAATCGCGCCATGGTGAATTCCCCCGAATTCATTGGAGTTTCGGAGGAGGCACAGCAGAAGGAGGGTGTCCGAGGTCGAAGTCGACTGCGGTTGCTTATAAACTGGCGCGTCTTCCGTTCCGCCACATCGACGCCGGGTCGATGACGGGATTCGAACCCGCATGAGGGATTTCCCCCACCAGTCCCCGAAGTATCCGCTGCCTGCGCACCGGACACCCACCATGAGCTGCGCCTCCCGAGATCAGAACGCACGCACCGGGAGGTGCATGAAGTTTTTGGTGTCCAGAGTTCATGGCCGGCGGAACCGACATAGGTGCTCTAGCCCCTGAGCTACACCGGCACGTCGTACCGGTGGCGGGACTCGAACCCGCGGCCTCCCCATTTAGAGTGGAAGTAAGTCCTGCCTTCGCACCTGGACGTTCATCACTTTAAGAGGCGGGCCGCGGATCGAGCGAGCGAATTAACTACCCGCGCTTCTGCCGCTTCCAGGGCCCCGTGATCGCGAGCATGATGCCCGGCGTCTGGATGTTCGCGTACAGGGTCTTGCCGTCGGGCGAGAAGGTGACGCCGGTGAACTCGCTGTATTCCGGCTCCTCTTCGGTGCCGGCGTTCAGTTCGTTGCGGGCGATCGGGTAGGTGCGGCCGCTGTCGGTGGCGCCGAACAGGTGCTGGATGCCCTCGCCGTCCTCGGCGATGACCAGGCCGCCGTACGGGGAGACGGTGATGTTGTCCGGGCCGTCGAAGGCGCCGTCCACGGACGGGTCCGGGTTGACGCCGATGAGGACCTTCAGGGTGAGGGTGCGGCGCTTGGGGTCGTAGAACCAGACGGCGCCGTCGTGCTGGACGGGGCTCTCCGCACGGGCGTATGAGGAGACGATGTACACGCCCCCGTCGCCCCACCACATGCCCTCCAGCTTGCGGGCGCGGGTGACCTGGCCGGCGGTGAACTGCTTGCGGACCGAGGTGGTCCTCGCGTCGCGGTCCGGGACGTCCGCCCAGTCGACGCCGTACACCGTGCCGATCTTCGTGGCGCGGGAGAGGTCGTCGACGAAGACGCCGCCGGAGTCGAAGCACTTGAAGGCCTGGAGCGTGCCCGCGTCGTCGGCGAGGGTGCGCAGCCGGCCGCGGCCGTGGTGGAAGTGCTCGGGCGGGGTCCAGCGGTAGAGCAGGCCGTTCGGGTTGGAGGCGTCCTCCGTCAGGTACAGGTGGCCGCGCTTGGGGTCGACGACGACGGCCTCGTGCGCGTACCGGCCCAGCGCCTTGATCGGCTTGGGGTCCCGGTTGGCCCGGCGGTCCTCGGGGTCGACCTCGAAGACATAGCCGTGGTCCTTGGTGAAGCCGTTGGTGCCGGCCTTGTCCTCGGTCTCCTCGCAGGTGAGCCAGGTGCCCCAAGGGGTGTTGCCGCCCGCGCAGTTGGTGGCGGTGCCGGCGATGCCGACCCACTCGGCGACCTTGTCGTGGCGTACCTCGACGACCGTGCAGCCGCCGGCGGCCGCGGGGTCGTAGACGAGGCCCTCGGTGAGCGGCACCGGGTGGGTCCAGTTGGCGCGGGGTCCGGCCAGCTCGTGGTTGTTGACGAGGAGGGTGGCGCCGCGGGGGCCGTCGAAGGTGGAGGTGCCGTCGTGGTTGGAGGGGGTGAACTCGCCGGACTCCAGCCGGGTCTTGCCGCTGTAGGTGATGACGCGGTACTTGAAGCCGGCGGGGAGGGCGAGGATGCCGTCGGGGTCGGGGAGCAGCGGCCCGTAGCCGACGCTGCCGTGTCCGTGCCCCGACTCGGCCGCGTCGGACGCCTCGGTCTCGGTGGAGGCGAGGGCGTTCGGGGCGGTGGCGAGGGCGCCGACGCTGCCCGCCAGCGCGACACCGGCACCGGTGATCGCGGATTTCCTGGCGAAGTCCCTGCGGGTGAGCGACATGGTGTCTCCTGTGACGGTCGAAGTGCCGTGGAGGGTGGCGGACCTCAAG
The DNA here is from genome assembly GCF_055580905.1 of Streptomyces sp. NPDC031497. NCBI lineage: Bacteria > Bacillati > Actinomycetota > Actinomycetes > Kitasatosporales > Streptomycetaceae > Streptomyces > Streptomyces sp. NPDC031497. The sequence continues at coordinate 59,515 of NZ_JBVIKO010000034.1, forward strand.
TCGGCGCACACGCTCCCGGCCACATCTGAACTCCGCCTGAACTCAGGGCGACATCCGCTTCGTGTGTTCCATGAATCCGTATGTGCCGCCCCACGGCCACCAAAAGCCACACCCAAGAACCGGCCGCCTGGGATCTTCTCTTCCGCCGCGACGGCGCTCAGCCGCACACGAAGCGTCCGGCGGTGCCCGACCCCCGCGCGGCCCCGCCCCTTCGGCCGCTATCCCCCGCGCGGCCCCGCCCCTTCAGCCGCTACCCCCCGTGCTGCGACCGCGCCTTGAACGCCGCCTTCCGGGCCTCCTTCGCGACCTTCTTGTCCGGGTGCAGGCGTCCCATCGCCTCCAGGACGTCGGCCGTGTCCGGGTGGTCGACCCGCCAGGCCTCGGCGAAGAATCCGGCGTGCTGCTGGGCCAGCCCCTCGACCAGGGCCTGCAGTTCCTCGGAGTTCCCTTCGGCGGCCAGCTGGGCGGCGACCGTGTCGATGGTCAGCCAGAAGATCATGTCCGGCGAGGGCGCCGGCACGTCGGCGGCGCCGCGCTCGGTCAGCCAGACCCTGGCCAGGCCGCCCAGTTCGGGGTCGTCGAGGACCTCGCGGAGCGCCGGCTCGGCCTCGGTGCCGACCAGGGACAGCGCCTGCTGGCAGCGCAGCCGGCGCAGTGGCGCGCCCGCGTCCTCGCCACGCGCGGCGGCCAGCAACTCCTCGGCGGCGGCGAGGGATTCGCGGCGCGCCAGCCACTGCTCGGTCTCCGCCTGCGCGGCTGCCTGCGGAAACGCGGCCATACCGTCGAGCAGCGCGTCCGCGCCCTTGTCGGCGAGCTCCCCGACCGCCGGCGCCTCGAACCCGGCCTCCAGCAGCCGCGCCCGCAGCCCGTACGCGCCGAGCGGGGTGAGCCGCACCATGCCGTACCGGCTGACGTCGCTCTCGTCGACCGGCCCCGCCGCCGGCTCCTCCTCGGCGTCGGCCATGAGCGCCTCGTCGACCGGCTGGTACGCGACGAGTCCGACCGGCTCCAGCATCCGGAACTGGTCGTCGAGCCGCATCATCGCGTCGGAGACCTGCTCGAGGACGTCGTTGGTCGGCTCCCCCATGTCGCTGGGGACGATCATCGACGCGGCGAGCGCGGGCAGCGGCACCGGCGCCTCGCCGGGACCGCCTTCGCTCACCGTCAGCAGGTACAGGTTGCCGAGGACGCCGTCGAGGAATTCCCCCTCCGCCTCGGGGTCCCACCCGAGTGACGAGAAATCGACCTCGCCGCCCTCGCCGAGCGCGTCGACAATTCCGTCCAGGTCGGGCACGCTCGCGTCGCCGATCACGGCCTCCAGGGCGGCCAGCCAGACCGCGAGGACGTCGTGCGGCGAGCCCCCGGTGAGCAGCGCCAGCTCCTCCCCCGCGGCCACGGTCCCGGCCTCCTCGTCGACGATCTCGACGAGCCCGGTGTCCAGGGCGACCCGCCAAGCCTCGGCGGCGTACGCGGCGGCGTCGTCCCCGGTGAGCCCGAGCAGCTCGAGGGCGGCCGGGAGCTGCTCCTCGGCCAGTCCGCCACCTGCGTCGACGCGGGTGTCGGGGCCGGCCCAGCGGGCGAGCCGGGCGGCCCGGGAGAGCAGCGGCGTGGCCAGCGCGGCGCGTGCCAGCTCCGCTTCGGGACGCAACCGCACCGGCGGCAGGGGGGAGCTGTCTGACATCGGGTGGTTCTCCTCGGACGCCTCTACGGTCGTACGACGACATGGACTCCGTACGACGGCCGTACGACCATCGGGACGCCGTACGCCTCAGCCGCTCAGCCTAGACGGATTTCGACCCATGCCGCCCGGTTCATCTCCTCGCCGGGCTCCGTACATGGCCGAAACCTTGACAACTCCCCTGCGCAAGGACGAGATTGACGCGCGTAGAAATCAGGGGGGACAAGTGTGCACTCCTTGTCTACGCGTGTCATGCCCACTCCATGACGCACCCTCGTCCCGGCACCGTTTATGTCCCCGGAGGGATTTCCTTGCCGAGCAGGTCTTCCGCGCGTCTCGCCGCGCTCACCGTCGCCGCCGTCTGCAGCGCGGCGTCCACCGTCGCCCTCACCTCGCCCGCCCAGGCCGACGGGCTGCGCATCCACGACGTCCAGGGCGCCACGCGCATATCGCCGTACGCGGGCCAGAAGGTGACGGACGTCCCCGGCATCGTCACGGCCACGCGCACCTACGGCTCCTCGCGGGGTTTCTGGCTCCAGGACCCGACGCCGGACGCCGACCCCGCCACCAGTGAGGGCGTCTTCGTCTTCACCAGCTCCACCCCGAAGGTCGCGGTCGGTGACTCCGTCACGGTCACCGGCACGGTCTCCGAGTACGTCCCGGGCGGCGCCTCCACCGGCAACCAGTCGCTGACCGAGATCACCAAGCCGACGGTCACCACGGTCTCCACCGGCAACGCGGTCCCGGCGCCGGTCGTGATCGACAAGAAGTCGGTGCCGGCCAAGTACACCCCGGCGGGTGACACGGCCGCGGCCGGTTCGATCAACGGCCTGACGCTCCAGCCGAAGAAGTACGCCCTGGACTACTACGAGTCCTTGGAGGGCATGAACGTCCAGGTCCGCGACACCCGCGTGGTCACCGCCACCGACCCGTACGCCGAGCTGTGGGTCACGGTGAAGCCGCACGAGAACCGCACCGTCCGCGGCGGCACGCTGTACCGCTCCTACGACGACCAGAACACCGGCCGCCTCCAGATCCAGTCGCTGGGCTCGACCGCCGACTTCCCGGTGGCCAACGTCGGCGACACGCTGACCGGCGCCACGACCGGCCCGATGGACTACAACCAGTTCGGCGGCTACACCCTCGTCGCGAGCCGGCTGGGCACGCTGAAGAGCGGCGGCCTGCAGCGCGAGACGACGAAGAAGCAGTCGAAGAGCGAGCTGGCCGTCGCCACGTACAACGTCGAGAACCTCGACCCCTCCGACGGCACCTTCGCCGCGCACGCCGCCGCGATCGTGAACAACCTCCAGTCGCCCGACATCGTGTCCCTGGAGGAGATCCAGGACAACAACGGCGCGACGGACGACGGCACGGTCGCCGCCGACGTGACGGTGAACAAGCTGATCGACGCGATCGTCGCGGCCGGCGGCCCGAAGTACGACTGGCGTTCCGTCAACCCGGTCAACGACCAGGACGGCGGCGAGCCCGGTGGCAACATCCGCCAGGTCTTCCTCTTCAACCCCGAGCGGGTGTCCTTCGTCGACCGCGCGGGCGGCGACTCCACCACCGCGGTGGGCGTCACCAAGGTGCACGGCGAGGCCCAGCTGACCGCCTCCCCCGGCCGGGTCGACCCGGCGAACTCCGCCTGGACGTCCAGCCGCAAGCCGCTGGCCGGCGAGTTCGTGTTCCGTGGCAAGACGGTCTTCGTGATCGCCAACCACCTGAACTCCAAGGGCGGCGACCAGGGCCTGACCGCGCAGTACCAGCCGGTGGCGCGCAGCTCGGAGGTCCAGCGCCACGCGCAGGCGACGCTGGTCAACGCGTTCGTCAAGAGCATCCTCGACGTCCAGAAGGACGCGAACGTCATCGCGCTCGGCGACATGAACGACTTCGACTTCTCCGGCACCACCAAGATCCTGGAGAGCCACGGGGCGCTCTGGTCGGCGATCCAGTCGCTGCCGACGAAGGAGCGCTACACCTACGACTACCAGGGCAACGAGCAGGTCCTGGACCAGATCCTGATCAGCAAGGAGATCCGCCGCGACGGCGACTTCGAGTACGACAGCGTGCACGTCAACTCGGAGTTCCACGACCAGATCAGCGACCACGACCCGCAGGTGCTGCGCTTCCGCCCCTGAGGCCCTCGTTTCAGGGCTGGCTGAACACCCCGTCCAGCCAGCCCTGCCAGGCGTTCTCGTTGGCCTGGGCGTCGGCGTCCGGCGCGAAGTCGTGGATGCTGATGCCGACCGGGGCGCCCCAGTGGTTGCGTCCGAAGAACCGGACGAGGGCGTCGTCGGTGCGCAGCCCGATGAAGTACGGGTTGCGGTAGTCGACCACCGCCTCCAGGGTCCGCCCGCCGGGCCCCCGGACACTCGCCTTCGCGCCCTCTGCCAGGTCGTCCGGCAGGCCCAGGGCGCGGCCCACGGCGTCGAAGGCGTCCGGCGCCTGGGCCGCCTCGGGGCCGTTGAGCTGTGCGAAGGTGACCGGGCGGGGCGCGAAGTGGACCAGGTACTCGCGCAGCGTGTGCAGATAGAAGTCGGTGTGCCGGCTCGCGCCGTCGTACTGGTTGTCCCAGTCGTCGGTGAAGATCCCGCTGTGCACATAGCGCACCCAGGCCCGGCGGCCGCCGTCCCGCGGCTCGATGACGTGCTCCAGCTGGTTGACGCTCTGGACCGGGAAGCCGACGTTCTCACTGCGGACGATCAGGTGGTGCGGGGGCTCGTAGGCGGTCACGGTCGAGCCGAAGGCCGCCGCGCCGCCCACCCGGGGCTCGGGCGGCTCCATCGGCCACAGGTAGGCGCCGGAGGCGTTGGTGATCGCCTCCCACACCTCCTGGGGCGTGGCGTCGACCTCGAACTCGCGGGCATCTCGAATTCCTTGGACATGTCGGGGCTCCTGCTGCCTACTGATCCAGTTCGGGGGTGGTCCGGTCCGAGACCCCGGGCCGGCCCTCGGCCGCCGGACGGGTCTCGGCCGTGGGGTGCACGGTCGTCGGGTGAGTCTCCGCCGTCGGGCGGGTGTCCGCCGTCGGCTGGGGGTCGGCCTTGACCGTGGGGTGGAGGGCGACGACGATCCGGTGGTCCCGGCCGTCCGCCGTGTCGGGTGTGTCGTACTTGCGGATGAGCGCGCTCACGCCCGCCGTCAGCTCCTGCACGAACGCCGCGCGGTCGGCGGCGGAGGCGAAGCGCACCTCGCCGTCCAGCGCGTAGGTCGCCAGCTGCCTGCGGGCCTTGGCGGCACCGTTGATCAGCGTGCCGACGTCGCGCACCAGGCGGGCGCCGAGCGCGAGCAGCCAGCGTGCGGAGAGCTGGTCGCGGAAGCGGTCCGGGTCCGGCTGTACGGCGGGCAGGGCGGCCGGCGAGATGACGTACGACGCGGCGGTCGCGCGCATCAGGCGTTCGTTGACATTGCCCTTGCGCCGCTCCCCGGCCAGTTCGACCAGGCCGTGCCGCTCCAGCGCCTTGAGGTGATAATTCACCTTCTGCCGGGGCAGCCCGACCTTGCCGGCCAGCATCGCGGCCGACGCGGGTGCGGCGGCCAGTTCGGCGAGCAGCCTGGCCCGTATGGGGTCCAGCGACACCGCCGCGGCCTCGGGGTCCTCGATCACGGTCACGTCCAGCATGGCTCCACCGTCTCACCGAAAACTTTTTTTGTCCAGACGGTTCAGACTTTCGGTGGGACGGTGGAGTGAAGGCCCCTGGGCCGGTTTCAGTCGCGCCGGCCCCGGCGACGGGCGCCCATGGCGGCGGCACCGGCGACGGCGAGGGCGGCGCCCGCGACCAGCACCGGGCGGGCGTGCCGCTGCGCCCCTCGGAGGGCCGTGCGCGCGGACCGAGGGACGCGTCCCTCGGCGGCGTGGCTCGCCTCGACGGCCTTTTCGGACGCCAGATGGCCCGCCCGTCCCGCCCGCTCCTGGACGGCGTGTCCGGTCCGGAACGCCTGCTCCTGGACGGCGTGTCCAGTCCTGAGCGCCCGCTCCAACAGCGTGTGCCGCGCCTTCGCCATGTGCTCCTGGGTCGTGTGGCCGCCCTTCGCCGCCCGGCCCTGGGCCTGATGGCCGGCCCGGGTGGCCGTCTGGCGCAGCTGGACGGTCAGGGCGCCGGCCTTGTCCTTGAGATCGGCGGCGCGGGCCTGGGTGCGTCCCTTGAGGTCGGCCTTGGCCGCCAAGGAGCCCGCGGTGTCGGCGATTCGGGCCCCCGTTCCGTGTGCGGTCCTCTTCGTCATCGGTACTGCCTCTCCAGGTCTCGTCGGCGTCCGCTTGTGCCCTCGGACCTTCCGAGTACCCAGGTCGCCGACGGTCAGGCGGGGCGACCGGTCCGTCAGCCCCGTTCCCCTCGCTCACCGAGCCGCGCGAGCTGGCTCTGGAACCAGTCGAGGCGGGCCTGCAACAGGGCCGCCTCCGCGACCAGTTCGGGCACCCCGAAGCCCTCGCCGGGCACCGGTACCGGCTCGGCGGCGACCGCCCCCGCGACCCCGGCGGCCACCCGCAGCCCCTCTCCGGCCAGCCGGGCGAACCCGGCGAGCGAGACGGACGTACGCGCGCGTACACAGCCCCCGCAGGCGGCCGCCAGGGCGCGCCAACCGGGCCTGCCCCAGCCCGCGTCGGCGAGCGCCACGGCCGGCGCGCCGCAGGCGCACGGGCCGACGGTGGCCGTGCGCACCCGCTGCCGGGCGTAGCGGAAGCCGCGTTCGAAGCGGATGTAGGCGCCGAGCACGGAGACCTCCAGCAGCACGGCCGCCCGGTGCTCGGCGGTGCACAGCAGGGCCTCGGCGGCGTCGCGTCCGTGCACGCAGTGAAAGCCGCAGTCGCACAGCCGCGCGGGCGGGCGGTGCCGTCGGCCGTAGACGCAGGACGCGTCGTCCAGCACGCCGTACGGCAGCGCGCCGCCCAGCGACACGCCGGTGAACCCGGCCCGGGCGCCGTCCTGGGACAGCACCGGGTGGGCGATCTTGTAGCCGGTCGGCGGCTCCGTCGGGCGTTCCGCCGGGAGCCGCAGCCTCATCGGGCGGCCGGGGCCTCTTCGGGCACCGACACGGTCTGGGGCTCGTGGCTCTCTTCGGGGATCTCGGGTTCTTCGTCGTGGACGAGCGGCCGCTCCTGAGCGACCCCGGTGGCCAGTGCCCTGCCGAGCTTCATGACGCCTCCCATGACCTGCCGTCGGTGACCGTCCGGCCCATAGTGGCCCATGAGGGGCCGAGTTGGACATAGGGCCTCGGCGTCCCGAGAGAGCGATAACTTAGCGTTTCTAAGATATATGTCGTAGAAGAATTAAGTGGAGCTAAGCTGTCGAGCTGCCGAGACTACCCCCATGACGAACCCACACGACACCGTCCGCTCGCCCCGCCCTCCCCGCCCCTTCGGCCGCACCCTCTGCGCGATGGTCACGCCGTTCACCCGGGCGGGGGCGCTCGACCTCGACGGCGCCCGGTGGCTGGCCGCGCGGCTGGTGGCGGAGGGCTGTGACGGTCTGGTGCTGAACGGCACCACGGGAGAGTCGCCGACCACCACGGACACGGAGAAGGCGGAGTTGATCACGGCCGTCCGGGAGGCGGTGGGCGAGCGCGCCTCCGTCGTGGCGGGCGTGGGCACCGCGGACACCCTGCACACCGTCGAACTCACGCGCGCGGCCGAGAAGGCGGGCGCGGACGGCGTCCTGGTGGTGTCGCCGTACTACAGCAGGCCGCCGCAGGACGCGCTGGAGGCGCACTTCCTGGAAGTGGCGGAGGCGAGCGGGCTGCCGGTCATGCTGTACGACATCCCGGGCCGCACCGGGACCCGTATCGAGCCGGAGACGCTGATCCGGCTCGCCGCGCACCCCCGGATCGTGGCGGTCAAGGACTGCTCGTACGACTTCCTCGGCGCCCAGAAGGTGCTGGCGCGCACGGGACTGGCCTACTACACGGGCTGCGACGAGCACATCCTCGCCCTGTACGCGGTGGGCGCGGCGGGCTGTGTGAGCACGGTGGCCAATGTCGTCCCGTCCCGCATCGCGGCGATCCTGGACGCGTTCGACGCCGGGGACACCGCTCGCGCCGCCGAACTGCAGCTGCGGGCCACGCCGTTGATCGAGGCGATGACGGCCGCGGGGCTGCCGGGCACGGTCACGTCGAAGGCGCTGCTGACCGCGCTCGGCCGTCCGGCGGGACCGGTGCGGGCGCCGCTGCGGCCCGCCGGCCGGGAGGCTGCCGACGGGCTGCGGGCGGTGTACGAGGAGCTCGCGGCCGGCTGATCAGCGGCGGGCGAAGACGGGCTGCCACGCCTTGAGGTAGTCGTACATCTGCTTCTGGACCCCGCTCAGCGGCACGATCTTGTCGCTGCCGATCGTCACCAGCACGAGCCTGGCCCGGTACGGCTCGTCCAGGCCGCTGGCCCGCTCCCAGGCGATGAGCCGCCGGTCGTCGGCCCAGGCGAGCAGGTCGCCGCCGCGCACCTTGGTGATCTCCTTGCCGGTGCGGGGGTCGCGGATCGAGGAGTACGACTTCCCGGGGGCGACCTCCTTGGTCAGACCGAGCGCGGCGAGCCGGCCGTTCGGGGACAGCCGTGCATCGACGTCCGTACGCAGGTACCGCTCGTCCGCCGGGGCGGCGATCCGGCCGCCGTCGAGGTCGTAGAACTGCTGCTTCCCGTCCCGGTCGCCGATGACCTGCGCGTACACCTGACCGCCGGTGCGGCTGTAGGAAAAGTCCCCGCGCGTGGGGGTGTCGCGGTCGGACGCGACCCCGGTCCAGGTGCCCTTGCCGGAGGTCACGTCGAGGTCGTAGAAACCGGTCCGGCTGGACGTGGCGAACGCGGGTCCCCAGTCCCAGCCGCCCTTGGCGTTCTGGACCTTGGCGCGCGCATCGGGGTTCTCGTCGTACGTCGTCGCCAGCAGCCTGGTCCCGTCGTACGAGAAGGTGAGTCCGCCGACCCCGTGCTCGACCGGGATCCACCGCTCGACCTTCCTCGTCGCGAGGTCGAGCAGGCCGATCCGGCGGACGGGCAGCGTCTGCTCCAGCACGGCGGCCGTCCGCAGACCCGGCGCGACGACGACGAAGGACCACCGGGAGTCCTTCACGTAGGTGCCGGTCCCCGGGTCGAGCAGCCGGTACGTGCGGACGCCGATGCCCTTGTCGTCCGTCTGCGGCACCGTTCGCCAGGTGTAGTACGCGGCGAGCGCCGTCTGACCGGCCGCGATGAGCTCGCGCGGCGGTGACTGGTCCGGGTGGCCGGTGATCCCGTTTTGCTGCACGACCCCGGACGGACGCACATCACTCTTCCCGGAGTCCAGCAACGGCACCGCCAACGCGACGGCGACCGCGGCGGTCGTCGCGGCGGCCACGGCGGCGAGCCTGCGGGTACGGCGGCGCCTGCGGACGGTCAGCACCCGGTCGGCGAAGCCCGGTCCCGCCGACGGCTGTTCGGCGGCCTGTTCGCGCAGGGCGTCTCGGAGGAGTTCCTCGACGTTCACGGCCGCACCTCCACGGGCGAGTAGTCACGGGACGGCGGCTGTGCGCGGCCGGGATCCGGGTCGAGGGCGGCCAGTTCGGGTGCGAGGGTGCGCAGCCGGGCCAGGGAGCGATGAGTGGTGGACCGTACGGTGCCGACGGAGCAGCCGAGCAGCCCGGCCACGTCGGCCTCCGGCAGGTCCTCGAAGTAGCGCAGGACCAGCACGGTCCGCTGGCGGGCGGTGAGCCGGGACAGGGCTGTCCGCAGGACGAGGCGCAGTTCGGCGGCGGACGCGGTGTCGGGGGCCGGCGGGCTCTCCGGGAGTTCGGCGACGCTGAGTTCACGCCGGCGCCACTTCAGGCGCCAGCGGCCGATCTGCTGCCGGTAGAGGACCTGCCGGACATAGGCCTCGGGCTCGTCGATGCGGTGCCAGCGGCCCGCCGCCTTGATCAGGGCGTTCTGCAGCAGGTCCTCGGCCGCGTGGCGGTCGCCGCCGGCGAGCAGCACGGCGGTCCTCAGCAGCGCCGAGGACCGGCCGTCCACGAACTCCCGGAAGCTCTCGTCCAGTTCCGCATCCATCGTCACCTTCTCTTCCCCCGGGCCCACCTCGTGTCCGGGCCCTGTACCCGTGGTGACGCGTGCGGAGCGGCGCCACTATGCCTGTCCGGCGCGAGAATATTCACCCGCGCTCTGCGCGCACGCTGCCGTACGTTGGCCCCGTGAGCCGCCCTCTGCTGTTCCTGGACGTCGACGGCCCCCTCAACCCGTACGCGGCGCAGCCCGAGCGGCGCCCCGAGGGCTATACGACGATCCGGGCGACCGTCCGCCCCGGGCACCCCCTGCGGGTGTGGCTGAACCCGTCCCACGGCCCCGGGCTGCTCGCCCTCGGCTACGACCTGTGCTGGGCGACCACCTGGATGGCCGAGGCGAACCACTGGATCGCCCCGGTCGTCGGCCTGCCCGAGCTGCCCTACGTCGACTTCGGTCGGGGCCTGCTGGCGGAGCGGCCGGACGGGGTCCACTGGAAGACGGAGGCGATCGTGGCGTACGCCGAGGGGCGGCCGTTCGCCTGGGTGGACGACGAGCAGAGCCCGGCGGACACGCGGTACGTCCGCACCCACCACCCCGGCCCCGCCCTGCTGCACCACGTCGATCCCCGGATCGGTCTGCGGGAGGGCGACTTCGCCGCGCTGACGGAGTTCCGGGGGTCCCTGCCACAGGACGGCTGAGCGCCCTCCCGCCCCGGAGCCGGAGAGCGCTCTTCCCGAGAACCGGGTGGGTCAGTTGTGGCTGTTCTGATTGCGACGCAGGTCAAGGGTCAGCTTGCCCGGTGGGCCGTATCGGGGCCGTCTCCGGTGCTCTCCGGGTCTCGGAAGACCTGGTCGACGGCGGCCCGAGTGTGTGCCTCGCTGTTCGGCATCAGGTGCGTGTACGTCCGGAGTGTGAAGCTTGGGTCGTGGTGACCGAGGTACTCGCTCAGGGCTTTGATGCTCTCCCCCGCGTCCAGGAGTACAGAGGCGTAGAAGTGGCGGAGGGCGTGCATGCCGTTCTCGCGGCCGAGGGGTACGCCGGCGGAAGTCAGCGCCGGACGCCATATGGACCGGTTGAAGCGGAACCGGTGGAGAGATTGACTCCGGGCGTTGACGAACAACGGCGACGCCGTGACCGGTGGGCCGTCAGGGGTCTTCCAAGGCAACGTGACCTCTACCGGCGGGTGCTTCGTGATGTGTGCCGCCAGCGTGAAGGAGACCGTCTCGGGAAGCGGCACGTGACGCTCCTTGCCGCCCTTGGGCGGGCCGTAGATCGCCTGTACGCCCCGGATGAGTCTGGTCTGCCGGACGACGCGAACCGTTCCGCCGAGAAAGTCGACGTCCTCAAGGGCGAGCCCGAAGATCTCGCCCTGCCGAAGTCCGCAGCCTGCCCCCAGACATCCGGCACCGCCTCATGCATGGCCATGACGCGGTCGACGGACCACGGCTTGACCTTGCGCGATGCCGATCCATCTGGTTGGGCATGACGCATGCATTGAAATTTCTTCCACCTCGCCTGCTTGTCACGCTCTCGCAAGTGGTGGCAGATACCACTCCAGGCCCAAGTTCAGCCACAGCATGAAAGTCATTTGGGCGGCCGATGGAATCCGATGAGCTTGAAGATGAGACGGAGCGGCTCATCGGTTCGCTTCTCTATGAACTGGACGTGCGTAACAATATTAGGATTTTCACCGTCCAGTGGCCGATCGACAGTGATTTTCGCCGCCTGAGAATGCATACTCAAAAAGTTCAATCAGTGCGCTTTCCGGAAACCGAGATTGAACCTGCAGCGCCTGTCCTCTTCGGGTTCGCCGGTAGGGCTACGGAAAACCCACCTCTCGCATTCCTGTCTTACTATCAGATCCCCGACGGTGAGCCGGCGGAGTGGAATTAGGGAGTCGGGGCTCGCACTTGCCGATCAGCGTTTCAATCGCCACGACAAAAAACATTTGATGATTATTCTTGCGATTGGCGAGAATGCGGCCAATGCCACAGAATCAGAACAGTTGCGAACTGTTTTAACAGAGTTCGTCAGGCCGCAAGTCCTGGTCGACTTCTTCTCTCCAGGTGTCTGGGGGAAGCATTTTTCGAAACAGGGGCCCACGACCCGTCGGCCCGGCCTCACTCGAAGTGTATGCCGTAACTGGTGGCTGGCCAGCACTTTAGTCCGTTTCCCTTACGTAGCAGTCTGAATATTTGTTGGACGAGGTGAACTTGGGCAGGTCGTTGCGGAAAAAATAGATCCCCCGTTGGTTTGCTCCACTGCGGATTTCATTAGCGGCTTTGTCTGAAATAATCAGACAGAAATTCTCGGTCAATGGATTAAGGTTCCCGGACCGGCTCAACTGAAGCGATCCCTCATACCGGCCGGGCTGGAAGCTCCAGTTGTCAGCCTGGAACAAAAAAATCGGCTGCTGGGGTTTGTCCTGACTGACCAGGAATGGGGCGGGGTCGCCAGACCATTTATACGAGAGCCATTCGGCAGCGGGGTCGAAGTCCCACGTGCCGACCTCTTTCCAGTAGAAAACCGGCTTCTTCGAAGGCGCAATCGAGCCAGTGGGAGTGAGTTGGAAGCGCGCATCACGGATGACCTCGACATCCTGAGTTTTGACCCTGGTGGACACTGTCGGCTGGATGTAGAAATGGGTGTCCTTCCCCTCAAACCCGATACGCAAGAGATGAGGAAGTGCTACATCGATTTCGGGCTTCTTTTGGAGTTGAGCGAAGTTATAGAGTGAAAGAGCTAGGGCGGCGACCCCGGCTGCTGTAGCAGTCCACTTGTGCACGGCATCGAAACGACTTCTCCGGGACGACGTCGCCCCCTCATCACTGTCGATCATGCTCCTACCCTGGCCACGATCGCATTCCTCGGCCCGCTGCGTTGCTCCATTTGGCCAGCACAACGAACACCCAGCCAGAGCATGGAACGACTCGCCGGCGTTTTCGGCACAGAAGTGCGTGCCACAGCCGTGCCAGATGCAGGGGTCAGCCACGGTCAACGACGGTTCACCGCAGTCGAGAAGCGCCGCCGAGCTGGGGGCTCTCCGATCCCAGGGTGACCTGCGTACCTTCGCCGCCCCGTGCGGCCGCCCTTACAAAGCCGCGGTGTCCGGTCTGCGGCTGGGGCCCACGTAATCAGTCAGTCAGTCAGTAGCCTGCGGCCAATAGTCTTTGCCGACCTTGGAGGCTCCGTGGTCCATGCTGCTCTCACCGAACCGGATCGGCTGTGGTCGGCGCAGGAGGTCTTGTTGCGTCCCAGTCCGGTGCCGGCGGCGGCCGGGGTCTACGGGTGGCACTTCGAGAAGGCTCCCTGCCCAGACCTCGATGCCGGGCGCCTGCTCTACGTCGGTATAGCCCCGCGGTACATGGCGAACCGGACCAGCACGCAGAACCTGCGCAAGCGCGTGCGGTATCACTACCGGGGCAACGCGGCCGGATCAACGCTTCGCCTCACCCTCGGTTGCCTGCTCGGGATTGAGCTGCGTCGCGTAGGCAGCGGGAAGCGCATGACCTTCGGCAAGGCCGGGGAAGCCACCCTCAGTCAGTGGATGGCAGAGAACGCCCGAGTGTGCTGGATCGAGCGTGACGAACCGTGGACCATGGAGTCGGAGCTCATCTCTCAACTCGACCTGCCTCTGAACCTCGACCAGAACCGCCACAACCGGTTCCACAGCCGCCTCAAGGAACTGAGATCCCAAGCCCGCCAGCGAGCACGGGAGTTGGCCGTCAGCGCATAGCCCGTTGGGCTGACATCACCAGCTGACATCAACCGCGGCGAACGATGGCGCACCGCAGCGGCCACAGCCGGATCGGCGAGCGACCAGCGGACCCCGTTCCTGCACGCGGCACCGCGCTGCGATCGAACTTACAAGGCGGATGTCACCAACGCATGAGCGCCCTCCCGGGTCGTCCTGGGGCCGTGGAAGGGCGCTCAATGATGACCAACGTCGACAACTGCCGACAGCTCAGCAGCAGGTCAGAGCGGTGATCGATTAGGCGGCCGCACGTCACGGCCGCCGTGGGTCAGTTGTGGCTGTGCAGGATCTCGTTCAGGCCGTCCCAGACCGCGTTGTTCGGGCGGGCCTCGACCGCGCCGGTGACCGAGTTGCGGCGGAAGAGGATGTTGGAGGCGCCGCTCAGCTCGCGGGCCTTGACGATCTGGCCGTCGGGCATGGTGACCCGGGTGCCCGCGGTGACGTACAGGCCGGCCTCGACCACGCACTCGTCGCCGAGCGCGATGCCGACGCCCGCCTCGGCGCCGACCAGGCAGCGCTCGCCGATGGCGATGATCACGTTGCCGCCGCCGGACAGCGTGCCCATGGTGGAGGCGCCGCCGCCGATGTCCGAGCCGTTGCCGACCACGACACCGGCCGAGATACGGCCCTCGACCATCGAGGTGCCGAGCGTTCCGGCGTTGAAGTTGACGAAGCCCTCGTGCATGACGGTCGTGCCCTCGGAGAGGTGCGCACCGAGGCGTACCCGGTCGGCGTCGGCGATGCGCACGCCCTTCGGGACGACGTAGTCCGTCATCCGCGGGAACTTGTCGATCGAGGTCACCTGGAGGTGCAGGCCCTCGGCGCGGGCGTTCAGCCGGACCTGCTCGATCTCGTCGACAGCGACCGGGCCGAGGGAGGTCCAGGCGACGTTGGCGAGGAAGCCGAACTGGCCCTCCAGGCTCAGGCCGTGCGGCTTGACCAGGCGGTGCGAGAGCAGGTGCAGACGCAGGTAGACGTCGTGCGCGTCGATCGGCTTCTCGTCGATCGAGGCGATGACCGTGCGGACCGCGAGGACCTCGACGTTGCGGCGGGGGTCCGGGCCGATCGCCTTGGCCGCTCCCTCGCCGAGGAGTTCCACGGCCTGCTCGGCGGAGAGCGTCTCGGTGCCGGCCGGGCCGGGCTCGGCGACCAGCGCGGGAGCGGGGAACCAGGTGTCGAGAACGGTGCCGTCGGCGGCGATGGTGGCGAGCCCGGCGGCCACGGCGCCGGTGGGACGAAGAGCAGTCGTGTCGGTCATGAGGGCAACCTAACCGGCCGGGGGCCGGGGAGGCGAACCAGCGTGCGGGGCGTCTCGGCAGCCGGGCCGTGAAGATCGTCCGAGCGGCCCGCAACTCCCCTGCGGTGCGGGCCGTCCCGGATCCGGCGGTGGCGTCAGGGACGCTCGCCGGCCTTGTCCACCACCGCCATCGTGATCAATTCCTCGCTGTCGACGACCTTGCCGGCCATAAACTGGCGCCAGCCCACGACGTGGTAGGTCCGGGGGTCGATCAGTACCTGTTGCACCATGCTGGGCAGGCGCCCGGTCCTGTACGGGGGCAGTTGCGGGTCTTCCACGACGAAGTAGTTGGCCACGGCGACGGCCTTGCGGCCGGTGACCGTGCCGACCAGGTGGTTGGCGACGTCCCCTTTGACCAGCAGCGCGAGGGCGCGGTACAGCGAGGCCTGCCCCGCGGGCGGCATGAAGCGGTACCGGAGGAGGGTGCTGACCTCCATGTAGTCGTCCCACGCCTGGCCTCCAGGCCCCTTCAGCCCGTCGTCGCTGAGGGCGTTCCAGGCACGGAGTGCCCGCAACGTCCCCTCGCCGTCGGCCGGCAGCGTGGCCACGAAACGGTACACGGCACGCGGCGAGTCGTAGACGTCCAGCTTCTCGCCCCCCGGACGTGCCGGTTCGACGGTGAGCCTGCGACCGTCGGCCGTCTCGTAACGGGCCCGCAGTTCGCCGTCGTAGCGGGCCCAGCGCTCGCTCGTCTCATCGCCGGGGGTCGACACCACGTGCGTGTAGATCCACTGCTTCCCGGTGGGTTCGGTTCCCGCCGGCTCCCTGTCCAGCGCGTCGGCCGCCCGCTCCAGGAAGTCGCGCGCGCTCAGCCCCTTCAGGTCGATGTCCGGCGTCGCGGGCTGCACCCGGCGTCCGGTGCCGGCCCCGCCGGCCAGCAGGGCCGCCGTGACGGCGACGGCGGTCACCGCGGCGACGACCGCGACGACGACTGCGAACTCCCGCCGCCGCCACCGGGCCGGGCGGCGCTCCCGTGCCGCGTCGGTCAGCCGATCGCGTCCCGCCGCCAGCCGGGCCCGGTCCGGTACCGGCGCGTGGGCACGCAGCGCGCGCACCTCGGTCATCTCGTCCATCGCTATGCCACCTCCGCGGTGTCGCCCACGAATGCCGGATCGGCGCCCAGCGCCGTACGTACCTTGCGCCGGGCCCGGTTGAGCCGGGAGCGGACCGTGCCGACCGGGATGTCCAGTGCCTCGGCGACCTCCTGGTAGGTGAGGTCGGCCCAGGCGACGAGGAGCAGGACGTGCCGGTCGCCCGCCGTCAGTGCGGCGAGGGCGCCGGCGAGCGGGCCCTGCGCGTCGATCCGGTTGTCGGTGTGCTCGACCCAGGACTCGCTCCAGGACGCGGCGACCGGGTCGTGCCCGGTGCGGGCCAGCGCCTTGAGTGCCCGTACCTCGGCCCGGCGTTGCTTGCCGATCAGGTTGCCCGCTATGCCGTAGAGCCACGGGCGCGCGTTGGGGCGTGCGAGGTCGTAGCGGGAGCGGATCCGGAAGGCGACGAGGAAGGTGTCGGCGGTGATGTCGTCGGCCGCGGTGTCGCCGAGCCTGCGCGCCGCGTACCGGTGGATGTCGGGCGCGTAGCGATCGTAGAGCCGGGCGAAGAGCTCCGGTTGCTCCAGTGACTGGGCGACGGTCTCCGCGTCGTCCCCCGCCTGTGCCGTGGCCGGCGGCGGTCCGCTCACGAGGGCTCCCCCTGGTTCGTCGGTGCGTGTGTGTCGCCCCCTGTTCCCCGATGCCCGCCGGAGGGTTCACGGTGCCTCGGCCGACTCGCCGGGAAGGGGAACGGCAGACGCGTTCCGCTCAGGGAATCACGCGCCCCAGCACCTCCCGTGCGTACCCCTCGTCATACGGCGTCCCGGTCAGCAGCACCTGGAGGCAGATCCCGTCCATCAGCGCGACCAGGGCCCGCGCCGTGACCGGGTCGGTGCGCCGTGCCAGCCGTTCGGCGAGGTCGTCGGCCCACTCGGCGGCGACGGGGCGCAGGGCCGGGCGGCGCAGGGCGGCGAGGTACAGCTCGTACTCCAGCTCCACGGCGGTACGGTCCCCGCTCAGCCAGTCGCCGAGAATCCGGGCGAGGGAGGTGGCGAGGTCCGCCGAGGAGTCGTCCAGTCCGCCGCGCGAGGCGATCGCCTTGGCGAAGCCCTCGTTGGCCTGCCGCAGCGCGGCGACCATCAGCTCGTCGAGGGTCTTGAAGTGGTACGTCGTCGAGCCGAGCGGTACGTCCGCCGCGGCGGCGACGGAGCGATGGGAGAGCCCGGCGAGCCCCTTCTCCCCCACCACGCGGATCGCCGCCTCGATGATCCGCTGCCGGCGCTCGGGGTCGTAACGGCGTGGCATCAGTGCGCGCCTCCCAGGTTCAGGACCACGACTCCGCCGATGATGAGCACGATCCCGGCGACCTTCACCAGGCTCAGTCCCTCCCCGAACAGCAGCAGGCCGAGCACGGCGATGGCCGCGGTGCCGACTCCGGACCAGATCGCGTACGCCGTGCCGATCGACACGGTCTTCAGCGTCGCGGCCAGGAGCAGGAACGACACCACGTATCCCAGTGCCGTCACCAGCGAGGGCCAGAGTCTGCTGAAGCCCTCGCTGTACTTCATCGCCGTCGTCGCGGCGACCTCGGCGGCTATGGCGCCGGCGAGCGTCAGGTATCCCATGTGTACGAGTGTACGCAACGTTGTGTACGACCGTACACAACAGCCGTGGCGCAGCGCGTCCGCGGGAGGCCGCCGAGATCCGCGCCCGAACTCCCCCGCGCCCACACGAAGATGTTTAATTCTCATAGAAACCGCTAGCTGAAACGGCTCCCCGCGGCCGCGCGACTCCACTAGTGTGTGCACCTCTGTGATCCATCATTGCTTCACACCTCACCCACCTCACCCTCACACCCCCGGCTGCCGCTGCCTTGGCGCCGCTGGAGGAAATGCGCATGCCAGAAACCACCCCCCAACCCCCGCCGCACCCCTCCTGGGAGAACGGCTGGGTCCCCGACACCTCCCGGGCTCCCGGAACCCGAAGACTCTGGCTGGCCGGCACGCTGGCGATCGCCACGGTCGTCGCCTGCGTCACCGCGATAGCCGTCAGCCGCACCACCCCTGACCAGGCGTCGGCGACGCCTCCCCCGCCGACCGACGCGGCCCTCGACCACGGCCCCGGCCTGCTCTCCTTCGCCTCGCCGACGGCGACGGGACCGGCCACTCCCGCGAAGGACAAGTCAGGCATGCTGACGACTTCGCCGACCTCGTCCTCCTCCGCCACGGCGTCTGCCGCGGCACCGGGCACCACCCCGAAGACCTCGCCGTCCAGCGCGAAGCCTTCCAAGTCCTCGCCGGCCAAGGGAAGTTCGGGGGGCTCGAGTGGTTCGGGCGGCTCCACGCAGCAGTCCCCCACCCACAGGTCGGTCCGCTCGGTCAACTACCCGGACCGCTACTGGCACGTGAGCGACGGCTATGTGAAGCTCGACCCGGTCCGCGGCTCGGAGTCCCGTGAGGACTCGACGTTCACCGTGGTCAAGGGCCTTGCGAACAGCTCCTGTTACTCGTTCCGGACGTCCGACGGAAAGTATCTGCGGCACCGCAACTTCCTGCTGCGCGCCGACGGCAACGACGGCTCGTCCCTCTTCAAGCAGGACGCCACCTTCTGCGCCCGGACCTCGTCATCCTCGGGCGCGGTCATGCTGGAGTCGGTGAACTACCCCGGCCGTTTCCTGCGCCACCAGAACTTCCAGCTGCGACTGGTCTCCTACCAGAACAGCGACCTGTACCGCGCGGACTCGGCGTTCCGCCTGGTGGACCCGCTGGCCTGAGCCTCCTCGCCCGGGCGACACACGGCGAGGTTCGACGGACCTCGCCGTGTGCACGGGCATGCCGATTCGCTCGACTTGTGGTGTGTCGTGTCCAGCAGCGCCCTGGCACACCCCGTTGTCAGTGCCCTCCGGCACCATCGGTGCATGAGCCATGCCGCACACGACTCCGACGCGCGGGCCGAGTTCGCCCGGGCCATCGGGGCCGCCCTGTCCGAAGCAGCCCGGGACGGTGCCACCAAGCCGACGCTGTCCCAGATCTGCAGGGCATCGAAGGCCAAGGGCCAGGTAGCCCTGAGCACCACGACGATCAGCGCCTGGCGCAAGGGGGATCGCGTCCCGTCATCCTGGTCGGCCTTGGATTCGTTCCTCGGGGCGCTGGAGCGAGCCGCCGCGCTCCCCCGCGGCAAGCTCGACCGGTCCTCGTGGAAGCGACTCTACGAACGCGCGCAGAGCACGCCTGCGGGCGCCCGCGATTCACGGGTGACGGTGTTTCCGGTGCGGGACGCCGACCCTCTCGAACTCAAAGTGCACCGGGCACGCACCCTGGAAGACGGCACCGCTCTGCCTGAGTACATACCCCGCGACATAGACCCAGAGGTCAGGAAAGCTCTTTCCCGCATCAGCGACGCAGGCGGCGTGGTCCTCCTCACCGGGGCGTCAACGGCCGGCAAGACCCGCTGCGCCTACGAGGCGATGACCACGGTTCTGCCCGATCACCTGCTCGTCGTGCCCCCGCACATCACGGACCTGGCAGACGCCGTGACCGAGGCTGTACGAGCCGCGCGCTCGGGCACACGCTGCGTCCTGTGGCTCAATGACATGGAGCAGTACCTGAGCCCGGACGGGCTGACGCTCGCCGACATCCGTGCCCTGCGGGCGGCGCACACCGTGGTGCTCGGCACCATGCGCTCCAGGATCCGTGACGGTCATCCGTCCCACGAACTCATCAGGCTGGCCGAGGAGTTCGAAGTCGTACGGCTCTGGTCACAGCAGGAAGTCGGGCGTGTCCGGGACCATCTGCGATCACGCCCCGACGCACGGCTGCGGCTCGCGCTGGAGCAGGCCGAGGATTTCGGCATCGCGGAAACGCTGGCGACAGGCCCTCAGCTGTGGAGGGAACTTCTCCATGCCTCGGTGGTGGACGGCCATCCGCGCGGTGCCGCCCTGGTCTGGACGGCGATCGACCTGGCCCTTGCGGGGCTCACGGAACCACAACCCTGCGACCTGCTCAGAACACTGCACGAACGGTATCTGCCAGGCCGCAACAAGCAGTTGATCGGCCCCGAGTCATTCGACGCCGCGCTGTCCTGGGCCACGAGCCCACGAGACGCCGTGACACGGCTGCTCGTCCCGGAGGGTGACGGGCTGAGGCCGTTCGACTATCTTCTCGACGCCCATCTGCGGGATCGGGGTCCTTCGGCAGACCTGATCCCTGATGAGATCTGGGAAGTCGTCCTTGCACACGCCTTGAAGAAGCATCACCGATTCAGCATCGCTCTGGCCGCCCACGCGAACGACCGCATGGATGTGGCCCGACGGGCGTTGCAGCCGCTCGCGGACGCCGAGGACGTCGACACCTTCCGCACCCTGGGACTGCTCTACGAGCGGTCCGACACCGAGGAGGCGATCCGCTGGCTCCAGCGGGCGATCGATGCCGGAGACGTCCTCTCCATCCGGCTCATGGGCAATCTGCACTTCAGGAAACAGGACCGTCGGGCGGCCGGCCTCTGGTACCGGCGGGCGGCAGAGGCAGGTGACGAAGTATCGGAGTCGTACTACACCTCTCCGGGCGTGGACAGGCGTCCGGTCCCGGACGAACTGGCCCCGCCCGAAGCGCCCGAGTCGGAGGCGCTTGACGAGGACGAGTGGGACGAAGACCGGGAGTGGGGCCCGACCGCGCGCACTTTGCGCGTCCTGGAAGCCACGCTCGAGATCGCGGCCGACATGGCCTACGACGTCCTCGAGGAAATCGGAGGCCGCCCGGTCGACCTCCGCGACAACTACGCCTACATCTTCAGCCACATGCCGGTGCACACCTGGCGGCAGGACGCGCGATGGCGTCGCCAACTGGTCCGCTGCTTCGACGACTTGGCCCGGGACATCAGGGCGGGAAAGCGGCCCGTGCCCACCTGTACCGGCGAGGAGATGGCCCTCCACATGGCCGTCGACCACGCGTCGTCCATGGTGGTCGACGACCCGGAACTGGTCACGTCGTTCGTCGAGGACGTCCCGCCTCACCACGACGACTGGGACTGGGGCCTCTGCCTCGATGCCTTCCTGGAGGACACGGACGTCCTGTTCCTCTACGAGCCCTGGGCCCAGGGCATCGAGGACTCCGATCACCACCTCAACAGCTTCATGGGCTTCGCCAACCTCGAGGTCGAGGATTGGTTCGTGCCCTTTTACGGAGACCGGGCACGCGATCCGGACCGCGGATTCCGCCGGTGACCACTTCCCGCCGGGAAAACCCGCCTACAGGTTCTGACCTGGGACGTCGATGAAGACCGCCGCTGGGGCAACGGCCGCCGCGTCCGTGATCCGCTTCCGTGGTGGCACGCGATCGCGACAACCGTCAGCTCTCCGGAAAGGCCCGGTCCCATGCAGCCAGCTCCTGAACTCCTGCTCCTCGCAGGCGTCCCGGTGGCCATGACCCTCATCCTGCTCGTCGGCCACCTCGCCACCCTGCGGGGTCTGCGAGGCGGCCACCGCGTCGCGGCATTTCGAGCTTTCGCCGAGGCTCTGCGGCGTCGGCGGTAACGTGCGAAGGGGCCCGGCACATGGCCAGGGCCCCTTCACAGGTTCGACGGAACGCAGGGTCAGACGTTGAACCCGAGCGCCCGCAGCTGCTCGCGGCCGTCGTCGGTGATCTTGTCGGGGCCCCACGGGGGCATCCAGACCCAGTTGATGCGCAGTTCGTTGACGAGGCCGTCCGTGGCGGACTTGGCCTGGTCCTCGATGACGTCCGTCAGCGGGCAGGCCGCCGAGGTCAGGGTCATGTCGATCGTCGCGATGTTCGCGTCGTCGATGTGGATTCCGTAGATCAGGCCGAGGTTGACGACGTCGATGCCCAGCTCGGGGTCGACGACGTCGTACAGCGCCTCGCGGAGTTCGTCCTCCGAGGCCGGCTTCATCTCAACGGTGTCGGTCATGCCGTCTTCCTTTCGACGTCGGCCGCGCCACCCAGCGCCTGAGCCGTCGCGTCCTTCCACGCCATCCAGCTCAGGAGGGCGCACTTGACCCGGGCCGGGTACTTGGAGACACCGGCGAACGCGACCGCGTCCTCCAGCACCTCCTCCATCTCGTCGTCGGGTTCGAGCCTGCCCTTGGACTGCATCAGCTCCAGGAAGGTCTCCTGGATCTGCCGCGCGTCGGCCAGCTCCTTGCCGACCAGGAGGTCGTTCAGCACGGAGGCGCTCGCCTGGCTGATCGAGCAGCCCTGGCCCTCGTACGAGACGTCCTCGATCGTCGTGCCGTCGTACTTCACTCGGAGGGTGATCTCGTCGCCGCAGGTCGGGTTCACATGGTGTACCTCGGCGTCACCGTCCCTGAGACCACGCCCGTGCGGGTGCTTGTAGTGGTCGAGGATGACTTCCTGGTACATCGAGTCCAGCTTCACGGTTTCAGCTCACGCCCTTCAGCCGAAGAAGTTCCGTACGTGCTCCAGGCCCTCGACCAGTGCGTCGATCTCGGCCGGCGTGGAGTACAGATAGAACGACGCTCGCGTGGTCGCAGGAATTCCGTACCGCAGGCAGACCGGACGGGCGCAGTGGTGGCCGACCCGGACCGCGATGCCCTGCTCGTCGAGGACCTGGCCCACGTCGTGCGGGTGGATGTCCCCGAGGGTGAAGGAGATCGCGGCGCCCCGGTCCTCGGCCGTGGTGGGGCCGATGATCTTCAGATCGGGGACCTCGGTGAGCCGCCGTACCGCGTACTCGGTCAGCGCGTGCTCATGGGCGAGGATCTTGTCCATGCCGATGGAGTTCAGGTAGTCGATCGCCGCGCCGAGGCCGACCGCCTGGGCGATCGGGGGGGTGCCCGCCTCGAACTTGTGGGGCGCCGGGGCATAGGTCGAGGAGTGCATCGACACGGTCTCGATCATCTCGCCGCCGCCCAGGAAGGGGGGCAGGTCCTCCAGGAGCTCCTGGCGGCCCCAGAGGACGCCGATGCCCGTCGGGCCACACATCTTGTGCCCGGTGAAGGCGACGAAGTCGGCCTGGAGTGCCTGGACGTCCAGCGGCATGTGGGGAGCCGCCTGGGAGGCGTCGATGCAGACCAGCGCGCCGACCTCCTGGGCGCGGCGGACTATCGCCTCGACCGGGTTGATCGTGCCCAGGATGTTCGACACCAGCACGAAGGAGACGATCTTCGTCTTCTCGGTGATGATCTCGTTGATGTTGGACAGGTCGAGGCGGCCGTCGTCGGTGAGGCCGAACCACTTCAGCTTCGCGCCCGTGCGCTGCGCCAGCAGCTGCCACGGCACGATGTTGGAGTGGTGCTCCATCTCCGTGATGACGATCTCGGTCTCGTGGTCCACCCGGTAGGGCTCGTCGGCCCAGCCGAGCATGTTCGCCACGAGGTTCAGCGACTCGGAGGCGTTCTTGGTGAAGATCACCTCGTCGCGGCTGGGCGCGTTGATGAACTCGGCGACCTTGTCGCGCGCGCCCTCGTACAGCGCCGTGGCCTCCTCGGCGAGCACATGCACACCGCGGTGGACGTTGGCGTTGTAGCGCTCGTAGTACTCACTGAGTGCGTCCAGTACCTGGCGCGGCTTCTGCGAGGTCGCCGCGTTGTCCAGGTACACGAGCTTCCGGTCGTCGTGGACCAGCCGGTCCAGGATGGGGAAGTCCTTGCGGATCGCCTCGGTGTCGAGGAGGCCCGGCAGCTGCGTCACGCGGATACGCCACCCTTCGTGTAAGCCTCGTAGCCCTCGTTCTCCAGCTTGTCGGCGAGCTCGGCACCGCCGGACTCGACGATGCGTCCGGCGGAGAAGACGTGGACGAAGTCGGGCTTGATGTAGCGCAGAATGCGCGTGTAGTGCGTGATGAGCAGGGTGCCCACCTCGCCGGTCTCACGGACGCGGTTGACGCCCTCGGAGACGACGCGCAGGGCGTCGACGTCCAGGCCGGAGTCGGTCTCGTCGAGGATCGCGATCTTCGGCTTGAGCAGTTCCAGCTGGAGGATCTCGTGGCGCTTCTTCTCACCGCCGGAGAAGCCCTCGTTGACGTTGCGCTCGGCGAAGGCGGGGTCCATGGCGAGGCGCTCCATGGTCTCCTTGACCTCCTTCACCCAGGTGCGCAGCTTGGGGGCCTCGCCGCGGACGGCGGTGGCGGAGGTGCGCAGGAAGTTGGAGACCGAGACACCGGGGACCTCGACCGGGTACTGCATCGCCAGGAACAGGCCGGCGCGGGCGCGCTCGTCGACGGACATCTCCAGGACGTCCTCGCCGTCGAGGGTGACGGTGCCGCCGGTGATCGTGTACTTCGGGTGACCCGCGAGCGAGTAGGCGAGGGTCGACTTGCCGGAGCCGTTGGGGCCCATGATGGCGTGCGTCTCGCCCTGCTTCACGGTGAGGTCGACGCCCTTGAGGATCTCCTTCGTGGCGTTGTCGGCCTCGACGGTGACGTGCAGGTCTCGGATTTCAAGCGTTGCCATGGGTGCCTCAGGACTCCTGGGTGAGGGAGACGAGCACGTCGTCCCCTTCGATCTTTACGGGGTATACGGGAACGGGGCGGGTGGCCGGGAGGCCGGACGGCTTGCCGGTGCGCAGGTCGAAGCTGGAGCCGTGCAGCCAGCACTCGATCTGACAGTCCTCCACCTCGCCCTCGGAGAGCGAGACGTTGGCGTGGGAGCAGATGTCGTAGATCGCGAACACCTCTCCCTCGGTGCGGACGACCGAGACCGGCGTGCCGTCGAGCTCCACCCGTTTCGGGGTGTCGTCCTCCAGCTCGCTCAGGCCGCAGGCGCGTACGAACGCTGTCGGTGCTGTCATGCGACCGAGGCCTCCAGCTCCTCCTCGATCTTGGCGAGCAGCCGCTCCTCGATGTCGGCGACGCCGATCTGCTGGACCAGCTCGGCGAAGAAGCCGCGGACCACCAGTCGGCGGGCCTCGTGCTGCGGGATGCCGCGGGCCATCAGGTAGAAGAGCTGCTCGTCGTCGAAGCGGCCGGTGGCGGAGGCGTGGCCGGCGCCGACGATCTCGCCGGTCTCGATCTCCAGGTTCGGCACCGAGTCGACCCGCGCGCCGTCCGTGAGGACCAGGTTGCGGTTCATCTCGTAGGTGTCGGTGCCCTCGGCCTTGGCCTCGATCAGGACGTCGCCGATCCAGACCGCGTGCGCCTGCTCGCCCTGGAGGGCGCCCTTGTAGGCCACGTTCGACTTGCAGTGCGGGGTGTTGTGGTCGACGAGCAGCCGGTGCTCCTGGTGCTGCCCGGCGTCCGTGAAGTACAGGCCGTACAGCTCGGCCTCGCCGCCGGTGCCGGCGTAGGAGACGCGCGGGTGCAGTCGTACGACGTCGCCGCCGAAGGTGACGACGACCGACTTGAAGGAGGCGTCCCGGCCGACCAGGGCGTTGTGCTGGGCCACGTGCACGGCCTTGTCGTCCCAGTCCTGGACGGAGACGACGGTGAGCTTGGCGCCGTCGCCCAGGACGTACTCGACGTTGGCGGCGGTGACCACGTCACCGGTGTGGTCGATGACGACGACGGCCTCGGCGAAGGCGCCCAGCTCGATGATCTGGTGGCCGTAGGAGACCCCGCCCTGGCCGTGCACGGCGATCCGGATCGGCTCGGTGAGCACCGTGTCCTTGGGGACGGTGACCACGCCGGCCTGCTCGAAGGCGGAGTACGCCTGGGCGGCGACCCGGTCCACCGGGGTGCCGGCCCGGCCGAGCCGGGGGTCGTCGCGGCCGACCAGCTCGACGGTGACGCCCTCGGGGGCCTCCACCGCGACCTTCAGGCCGTCGCCGGTGGCGACCGCCGTGCCGTCGTGCAGCCCGCGCAGGCGCTCCAGCGGGGTGAACCGCCACTCCTCCTCGCGGCCGTGCGGGACCGGGAAGTCCGCGACGTCGAAGGACGGGGGCGCGCTCATGCGCGTGGCGACGGTCGATTCGGCGGCCACCGCGATCTGGCCCGCGGTGGTCGAGCCCACGGGGATGTTCTGAGCCTCAGCCATGGCTGTCGGTCTGCTCGCTTTCTTACGTGAGTGGCTTGACGGTGACGGCGGTCGCTTAGCCGACCGCGCCTTCCATCTGGAGCTCGATCAGCCGGTTGAGTTCGAGGGCGTACTCCATCGGCAGTTCCTTGGCGATCGGCTCGACGAAGCCGCGCACGATCATCGCCATCGCCTCGAACTCGGTCAGACCGCGGCTCATCAGGTAGAAGAGCTGGTCCTCGGAGACCTTGGAGACGGTCGCCTCGTGGCCCATGGACACGTCGTCCTCGCGGACGTCGACGTACGGGTACGTGTCGGAACGGGAGATGGTGTCGACGAGCAGCGCGTCGCACAGCACGTTCGACTTGGAGCCGTGGGCGCCTTCGCCGATCTCGACCAGGCCGCGGTAGGAGGTACGGCCGCCGCCGCGCGCCACGGACTTGGACACGATGTTGGACGACGTGTTCGGCGCCATGTGGACCATCTTGGAGCCGGCGTCCTGGTGCTGGCCCTCGCCCGCGAAGGCGATGGAGAGGGTCTCGCCCTTGGCGTGCTCGCCCATCAGGTAGACGGCCGGGTACTTCATCGTCACCTTGGAGCCGATGTTGCCGTCGATCCACTCCATGGTCGCGCCCTCGTAGGCGACGGCGCGCTTGGTGACCAGGTTGTAGACGTTGTTCGACCAGTTCTGGATGGTCGTGTAGCGGCAGCGGGCGTTCTTCTTGACGATGATCTCGACGACCGCGGAGTGCAGCGAGTCCGACTTGTAGATCGGGGCGGTGCAGCCCTCGACGTAGTGCACGTAGGCACCCTCGTCGACGATGATCAGGGTCCGCTCGAACTGGCCCATGTTCTCGGTGTTGATCCGGAAGTAGGCCTGGAGCGGGATCTCGACGTGCACGCCCTTCGGCACGTAGATGAAGGAGCCGCCCGACCACACGGCCGTGTTCAGGGAGGCGAACTTGTTGTCACCGACCGGGATGACGGTCCCGAAGTACTCCTTGAAGAGCTCCGGGTGCTCCTTCAGCGCGGTGTCGGTGTCGAGGAAGATGACGCCCTGCTCCTCCAGGTCCTCGCGGATCTGGTGGTAGACGACCTCGGACTCGTACTGGGCGGCGACACCGGCGACCAGGCGCTGCTTCTCCGCCTCCGGGATGCCCAGCTTGTCGTAGGTGTTCTTGATGTCCTCGGGCAGGTCCTCCCAGGACTCCGCCTGCTTCTCCGTGGAGCGCACGAAGTACTTGATGTTGTCGAAGTCGATTCCCGACAGGTCGGAACCCCAGTTCGGCATCGGCTTCTTCTCGAAGAGGCGCAGGCCCTTGAGACGGAGCTTGGTCATCCACTCCGGCTCGGACTTCTTCTCGGAGATGTCCCGGACGACGTCCTCGTTGATGCCGCGCTTGGCGGAGGCGCCGGCCGTGTCGGAGTCGGCCCAGCCGTATTCGTACTTGCCCAGGCCCTCGAGTTCGGGGTGGGCAGTCTCCGTGGGGAGAGTCATGCGGGGTTCCTCCCGGCCGTGCTAGCAGATGCGTCAGTGGAAATCTTGGGGATGAACGTCGTGCAGACGCCGTCGCCGTGCGCGATGGTCGCCAGTCGCTGGACGTGCGTTCCGAGCAGTTCGGCGAAGATCTCCGTCTCCGCCTCGCACAGCTGCGGGAACTGCTCCGCGACGTGGGCGACCGGGCAGTGGTGCTGGCACAGCTGTTCGCCGACCGGTGCGCTGCGCGCCGTTGCAGCGTACCCGTCCCTGCTCAGGGCCTTGGCCAGCGCTTCCGTGCGGTCGTCGGGGCTCACGGCCTCGATCGCCTTGCGGTAGCCGCTCGCCTGTGCGGCGATCCGGGCCCGCGCGAAGGCGGCGACCGCCTCCTGACCGCCCCCCTGCTCGGCGATCCAGCGCAGCGCGTCGGCGGCCAGCGTGTCGTAGGACTGGTCGAAGGCGTCGCGGCCGCAGTCGGTGAGAGCGAAGACCTTGGCGGGACGGCCGCGGGTCCGCGCGCCGTACACCCGCTGCTCGCGCGCCTCCACGACATCGTCGGCGACCAGGGCGTCCAGGTGCCGGCGTACGGCCGCCGGGGTCAGGCCCAGGCGTCCGGCCAGCTCGGTGACGGTCGACGGGCCGTGGTCCAGGATCGACCGCGCGACCCGGTTGCGCGTCGAACGCTCACCGGTCGCGAGTTCCTCCTGCGGGGTACCCGTGGGGGTCTCCCGAGCCTCGCCGACGTTTTTCACAACGCCATTGTTGCGTAATTCCTCAGAACCAGGCAAGCGGCGTCCGGACCGCCGGACGGTGCCCTGCGTCACTTAGGCTTACCTAATCCGACCTGCGCAAACGATCTTTGATCGATCATCCCGCACGCAATCCACTGGCGGTCGGCGGCCTCGTCCGGAACACTCCCCAACCATGCCCACACCCCCTCCGACCGGCCCTCTTGTCACCCGGGACACCCTCGCGAAGCAGCTTCGGCTGCTCGGTGTCAAGACCGGCGAAACCCTCCTCGCGCACACCTCGCTCAGTTCCCTCGGCTGGGTCAACGGCGGAGCCGTGGCGGTCGTCGAAAGTCTTCTCGACGCGCTCGGCCAGAACGGCACCCTGGTGGTCCCCACCCAGACCGGCGACCTCTCGGACCCGTCGGTGTGGCGCGACCCGCCGGTACCGGAGGAGTGGTGGGCGGACATCCGGGCGACCATGCCCCCGTACGACCCCCGGATCACCCCCGCGCGCGGGGTCGGCGTGATCCCGGAGACCGTGCGGACCTGGCCGGGCGCGCTGCGCAGCGCGCACCCGCAGACCTCCTTCGCGGCCGTCGGTCCCCGCGCCGCCGAGATCGTCGACGGCCACGCCCCCGACTGCCGGCTCGGCGAGCGCAGCCCACTGGCCCGCCTGGAGGAACTGGACGCGCGCGTGCTCATGCTCGGCACCGGCTATGCCACCTGCACCGGCTTCCACCTCGCCGAATACCGCATACCCTCGCCCCGGGTCCCGGTCGGCCGGCCCGCCCCGGGCGGCGGCTGGGAGGTGGTGACCGAGGTGTCGATCACCTCCGACCGCTTCGACGAACTGGGCTACGACTTCGAACGCGACCGGCCCGTCGTCGTCCGCGGGACGGTCGGCGCGGCCGAGGCGCGGCTCTTCCCGGTGCGTGAGGCGGTGGCCTACGCCGAGCGATGGCTGGCCGTACATCGACCCCGTGAGGAGGAGATCTAGCACCCGGCCGTCCGGGTGACGGCAGCCGTACCTAGACTCTGTCCCCATGCGAAGTGAGCCCGTGGTCCAGGTGCGGGACCTGGTGAAGCGGTACGGCACGAAAACCGCCATGGACGGCCTCGACCTGGTGGCCCGGCCGGGTGTGACCGCCGTACTCGGACCCAACGGCGCGGGCAAGACGACGACGATCGAGACCTGCGAGGGATACCGCAGACCGGACTCCGGCTCGGTACGCGTCCTCGGCCTCGACCCCGTACGTCAGTCCGCCGAGCTGCGCCCCAGAGTGGGCGTGATGCTCCAGTCCGGCGGGGTCTACTCCGGCGCCCGCGCGGACGAGATGCTGCGGCACGTGGCGAAGCTGCACGCGGATCCGCTGGACGTGGACGCGCTGATCGAGCGGCTGGGCCTCGGCGGCTGCGGGCGTACCTCGTACCGCCGGCTCTCCGGCGGCCAGCAGCAGCGCCTGGCGCTCGCCATGGCCGTGGTCGGACGCCCGGAACTGGTCTTCCTCGACGAGCCGACCGCCGGGCTCGACCCGCAGGCCCGCCGGGCCACCTGGGACCTGGTGCGGGACCTGCGCACCGACGGCGTTTCGGTCATTCTCACCACCCACTACATGGAAGAGGCCGAGCAGCTCGCCGACGACGTCGCCATCATCGACGCCGGCCGGGTGATCGCCCAGGGCTCCCCCGAGGAGCTGTGCAAGGGCGGCGCCGAGAACACCCTGCGGTTCACCGGCCGCCCCGGCCTCGACGTCGGCTCGCTGCTCAAGGCGCTCCCGGCCGACTCCGCGGCCGCCGAGCTGACGCCGGGTTCCTACCGGGTCATGGGCAAGGTCAATCCCCAGCTGCTGGCGACGGTGACCTCGTGGTGCGCCCAGCACGGCGTGATGCCGGACCGCATCTCGGTCGAACGCCACACGCTGGAGGACGTCTTCCTGGAGCTGACCGGCAAGGAGCTGCGCTCATGACCACCGCGACGGGCACCTACACCCCGAAGCCGGGTGCCGCCCCGCTCCCCCGCATGATCGCGGCGCAGGCGGCCCTGGAGACCAGGATGCTGCTCCGCAACGGCGAGCAGCTCCTGCTGACGGTCGTGATCCCCACCCTCCTCCTCGTGCTCTTCAGCTCGGTGGACGTCGTCGACACCGGATCCGGCAAGGCGGTCGACTTCCTCGCCCCCGGCATCCTCGCCCTCGCCGTCATGTCCACGGCCTTCACCGGCCAGGCCATCGCGACCGGCTTCGAGCGCCGCTACGGCGTCCTGAAGCGCCTCGCCTCCTCCCCGCTGCCGCGCTGGGGCCTGATGACGGCGAAGACGGCGTCGGTCCTGGTCACCGAGATCCTCCAGGTGATCCTGCTGACGCTGATCGCCCTGGCCCTCGGCTGGTCCCCGCACGGCAACCCCCTCGCCGTCCTGCTCCTGCTGGTCCTCGGCACCGCCGCCTTCTCCGGCCTCGGCCTCCTGATGGCGGGCACCCTGAAGGCGGAGGCGACCCTGGCCGCCGCCAACCTGGTGTTCCTGCTGCTCCTCGTGGGCGGCGGGGTCATCGTCCCGCTGGACAGGTTCGGCTCGACCGGACAGGAGATCCTGGGCCTGCTGCCCATCTCCGCCCTGTCGGACGGACTCCGCGACGTACTCCAGCACGGCGCCGGGATGCCCTGGGGGGACCTGGGGATCCTCGCGGTGTGGGCGGTGGCGGGGCTGGGGGCGGCGGGGCGGTTCTTCCGCTGGGAATGAGCGTCGTACGGCGCCGACCACGTCCTCACCGTGCGTGCCCGCTGCGCCTGCGGGAGACGCCACGCTCCGACGGCTGACCGGCCTGAACGCGACAGCGGGCACCCACGTGAATTCGTGCACAAGCGGCGCCCTACGATGGTGGACGTGCCAAAGCTGACCCCCGCCGATGCCGTAGCTGCCGTGCGCAACCCGCTCGCCTTCATCGCCGACCGCTGGACCCCGGATCCCCGGACCGTCCGGCGCGCGGCCCTCGCCGCACTCGTGATGTCGGTGGTCATCGTGGTCACCGGCGGCGCGGTCCGGCTCACCGGCTCCGGCCTCGGCTGCCCGACCTGGCCCGAGTGCACCGACGGCTCGCTGACCCCGACGACCGCGCTGAGCTACCACAGCGCCATCGAGTTCACGAACCGCATGCTGACCTATGTGCTGTGCGCGGCGGTCGGGTGGGCGATCATCGCCGCCCGGTCCCAGAAGCCGTACCGGCGCGGCCTGACCCGGCTGGGCTGGGCGCAGTTCTGGCTCGTGATGAGCAACGCGATCCTGGGCGGCATCGTGGTGCTCGTCGGCCTCAACCCGTACACCGTCGCCGCGCACTTCCTGCTGGCGACGGCGCTCATCACGGTCGCCGCCCTGATGTGGCAGCGCACCCGCGAGGGCGACGGTGAGCCGCGCCCGCTGGTCGGCAAGGCCGTGCAGCAGCTGGTGTGGGCCCTGGTGGTCGTGACGCTGCTGCTCATCGCCGCGGGCACGGTGGTGACCGGCGCGGGGCCGCACCCGGGCGACTCCGGCGACGTCGAGCGCATCGACGTCAGCTGGTCGGGCGTCGCCGAGCTGCACGCGGTGTTCGCCTGGATCGTGGTGTCACTGACCTTCGCCCTGTGGTTCTTCCTCAAGGGCGTCGGCGCGCCCCAGGGACCGCGGGACCGCGTCCGTGACCTCTTCCTGATCCTGCTCGGCCAGGGCGTGATCGGTTACGTCCAGTACTTCACGCATCTGCCCACGGTCCTGGTGGGCCTCCACATGTTCGGCTCCTGCCTGGTGTGGATCGGCGTGCTGCGCGTCCTGCTCTCGCTGCGGGAGCGCGCCGAGGTGACGGCCGAGGTGCCCGCTCAGACGTACGACGCCGTGAGCGCGTCGGTGGCCGGCCCCCAGTAGCCCCGGGCCCTGCGCGCCGTCCGCTCCCCGGTGGGCGGCGCGGGGTCGTCGTGGCGACGGCCCGGATGTCCTCGGCGGCCTGTGCGGGCGCCCTGATCCCGGGCAGCCGGTCGGTACGCGCCCGGTCCCTGCGGCTCAGTCCAGGCCGTACACCCGCCTCGCGTTCCCCGCCGCGATCAGCTTGGCCACGCGCTGTGCGTCGCCGAGTGACCAGGCGCCCTCGGCGACCCAGGTGCCGAGCACCCGGTCGAGGGACTCGCGGAAGAGGCGGGCGCCGACGACGTGCAGTTCGGGCAGGCCGTGGGCGCCGCTGGAGAAGAGGATCTTGCCGAAGGGGGCCAGTTCCAGGATCTCGGCGAGGATCGTCCCGGCCCGGGCGCCGGTGCGCACCAGGGCCGCGCCCGAGTCGGCGTAGACGTGCGGGAAGACGCCGGCCAGGTGGGCGGCGTGGCGGTGGTAGGGGTAGCCGTGCAGCAGGACCAGGTCGGTGCCGAGGCCCGCGGTGGCCCGGACGAAGTCGGTCAGCAGGACCGGGTCGGTACGGTCGATCCGGGCGCCGGGCTCGCCGAGGCCCGCGTGCAGCTGGAGCGGGAGACCGGAGGCCACGGCGATCCACAGCAGGTGCCGTAGGAGAACCGGGTCGGTCAGCTCGCCGCCGACCCGGCGGGCCGCCAGCCAACGGCCCGCGGCGCCTCTCACCTCACCGGGTCCGGGCGGCTCGGGGGCCAGCGCGAGACCGTGCCGCAGGCCGGCGACGGAGGTGAAGGCGACCGCGTTCGCCGCCGCGCCGTGCACCGACTCGGCGAGGTTGGCGAGGAAGGACTCGACGGTCCCGGAGGTGTCGGCGACCTGCTCGGCCAGCAGCTCCAGCCGGACGATCTCCCTGGCCTGGGCGGCACCGGTGGACGCCAGCTCCGCGGGGCCGGTGAGGTCGCCGGGGAGGCCGGTGTCGACGAGGTAGGTGGTGATGCCGCTGCCGCGCAGCAGGCGCCGGCCCGCCTCCAGGACGCCGAGTTCACGGCGCCGGGCGAGGTAGCGGGCGGGCGGGCAGTGGGGTTCCAGGCCGAGGAGCGGGGGACACCAGCGCCGTACCGCGAAACCGGTCTGGGTGTCGAAGAGGGTGGTGCCGGCGGCCGGGGGGCCTTCGGTGCGGGCGAGCTGGGTCTCGAAGGTGCCGAGGCCGAGCTCCGTACGCAGCACTCCGTGGCAGTACTGGTCCACCAGGGACGGCGTTTCGATCATCCGGGCTCCCGTGTGGACGGCTGCATGTCCGTCTTAACGGGTGAACGGGGATGGAGGTCGCGGGCGGGGGTGGGTGGTACCGGCTGTACGGCGACTGCGGACCGCATGTGGCTGGTCGCGCCCACCCGGCGGAGCCGCACACTGATACGGACCCGCGCCCCTGGAACAGCTGTTCAGCCGCCGATCTGAATGCCGGCCATCCGCTTCCACTCGTAAGGCCCCGTCTGGACCTTCGCCGCGAACTCGCCGTCGAAGGACTCGTGGACGGTGATGCCCGCCTTCTCCAGCGCCTGCCGGGCGACCTCGGTGCTCGGGGCCACCAGGTCACCCCAGCCGCCGTCCTCGCCGACGAGGACGATGCGGGCGCCGCGTTCGCCGATGTAGGCCACCTGGCCCTCGGCGCCGCCGTGGGCCCTGGCGAAGGTGCTGATCTGCTTGGCGAGGCGCGCGACCTTGCGCTCGGCCTTCTGGTCAACCTGCTGCGTGTCTGCCATGAGCAGGATGCTACTCACGAGTAGATCGACTGGCGAGGGCAGGGCGGTGTGACGTGGGCCCGCACGGGTCGGTGCGCGGTCAGCGCAGGAAGGGGTCCACGGCCACCGCCACGAACAGCAGCGACACATAGGTGATGGACCAGTGGAACAGGCGCATCTCCTTGAGCTTCCCGCCCGTCACCTCGGCCTTCGCGCGGTTCTGGAGCGCGTGCGCCTCCCACAGCCACCAGCCGCCCGCCACCAGGGCGACCAGCGTGTAGAACCAGCCGGTGTAGCCGAGGGGGGTGAGGAGCAGCGACACCGCGACCATCACCCAGCTGTAGATGACGATCTGCTTGGCGACCACCTTGTTGGAGGCGACCACCGGCAGCATCGGCACGCCCACGCGCGCGTAGTCGTCCTTCACCTTCATGGACAGCGGCCAGTAGTGCGGCGGTGTCCAGAAGAACATGACGAGGAAGAGGATGACCGGCGCCCACGACATGGAGTCCTTGACGGCCGACCAGCCGATCAGCACCGGCAGACAGCCGGCGATGCCGCCCCACACGATGTTCTGCGAGGTACGCCGCTTGAGGATCATCGTGTAGACGACGACGTAGAAGAGGAGCGCTCCGAGTGACAGCCAGGCGCTCAGCCAGTTGACGGTGAAACCGAACAACAGGGTGGAGACGACCGCCAGGGTGATGCCGAAGGCGAGGCACTCGCGCGGACTGACCATGCCGGTCACCAGGGGCCGCTGCGAGGTGCGGTCCATCAGCGCGTCGATGTCCCGGTCGATGTACATGTTGAGCGCGTTGGCGCCGCCCGCGGAGAGGTACCCGCCGACGCAGGTGAGCAGGACCAGCGTCATGTCGGGCACGCCTTGCTGCGCCAGGAACATCACCGGAACGGTGGTGATGAGCAGCAGCTCGATGATCCGCGGCTTGGTCAGCGCCACGAAAGCTTTGACACGGGCCCCGAACGGCCGGTGACTCGGGCTCTCGCTCGCACCGAGTACCCCCGCTGGACGGGATTCGACGGCCGTCACGCACACCCCTGACAGAGACATCCCAGCAAGCCTCCCCGTGTGAAGTCCCGGTAAAGGCTCGCGCGTACCACGCCACTTTAGACGTTGCCCATACCTCGACCTTCGCGGGGGTGGGGTCGTGTTGGCAGGCGTCTCGGGAGAGCCGGGAGGGGGCTCGGTTGAGCAGTCAGATGAGCGGCTGCGTATTCAACTGGATTCACGTGCCGACACGCCTTCCCGGCCAGTCGGGAGGCGGATCCCCGCAAGGCCCGGCAGTCTGGAAACACTCGAAAAAACGCACGTCCTTACGGGGGTAGGCTCGACAGCGGCCGGTGGGCACCCAGTACACCGGCAGCCGGTGCGGGCGTGTGCCCGTGGACCGGTAACCGAACATGTGGAGAGGAGCCCTGACCCAGGGTGAGCACCAAGCCGACCACCACAGACCTCGACTGGACCGAGTTGGACCAGCGGGCCGTCGACACCGCCCGCGTCCTGGCCGCCGACGCCGTACAGAAGGTCGGCAACGGCCATCCGGGTACGGCGATGAGCCTGGCGCCGGCCGCGTACACCCTCTTCCAGAAGGTGATGCGGCACGACCCGTCCGACCCCGACTGGGTGGGCCGCGACCGTTTCGTGCTGTCCGCCGGTCACTCGTCGCTGACCCTCTACACGCAGCTCTACCTGGCCGGCTTCGGCCTGGAGCTGGAAGACCTCGAAGCCTTCCGCACCTGGGGCTCCAAGACGCCGGGCCACCCGGAGTACGGCCACACCAGGGGCGTGGAGACCACCACGGGACCGCTCGGCCAGGGTGTCGCCAACGCGGTCGGCATGGCCATGGCCTCCCGCTACGAGCGCGGCCTGTTCGACCCGGACGCGCCGCAGGGCGAGTCCCCCTTCGACCACTACATCTACTGCATCGCCGGTGACGGCTGCCTCCAGGAGGGCATCTCCGCCGAGGCGTCCTCGATGGCCGGTCACCAGAAGCTCGGCAACCTGGTCCTGCTGTGGGACGACAACCACATCTCGATCGAGGGCGACACCGAGACGGCCGTCTCCGAGGACACCGTCAAGCGGTTCGAGGCGTACGGCTGGCATGTGCAGCGCATCGCCCCGAAGCCGGACGGCGACCTGGACCCGCACGCCATCTACAACGCGATCGAGGCCGCGAAGAAGGTGACGGACAAGCCGTCCTTCATCGCGATGCGCTCGATCATCGCCTGGCCCGCCCCGCACGCGCAGAACACCGAGGCCGCCCACGGCTCGGCGCTCGGCGAGGACGAGGTCGCGGCCACCAAGCGCGTCCTCGGCTTCGACCCGGAGAAGTCCTTCGACGTCGCCGAGGAGGTCCTCGCCCACACCCGCGCGGCCGGTGAGCGCGGTGCCGCCGCGAAGGCCGAGTGGGAGAAGTCGTTCCAGCTGTGGCGTGACAGCAACGCCGAGCGGGCCGCCGAGTTCGACCGCATCGCCGCGGCCGAGCTGCCCAAGGGCTGGGAGGAGAAGATCCCGGTCTTCGAGCCCGGCAAGGGCGTCGCCACCCGCGCGGCCTCCGGCAAGGTGCTCCAGGCGCTCGGTGCCGTGATCCCCGAGCTGTGGGGCGGCTCCGCCGACCTGGCCGGGTCGAACAACACGACCATCGACAAGGACAGCTCGTTCCTGCCGGCGGACAACCCGCTGCCGGGTGCGAACCCCTACGGCCGCACCATCCACTTCGGTATCCGCGAGCACTCCATGGCCGCGGAGATGAACGGCATCACCCTGCACGGCAACACCCGTGTCTACGGCGGTACGTTCCTCGTCTTCTCCGACTACATGCGCAACGCCGTGCGGCTGTCGGCGCTGATGCACCTGCCGGTGACGTACGTGTGGACGCACGATTCCATCGGTCTCGGCGAGGACGGCCCGACGCACCAGCCGGTCGAGCACCTCGCCTCGCTGCGCGCCATCCCCGGTCTGAACGTGGTCCGCCCGGCGGACGCCAACGAGACCGCGATCGCCTGGCGCGAGATCCTCCGGCGCTACACCAAGGTCTTCGGCAAGGGCGCCCCGCACGGCCTGGCGCTGACCCGCCAGGGCGTGCCGGTGTACGAGTCCAACGAGGACACGGTCAAGGGCGGTTACGTCCTCTTCGAGGCGTCGAACGGCACCCCCGAGGTCATCCTCATCGCCACCGGTTCCGAGGTGCACGTCGCCGTCGAGGCGCGCGAGCAGCTGGAGGCCGACGGCGTGCCCACCCGGGTCGTCTCCATGCCGTGCGTGGAGTGGTTCGAGGAGCAGGACCAGGGGTACCGGGACAGCGTGCTGCCGCCGTCCGTCAGGGCGCGGGTGTCGGTCGAGGCGGGTATCGGCCTCACGTGGCACAAGTACGTCGGGGACGCCGGCCGCATCGTTTCCCTGGAGCACTTCGGTGCTTCCGCCGACGGCAAGGTGCTCTTCCGCGAGTTCGGCTTCACTGCCGAGAACGTGGCCGCCAAGGCCCGGGAATCCATCGCCGCCGCCCAGCGCTGACGCTCATATACGACACGTAGGAGATGTAATTCCATGACAGACGCACTCAAGCGCCTCTCCGAGGAGGGCGTCGCGATCTGGCTGGACGACCTGTCGCGCAAGCGGATCACGTCCGGCAACCTCGCCGAGCTGATCGACCAGCAGCACGTCGTGGGCGTCACCACCAACCCGACGATCTTCCAGAAGGCGATCTCGCAGGGCGACGGCTACGACCAGCAGCTGTCGGACCTCGCCGCCCGCAAGGTCACCGTCGAAGAGGCCGTCCGCATGATCACCACGGCGGACGTCCGCGACGCCGCCGACATCCTGCGCCCGGTGTACGACGCGACCGACGGCCAGGACGGCCGGGTGTCGATCGAGGTCGACCCGCGCCTGGCGCACAACACCAAGGCGACCGTCGCCGAGGCCAAGCAGCTGGCCTGGCTGGTGGACCGCCCCAACACGCTCATCAAGATCCCGGCCACCAAGGCGGGTCTGCCGGCGATCACCGAGGTCATCGGCCGCGGTATCAGCGTCAACGTCACGCTGATCTTCTCGCTGGAGCGCTACCGCGAGGTCATGGACGCGTACCTCTCCGGCCTGGAGAAGGCCAAGGAGCGCGGCCTGGACCTCTCGCTCATCCGTTCGGTGGCGTCGTTCTTCGTGTCCCGTGTGGACACCGAGATCGACAAGCGCCTGAACGACCTGGGCACCGACGAGGCCAAGGCGCTGCGCGGCAAGGCCGCCGTCGCCAACGCCCGGCTCGCCTACCAGGCGTACGAGGAGGTCTTCTCGACCCCCCGCTGGACCGCTCTGGAGAGCGCCGGCGCCAACAAGCAGCGTCCGCTGTGGGCGTCGACCGGTGTGAAGGACCCGTCGTACAAGGACACCATGTACGTCGACGACCTGGTCGCGCCGAACACCGTGAACACCATGCCGGAGGCCACCCTCTTCGCGGTCGAGGACCACGGCGGCATCACCGGCGACACGATCACCGGTACCTACGAGCAGGCCCGCGCCGACCTCGACGCCGTCGAGCGGCTGGGCATCTCGTACGACGACGTGGTCCAGGTTCTGGAGGACGAGGGCGTCGAGAAGTTCGAGGCCTCCTGGAACGACCTGCTCAAGTCGACCCAGGCGGAGCTGGAGCGCCTGGCCCCCTCGGAGGGCTAAATTGTCGAGCAGCAACCCGCTGCGTGACCCCGCAGACCGACGGCTCCCGCGTATCGCGGGACCGTCCGGTCTGGTCATCTTCGGCGTCACGGGCGACCTC